>JBMOMP010000033.1:0-17839 GCA_049323115.1 Chloroflexota bacterium
CAATTGTTCGCCATTCGACTTTATCATGGCGGCGCGGGTTGGACAACCTTCAGATATAAAACGTTCCGCGGGCGAAGTAATGCGCAACAACCCATTGGGCGGGGTCTGCGGTCTGGTGTGCCCGGATACGCTGTGCATGGCGGCCTGTACGCGCAAACATTTCGATGGCGCGATCAACATCCCCAAAGTACAGGCCACGGTCGTAGAGATGGCAAAACGGCTTGGCGGAATCCCGAAATTTTCCACCCCCAAGGCAAACGGGATGAAAGTGGCGGTGGTTGGCGGCGGTCCGGCGGGACTTGGGGCTGCTGCGGCGCTGGCGCAGATGGGTTACGCGGTCGACATCTTCGAGAGCCGCGACCAACTGGGCGGCATGATGAACCTGATCCCCGATCACCGCCTGGACAAGCAGGCAGTGAAGACGGATATCGAATTCGCGCTTTCGCTGGGACAGATCACAGCCAAGACAGGGACGAAGATCGAGAATCCAAGGGAACTGCTGGCGCAGGGGTATAACGCCGTCTGCGTGACGGCCGGCCTGTGGAAGCCAATCGAGCTCGGCATCGAAAACGAAGACCTGGCCATCAAGATGGTGGACCTACTCACCAACCCGCAGGCATACAACTTCCGCGGGAGCGTGGCCGTCATCGGCGGCGGGGCAACGGCGCTGGATTGCGCCGTCACGGCCAGGGCGCGCGGCGCGGAGCGGGTCGAGATGTTCATGCTGGAGAAACTTGCGGAAATGCCGCTGACCGCCAGGGAACGCCAGGAATTGCTGGACTTCGACATCGAAGTCAGCGGGCGCATCCGCGTGACGCGCATCTTTGCAACCGACCAGGGCATCTCGGGCATCGAAACCATGAAGGTGCATCTCCCTGACGGACAGGCGTTCAGCCCGGCCAACGTCCGCGATGTGAGCGGGACAGAGGGGATGAGGGCCGGTTTCGCGCACGTCGTGATCGCCATCGGGATGCGCCCCACGCTGGCGCGCGAACAGGCCGAGGGCCTGTTCTACGCCGGGGACATACTGACCGGTCCGACAACCGTTGTGCAGGCGGTCGCCTCCGGCAAGAACGCCGCGCTCGAAATCGATGCCTGGCTGACCAGGCAGCCCAAGCCGGTCATTGAAAAGCCCGCCAAATCGTATTACGCCCTGCCCGGTTACAACCGGGTCCCGGTGTCGCTGGAGGCCGATTTCTTCGGACGCCCGATCCGCTCGCCGTACCTGCTGTCCGCTTCGCCCGTCACCGATGGCCTGGAGCAGATGAATAAGGCATATAGGGCGGGCTGGGCCGGCGGCATCCTGAAGACCGCCTTCGACAACGTCCCCATCCACATCCCGTCCGAGTACATGTTCTCGTTCAGCCCCACCACCTACGCCAATTCCGACAACGTGTCGGGGCACCCGCTCGACCGCGTCTGCCGGGAGATCGAGGCGCTGGTCAAGCAGTGGCCGGACCGGTTGACGGTCGGCTCCACCGGCGGCCCGGTGAGCGGGCACGACGAAAGCGACATGGCTGGCTGGCAGTCGAACACCCGTAAACTGGAAGCGGCCGGCGCGATGGGCATCGAGTATTCGCTGTCCTGCCCGCAGGGCGGCGACGGCACCGAGGGCGACATCGTCTCGCAAAATGCGGCGCTGACCGCCAAGATCATCGGCTGGATCATGGAGATTGGCGACCCGGATGTCCCGAAACTATTCAAACTGACGGCAGCCGTGACCTCGATTGTGCCGATCCTGCGCGCTATCCGGCAGGTGCTGGACAAATACCCCAACAAGAAGGCCGGGATCACGCTGGCAAACTCCTTCCCCACGCTGGCCTTCCGCCCGGCGGCCGGGCGCAGGTGGGAAGAGGGCGTCATCGTCGGCATGAGCGGCGAGGGTGTAACGCCGATCTCTTACCTGACGCTGGCCAATGCCGTTCCCGAAGGGATCGAAATCTCCGGCAACGGCGGCCCGATGCACTACAAAGCCGCCATGGACTTCCTGGCGCTGGGCGTCAAGACCGTCCAGTTCTGCACCATAGCCATGAAGCACGGCGTCGGCATCATCCAAGAACTCGAATCGGGGACGGCCTTCCTGATGCAGGAACGGGGCATCCAGTCTGTCCGCGAGTTGATCGGCATCGCCCAGCCGCACCCGATCACCGACTTTATGGCGCTTTCGCCGGTCAAGAAGATTTCGACCTTCGACTATGACCTGTGCGTCTCTTGCGGCAACTGCGCCCGCTGCCCGTACCTGGCCATCCAACTCGACGAGAAGGGATTGCCGCATACGGACCCGGCCAAGTGCATTGGCTGTTCGATATGCGCCCAGAAGTGCTATACCGGCGCAATTACCATGAGGACTCGCAGCGCCGAGGAACTGGCCGTGTTGGTAGAGCACTAAACATTTCGAGAGCATGAAAGGAGCAGAACATGACCACGCGCTTTGAAAATGGTATCGTTGTAACATTGGGTAGCAACAACCGGGTGCTGTGGAACGGCTCGGTCGTCACCGACGGGGAGGTGATCGTCGCGGTCGGCGAATCGGCCAAGATGAAGGCGCGTTTCCCCGAAGCCGAAGCAGTGGATTGTTCCGGCAAGATCGTCCTGCCGGGTTTCATCTGCGCGCACCATCATTTCTATTCCACCATGGCGCGCGGAATGTCCATCCCGGGCGAACCGGCCTCCAATTTCGTCCAGGTGCTCGAACGGCTGTGGTGGAAGGTGGACCGCGCGCTGGCCGAAGAGGACATCGCCCTGTCCGCCGAAGTGCCGCTCATCGAGTGCCTGCACAACGGCGTCACCACCGTCATCGACCACCACGCCTCGCCCTCCATGCGCGACGGCTCGCTCGACCTGATCGAAGCCGCCGTCCGGCGGGCGGGCATCCGCGCCTCGCTATGCTACGAGGTCTCGGACCGCAACCTGGCAGGCGGCGGGATCGCGGAGAACGAACGCTTCATCAAGAAGACCGGCAAAGGCGACGGGCAGATCGCGGCCATGATGGGGCTGCACGCTTCCTTCACCGTCTCCGATGAGACCGTCGAGACCTGCGTGGGCATCGCATCCGACGCCGGGGTGGGCTGCCACATCCACGTGGCGGAAGACGCCGCTGACAGGGAGGACTCGCTCCAGAAATACGGCGTTCCTACCGTCGTGCGGCTGGACAAATTGGGCGTCAGCGGCGAAAAATCCATTTTCGTGCATTGCGTCCACGTGGACGAGTCCGAGATGGAGGTCCTGGCGGCGACCAAGACCATTGTCGTCCACAACCCCGAGTCGAACATGAACAATGCTGTGGGCGTCACCCCGCTGCTCCAGATGCTCAAGAAGGGCATCCTGGTCGGGCTGGGAACGGACGGGATGAACTCGGATATGCTGGTGCAAATGCGCACCGCCTACCTGCTGCACCGCCTGTCCAACCGCGACCCGCGTGTGGCCTTCCTGGAGGCGCCGCAGTTGTTGCTGCAAAACAATGCCGAGATCGTCGCGCGCCAGTTCGGGATCCGCGTGGGCGAACTGGCCGAGGGTCGTCCCGCCGACATGGCTATCTTGGACTACCGCCCGCCAACGCCGTTGAGCGAAGCCAACTTCCTCGGCCACCTGATCTTCGGGCTGGTGGATGCCACCGTCGACACCACCGTCTGCAAGGGAAAAATCCTGATGCAGGGCAAGCAGGTGCTCTCGCTCGACGAAGAACGCATCGCGGCCCGCTCGCGCGAACTGGCGCCGAAGATGTGGGAACGTTTACAAGCAATGTAAACGACAAGTCGCCTCTCGTTCCAGAAATACGGACACTTCAACTTCCGTTCAGTGTAGGCGAGAGGCGACAACATCCAGGCGTCGCTCGGATAACTTTGTTCAGGGTATAATCCAACCTGACGATTGAACGAACAAAAGAGGCGAACCGTGAATGTTGTTACAGTTAACGAGGCAAAGAAGAACCTCGACTCGCTAATTCAGAAAATCTTTTCCGATGCGGAACCAACGCTAATCGCGACGGATTCAGGCCAGCAAATCGTTTTGCTTTCCTTGGATGAATTCAACGCCTGGAAAGAAACAGCCTATCTTCTCTCGAATCCTGCCAACGCGGAACATCTCCACAAATCTATTGCGGAAGCAAGGGCAGGGTATACATCCGAGCACAAGAACCGTTGAAAGCAGACTTATCAGGCTACTGCTCGCGACGGATTGACGGCGAACATCGCCTGGTTTATGGGGTTACAAAAATCGAACTTGTCATTATCGCCTGCCGGTATCATTACTCGAAGTGAACTTTTATAAAACCTTCCTGCAAATCAGGAAGGTTTTATATCACCCCTATTCGCCCTAACATGATACAATTTCACCACATAACCTGAACATGGACGGTGAAAATGGAACGCATTGCTCTATATTTGCAAGACTCGCATGATTTACGCGACGGCCTGGATTGCGTCCGCTACGCAGAATCGCGCGGCTTCGAAGCGGTCTGGCAGGCCGAATCGCGCCTGGTGCGCGACGCCGTAGTGCCGATGGCCGCCTACGCGGCGGTGACGAACCAACTGAAAGTCGGTTCGGGCGTCATCAACAACTGGACGCGCAATATCGGATTGCTGGCCGCCACCTTCCTGACGCTGGATGACCTGGCGCCCAACCGCGTCATTTGCGGAATCGGCGCCTGGTGGGATCCGCTGGCGGGCAACGTCGGCATCAAACGCACCAAGCCCCTGACCGCCATGCGCGAGACGGTCGAAGTGCTGCGCCGCCTGCTCAACATGGAGCGGGTCACCTTCCACGGCGATTTCATCCACGTCAACGAGATCGAACTGGATGTAGTACATGGGCGCCGCAAGCCGCGCAACGTTCCGATCATGATCGGCGCAACCGGCGAAAAGATGATGGAACTGACCGGCGAGATCGCCGACGGCGCTGTGCTGAACTACTGCGCCCCGCCCGAACAGAACAACCGGACGCTGGAACTGCTGGACAAGGGCGCCAGGAAAGCCGGACGGAAACTGGAAGACCTCGACCGCCCGCAACTGATCGTCTGCTCGGTGGACGAGGAGCACGACAAGGCCATCGACGCATCGAAAGCGCTGCTGTGCCAGTACCTGGCGCAGCAACCGCACATTGCCGAATCATCCGGCGTATCCGAGGATGTGATCGCGGAAATCCAGTCCATCTTGGGCTGGCCGGCCACCAAGGAGCAGATCGAAAGGGCCAAGCACCTCGTCCCAACTGAGTTGGTTTACAAGATCACGGCCTCCGGCACGCCCGACGAAGCGCGCGCCAAAGTCAATGAGTACGTCAAGCGCGGTTGCACCTGCCCGATCCTGTATTCCGCGGGCGGGAGCATGAAACTGTTAATCGACACTTTTGCACAGAAATAACCCCATGCCACCGCTACCCCATGCCCGATTTCTTCCGCGCTGCGTTCGAGTCGCGCAACCTGATGGAGGCCTGGCGGTCGCGCCCGCCCTACTCGTACCGCAGCGCCTCCACTGGCTCCAGGTTCGCCGCCCGGCTGGCAGGATAGATACCGAAGAACAAGCCCACTGCCGCTGAGAACAAAGTCGCCAGCAAGATGGCGTCCGCGCTGACGACCGGAGTGAAATCGGTATTAGTAGCAGCCGCAATTTGCCCGACGATATAGGCAATGAACCAGCCAAACAAAATGCCGATGATCCCGCCGAACAGACTGAGCAGGGAAGACTCGGTCAAGAACTGGATCAGGATGTCGCGCTTGCGCGCCCCCAGCGCCTTGCGCAACCCGATCTCGCGCGTGCGCTCGGTCACGGAGACCAGCATGATATTCATGATCCCGATGCCGCCCACCAGCAAGGAAATGCCCGCAATCCCGCCCAAGAAAATGGTCAGGATGCCCGTGATCGACTCGAAGGTCGTCAGCAGGTCGCGCTGGGTGAAAATGGTGAAGTCGTCCTCGCCGACGGCAGTGCGATGACGGGTGCGCAGGATCTGCGAAATCTCGTCAATGGCGCTGTCCACCGACTCGGCGTCCACCGCCTGCGCCAGGATGATGTCCACCCGGTCGGACGTAACACGGCGGATCAAGCGCGTTTGCGCCGTGCTGAACGGCACGATCACCAGGTTATCCTGACTCCCAAAGGTACCGCCGCCCTTCGATTCCAGCACCCCCAGCACGCGGAACGGCTGCCCCTCGATGCGCACCGTCTCGCCGGTAATTCCATCCCGATGGCCGAACAACTTATCGGCCACATCCGGCCCGATCAACACCACCGAAGCGCGCCCCAGGAGATGCTCCTCACTGAGGATTTCCCCCTCGGTCACCTGATAATTCCTGACAGCAAAATATTCAGGCGTGGCCCCAACCACCTCGGTCGTCGTACGTTCCCCGCCAAACGCCACCTCCGCGCCGCCCGATAACGCCGGCGCCACCACCACCACCGAAGGCGCCTGGAACGGGTCGGCAATAGCCTGCGCATCGCCCAACGTCAGCGGTCTGGGGTTGCGGATGGTATCCTCGAAACCGCCGCTGAAGACGAACAACAAGTTAGTGCCAATGCCGCTAATCGAACCCGTGATGGACGCTTCTGCCCCCCGCCCAATCGACAGCATGGCAATCACCGCCGCCACGCCGATGACAATGCCCAACACGGTCAACCCTGAACGCAACTTGTTGCCGTTCAGGCTCTCCAATGCTTCCAGGATGGATTGAGCCAGGTTCATTCCTTCTCCTTCCTGGACTTGCCCGCCTCTTTTCCAGCCTTGTCCTGCCTCCGTTTCCCGGCTTTCTTCCTGCCTCCGGCTGCCGTCGCTTCCCCTTCCAGATCGAGCAGCCCATCCTGCAAACGGATCACGCGCCCGGTCTGCGCCGCGATCTTGGGATCGTGCGTCACAATGATCAACGTCGTGCCGCGCTCCCGGTTGAGCGACAGGAGCAAGTCCATGATCTCCTGGCCTACTTTGGAGTCCAGGTTGCCGGTCGGCTCATCGGCCATGATGATGGAGGGATTGTTGATGATGGCGCGCGCCACTGCCACCCGCTGTTGCTGGCCGCCGGAAAGTTCCGTCGGTCGGTGGTTGACGCGGTCGCCCAGGCCCACCGCTTCCAGGGCCTGCCGGGCCAGGTCGCGCCGCCCGCTGGTCACGCCGGCATAGCGTAGGGGCAATTCCACGTTCGCCAGCGACGAGACGCGCGAGAGCAGGTTGAAACTCTGGAAGACGAACCCCACCTTGCGGTTGCGGATAATTGCCAACTGGTCGTCCGTCAGGCTGGAGACCAGTTCGCCATCCAGGTAATATTCGCCAGCCGTAGGCCGATCCAAGCAGCCGATCATATTCATCAAGGTGGATTTCCCAGAGCCGGAAGGCCCCATGATGGCTATCACCTCGCCGCGCTCGATCATAAACGAGACGCCGCGTAAGGCGTGGACCTCGACCTCGCCCATCTTGTAGACTTTGGTGATGTCGTGTACTTCGATTACATTGTCCATAGCAACAAATGTACCTCCGACCTGCCTGTGCCACTTGTGCCATGAAATGGTACGAAGTGGTATGGTCGGCCTTGCCAGGCCAAGCCTGGCGATACAAATTAGCGCGCGAACGGCGGCCCGCTGCCCGTCAAATCGGCTGTCGGGTTCAAGAGAATCAGGTCGCCTTCTTTCAAGTCGCCGCCCACAACGACGCTCATCGTGTCGGACGAGGCGCCTAAGCGGATTTCCACTTTCTGGGGCTTGCCGTCTTCGCCCATGACAAAGACCACCCGGTCGCCATCCACCAGCCGGACGGCGCGGTTCGGCACCAGCACTGCATCTTTGATCTCTTTCACCACAATATTGACCGCCGCCGTCATGCCGGGTTTGACCAGTTCATCGGGGTCGGTCAACTCCACAGTGACCGTAAAATTCACGACCCCGCTAACGACCGTACCGGCTTGGGCGACCTTGGTCACCTTGCCCTGGTATTCTTTGCCCAGGATCGCATCGAAGGTCAACGATACTGTTTGCCCGACCGTCACGCTGTTGATGTCTACTTCCGAGAGTTCCACGTCCACCAACAGGCTGCGCAGATCGTCTACACGGAAGGCGAGTGCGCCGGTGGATACCTGGTCGCCGGGGAGAGGCAACGCCTCGGTAACGGTGCCAGCAAAGGGGGCGGTCAGATGCGCCAGGTTGAGCGTCGCCTGGGCGGCATCCACGCGCGCCTGGGCGGCGTCCAGGTCATCTGCGTTAGGGCCGTTTTCCACCCGCTCGTAAGCGCGTTTGGCGTCCTCGTACTGGGCTTGTTTCAAGGCCAGGTCGGCATCCGCTTTTTCGATCTCTTTAGGAGTGGCCTTGCTTTTGTAAGATTTGGTCTTTGGCACTTGGACGGGGACGCCATTGACGACCTCAGTGACCATGTGCACCTCGGTCCTCTCCACCGGGTAATTCAAAGCCTCGCGGTAATCATAGGCTTTTTCGAAAGCCTCCCTGGCGTTCCGCAAGGCGATCCAGGCTTGCGCGCGGGCTGTATCCGATTCTTTCAGATCGTCCAGGTCGCGCTGCGCCGAGACCAGTTCCGCTTCCGCCAGGATGATCGTTTGCGGAAGCGAGGTTTTCGAGAGAGAAGCCAGCACATCGCCAGCCTTTACCGTATCCCCCACCTGAACATTCACTTCTTCCACCGTGCCAGAAGTTTGCCAAGCCAGTGTGGCACTCTGGCGCGCACGCACGGTGCCGGTCGCGCCCACCGTTGCCGTCAGGTCCCCACGCTCGACAGGGGCGGTCTGGAACTGCGCCGCCGGGTCACCTGAACGAGGGCGAAACACCAGGAACAGGACAAGCAATACCAGGGCAACCGCCACAGGGATGACGATCTTCTTCTTCCTTTTGATGAAATCTAGCATAAACATATCCTCCGCGGGGCAACCCCGCCAAGCCCTGATTTTACCTTACTCTGGAAAAAATTCTGCGATACGACGCATATTTAAAACAGAAATCTTACATATACGAAACGTGACACTTGTCGCCCGCTTTGGTGACATCCTGGTCTGCCTGTCTCTTTCAAGATTAGGTATTATCACCACACTTTATCAATGAGAACTCTTGGAGAATCGTTATGCAGGCCGTACCGAGCGAATTCCTTGCCATTGACCGAAAAGAACGCGTCAACAGGCCCTTCTTTGATCTCGATTTGCGTGCACCTGAAATCCGCACCTGTGACTTCGACGACGTTGTGATCGAATTCACTCCTGAACGTGCTATGGTCCAGGCTGCGCGCTGCATCCACTGCCCGGACCCGGCGCCTTGCATGGTGGCCTGCCCGGTAAACAATGACATCCCCTCCGCGATGTGGTTGATCGAACAGGGCCGCTTCGTAGATGCAGCGGACCTGTATCACCAGACCAGTTCCCTGCCCGAAATCTGCGGGCGAGTCTGTCCGCACGAGGCGCTGTGCCAGGGCTCGTGCGTGCTCAACAAACACCACGAACCTGTGCTGTGCGGCGAACTGGAAACCTTTGCACTGGATTACAAGCGCCGCACCGAAGGGCGCATCATCCCGCTCGGCATGCCCACCGGCAAAAAAGTGGCCGTCATTGGCGCAGGACCGGCCGGCTTGGGCTGCGCAGACCAGTTGCTCCAGATGGGGCATGAAGTCGCCATTTTTGAATCCAAGCCTGCGCCCGGCGGCTTGCTGGTTTACGGCATCCCGAATTTCAAACTCCCCAAAGATGTATGGACTGAGAAGTGGGAGGAGTTCGAACGCGCTGGGGTCAAGTTCTTTCCCAACATCTACATCGGCAAAGACAAGACCATTGACGATTTATTGAAGAAAGACGGCTTCGATGCAGTCTTTATCGGCGTTGGTTCGGAAATCGACGCCAAGATGGAAGACACGCCCGGCACCGACCTACCCGGCGTATACGAAGCGACAGATTTCCTCATCCGCGGCAATGTGGAACCGAGCCTGCTCCCGCCAAACATGAAGGCCCCTCTCGAAGTCGGCAAGCGCGTGGTGGTCATCGGCGGCGGCGATACCGCCTCCGACTGCCTGCGCACTGCCCTGCGGCTGGGCTCAGAGGAAGTCACCTGCCTGTACCGCCGCACGGAAAAGGAAATGCCCGGCGGCAAGAAAGACCGCAAAATGGCAAAGGACGAGGGCGCTAAGTACCGTTTCCTGACCCAACCGGTAAAATTCATCGCCGGGGAAGACGGCAAACTGGCGGCTGTGGAGTGCATCGAAATGAAACTGGGCGAACCGGACGAAAAAGGCCGCCGCCGCCCCGTGCCGGTCGAAGGCTCCAACTTCAGCATCGCCTGCGATACCGCTATCCTGGCGCTGGGCTACTGGCCCGATCCCATTCTCGGCAAGACCACGCCGGACCTGGAAACACACAACTGGGGCCTGGTCAAAGTCACAGACAAGGAAACCGGCCAAACCAGCCGCGAGGGCGTCTTCTCGGCCGGCGACTGCGTGACCGGACCCGACCTGGTGGTGACCGCCATGCGCGGCGGACGGAAAGCAGCCAAAGCCATTGACGCATACTTGAGAAGCAAGTAAAGATAGACGAGCCCAGATCGAATTGAACCGGGAGGCAGGTTTTGCTTCCCGGTTTTTCGTTCCAGGTACACAACTTGCTCTACCTTCGGGTATACTTTCGCTGCAAGGAGTAAGATATCTCAACGTTCCAAGGGACTGCCATGAGCCAAAGAAATACAATGCAGGATAAAATCACTTGAGAGACTTTTCCGCCGCCATGAGGACAAAATTCATGCACAACAAATTTCCTGTTGTAAAAATTTTATTTATCATCTCTTTACTAGCAATTTTGACCTTTTATGTATGGATTCGCATAGAGAATAGCCAATTCATTCGTGAACCTCGAGCAAATTTTGGCGACACACATGAATTCTTGGATTTGGTCTCCGTACCGATACTCTCAAGGGCTTTCTGGATATCTTTGAGACCACCCCTTGTCCCTTTGTTATACAAGATCGTGGGAACAGATTACCAAGAAATATTGAAGTTCCAACTCTGGCTCTCGATATTTTCGTGGAGCGCTTTGGGATTGGCGGTTTTAAGCGTCATAAAATCATACCCCCTAAAGATCATTTCTTTCTTAGTCGTCCTTGGTTTCAGCCTCAGCGCAGAGATTATCTTATGGGATTATCTCATCTTGGGAAGTTCCATCGCGGTTTCAACGATAGCCTTATTTTCAACATCTGCCTTGCTATTACTTTCGAAATGGAGTTCTTATCGATTGTTTACTCTTATCGCAGCAACGCTGTTCTTTGCTTTTGCACGCGATGATTTTACCTATTACATTCTCATGGCGAGTTTTATGACACTGACCCTTTTATTGAGCACAAAACAGTGGAAACGCATCCTCACCGTCAGTGCGATCTTTTTCTTTATATTTTTCATCGGCAACACACTATCTTCGGCAAGTCTGCGTTGGTATCGCCCCTTGCTCAATACACTCAGCATGAGAATTCTTCCAAATCCGCAATACCGTGCATATTTCGAGGCGCGTGGAATGCCAATCGATGAGAACCCGAAAGATCTCCAAAATTGGGCCGCCGAACACGGCAAGCAGGAGTTCATCCGATTCTTATGGTTCCATAAAGCCGATACTTTACAGTCTGTTTTTCATGACTTTGAAACGGTCTTTAGTCCCAATGTAAGATACTACGCGGCAACGCGATTTCGACCAATCATCCGCGATACAAGGATAGATGAATTTTTGTTCCCAATGCGATTTGGATTTCTGGCATTCCTGGCAGCAAATATTCTAGCAGCAACCTGTTCGGTCATCGCCTTTTACGAGAAAAAGGCTATTTGGCTCATGCCCATAGCGCTAATTCTCTTGGCGTATCCTCAAGCCGTTCTAGTCTGGAACGCTGATGCGTATGAGATTGCGCGGCATTCTATCTTTCACAATATTATGTTGCGATTAGGTATGCACATACTGATTCTGTTTGTATTGGATTTTTTTATAAGCAAACTAACCCAAACGATACAACAGATTCCCCACTGATGGTAGACAGCCCACAAATCTGCAGGTACAGCATTGGTATTACACCATGAAAGACCATTCAAAGCCCTTATTTCCCCTCCACCGCCTCGACTTTCTGCTTGCCGCCGTAACCGGCGTTGTGAGCCTGGCGCTGTACATCCGCACCCTGGCGCCGTCGCTACTGTACGGGGATATGGCCGAGTTCCAGACGCTCTCGTACACGCTGGGTATGACCCACGCCAGCGGTTACCCGACGCAGGTCGTGATCGGGAAATTGTTCACATCCCTGCCGTTTGGGAACATTGCCTGGCGCGTTAATCTGATGTCGGCCTTTTTCGGCGCATTGGCCGTTGCCAACCTCTACCTGATCGCGCGGCTGATGGGCGGCTGGCGGACGGCGGCGCTGCTGGCCTCGCTGTCCATGGCGACCAGCGTCTTCTTCTGGCGGCGGGCCATCGTGGCCGAATCGTACGGCCCGGCGGCGGGGATGCTGTCGCTGGTGTGGCTGTCTGTCCTGCTATGGCGGCGCACAGACAAATGGGGCTGGCTCTTCCTGGCCGGGCTGGCGGGCGGACTGAGCCTGGGCATTCACAGCACAGTCATCATGACAGGCGCTTCCGTCCTGGTCTATCTGCTGCTGACGGCGCGCAAACGCTCCGCGTGGATCGGGGCGGCTGCGGGCGCGCTGCTGGGACTGGCTTTGACCCTGGCTTTCTTCCTGTACCTTGACGCGAACGATCCGCCTTCCAGCATCTATAACACCACCTACCGCACCAACCTGGACGTGTTCGGCCTGACGCCGGAGAAATTCGATTCCCCCACGGAGCGTCTGTTGGAAATTTTCCCGACCGGCAGTTTCTGGACGTATTATTTCAGCGCCGCGCCGGAAGAGATCGAACGGCGCATCCTGGAATATGTCAACTTATTTCCGCGCTGGCAGGCGGCCGGCATCCTGCTGGGAGGGTTGGCCTTGTTCGGGCTGCGCAAGGGAAATCAATGGCGTTGGCGCGAAGGACTGTATGCGCTCATCGCCTTTGCCCTGATCTGGTCGTTTGCCATCTCGGTCGAGTTCTCGGTCTACCAGGAATTCTACGTCCCGGCGGCGGTCATCGCGCACGCCTGGCTGGGGATGGGGGCCAGCGCCCTGCTCGACGGGGCGGAATGGCTGGTGAAACGGAAGCAGGCCCCAATCCCAGGGCGAAGCGGGGTGCTGGTCAACCTGTTGGGGCTGGCGCTGCTCGTCCTCTCGGCATGGAACGCGCGCGCGGATTTGCGCCTGGCCGTCCAGGAAGGCACGACAACCTTCATCCAGGCCGAAAAAATCTACCCGCACGACCCCGACCGCGCGGTAAAGGAAGGGCTACGCATCCTGGGGAAGGTGGAAGACAATGCCATCGTCTTTGCCAACTGGGACCGCCTGTATTCTTATGTGTACACCGCCCACGTCCTG
Organism: Chloroflexota bacterium; assembly: GCA_049323115.1. GTDB lineage: Bacteria > Chloroflexota > Anaerolineae > Anaerolineales > Villigracilaceae > JAABUE01. The sequence goes on from JBMOMP010000033.1 coordinate 13,395, forward strand.
GAGGGCCGCACAGGCATCGCGCTGCACCAGGCGCTGGGTTCGCCCACCCCCGGCACAACTATGAAGGCATATATCGACGCCAACATCGAAACGCGCCCAATCTATTTCACGCTGGACATGCCCGGCCTGGAAATGTATTACCATGTCGAGCAGGTCGAACCGCAACTTTTCCGCATCACCCCAAAGGAACCATGACTCATACCCGACGTTGGTTGATCCCGCCCCCGCTCACGCGCGAAGCCGAGTCTGCGCTGACCGCCTTCCCGCCCATCCTGCGGCAGATCCTGTTCAATCGCGGTTACGCAACATACACCGAGGCGCGCACCTTCCTGGAAGCGAAACCCGGTTTCGACACCGATCCTTTCCAGATGACCGGCATGGGCGCGGCGATAGAGCGCATCCGTTATGCGCTGGCGCAAAAGGAACCGATTGCCATCTACGGCGACTACGACGTGGACGGCGTGACGGCCACCGCCCTGCTGGTGGACACGCTGACCGCGCTGGGCGGGAGGGTGCGCGGCTATATCCCCAACCGCTTCGACGAAGGCTACGGCTTGAACAACGAGGCGCTGGAGGCGCTCAAGGGTGAGGGCGTAAGGCTGGTCATCAGCGTGGACTGCGGCATCCGCTCGCCGGACGAAGCGCATCACGCCCGGACGATTGGCCTGGATCTCGTTATCACCGACCATCACCACCCCTCGGAGGGAATCCTGCCCCCCGCGCTGGCGGTGATCAATCCCAAGCAGCCGGGCGACGCCTACCCCGACAAAGACCTGGCGGGCGTTGGGATCGCGTACAAACTGGCCGAGGCGCTGCTGAATTCAGAATCCAGAATCCAGAATTCAGAATTCCAAAGCGCTGATCTTCTCGACCTGGTAGCCCTCGGCACGGTGGCAGACCTGGCCCCCCTGGTGGGCGAAAACCGTTTCCTGGTGCGCCAGGGACTGCGCCGGATGCGCGAGACGCAGCGCCAGGGATTGTTCTCGCTGGCAAACGTATCCGACATCCAGATCGCCAGGGTCAACGCGGTTGACATCGGCTTCCGGCTCGGGCCGCGCCTGAACGCCTCCGGACGGTTGGAATCGGCGCTGGCCTCTTACGAACTGTTGACCACGAAAGATGTCTTCCGCGCCGGGCAACTGGCCCAGCAACTGGACGTCCAGAACCGCGAACGCCAGCGGCTGACGCGCGAGATGCAGGCGCAGGCCGAGGCGCTGGCGCTGGCCGAAGACCCGGATGCCTGGCTGCTCTTCGCCGCGCACGAAAGTTTCAACCCCGGCGTAGTGGGACTGGCCGCCTCGCGCCTGACCGAGACCTACTACCGCCCCTCCATCGTCGCCCACCGCGACGCGCACACCACGCGCGGCTCGTGCCGCTCCATCCCCGAATTCCACATCACCGACGCGCTCGACCAGTGCGTGGATTTACTGGTGCGGCACGGCGGTCACGCCGCTGCGGCCGGCTTCACGGTCGAAAACAGCAAACTGGACGAACTGGTCTCACGCCTGAAGAACATCGCCAGGGAACAACTCAGCGAACAGGATTTGCGCCCCACCCTGACCGCCGACGCGGAGGTGGCGCTCAAGGACGTGCGCCCGGAACTGCTCAACCACCTCAAATACCTGGAACCCACCGGCTACGGCAACCCGGACGCCATCTTTGTAGCGCGCGGCGTCAAAGTCAATGGGTCGCGCAGCGTCGGCGCAGAGGGCAAGCACCTGAAACTGACCCTGGAAGATGAACACGGCATGACGCATGACGCCATCGGCTTCCGGCTCGGTCACCTCCAGCCGGAATTGCCCGCGCGCGTGGACATTATGTTCACCTACGAGACCAATGAGTACAATGGACGCATAAGTTTCCAATTGAATTTGAAAGACGTGAAGGCGGCGGGCGTGCCCGATTAGCCTAAAGTTTATGGCCCCCAGCGGGGCTGGTAATCGCAGTAGTCGTTATTCGTCAAGCGGCGCAGGTCTGTGCCGTCGGCGCGGATGAGGTAGATTTCACAGCCATGAATATCGCCGGGGTGGTCGAAATAGGCCGTAAAGGCCACCCAGTCCCCATCTGGGGAGAAACTGGGACCCTGGCTGTTTCCGCCGCTGGGGGTCAGTTGGCGCACATTGGAGCCATCCGCGTTCATCAGGTACACTTCCCGCTCCCAGGGCTCGCCCGAATAGGTGACGATGCTCCCGCCGTCCGGCGACCAGTCGCTGCGCCCGCGTATGGCAGGCAGGTTGCTCACTTGATGCAGCCCGCTGCCGTTTTCCTTGACCACATACAATTGGGTGCTGCCCTTCATATCGGAGGCAAACAGGATGGATTTCCCATTCGGCGACCAGGTCGGATCCCAGCCGGTGATCTTGGGGATGTTGTTCGGGTTGTCCCCGTCCCGCTCCATGACCATGATCTGGTACTTGTCCGGGTTGGAGGTCCAGCGCATAAAGGTAATGTATTGCCCGTCTGGGGAGATTTCGGGCGCATTCAACACGCCCAACTTCTTGGTCAACTGCTTGACAGCGCCGGTCGCCAGATCCATTTCGTAAAGTTCATAGATGTTTTCTTCACGGAAGGCAGCATAGACAACGCTATTCCCATCCGGGGACAAGGAAGGGTAATAGTGCTGGCGGCTGTCATCCGTTGTCAAGCGGCGAAAACCGGTGCCGTCCGCGTTGATGATGCAGACCTGGTTGCTGGCCTGTACTTTGTAGATCTGGCAGGTGAAGACGATCTTGCCGGTTGGCCCGTCGCTGGGAGAAACAGATGGGACTGCCAGGGCAGTCGGCGCGCTGGGCGGGAAATCGAAAGCAGAAGTGGCCGTCGGCGCGGGGGAGGCGGCGGGATAAACCGTCAGCGGGGTGGCGGCTTGCAGCGTGGCCAGCAGGTCGAGGGTCGGGACCGAAGCGGGCGCCGTCAGGCGCGTCCCTATCCATAAGGCAGTCGCCAGTAACAAAACGCCGCAGAACGCGATCAGTCCTACGGCAATGAGGAGGTTGCGGTTGGTTTGGGTCATCTCGCTATTTTACCCGTCCATAACGATAATAAGCGGCGCAAGCGCCCTCGGACGAAACCATGGTCGCGCCCAGGGGATGTTCGGGGGTGCATTCTTTACCAAAAGCGGAACAATCGTGCGGCTTCTTCAAGCCTTGCAGGATCTGGCCGGCGATGCACAACGGCGATTCGTCGGCAGTGATGGTTTCCACATCGAAGCGTTTCTCGGCATCGAAGGCGTCGAACTCTGGCCGCAGGCGCCAGCCGCTCATCGGGATCATGCCAATGCCGCGCCATTTGCGGTCGCAGGGCATGAAGACGGCCTCGATCATTTTTTGGGCGGGCAGGTTGCCATCGAAAGTGACGGCGCGCGCGTAGGCGTTGGCGACCTCGACTTTGCCCGCTTCGAGCAGTTGGACGGCTTGCAGGATGCCCTGCACCACGTCGAGCGGCTCGAAGCCGGTCACGACCATCGGGGTCCGGAATTTTTCGGCCAGCGGCGGGTATTCGTGGTAGCCCATCACGGCGTTGACGTGCCCCGCCAGCAGGAAGGCCTGCACGCGGTTGGCAGGCGAACCCAGGATAGCCGCAATGGCCGGCGGCACTCGCACGTGCGAAACCAGGATGCTGAAGTTGTCCAAGCCGAGATTTTTGGCGTGCATCACGCTCATGACGTTGGGCGGGGCGGTGGTCTCGAAGCCGATGGCGAAGAAGACCACCTGCTTTTCGGGATATTTCTGCGCCAGTTTGACCGCGTCCAGCGGCGAGTAGACCACGCGCACGTCGCCGCCGCCCGCTTTGACCGAGAACAGGTCGCGGCCTGAGCCTGGCACACGCAGCATGTCGCCATACGAGCAGAAGATCACTTCCGGGCGCGCAGCAATAGCCAGCGCCTTGTCGATCAACTCCAGCGGCGTCACGCAGACGGGGCAGCCAGGGCCGTGCACCAGTTCGATCTCCGGCGGCAGCAATTGGTCGATGCCATGCCGCACGATGGCGTGCGTCTGCCCGCCGCAGATTTCCATCAGCGTCCACGGTCGGGTCACGGTGCGGCGAATCTCTTCGATGACGCCCCTCACCAGCGCGGCGTCGCGGTACTCGTCGACGTATTTCATGCCAGCGCAGTCCCAAGTTCGGGGCCAATTTCCTCTTCGAGGTCCGTAATTTCCTTGAGCAAGGCCAACGTTTCCATGGCCTCCTCCTCACTCAACAGGCTGATGGCAAAGCCCACATGAATCACACAGTAATCGCCCACCTTGGCTTCCGGCACGTATTCCAGGCAGGCTTCGCGAAAAATCCCGCCAAAGTCCACTTTTGCCATTTTCAACGCCCCGCTGTCATCGATCTCGACAATTTTTCCCGGTACGCCTAAACACATGGTAGTCTCCTAGTCCGATAGTCTGATAGCGACTGATAGCCGCTAGCCGGATAGCCGGCTGGCTGCGATGACGGCTTGT
>JBMOMP010000034.1:0-17670 GCA_049323115.1 Chloroflexota bacterium
AGGAGTCCAAAGTCTCCAGACTTTGGCGCCAACGTCAGGAGACGTTGGAGTCCGCGCCCTATTTTCATATCAGTGACGCGAAGGCTCTCGAAGGGCGAAATAGCGCACTGCCGGACGCGTTTTTCCTCGCCTGCACTTGCAGCGCAGGTGCAAGTGTCGTTGACCTTGTATTCTTTCGTGTTTCAAAGGTTTTCCCGGTAAAAACGGGAGAGCCGGCCAATTTTTCGGAATTTTGAAAGAAACCACCCCCAAAACGGTATATCTCTCATAGAGGCAATCATCCAATGGGCCACCGGCTAAGGGGACAGCCGGTGGCCCAAGGGGAAGCCTGGATCAGCCTTGCCATCCCACAGCGGTCTTTGGAATTTCCCGCGGAATCCTCCACGCCAATTTCGGGAGTCTCCAATTACGGTTTGCTTTGAAAACGCTTGCCACGTTGTCACGTCACACCCGCCATGTCCGTCACGGCTCCAGCCGGGTTCGCCTCGAAAGCAGGGGGTCTTGGGCTGATCCGGCTCCAGGACTCGAACACCCGTTGTTCGCCCGCATGTTGCGGTACTCGCAACATGCTCTCCGTAAAGTGGTCTCAAACCCACGATACGGAGGTCCTGTTATGGCACGCCACCCCAACCCCGAACGATTGGAAGGCATCTATCACAAAATCGAGGAGTACCCCGGAAGGCGGCCCGGATTCCTGGCCCGCGCCCTCGGGCTGAACCGGTCCGAGGTCACGCGCGCCCTGCCCGCCCTGGAAGCGCGGGGATACCTGGTCAGCGAAGACGAGAAGGGCGGGCTGTGGCCCTTCCGCAGGTCGAGTTGACGGGTTGTTGCAGAATCAGAAGCAACATCGTACTATTCTGGTAATATGTCGAGGCTGTTGAGGAGCGTCTCATGAACCGAGCACAAAACAAGGCAGAACGACTGATCCAGATCGAGAACTTGCTGCTGGCCCACCCGGAAGGGATGACGCAAGCCGAGATCGCGCGCCGGTTGAAAGTGGATCGTTCCACCATCAACCGTTATGTGGCAGACATTCCGAAACACATTTACATCGAATTCGACGGGCGCTGGAAAATCGACCGCACCGCCGATTTGATCAATGTGCGTCTAAACCTGCATGAAGCCCTGGCTATGCATCTGGCTTCACGGCTGTTGGCCACCCGCATGGACCGCCAGAACCCGCACGCGGCTTCCGCATTACGCAAATTAGGGGTTGCAATGCAGCGCTGGGCCAAGCGCATAAGCCGCCACATCCTGGAATCTGCGGATGTGATGGACGAGGCTGCCCAGAGGCATGACCCGGTTTACCTGCGTTCCCTGGAACAATTAACCCTGGCCTGGGCAGAGCAGCGAAAAGCCCACGTCTGGCATTACAGTGAGAACACGGAGAAAGTGCATGAATACCTGTTTTCTCCTTTTTTCATCGAACCGTATGCGGTAGGGCAAACCACGCATGTGATCGGCTTGAGCGAACCGCCGGGAAAACTTCGCACGTTGAAGATCGAGCGCATCGAACGGGTTGAACCGAGCCAGGAACCTTACGAAATACCGGCTGATTTCGACCCGCGCGGTCTGCTGGCAAACGCCTGGGGCATCTGGTACAGCGAAAACGAACCGGTGGATGTGATCCTGAAATTCCACCCGCGCGTTGCGCAACGTGTGCGCGAGACTCGATGGCATCGCTCGGAAGAAGAGGCTGAATTGCCGGATGGTTCGATCCTGTGGAGGGCCAGGGTGGCCGAGTGGCGCGAGATGCTCCCCTGGATCCGCGGCTGGGGCGCGGACTGCGAGGTGCTCGAGCCGGAGGGGTTGAGGAAGACGTTGGAGAGGGAGGTGAGGAAGATGGCGAGGGTGTATGGGGTGGGGGAGGCCAACATGCCACAGACCCGCTTCTTTGCCCACCGCCGTGAAGGTGAGGACCGCGAAGACTGGCAGCCGCTCATCGAGCATTTGCGGAACACGGCAGAAATGGCGCGCGAGTTTGGAGCAGATGCCAACGTAGCGGACCTGGCATACATTGCGGGGCTGATCCACGATTTGGGCAAGTACTCCGCCGGGTTTCAAAAGCGGCTGGAGGGCGGCCCGCGCGTGGACCATTCGACGGCCGGAGCAAAGGAACTCAGGGAACTGCTCAAAGGCACGCCGCAGGAAGTCATCGCTCAACTAATGGCGTACCCAATCATGGGGCATCACACGGGTTTGCCCGATTATGGCAATGAGACCGACCTGGAGGGCGGGACGGTGTGCGCGCGGTTGAAGAACAACCTGCCGCACTATCACGAATACAAAAGCGAGTTGGATTTATCCGCGCTTCCGCTTCCGCAGCGATTACATATTCGCCCGCCAAAGAACGGATTAGGTTTTTCGCTCGCGTTTCTGACGCGCATGATTTACTCGGCGCTGGTGGACGCGGACTTTCAGGAAACCGAAACCTACATGAAGGGTCCAAAGCCGCGCGGCGGACATGACGACATCCCCATCCTGCGCGAAAAGATTGACGCACACCTGAAGCAGTTCGAGAATCCGACCAGCGACATCAACCGCAAGCGCAACGAGATCCTTCATGCCTGCATCGAAACAGGGAAGAACGAAGCGCCAGGCTTCTTCTCGCTCACCGTGCCGACGGGCGGCGGCAAGACACTGGCTTCGATGGCATTTGCGCTCCATCACGCTGCAACGCATGGCTTGAAACGCGTCATCTACGTCATCCCATTCACGACCATCATCGAGCAGAACGCCAAAGTGTTCAAAAGCATTTTCGGCGAAGGAAATGTCCTGGAACATCACTCCAATTTCGATTGGGAGGGCAGGAAGCGCGTGGATGCCGACAACCGCACCAACAGCGTGCTTGCAAAACTCAAACTGGCGGCAGAAAACTGGGATATACCCATCGTGGTTACGACCAACGTGCAGTTTTTCGAGTCGCTGTTTGCCAAGAAGTCGTCGCGTTGCCGCAAATTGCACAATATCGCCAAAAGCGTGATTATCTTCGACGAAGCCCAAATGCTGCCGCGCGAATACATGCGCCCCGCAATGGCGGCGGTGTGGGAATTGGCGACCAACTACGGCGCGAGCGCGGTTTTTTGTACCGCCACCCAGCCCGGGCTGGAGCGCTTCCTGCCCGAAGAGACAAAGCCGAAAGAACTCGCGCCCAACCCCCAAGCCTTGTTCGACTTCTACAAGCGCGTGGAAGTGAAGAACCTGGGGACGCTGACCGACGAAGACCTGCTCGCCCGCCTGAACGCGCACGACCAGGCCCTGTGCATCGTCAACACCCGCCGCCACGCCAGCGGACTTTTCAGCGGTTTGCAGGGCGAAGGGAATTTCCACCTTTCGACACTGATGTGTCCCGCCCACCGCCGCTCGAAACTGGCAGAAATCGAAAAACGCTTGAAGAGCGAACAGCCCTGCCGCGTGGTCTCGACCACGGTGATGGAAGCGGGCATTGACGTGGACTTTCCCGTCGGCTACCGCGCCCTGACGGGGCTGGATTCAATCAACCAGGCGGCCGGGCGCGTCAATCGTGAGATGAAGCGCGGCGTGAGTGAAATGTTCATCTTCGAGCCGAAGTCGGAGTTCATCAAGAAAACGCCTTCGTTTCTCAAGCAGACAGCAGAGGTCGCCCGCATGGTGTTGCGCGACCATGCCGACGCGCCGATTTCCATTCACGCCATCGAAGCGTTTTTCGGGCGGTTGTATGACCTGCAAGACCCGAATATCTCTTTCGATTACAAACGCATCATGGATTGTTTCGACAGCCAGAACGGCAGATTCAGTTTCGAGAAAGCGGCGCGGGACTTCCAAATTATCGAAGACCCGACCGTGACCGTGATTATCCCCTTCGATAAGGAGGCTGAATGGTTTATCGAAGAATTGAAATATACCCAATACCCATCGTCCACCTTACGGAAACTCCAGCCCTACACGGTTTCTATTTTCGAGGGCGAGTTCGACAAACTCAGTTCGAAAGGAGTGATTTTGACCATCGAAGACACTTATCACGTTCTCAACCCCGATTACCTGCAAGAGTACTATGACCTCGATAGAGGTCTGCTGGTCCCCGAAAGCGGCGGCGGGGATGGGTTGTTGTTCTAATTTGCCAAATGTCATTGCGAGGAGGGCTGATGGTCGAGTAGAGCGAGCGTTCTTATCGCTCATATCGAGACCCAGCCCGACGAAGCAATCCGCTGTTTACGAGGAGACTGTTTCGCCGCTTGGTCTCGATACAGGCGAGAAGTGCATTCGCCTTACTCGACCAGCGCGGCTCGCAGTGACATGAGAATCTGAAAGGAGGTTCGACACATGGGATACGGTATCACCATCCGCGTACAGGGACATTACGCCCTGTTCACCCGTCCCGAAATGAAAGTGGAGCGCGTCAGTTACGATGTCATCACCCCGTCGGCGGCGCGCGGCATCATCGAGGCGGTCTATTGGAAACCTGCCATCAAATGGGTGATAGATAAAATCCACGTCCTGCGCGAAATCGAGTTCACCAACATCCGCCGCAACGAGGTGAGCGATAAGGCGTCGGTGGATAACGCCTTGCAGGTGATGAAGGGCGCAGACAAGCTGCTCTACATCGCCGCCACCGAAGCCCGTCAACAGCGCGCCGCAATGGTCTTGAAGGATGTGGATTACGTTATCGAAGCGCACTTCGAATTGACCCAACCCACAGGGAACCGCGAGACAAACGAGCAGGAGGAGAAAAAGCACTACAACATGGCATTGCGCCGCTTGAGAGAAGGGCAGCATTTCCACGCTCCCTGCCTGGGGACGCGCGAGTTCTCCGCGAAGGTCGAGATCATCGAAGACAAACGAGACATCCCCAAAAGTCCGCTGGCGGGCACGCAGGATTTCGGCTGGATGCTCTACGACCTGGATTTCTCCAACCCGCGCGATATCAAGCCCAAGTTCTTCAAAGCCCAAATGCTCGACGGCGTAATTGATCTGACAGACGTGGAGGTGCGAGGATGATCTTGCAATCGCTCTATGACTACTACCAGATTTTGCTCCCCGAAGGGGATGTTGCTGCGCCTGGGTACAGCAACGAGCCAGTCAGCCATGCGCTCAATTTGTCTCAGCAAGGCGACTTACTGGATATTATCCCGTTGTATGTTCCTGTTCAGCAAGGGAAGAAGACGGTGGATAGACCCCGAAGATTGAATGTGCCAGAGCGTGTCAAGCGCAGCGTGAATGTCGCCGCAAATTTCATGTGCGATAACGGGGCCTATGTGTTAGGGTTGACGGAGAAAGAAGCCAAAGACCCTGACTATGCCAAAAAGCGCTTCGAAGATTTTCGCAGGGTGAATACAGAGATTCTGGCACAAGTGGACAGCCCCACATCTCGCGCAGTGATGATGTTTCTGCAAAAGCATGACCCGCAAAAAGCCAAAGATAACCCAAGTATTGCCCGACATCTGGAAGGGCTAATGCAGGGGGCTAACCTGATTTTTTACGTCGAAGGCACAGACGCGCTGAGCGACCCCAAAATCAGGCGCGCCTGGGAAGACTACGCTCTGGGACAGGAAGCGCTCGAAATGCGATGCCTTGTGACAGGTGAAATCGAGCCGATTGCCCGTCTACATCCAGACATCAAAGGCGTGCGGGACGCACAGAGCAAAGGGGCTTCGCTGGTCAGTTTCAATCTGGATGCCTTCACATCCTTCGGGAGGGAAAAAGGGGCAAATTCTCCTGTCAGCCGCCGCGTGGCATCCGGGTATGGCGTAGCGCTCAATTACCTGCTTTCCAAGCAGAACCCGAACCGAAAAATCTATCTGGGCGATACCACCGTGGTCTATTGGGCAGACACTGCCGACAAACGTTACCCCAGCGCCTTCTATACCTTGCTGAATCCAGAGTACCAACAAACACAGGAAGAGGAAGCTGAAACCGAAGAAACCAAAGGCAAGCGGAAACGCGCCGAAGAGATGGAAAAGCAAATGGGCGACGTGGCTGAATCAGTGCAACAGGGGAAAGCCATAGACCTTGCCGCATTGAGCAAAGAGTTGGACAAAGACACGCGATTTTATGTCCTTGGGCTCGCTCCAAGCGCAGCGCGGCTATCTGTGCGCTTCTATCTCACCGAGCCGTTTGGCGTGTTCGCCGAGCGCATCATGCAGCACTACAAAGACATGGAAATCGAGAAGGAGTACGCCAACCAGCCGACTTACCTTTCGCCCTATCGCATCCTTGCGGAGTGCGTTTCGCCCAAAGTGACTCAGCGCGATGACGAGGTGAAAAAGTCCTGGTCACTGTTGGGCGGGGCGTTCATGCGTTCCATTCTCACGGGCGCGCCCTATCCCGAAGGCTTGTACGCCGCCATGCTCAACCGCATCCGCCACGACACGGATGAAGAGAAACGCAGCGTCAAAATAAACTACATCCGCGCCGCGTACATCAAGGCGCATCTAATCCGCAAGTACCGCCGTCAAGGCAACAATCCCTATCAGGAGGCTCTGCAAATGTCACTCAATCCATCTTATACCCACCCCGCATACGTGCTGGGACGCCTGTTCGCCGTGCTGGAAAAGGCGCAGAGAGAAGCCATCGGTCAGAACATCAACGCCACCATCAAAGACCGCTACTTCACATCCGCCTGCGCTTCGCCCGCCAGCGTCTTTCCCACCCTGCTGCGGCTCGCGCATCACTGGACGACCAAAGCCGAATATGGCGGCGTGTCGGACAGAAAAATCCAGGACTTGCTGGACATGCTCGAAGCCAAAGCGTTCCCGCCGCGCCTGACATTGGACGAACAGGGCGTGTTCGTGTTGGGCTACTATCATCAGCGCGCCGCGTTCTATGCCAAGAAGGGTAACAACGGTGTGGAAGCGACCCAATCCGAGGAATGATGTCATTGCGAGGGCTGATGGTCGAGTAGAGCAAGTGTGCTTCTCGCTCGTATCGAGACCAAGCCCGAAGCAATCTCCTCCCTCAAACAGGGGACTGCTTCGCAAAGAACGCTCGCAGCGACATGATCAATCGTAAATCATCAATCGAAAATCGCAAATCTAAAATCACAAAGGAGATTAACTCATGACTACCCTTGCCAATCGCTATGAATTCGTCCTGCTCTACGACGTGGAGAACGGCAATCCCAACGGCGACCCCGACGCCGGTAACATGCCGCGCATTGACCCCGAAACGGGCTACGGCCTCGTCACCGATGTTTGCCTGAAACGCAAAATCCGCAACTTTGCGGAGATGGTCAAGGGCGACGCCGCAGGCTACCGCATTTACATCAAGGAAGGCATCCCGCTGAACACCAACCATAAAGAAGCCTATCTTGCCGTTGGTCTCGAACCCGGAAAGAAGGCATCCGTCGAAGGCGTGAACAAAGCCCGCGCCTGGATGTGCCAGAACTTTTACGATATTCGCACGTTTGGGGCGGTATTGAGCGTGGGCGATAACTGCGGCCAGGTGCGCGGACCCGTGCAGATGAACTTCTCCCGCAGTATTGACCCCATTGTCCAGCAGGAAGTGACCATCACCCGCCTGACCGTTACCCGCGAAGAAGAAGCCGAAAAAGAGCGCACGATGGGCCGCAAGCACATCGTCCCCTACGGTCTGTACCGCGTCGAAGGCTACATCTCTGCCAAACTGGCCAACGACCCCACCAAAGGCACCGGCTTTTCCGAGGAAGACTTGAATCTCTTCTGGGAAGCGCTGGTCAACATGTTCGAGCATGACCACTCCGCGGCGCGCGGCAAGATGGCGGCCCGCAAACTCATCGTCTTCAAGCACGACAGCGACCTGGGCAATGCGCCTTCGCATAAACTCTTTGAAATGGTGAAAGTGGAGAGGAACGAAGGCGTCATCGTCCCGCGCAGGTTTGGCGATTACACCGTGAAGGTGGAAGGAAAAGCACCCGAAGGCGTGGAGTTGATCGAGAAACTTTGATCCGGCGGATTTAAATCCTGCCTCAGTACATGGAAGTCCACTCGAGTGGACTCGCGCCAGCCCGCAGGCGTTGCACTGAGCCTGTCGAAGTGGCTTCCATGTATTGAGCAGGCGGCTTCATCTCAAGCAAGAGGAGATTGCTTCGTCGTCGCTCCGCTCCTCCTCGCAACGACATGTAAACAATTATGACTTCCGAATACACCCCCGACGACCTCCTGCCCCTTTCGGGCATCCAGCACTTCCTGTTTTGCCGCAGGCAGTGGGCGCTGATCCACGTCGAAATGCAGTGGAAGGAGAACGCGCTGACCGCTGAAGGCCGGCTGCTGCACAAGCGGACGGACGATGCCTTTTTCACCGAGTCCCGCAACGGGTTGATCACGGCCCGAGCCGTGCCGGTGGCCTCGTACCGGCTGGGACTCTCAGGCGTGTGCGACGTGGTGGAGTTTGTTCCCTCACCCCCTCACCCCTCTCCCAGTGGGAGAGGGGACGGGGGTGAGGGGCAAGGCGAGGGCGTCAAACTCCCCAACCGCGAAGGTTTGTATCTCGCCGCCCCGGTGGAGTACAAGCGCGGCAAGCCCAAGCGCGAGCCGGTGGACGAAGCCCAACTGTGCGCCCAGGCGATGTGTCTCGAGGAGATGTTGGCGGTCAGCATCCCGGCGGGGTACCTCTTCTATGGCGAGACCAGGCACCGGGTCCGGGTGGAACTGGGCGAGGAACTGCGCGGGCTGGTGGCCAAAATGTCCGAGGAGATGCATGCCTACTTCAAAAGGGGCTATACGCCCCGGGTCAAGACCTCCAAAGCCTGCCGTTCGTGTTCGCTGGCCGATATCTGCCTGCCGGTCTTGCAGGAGAACGTGATCGCCGCGTCGAAGTACATCCGGCAAAACATAGAGGATTGATGTGAAGTGAGACCATGAAACAACTTGCCAACGTGCTTTACATTACCAGCCCCGAGGCCTACCTGTCGCTGGACGGCGAGAACGTGGTCGTCAAGAAGGACGAACACACGTCCACGCGCCTGCCGCTGCACAACATCGAGAACATCGTCTGTTTCAACTACCTGGGGGTCAGCCCGGCCCTGATGGGGGCCTGCGCCGAGCGGGACGTGGGGCTGTGTTTCCTGTCGCCCAACGGGCGCTTCCAGGCGCGGGTGACGGGCAAGGTGCGGGGCAATGTGTTGCTGCGCAAGAAGCAGTACCGCGTTTCGGAGCAGGAGCAGGCCAGTGTCCCGATCGCCGCTTCGTTCCTGCTGGGGAAGGTCGCCAACTGCCGCAAGGTGATCGAGCGCACCCGCCGCGACCACGCCATGCTGGTGGACGTCGAGGCCCTGGGCCAGGCTTCGACCGCCCTGAAGGGCATCCTGGCCGTCATCCCCGAATGCCGCTCCACCGCCGACCTGATGGGCTTCGAGGGGAGCGCGGCAAAGATCTACTTCCGGGTGTTCGAGCAGATGATCGTGCAGCAGCGCGGGGACTTCCCGTTCAAGGAGCGGAACCGACGTCCGCCGCTGGATAATATGAACGCCCTGCTCTCGTTCCTGTACACGCTCCTGACCAACGAGGTCGCCTCGGCCCTCGAAGCGGTCGGGCTGGACCCGTATGTGGGGTTCCTGCACCAGGACCGGCCCGGACGCCCGTCGCTGGCTCTCGACCTGATGGAGGAGCTGCGCCCGGTGTTTGCGGACCGGCTGGCGCTGTCGCTGGTGAACCGGAAGCAGGTGACGGGTCGGGGGTTCGCGGCGAAGGAGAGCGGCGGGGTGCTGATGGATGACGAGACCCGCAAAGCGGTCATCACGGCCTGGCAGGAGAGGAAGAAAGAAGATATTGTCCACCCGTACCTGAAAGAGCGGGTCCCCTTCGGGCTGATCCCGCACGTCCAGGCGATGCTGCTGGCGCGTTACCTGCGCGGCGACCTGGATGCGTATCCGCCGTTCTTCTGGAGTTGAGGTTTATAATTCTGGCAAGGAGGTGAACGATGCAAATTACTCTAAAAACCCTTACCCCGCTGTGGACCGGCGGCGTAGACGGAACCACCGACCGCCTGCACGAGACCGGCCTGATCGGCTCGCTGCGCTGGTGGTACGAAGCCCTGGTGCGCGGCCTGGGAGGGTACGCGTGTGACCCGAGGAGTGATGATCGCTGCCCGGACAAAGACGGAAACCACTGTGTTGTCTGTGAATTGTTTGGCTGCACGGGCTGGGCGCGCAAGTTTCGGGTGAAAACGCTCTCTTCCATACAACTCAAGCAAATCAGGGGAAATCTCAAGGCAATCCAGGGAAATCAAGACATTCAACTAGAACTCATCCCCCTGCGATCTATTGAGGAAGAGGAAATGTGCTTACTGCGGGCAACATTTCGGCTGATTTCAGAATACGGAGCGATGGGCGGCAAAACGATTTTCAAGCCTACTGACGAATCGAATCGCGCGCAGGAGTTTCACCATCTGGATTTTGGACTTGTCGAAATAACCACTGCAGGGTGGTCATGCACAAAGAGTTTAGAACAAGTCAAGTCTTACGTGACTTCGGTTCAATGGCGCAAGGGCAATCACCGGTATCGTGATAAAGATGGCGAGCATGACTACGCCTGGGCATCTATCGCAAACTTCTGGTGCGTTAAAGGCAGATACCTGGCAAGGCAATCTTATGCCTCCAGCACTTTCAATCAGGTTATTGGGAGACAAGAGAACAAAAACCAGGGACAACAGCGTGCTCCAAACAACGATGTTTCTCGCTGGTTAGCAGGCGGGCCGCAGGAAAGCAAGAAAGTCTTTAGTTTCCACCATCGCGATGGCACACGGACGTTCGGATTTGTGAAACCCGAACTGGTGGATTTTGAAGGGATGAAGGAACGTCTCAAGCGAGCCTGGCGAGGCCTTGATGACAAAGAATTCCTGACCGGCGAGCAAATCATACTGGGTTTGTTATCTTCCGAAGGAGGTAAACAATGACTTATGACCTGTATGTAGAACTCGGCGGCGAATCACAGGGTGATGTAAACGCCCTCGTGAACGGACAGCATCGCGGCTATCAAATCCCCAGTATCGCCGCGCGCATTCAATTGCTGGCTGGAATCGCCGCGCGCAACGAAGATGTCAAAGAGTACGTTGTTATCGGCGACCGCAAACGCGGCGGCGGCGGCTACAAGAGCTTGGTTCATATGCAGGGAGACCCACAGAACACACCTTACGCACGAGAATTGATAACCCTCGCGCTTGACCAGATGAAAAAATTGGGTCTCACCAAAGACACATCCAATATGACCCTGCTCCCGCCGGGCTCCTGGTTCCTGCAATTCACCTTCACTCTAGCCAAACCCTGGATCAGCAAAGACGACGACCCCTTCTACGTGACCGAGAGCGTCAACCCCGTGCGCAAGGATAAGGTCTTCAAAGTGCCGGTCATGGCGGCCTCCTCCTGGAAAGGACTGCTGCGCTGGACGGCCATGCGCATCCGCCTGGCAAAGCCTGTCATTCCGAGCGAGGCGAAGCAATCCGCTGAAGCATTTGCGAAAGAGCGTTTCGTCCAAACCTTACTTTTCGGCGATGAGCAGGGCGAGGAACCCGGCCAGGTCAAAGGCTTTGCAAAATATGTAGATTCACTCAACAAAGCCCACCAGGAGTATGAACGCCTGCTGCGAAGATACTTTGGCGTCAAAGACGATGAACCGTTGCCCCACCACAGCGGCCGCCTCTTCTTCTACCCCACCTTTTTCGACGGGATTGACGTGGAAGTCATCAACCCGCACTCACGGAAAACCCGTGCCGGCAGACAGCCGATCTACCTGGAATGCGTCCCCATCGGCGCAACAGGCGCCTTCTCCCTGCTCTACGTGCCGTTCGACCTGATCGGGCAGCCTAAAGCCATCATCCGCCAGCAAGCCGCCAGAGACCTGCAAATCGTGGCCGAAGGTCTGCAGGCCATGTTCCTCAACTATGGCTTCTCGGCCAAGCGCACCAGCGGATTTGGGGTGGCGGAGGCAAATCTGGAGGACGGCAAATTGTGGATGAACATACCTGATCCATCTTCTACACCCTCTCAACCTGCGCCTCCCGCCCCGCGTGAGTTTGACTCGTTTGCCAAATTGCATGAGATGGCAGAAACGCTCTCAAAAGAACATGGAGGCGCGCAATGAGCAATTCGTTGAATTTGCAAGCCCTGGCGCAGCACCGCGACGCCCTGCTGCTGGCGGAGGTGGCGGCGTGGTTACATGATTACTTTAAGCACACAGATGGTCACATCAAGAAATATGTTTCAAGTGCCCCGGCTCCATCTGGAGAGCAGGATGCCAAGGACTTGATTCCAAACCAGAACATATCTCTTCTTGGAACAACCCAGGCTTTCAAAGATGCCAGGGATCGGAGGGAAAACAGAATTTTGCCTGGGTATCTCAACCGCTGCCACTACGCCGCCCACATCGAAAAGCAGGATGCGAATGCGCAACAATCGTATCCTGCCTATGTCAGTTCACCTTTTGGATTTGAAGGGAGTACCATTCCTGCTAATCTCACTCAAGATTTACGTCAAAGAATATCCTGGAGCACGATAGGCAATTCACCTTTTACGGCTCAACACCGCAACCAGTTACAGAGTGAGATTCAAGCCCTGTTTACAAGGGTAGGCGGAGACACGCGCCGCTCCACTAATGAAGTGCCTTTGTGGGATTGGTCGCATATCGTTGCAGCGCTGTACAAATCAGCCCTGGCGGGCGCATTGCTTGGTTATCAACCGAAGAGTGCAGACGATCTTCGTTGGCGTTTGCTAAGCGTGCGTGTGAACGTTTCAAGGTTTCTTGACAGCGTGACCAGAGTGCCAGACCTGCTTGCCCGCAAAGAACTGCTCGAAGACGCATTGGAACGCGTTCGTCAACTTCTCGAAGAGATTTATCCGCTTGCGACGCGCGTGTACCAGGATGAGGATGGCAGCATCTATGTTGTCCCCAATCTCGGGCATCTCCTTTCGCTTAAGGACGATCAAGGGAAGACATTAGAGGAACTGATTCTTCAAAAGTTTGCAGAGGGAACTGTCAGGAACGACCCAAACCTGAAACTTGCAGGGGAGCTCATACCTGAAATCCATCTCGATAATCAACCCTGGTGGGGCCAAAGCCCAAACCGGAATCCAGCCCAGGATGAGATACCTCCTGTTGGGGCAATTCTGTCACAGGTGCCAGATACGTCTGCTTCGCACGATTATGTTTTGCAAATCTGGCAGAATACCGCAGAGGAAATCTGCACTGTCTGCCGCCTGCGCCCGCAAGGTCCGAGCCAGAAAGCCAGAGACCGCAAAGTATGCGATGTGTGCGAACAGCGCCGAGCCGATCGAGCCAAAGATTGGACACAAAACCTGCATACAACCATCTGGACGAATGAAGTCGCCGACGTCAACGGTCGCTTGGCGCTGATCGTGGGCCGCCTCGGATTGGAACGCTGGTTAGACAGCACCATGGTGCAGACCCTGGTTGTCAACGAACCGCAGAACGGTCAGGCCGTCACCAAAAACCCCACCTTCGCCCGCCTGCGCCGCATCTGGGAGACCACCCGCACTTTTTGGCAGGAAGCGCTCATTGAATGTGACGCCCAAGGCAAGCCTATCCTTGTCCCTGCCGCGAAACGGCTCGAAATCATTCCGAAAAACAGCGCCCAATTAAACCTGGGAAAATTCCACAGTTACGAATTGCTGGTGAATAATATCCGTATTAGCGTAGTGTGGGATAGCAAGACGCGCCGGTTTATCGTTTGCGAAAATCTTGCCTACCTTGCTAAACCAGAGCAACTCGGCAGACCGCTGCGAGCCTATCTTCAACCGGAAAAATCATTCGTATTGGAAGAGCCAGATGGTGCCGGGATAAAAAACAAGGAGTGGGGAACTATCACTATCGAGAGTGTGAACGAATTACCCGACGACTACCTTCCCGTCATCCCCCTCCTGGCCGAGCCGCGCACCTTCATGGCCCTGGTCCCAGCGGATAAGGCAATGGATGTCATCAACGCCATCCGCCGCAAGTACGAGGCCGAGATGGGCAAAGTGCGCAACCGCCTGCCCATCACCCTGGGCGCGGTCTTCTTCGGTCGCCGCACGCCCCTCTTTGCCGCCCTCGACGCCGCCCGGCACATGCTCGACTGCCCGTCGAACGCAGGAGACTGGAAGGTGGCCGCTAAAACCGACCACACCCCGACCGCTGCTGGCTGGCCGCGCTCCGTGCAATTGACTCTCACCCGCGAAACTCAAAACATCTCGGTTGAAATCCCTGCCGTGCTGGGGGACAACGAAACGCCAGACCTCTGGTATCCCTACTGGCGGGTGAAAAACAAGATCACCGACCGGGCGCGCTGGTTTGTCGGCCCAGATGGCGGACACTGGATACACGTCTGCGACCTGCGCCCGGGCGATTGCGTTCAGTTCACCCCCTCCACCTTTGACTTCGAGTACCTCGATGCCACCGCCCGCCGTTTCGAGATTACCTACGACTCCAATGCCCGCCGTCATTCCCGACCTTCCCGTCCCTGCTATCTCGAAGACCTCGAACGTCTCGATCAGGTATGGGAGGCGTTCTTCCAACTCAGCCCTACCCAGCAAAAACAGGTCCTCCAAACCATCGAAACCACCCGCGAACGCTGGTTTGGTCCAAACGGGCTGGAAGCATCCGCCAAAGATGAAACCTTCGAGAAATTCGTCGAAACTACCCTCGCCAACGCTCAATGGCCCAAAGAGCAGACCTGGAAGAGCAAGGGGATTGCTTCGCCGCCGGAGGCGGCTCGCAATGACATGCAAACAAAACTCATCGCCACCGCCGCGCGCGGCGAACTGGCCGACCTGGCCGAATTGCATCTGGAAATCCTGAAGGAAGAAAAGGAGTGATCCCATGACCCTCGACCGTTACGCCCACCACACCTATTTGATCATGACCCTCGATCCCGTCCACCCCGGCGCGGGCGGCTACCGCCTGGGGCGGGTGGATAATAGCATCGCCCGCGAACCCGGCACCCGCCTGCCCAAAATTCCCGGCTCCAGTCTGCACGGCGCGGCGCGCTCCTACGCCGCCTATCTCTATGAAACGCCTGAAGCGGCTGGACAAAGCCAGGAGAAGATAAACAACCCCGCCCAGAACCCCATCTGCTACACCTTTGGCTACCTCAAAGGTAACGCCATGTCCTCCGGCGTGGTCAACGTCTTCGACGCCCGGCTGCTGCTTTTTCCCGTTCATTCCATGCTCGGACCGGTATGGGTCAGCACACCCTCTCGTCTGCACCAGGTCGGGTTTGAAAACCTCCCGAATGACGAACTCTCCGATACCGCCTGCTGGACCACCCTCCCATCTACACCTGAGCGTCTCAACCTGGGCTGGATGATGCTCGATGCCAGGAAGCAGGATGATGCTCCCAGCGCTCCCTCCGATTGGGAAGGAAGCGAAGCCTGGGATGCCATCAAAGGCCGCCTCGTCCTGGTCTCGGATTCCCTCTTCCCCCACATCGTCAACAGCAACCTGGAAGTGCGCACCTCGGTTGCCATCAACCCCGAAACCGGCGCAGCCGACGATCACATGCTCTTTACCTACGAAGCCCTGCCGCGCGCCGCCTTCCTCACCGCCGAAGTGGTGCTGGACGATTACAACGCCGATAAAAACGACCGCCGTCCCGCCTTTCCGATCACCCAAACGGGCAATCGCGAACCCAAAGACCTGCCCGGCGGAGAATGGAAAGGCCCGCTGGATGTCGTGAGAGCCGGGCTGCGTATGATGGAATACCTGGGCGTGGGCGGCATGGGCACGCGCGGCTTTGGGCGCATCCAAATCATCGGCGAACCGCTCGAAAAATCGCAAGAGGATATTTTCCAATCCCTTGCAAAGCCGGAGGCAGGCGCATGAACGACATCCAAAACCACAATCTGGATTATCTGGCGGCGCGCCGCGCTCAGGAACTTATTGGGACGCTAAAAAAGGAAGGCATCAAAATAAAAGATGCCGAAAACAGCCTCACCAAAGCCCTGGGCGTGCTGCAAGAAAACGGCGTGTATGCCTGCTTTCTCTATCTGCTTGCCAGAGAGAAAGAAATCGGACCAACAGTCATCAAGCAAATGCGTGAACTCTTGCGCGATGTGGGCGTTCAGGTCACCTCGCGAGACAATTTGGAATACGCGGCTGAACTGACCGCCGACCTGCCCACCCTGCTGCTGGCAAAAGAAGCCTTGGAGCGTTTCTTGACCTATGCCCGCTACGGGGCCAAAGCCGCCCAAAAGGAGTGAGCAGATGGAACGTTGGCGCATTTACCGCCTGGTTTTTCGCCTGGAAACGCCGCTGCACAGCGGGAGCGGCGCGCTTTCTTACCTGCGGCGCACCCGCCCCTACGTCACCGCCCGCGCCCTGCGCGGCGCCCTGATTAGCCGCGTCGGGCAGCTGGCGGGCGTCCAAAGCGACGACCCCAACGACCCCTATCGCCCGGTCGGCAAGACAATGGGGCAATTCTTCGCCAGCACCTACTTCTTTCCCGCGTTAGAGGAGAACGGCCGTTTCACCGTCTGTTTTCCGTGGGAAGATGAAGACGATTTCCGCCGCCGTTTTCTGAGCAGTTACGCCGGCGCCGCCCTCGAATACCCTTCTCAGACGGCTGCCGAGGGGCTGCTGCGCGAAATCGAATATCTCTCTCCCCGCTCGCGCCCTGCCGGTGAACAGGTTTATCTGCTGGGCTACGTTTTCGTGGTCGAAGAGCGCGTCAAGTATCGGGACGAGTGGAAACGGGCTGCGCAGCGGCTGCAATTGGGCGGCGAACGCGGCTATGGCTGGGGGTTGGTTTCGTGTGAAGACCTTCGCGAAGTCAGCCCGGATGATGAGAGCGGGAAAACATGCAGGCTCTTCGATATCGCGGTAACCTTTGATGGCCGTCTGCTCAATGGGCAGCAGACCCGCCCCCTCTTGCGCCTGCCCAACGAGGCGCGCGTCTGGGCGCACGTCCGCGCAGAAGGCGGCCCGCCGCTCCGGGGTCCGATCGAGCCGCTGGTCGGCCGGGAATGGCGTGAGGAGGGGCGCGCCGGGGCGCATCTGGCTTATGAGGGCGTTTGTTACGTCCCCGGCAGTGTTTTGCAAGAGGAAGCCGCCTTCAAAATCTGCCAAAATGGGGTGTGGACGCTTCCTGCCATTGATTGTAAGAAAGGCGCGCCGGCATGATGGTGCTGATTACCTACGACGTAAACACCGAATCGCCCGGCGGGCAGAAGCGCCTGCGCAAGGTGGCGAAGGCCTGCCAGAATTACGGCCAGCGGGTGCAGCACTCGGTCTTCGAATGCGTGATAGACCCGGCTCGTTTGAAGGTGCTGCAGGCCACGCTCGAAGGGCTGATTGATAAGGAGAAGGACAGTCTGCGGTATTATTACCTGGGCGACGAGTGGCGCAAGCGGGTGGAGCACGTGGGGGCGAAGCCCGGCCTCGACCTGGAGGGGACGCTGGTGGCCTGAATCCGTCTGTGCGAACCCCAAGCGGACAGGGGATCCCCGGCAGGTTCGCAGGGGTTTTGGGCGTTTTTGCACCTTAACAAGCGAATAGAAGCTCGAAATTTGGGATTTGTCCGGTCTTGTGATACCGGGAAGGCCGACATCTGGGGGCGCGGCGTGAAAAAGCGCCATATTTTGCCGTCGCCTCCCGCATGGGAGGCGTGGATTGAAACAACAAAACCAGCCTTGCATTGATCGGGATTGCAGTCGCCTCCCGCATGGGAGGCGTGGATTGAAACTCCCCCCCCGACCCTTTTCCCCCCGCCCCACGGATGTCGCCTCCCGCA
>JBMOMP010000035.1:0-17206 GCA_049323115.1 Chloroflexota bacterium
TCCTACTCCTGCCGCTCATCCTGCTGGACGAGTGGATGGTCAAGGCCTTCGACGGCGACACCGAAGAGCGCGTCATTTTCCTGGTCACATTCATTTTCGTCGCATTCCTGGTCCTGACCGTGATTGGCATTTTCTTCCGCGGCCCTGGCATGAGCCTGTACTGGCCCTGGGCGATGCCGGTTATAGTACATTAGATTGGGAAAGCATATGACTGAAACAACTTCATCTCCTGAACCCTCCGTCTCCCGGCGAGATTTCCTGGGCATGATCTGGGCCTTCTTTGGCGGGCTGGCCGCGCTCGAAGTCGGCGGCGTGCTGGTGGCCTACCTCCAGCCGCGCCTGGCCGAAGGCGAATTCGGTTCGCTCATCACGGCCGGGAACGTGGACGATTTCCCGTCCAACTCAGTGACTCACATCTCGAATGGCCGCTTCTACATTGTGCGCACGCCGGATGGCGGATTCCTGGCCGTCTATCACCGCTGCACACACCTGGGCTGCACCGTCCCCTGGGACCAGGGCGCACAAAAGTTCATCTGTCCCTGCCACAACTCGCAATTCGACATGCAAGGCAGCGTAGAAAACCCGCCCGCCCCGCGCGCCCTCGACATGTTCCCGGTCATCATCGAAGACGGCACAGTCAAAGTGGACACCGGGACGATCCTCCAGCGCCAGTTCTTCGAAACCTCCCAGGTCGTTTACCCGTAGGGACAAATTGGTAATTTGCCCCTCAAGGAAGAAACTTATGAACGAAAACCGCACCCACACCCTCGAAGTCCTGCTCGGCATCATCGGAACCCTGCTCATCGTCACCGCGCTGGGATTTTACATCCTCAACGAACCTTCCCGCCTCGAACAGGCACAAGGCGACATCCTGCACGTCCAACTAAACGACGCTATGACGCTCTACGCCGAAAACTGCGCTGTCTGTCATGGCCTGAACGGCGAGGGCATCGGCGCGACGCCGCCGCTCGACAACCCCGGCCTGCAAACCATACCCTTCGACGACCTCTACAAAGTCATTGCGCGCGGGCGCTTCGACACCGCCATGCCCGCCTGGAGCAAGGAAGACGGCGGCCCGCTCAGCGACTACCAGATCGAGGAACTGGTCGCCCTGGTGCAATCTGGGGACTGGAACGAGACCGGCGACCGCGTCGTCAACCTGGGACTTGCACCGCTGATCCCGTTCACTACCGAACCCGATCCTGCCCTCGTTGAAGCGGTCGGTTCCCTGCCCGACGGCGCGACCCTGCAAACTGCCATCGGCATCTATGCGGCGCAATGCGTGGCCTGTCATGGCGCAGACGGACTCGGCACCGGCGTCGCCCCGGCCCTCAACGACCCCGCCATACGCGAGAAAACCGCCGACGAGTTGAGCCGCACCATCACCTACGGCAGCGCTGGCACCTTGATGGCCGGCTGGAACAACGTGCTGGCCTCCGAAGACATTGCGGCCATGGTCACGCTCATCCAACGCTGGGACGAAGTGCCGACCGGCGCAATCCCCGCCCCGGATGTGCCCATCCCGACCACCGAGGAGAGCATCGCCCTGGGCGCGGAACTCTACAGCGCCAACTGCTCTCGTTGTCACGGCCCGGAAGGCCAGGGCAAACCGATCGCGCCCTCCATCAACGTCAAATCCTTCCTGACCAGCACCACCGACCAGGCCATACAGCAGATCATCACACTGGGCGTACCTGGCACGGCCATGCCCGCCTGGGGCGACCGTATGACGGAAGCCGATATCCAGGCCATCGTGGGCTTCATCCGCCAGTGGGAGGCCACCGCGCCCGAAGTAGCCCAGCCGCTTGGGCCGCCTTCAGGTCAGGGCGGACCTCCCTGGCTGCGCAACCAGGATAACGCCATGCCAAACGCGGCGGGAGCAGGCGCAGCAACCGGCCTGGAGGCTACACCCATCCCTGGCGCAGGAACGGGCAGGCAAGCCGCCTCCCAAATGAGCGAGCAGGATATGGCCACCCATATAGCGCAGGAAGCAGCGAACGGCGGAGGCGGCCAGGGACAAGGGCAAGGCCAGGGGCAGGGACGAAACGCGGGGTTCCAGGAGCAGGCCCAGGCGTCCGCGCTGGAGGCGCTGGACTGGCGCGCGCTGGCGTTGATCACTGTCGGGGTCGTCATCGCCGCAGCGCTGGTCTTCCTCGGGTTCAAGTCCCTGAAAAGCGCGCAGGACAACAACCCGCCGCCCCCATAGTTTTCACACAAGTTGTTGACAAACGCCTAACATCCATCTCTTATGATAGACACAGGTTGGGCCACCAGCCTGCGTCTATTTTTTGAAAGGAGAACAAAGATGAACAAAAAATTTACCTGGTTGGCGGGGGCATTGGTGCTTATGCTGCTCGCCGTTGGCGCTTATGGAGTAACGACTGTGTATGCTGACGATACCAATCCCCCGCAGCCATCCGGCGAACGCGGACCGGGCGGACCTCGCGGCGGGC
This sequence comes from Chloroflexota bacterium, assembly GCA_049323115.1. GTDB lineage: Bacteria > Chloroflexota > Anaerolineae > Anaerolineales > Villigracilaceae > JAABUE01. Next base: position 2,454 of record JBMOMP010000035.1, read on the forward strand.
GCGGCCTGGACGGCGCGGCGCTCGAAGCCGTAGCCGGTGTGCTGGGCATGAGCGCGGATGATCTGTCTGCGGCGCTCGAGTCAGGCAAGACCTTGCAAGAACTGGCCGAAGCAGCCGGGGTTGACATGCAGGAGGTCAAGGACGCCATGAGCGCCGTGCGCGCGGAGAGTATGCGCGAACGCATCGCCCAGGCGCTGGCAGATGGCACCATCACGCAGGAACACGCCGACTGGCTGCTGGAGGGCCTGGAGAAGGGCTTCCTGGACGGCCCAGGCTTCGGGTTCGGCGGTCACCCCGGGAAGGGGGCCCCGCCAGCCACAGCCGAATAATCACGCCCAATTCCTATGCCAGGCGGCCAGTCGGCCGCCTGGCGATTTTATGATCCCTGTCACTGGCGAAACGATCGCGGGGATTCCCAGAGAACCTCCTTTCCTGGCAACAATCATTCCACCGCAATCGGGCCGATGACGGTCAAGATCTTTTCTGGTGTGCTGCAGATGAAGTAAAGGGTACCAAAGAGCGAGCCCTCAGCGGTCTGCACGGTAACTTGCAGGCTGCTGTTCGGTTTGGTAAAGAACGTGCCGGCTTGCGTCAGCCAGTCTGGCGTACTTTCCCGATTATAAACATCTACCACGTCCTCTTTGGTCTTTCCTTCCTCCGTAAGAAAGACGATGAGGGCAAACTCTTCACCGGCGGTGCTGTTGACATACCAATTGACCGTAAAGGTCTCCTGCGCGGGGATGGGTTGCGGTCCTTCGTAGGTGCAGAACGTTCCCTCACACGTGATGGTCGCCTCTGCGGGTGGAAGCGTCGGGATCGGTATGGTGGTAGGCGCGGGCGGCAGTGTTGGCTCCGGCAGGGTGGTTGGGATCGATGTAGGAGCTGGTGGCGGCGAGGTAGGAGCAGGGCTCTGTGTACCGCAAGCGCCCAGGAACAGCGCGCACAACAGCCCAACGCTCATAAACAGGGTTCGAGCATTCATAGGTTCCTCCAATTGGAACAATCATGGAGGCCCGCCATAGCAATGAAAATCAACTCGCTATTTCATGGGCAGGCATCCATATGTAGAAAGGTGCGACATTCTTCCTCGGTCAACGTGCGCGTCACGCGTGAACGCGCCAGGGCGACCAGATCATCCAGCCGTAGGGTGTAAATGCGTACGGTCCCATCTGCCCCTGCAGTGGCCAGACGGTTCCCATCCGGGCTGAACGAGACGCCAAAAACATTACCAATATTGCCATACAGGCTGACCAGTTCTTCGCCAGTGGAGACATCCCACACTTTGGCGAGCCGGTCGAAACTGGCCGAAGCCAGGCGTGTACCATCCCTGCTGAAGGCGAGGCGATTTACCAGTCCAGCATGACCGACAAGAGTACGTATCTTGTTTAAGGAATCTACATCCCATAGTGTGATGACCCCATCCTGATTGCTCACCGCCAAAAGATTGCCATCCGGACTGAGCACAACGCCGTAAATATCTTTCCCCTCGCCGGAAATAACTCTCAGCTCCTGCCCGGTGGCGGCATCCCAGATGCGCACGAATTTGTCGTCGGCGCCCGTGAACACACGTTTGCCGTCCGCGCTAAAGGCGACTCCCGAAACATACGAGTTCGCCGCATGGCCTGAAAAAGTCGTGATCTCTTTTCCGGATAAAAGATCCCAGACTTTTGCGGTTCCATTCCAGGCGACGCTGGCCAGACGTGCGCCATCCCGGCTGAAAGCAATGTCGAACACTAAACTATTGTGACCCGATAAAGTATTTAATTTATTCCCAGAGCGGCTGTCCCAAAGCGTCACCGTCCCATCCAGGCCCCCGGTGGCAATTTGTTCCCCATCCGGACTAAAAGCAAGACTGGTAAGTCCATCCGTAGGGTTGCTGCCTTTTACCAAGGTCATTAGCAACTGGCCCGAATCCGCATCCCAGAGCTTTGCCGTCCCATCCATGCTGGCTGAGGCGATACGCTTGCCATCCGGGCTGTATTCGACATCCCAAACGATATCAGCATGTTCCTGTATCGTGAGTAGTTCCCGCCCGGGCGTAGCATCCCAAATCCGCAGGCTGCCGTCATAGGCGCCCGTGGCAATCCGTTTACCATCCGGGCTGCCCGCGACGCTGATCACGGTGCTGGTAGGGCCAGCCAAAACGAGTAATTGCTGGCCGGAAAGCGGATCCCAAACACGGGTCGTACCATCCTGATGGGCGGTGGCAAGCCTGCCATCAGCCAGGAAAGTGACATCGTACATCCCAGACTGGCGTGACGGGGTGGAAACATTTTCTCCTGTCACCGCATCCCAGACCTTGATACTGCCGTCTTCACTGGCTGCGGCCAGATAGGTTCCATCCGGGCTAAAGGAGACGCTATGTATGATGCCCCCCAGGTTCAGGGAGAATAATTCCGTACCCTGGTGAGAATCCCAAACTCGCACAACACCTTCATCCCCGCCAGTAGCGAGGGATTTGCCGTCCGGGCTGTAGGCAATGGCTTTGGGTGGCAACATCTCAGCCACAAGGGATGTCACTTTACTATGTGTGTTGAGATCCCAGATTGTGGGCGCGCCATCCATATTGGCTGTTGCCAGGTACTTCCCGTCCGGACTGAAACTCATCTGCCCGACGCCCAGGTTATAGCCAATCGTGGTGCCAACTGATTGTCCTGAGAATGCAGCGATTTTTTCCCCGCTGGTTGAATCCCATAGAATCACCTGGGTGATGAACGCCGCCGCCAGGGTGTTTCCATCCGGGCTGAAAGCAACGCTCGAGCCAAATTCATCAGCTCCAAGAAATGAGCGCACTAACTTACCGGAGCTTGCATCCCATAATTTGACATCCTGTCGGGCGCCGATACTGGCAATCAACCTGCCATCCGGGCTGTACGCCACATCTGGGACCCCACCGGGATGGGCAGATATGTTCAACAACATATGCAATTCAGGAATGGCCCGATGCAAAGCATTGCGCGCTTCCAAGGTATCCTCTTCATCGAGCGCCTGTAACGCCAAGAGTACGCTGCGCTCGGGATCCACCTGCAAGTTATTAACCGAGGCTGCGGCCAATTCTCGTGAAAAGGCAAGATGTTCAGCCTGGGTTGCTCGTTGCCCTAAAACGGAAGCCACTAAAGCCAAAATGCCAACGATGACAAATGCAATGGTCAGATAGATTGCGCGCTGCTTCAAGCGGCGGTTGGATCGGGTTTGCTCCTCAGCGCGGGCGCGCTCGTTCTCAGCCAGTTTGCGGGCCGCTTCCAATTCACGCTGGCGCTGGGCCTCGCGCTCGACCACTTCCTGGTTTGCTAAAGCCTGAGACGTCTCAAGAAATGAAGCCTCCAAAACATTCAAGTCACCGCGATGAGAGTTGGACCACTCAAGCGCCTGGGCCAGCCGCGCGCCGCGATACAGGCCTCCCGGGTCGCGGCCCAACACCTCCCATTCCTGCGCTGCCTCCGTCAGGTGACGGTGCAGGCGCAAGCCTTCCCGGTTTTCATCGATCCAGTTACGCAAAGTTGGCCACTCGCGGATCAATGCTTCGTGCGCTACTTCAGCAGCCTCCTGGTCCGTGGTGATCAGGCGCGCATCCGCCAGGGTCATCAGTACTTCGTGTACCTGTTCCCTGTCTTCAGGCCGGGAAGCAAGTTCATCGAAACTGACCCGCCGCCGGGTGTCGGCTGTAGTTGCATCATCACCCAGTTCTGTCAAACGCAGGAAAATCTGACGCGCGATCACGCGTTGTTCTGGCTCTAACTGATCGTGGAACACGGCCTCGGCAGTTTCAGCAATCGCGCCGCGGATGCCGCCCGAAGCAGTGTAGCCACTGAGGGTAAGTTTATGCCCGCGACGGCGTTGCCAGGTAGCCAGCAAGGCATGGGAGAGCAAAGGAAGCGCTCCCGGTTCAGGCGCGTGGCCCGCATCTGCTCCCACATCGTGGAGCAACAACTCGACCAGTCCCTGCTCCAGTTCCCAATGACCCCGCCGGGCTGGTTCTTCGATAGCGCGACGCAGTTCTTCGGTCGTCATGGGCCCGATATATTCCTGGTGCTTGGAAAGCGCCTGGCGGAGCAGATCGAAGCGGGCGCAGTGGGCGTAGAAATCGGCGCGCAACACGATAATGATGACAGCAACCCCATCCGGTTGAGACGCTGCGGCCAGCAGGTTTTCCACAAAGGCGGCTTGTTCCGCCTCGCTCCGGCAAAGGGTGAACAATTCCTCGAACTGGTCAACAACGAGCAATGTGTGAGCAGCGCCTGCGTTCCCTGCAATCTTTCTAAAGGCCGCGCTTAAAGCATGTGGTTGGCGGACTAACTCATCGACAAATCTTCGTAAAGATGCGCCTCGCTTCGCGTCCCCTTGCAGGCTGGCTGCCAGGAGGTCCAACGGATGGGCGGTGGGAGTGATCACATACACCGGCCACCCGGAAGATGACTGTTGCCACCGCAAGGCCGGGATCAGTCCGGCGCGCACGACCGAGGACTTGCCGCTGCCCGAGGCGCCGACCACAGCCAGGAAGCGCTGATCCGATTTCAAACCTGTATTCAGGCGCTCCACGAGTGTCTCTGTCAAAGCCTCCCGCCCGAAAAACCACTCGGCATCCAACTCATCAAAGTAATAAAGACCTTTATAGGGTGGAAGACCAGCAGCAGGCGCATCTTCCCGACGGACGGTTGCTGCCAGTTCCATGAGCCGGGCGGCGACTTCAGGTTGATCCTCCGCTCGCAAGACAGGGATGAAGCGCGCCGTCAGGGTGGCCAGGTCTGGCAGGCGTTCGTTTTGTTCGAGACGGGAGATCTGGGCGTCGCTGTAACCGACTGCAATGGAGAGTTCTCGCTGGGTCAGCCCGGCGCGGCGACGCAGGTATTTGAGCAAGTCCCCAAACGTCGTGAATTGGTCAAGGACGATCCTGGCGCTGGAAACCGGCATACAGCCTCCTTTATACAGATGCGCAATATCGTTCACACCCACCAATAGTATAGAACCATTTTGTGTCAAACGGTTAAGTTTGTCAAATATTGTCAAGAATTGTCAAATTGCGCAATAGGAAAAATGCTACGCTGATTACGAGACCAGGATACGCTGAGAAACTTGGTCTTGGCTCCAGGAGCTCCATTTTGTAATGCAAAAGGAGAAATTGCCATGAAACAATTGTTTTCACCCTTCACCGTGATCCTGGTTGTTCTTGTACTGGGCATCACGGGCTGTACCAGCCAGCCAGCCCAATCCCCTCCAAACCAAACACCCGCGCCCGAAGTAACCACCGAATCTGCTTCGGATACGGTACAAAAAATGATAGAGCGCATGAATGCTGGAGATGTCGAAGGATCACTGGCCTACTTTGCCGATGACGCCACTGCTTACATCGTCGGCCTGCCGCCCACCGGCATGGAAGTCTACGCCGGGAAAGATCAGATCCGTACCCTTTGGCAGGACAGCGTGGCTAACCACTTCCAATGGGAAACCGAGATCGCATCCGTCGAAGGCAACATTGTCTATGTCCAGGCAAAGACCTGGCACGATTTCACGCGCCAACTCGAAGTCGCTCCGCTTGAATATATCGATGTGTACGATGTCACAGATGGGAAAATCACCACCTACGGGACCACCATTACGGCTGATGCACTGGCAAGGTTCAAGCCTGCCTTTGCCGCAATGGTCCCGCTGGAAGAGCCTGCCGCGCCCTCGACCGAAAAACCTGTATCAGAAATGGCAGTCACCGTTGCTGATGGAACCTGTGCGATCGATCAACCAGCGCCGCTTCAGGCTGGAGAAGTAACAGTTACCTTCAACATCAAGGATCAAAACAAGGTTGCATACGCGTTAACGATATTCAACCTAAATCAGGATAAGGATATTTTGGATCTCATGGCTTCTACTGCCGGGATGCCGCCTTCCTGGGCAGAGATGCTGCTCATGGAAGAACTGGAACCTGGCAAGAACGCAACCTATACCTTCACAGTAGAAAAGGGGCCGGTTTACATGGTCTGCTGGTCGAAGTATCCAGAACTGCCTGTTGGCAATGCGGGACCGATCGAAGTGAAGCCGTAAACTGTCCAGATCAAATATCCACCAAGCCAATTGCAAGTTGTAAGTTCCCAAGGTATCTCCCTCGCTAAGGAAGGGAAGGCGCCTTGGGAACACTTTTCCAAGGTGTCAGGTTTGTTCTTCTGAGCGCCAATCGTAATCTTTCTTCAACACTGTCGCTGGCACGCCCCCGATCATGGCTTTGTTAACATCAAACTTCTTCGTTACCACGCTGCCCATTGCCACGATAACGTCCTCCCCCACCGCAGACCCCGGCGCAAAGCGGACGGCGCTGCCGATATAGCAATCGCGCCCAATCTGGATGTCACGGTCAGATACTCCCGCGCCGTGCGTCCAGAACTGGGAACCGACGCCGGCAATCCAGGACCTATCCCCCACTGCAAATGAACCTGCCACATCGAAATAATGCCCGGATGTGATCAGGGTATTTGCGCCAACCTGCAAGGAACGGGCGTAACGCCGGTCTCGGTATTGCTCCTGCGCCGTCCAAAACCCGCAGGAAAAGGTATTGCGGTTCTCTATCCTGGCGTTCCGGCCAATTTCTACCTTCATCGGGCCGATGAACAGGTTGAACATGCCGATCTTGCAATTCTCGATGCGCGCTTCCGAAACAGCGATCACTGTCCCGAAACCGATGCGCCCGCTGATCTTGTATCCCAGCAGGCGATAGCCAAGCAGGCGCAGGGCATTGAACGGCAAGGTACTGACCAACACAGCCAGGACAAGTTTGACCTTCAGCATCCCAGGCTCCTTTTGGATAACGAACGCTCAAGAGGCCTTCTGCCGATACAGGCTGGCGTCCGGCACGGCTAGCATGGCGGATAGTTGGTCCTGCAAGCCGAGGAATTCGGCCACCGCCCTGACATGTGGAGCGGGATCACGCATCAGGGCGTTGTAGTCTACGTACAACACTTCCATATTTGGCTGGTTCGCCAACCAGACACGCACACGCTTGAGGTGTTCCTGGAAATTTTCCGCCATCTTGCGGTCGTCGCCTTCGCTCGGTTCGCCGCGCCGGATGAGCATCTGCTTCTGCGAGGCCAGGATCTCGCTGATCTCGCGGCGCATGAAGATGACCTTGTACTGGTACGAGGCGGGCAGGTATTCCAGCAGGGACGAGATGACCTTGACGACCTTGCCGGGCGCATCTTTGATCCAGGACTCGTCGCCGTCGCGCAGGGCTTTGACCTGCTCCAGTTCGTAATAGCCTTTGGGGTTATCCTCGTCGGCCAGGCGCAGGTTATCGGTCATGATTTGCAGGCCGCCGGCCTCGAGCAGTTTCATCATCATCGAGGTGCCGGAGCGCGGCAGGCCAGAGACAACGACGATGGATTCTTGCGGTTTCTGGAAACGTTTAAAGATGTTGGCAACCATGGAGATCATTCCTTGTGATAGGGTCGGTCGGCCTCGGCCAGCGCTTGCAGCATTTCGTCCCACATTTGCCGGGCGGCGGCGGGCTGGGAAGGATAGAGATCGTTCAACTCTCCCGGGTCTGCTTCCAGGTCGTAGAACTCGAAGCCCTGGTAGTCGGGATAATTGTACCAGGTCAGGCGCTGCCGGCTCTTGGTGAGGGAAATGGACGCGCGGTCCAAGGGAACAAAGGCGGGATTGCGCGCCGCCTCGACCGTGAACAGACTGCGGGCAGGTTCTTCGCTGCCGCCCAAGCCCGGCAGGATTTGCCCTTCCGCCCAGGCAGGGCGCGGCAGGCCGCCCAGGTGCGCCAGGGTGGGCAGGATGTCCACCGAACTGGTATCAGCATGGATGTCTTCCCGTCCCTTTTGCCCTGGTCGGGAGACCAGCAGCGGGATGTGGATCAACGGTTCGTAGATCAGGGGTGTGACGTGTCCCAACTCGCCACGCTCGAACATCTCGCCGTGATCAGAAGTCACGAAGACGTAACTGGTTTCCAGCAAGCCCGAATCGCGCAGGAAGTCAAACAGCCGCGCAACGACGTCGTCCCAACTGGCAAGGTAGTCATCATAAATGTGACGCTTGCCAAGCAAGTCGCCAAAATCCTTTTGGAGCGACGCCAGTGGATGGATGGGTTTCTCTTGCGGTTCCCAGGCATCCAGTCCCAGGAAGCCGCCCTTGAATTTTTTGGTGGGGCTGTAAGGGTCGTGCGGAGGGTAGAAGTGCAGGTAGGCAAAGGTCGGCGCTTGCAAGTTTTCCAGCAGGCGGATAGCGCCATCCACCACGCTGCCGAGGGAGAAGAACTCGCGCGCGTCGGTTTCGGGCAATCCCAGCGGGTAAGCCAGGCGGTGGGACGATTCGTCGGAGCGGCGTTCGGCCAGATGTAAGGTGCGCAGGAACGGGCCGAGGAAGAGCGAGGCGTCATAGCCGTCGCTGTCGCGCACCAGGTTGTCGTCAAATGCGGAGAAAGCAACCTGGGCGTCGTTCTGGAACCAGGGCGTGTAAAAAGCGCGCTGCTCATAGTTGAAAGCGCTGCCCGAGACATGCGTATCCAGGGAGCGATGGAACTGTTTCAGGAAGATGTCCGCGTACTTGTTCTGGGCGTACCCCAGCGTGGAATATTTCCCAGTCAACAAGGAAAAGGCCTGCCTGTTCTCGAACGTGCGCAACGCGCCAGCACCCAACGAGAAGGCGCGGTGCGTCCACGGGAGCGTGCCGGTCAGCAGGGAGGCTGTACCTGGGATGGTAAACGTCCCGGCCGAATAATGGCGGTGATAGACGACGGCGTTTTCAGCAAAACGCTCCAGGTTGGGCATGGTCTGGCGCGGATAGCCGTACAGCGAGACGTTTTCCGCCGACCAGGCGTCGAAGACCAGGATGATGATGTTCTTCGGCGAGATGGCTTCGCTTGGTCTCGATACGGCCTCGAAGATTGCTCGGCCAACTCGACCATCGCTCGCCATGACATTCCCTACCAGGGGCGCCAGCGCGCCGGAGAGCGAGGCCAGCGAGGCCAGTTTCAGGAAATCACGCCGGGAAACTGAACGATGCGAGTTCATACCCTAAAGCGGAAAAATGTTCCTGAACAGCACCACCAGCAAGCCCAGGAAACCCAATGGCAGGTAGAGATACGCAAAGACGGTGAAGCGTTCTGCCAGGGAGGCAAGAAAAACGCCCAAGCGGGGGAAAAAATGGGGTAGCGCCAGCAGGCCGAGGAGGAGAATGACCGGCGCAGCCATCCAGAGCAGCAACGTCTCTTTGGGAGGCAAGTCGCCCCCCAGGGAACGTTGGTAGCAGATCGCGGCGGCCGTCCCCACCAGGATGGCCAGGAAGCCTTTGTACGAAAAGCCTTCGCGCAACCATTTGGGCGGCAAAGCCATGCCAAGCAATACCAGACCGCCAATGACCAGCAGGCTTTCGACCAACGCTACGGCCATCATGTACATAAAAATACTGAAGAGTTCCCAGGCGTGGAAATACATCACCCGCGATGGGAAGACGAACAAAAAACCCCGGATGGACCAACTGAAGACAACAAAGGCCGCCGCGCCCAGGACGTTGAACACGTCCTGGCGGGCGGGCAGACGCTGCCTAAAGATATCCAAGTCCCTTGAGCCTTTCCTCGATGGCCTCCTGGCTTTCCCCGCCGGAAATGGTCGGGGGAGTCACGCCGCTGTGATCCAGGTATTTTCCGACCACCATCGGGGGAATGTCGCGGAAGGAGGGGTTGGGGAAGTCGGCCAGACCCTGGCTGGCAAACAGGACGCCCGGCACCGCGTCCGAGTCGATGCAATGGTCTGCGCCCCAATGGTCGTGGTTTTCCTGGATGGCTTCGTCCCCCCATTTGCCGAGACCGGTCTCGGAGGAAGCGCGGTAGCCGGGCGCGTAACCCAGCACCAGGTCCGGGCCGAAGCGCAGCAGGGGGCCGCTGAAGGCTTCGTGGCGCAGCAGGACGCGGCTGAAAACCTTCCTGCCGTCCGGCCCCGTCCAGGCCTCCAGTTTGGTCTTCAATTCCTTGCCAATTTCTTCCACCTGTTCCACCGGCACAAGGCCCTGGCGCTCGCGTCCCTGCAAGTTGATGTACAGGCTGTTCAAGCCGAGCGCATAAGCCTTGGAACGAGACCAGTCCGCATGGGCGAGGGAAGTTTCGGTCTGGCCGTCTTGCAAAGACAGGTAGCCGTTCCCGGCCAGCCAACGGTTGACGTGTACCTTGTAGCGGAAATCGGCAAAGCCATGATCGGACATGACCAGCAAGTTGAGTTTGCCGCCGTTCTGTTTTTCGAGCGCCTGCGTGACGCGCCCCACGAACTGGTCGAGGCGGGCATACCAGTCCTGCACCAAGTCAGCGCGGTCGCGGCGGAACATGTGCTGTACCCGATCGAGATCGTCGAAAATGGAAGCCAGCACGCCTTCCTTGAAGCCCGCCAGGTTGTGCATCAGGATGCGCTCGCGCGCAGCGAAAATATCCTCGCACAGGGCAATGAACTGCTGGTCGGAGATACAGCCGTCCTCCAGGCCGGTGGTGTCCTGCGGCCAGCCCAGCGACAGGAACGCGCCAGCGGCCTGCCAGGCTTCGCGCACGAAGCCTTTCGGGGAAGCGTACTGCCAGAGCGCATGGAGCGGGTGGATCTGCAACGGCAGGAAATACAGCCGCACCGGGTCAGTGGACGTCAGGATGGCGCGCGTGATGGCATGGACGTTCATCATGAAGCCGGCCTTGAAGGCCACTTCCAGGATGGGGCTCCACTGACCGGGCGTCAGGTCGAAGGCGCCATTTGGCAGTTTCAGGCGGGCATTTTGGGCATCCAGGACATCCAACTGGAAAGAGACCTCGGCCGGGAGGGTTTGTCCCTTCTGCTTGATGAACGGGCCTTTCAATGCGCCGTGGAACGTCCCAGCGCCACCGGTCAATTTTTCCACCGGCGTCTTGTGGCCGGGCTTGAGCGGATCATCCTCCAAACAATAAAAACTGCCCAGCCCTAACTGCCCGCGGATGTCGGGCGTACCCAGTCCGGGGATGACGCGCACCGGCGAATCAGCGCGCGCCGGGAACATAGCCGGCCACCACAGGGCAGTGGCCGGGTAACCCTGGTCCACCGCCTCGCTGAACAGCGTGCGCGCCGAGTAAGGCGGCACGAACTGCGTCCCCAGCGCCCCGCTGCGCGTCGGCAGGATGGAGACATACGGCGCATACGTCTCCGGGTTGCGATGCACGAAATCGAAGATGCCGTGACTGCCCGGGTCCGCGCCGGTGGCGATGCTGGTCCACGAGACCTCGGTCTGCGGCGGCGCGCAAACCTTGAAAGGCGAATAGCCGCCTGTCTCTGCCAGGCGGCTCAAATTCGGCAACTGACCCTGGCCTGCGTACTGCTCGAACAGGCCGGGGTCGAACGAGTCAAAGCCCAGGATAAGCGTGCGCATGGACCTTACTTCTCTTGCTTTTCCTTTGCAGATTCTTCTTCAGCCTGCTTGCCGCCAAACATACGGCGCAGGCGTCCCATGCCCGTGCGGATCTGGCGCGAAAACACCAGGAACAGTCCGCTGACTGCGGCAAAAGCGACCGCCAGCACCTGGAACAACATGCCGCCGGTATTCGGATCGATATACATATCTACCTCCAATTGTCTATTCTAACAACGGCGAGTATTATACCAAACGAAGACGGGAAAACCGCCGCTTCTCCCCCGAATTCAGGCCTGCTCCCGTTATAATAAGGATATGCCCAGTCCTTTATCTCCCTCCGCCCAAAAAGTACAAGATGCCCTGCGCGCCCAGGGGTTCGCTCTCACCGTCATCGAGTTCGCCGAAAGCACGCGCACCGCGCAGGAAGCCGCCGAGCGCGTGGGCTGCACGCTTGGCCAGATCGTCAAATCGCTCATCTTTCGCGGACAGGATACCGGCAAGCCCATCCTGGTGTTGACCAGCGGCAGCAACCGCGTGGACGAGGAGCGCATCCGCGCCTGCAGCAGCGAGGCCATCGGGCGCGCCGACGCCGACTTCGTCCGCGAAGTGACCGGCTTCGCCATCGGCGGCGTCCCCCCGCTTGGACATACCCGGTCGATGGAAACCTACCTGGACGAGGACCTGCTGCAATACGATGTCATCTGGGCCGCCGCCGGCACGCCCAAGGCTGTCTTCGAATTAACCCCCGCCGATCTGCAAAAGATGACGGGCGGAAAGGCGGTCCGCGTGAAATGAAACGAGCCGCGTTTGTATCTCTCATCCTATCGGTCACCCTGCTGGCCTGCGCGCGCAACATATCTCAAGTCACCGATCCCACGCTCACACTGACCGTGGACGGTCTCGAACGGTCGTACATACTCCACGCGCCAGACTCATACGACGGGCGTCGCCCCGTCCCACTCGTCCTCGATTTTCACGGCGGCGGAGGCGACGCAACCAACCAGTGGCGCGTGAGCGATTTCGATCAACTGGCCGACCAGGAGGGATTCATCGTCGCCTATCCCAACGGGACAGGACGCCTCGGCGATAAAGTCCTGACGTGGAATGGCGGCGCGTGTTGCGGTTACGCCATGACGAACAACATTGACGATGTGGCCTTCATCCGCGCACTCGTGGCGCACCTGCAGGCCAGTTACAACATCGACCCGAAGCGCATCTACGCCACAGGACTCTCCAATGGCGGCATCATGTCTTATCGACTCGCGTGCGAGGCGTCGGACCTCTTCGCTGCAATCGGCCCCGTGGCAGGGACATTGAACTACAAACGATGCGAACCAAGCCAGGCCGTTTCGGTCATTCACTTTCACGGCACGAACGATTCCCACTTGCCTTATGAGGGCGGCTATGGTCCCGATTCCGTCGCGGGGGTGTTATTTGCCTCGGTGAAGGACTCCATCGACTTCTGGCTTGCCGCCAATCAATGTCTCCCAACCTCGCAGATAGAATCGTTTGCAGACATCCAGCACGAAATATACGTCTGCGCACAGGGAACGGCAGTGGAGCTCTATACGATCATTGGTGGTAAACACGCCTGGCCGGGAAGCAGCGGCCCTGCCTGGAGAGGCGGGGACGAGCCAACACAAACCATTTCTGCCACCAAACTGATGTGGGAGTTCTTTGCCAATCACCCCAAGCCGTAACTGTACCCGATTCGTACTTTGGAGGAATAATGAAGAAAATTCTCTTGTCCATCGCACTGGCGCTGGCCATCGTCCTGGCCTGCGCGCCGCTTGGCATCCCCTCGCAGACTGGCCAGCCGGGACTCGAGACCATCGTCGCCGCCACCATGCAAGGTCTCCTTCCCACCCAGGCGCAACAAAATCCCCCGCCTGCTGAAACGCCCGCCGCGCCCCCGCCAGCCTTTTCAGGCACGCCGCTACAATTTGCCAATCTCAGCCTGACGGTTCCGCCCGGCCTGGCCGTGGGCGGGAGCGGCGCGCAGCTCCCCCCGGCAAGCGGCGACAATGTGGAACCCTGGGGCGTCACACCCGGTCACACCGAATTGACGCTCACCGGCTATGCCCTGCCGGACAGGTTCCACGAGCCCAAGATTTACATATACCCGGCGCAAGGATTTGCCGCCCTCAACAACGGCGCGGCGGAAAATATCCTGCGCCTGCAAACCATCCTGGCGGATCCCAATGCCCCCTTGAGCGACGACAAAATCCCCTTTGTGCCATTCTTCAATGCGGGCGCGGTCTTCACTGCGCAGGCGAAAGTCATCCGGTTCCAGGACGGCGTCGGTGTGCGCATGTTGACGCAATACGCCCAGTCGTTCGCGCACGTCAACAACCATGAAATGTTCTATCACTTCCAGGGCCTGACCAACGACGGCCAGACCTATATCATCGTCATTCTGCCTGCCAGCGCGCCTTTCCTGGCCGCAAACTGGGAAGCGCCCGCCCCGGCAGACGGCATCCCCTTCCCCGGCTACGAAGATCCAAACGTGGACTTCGAGGCCTACTACCAACAAGTCACAGCCCGGCTGGATACAACGCCGCCGGACACGTTCAGCCCATCTCTCAATATGTTGGATGCGCTGGTTGGGTCGCTGAATATCGCGGCCCCGTAATGCGTTGACAGCGACCAAGAGTCGGCGTGCAATCCTTCGAGAAACTGGTAGAATACATCCAGTACGCATGGTATTGCCTGCTCGAGAATTGCCCTGAATGGGCAGGAGGAGTCGCCGTGAATATTCACCCTTATAAAATCAGCGACACTGGTCTATACCACCAGGAAGTATTCAAGATTCTGACAGAATATGAACTTGCCCGGGCGCAGCGTTACCCCAGCCCTGTGACGCTCCTCCATATTTCCCTTAATCTCAATGAGGCCGACCCAAAAATTTCCGAAAGCGTCAAGCAGATTTTTGCCAGTATTTTGAACACCTGCTTGCGCGTTTCGGATATCCCGGCGCATTATGGGGATGATTTCTTGGTGCTCCTGCCCGTGACCGACGATGTCGGCGGTCAGGCTGTAGCGCAGCGCCTGATCTCCAGGCTCAAAGGCACCCGCAATTTTGCAGATGGAAATATGTTCAAATTTTCTATCCACATTGGGATAGCCACGCATCCCGGCGGCCGGAACATATCAGCCGATGCCCTTTTGCTGCAAGCGCAGGCAGCCCTGCAACTTGCCAGGCAAAGCGGCCCGCAAGCGTATGTCCTGTTCCCAGGATAAGAGTTCGTCCAGGAGTTGCCATGAACCGAAAAAGCGCCCTCAAAAAGATCAAGAACCCGCAATTCAAACGACTATGCGAATTCGCGCTGGCCGAAATGAAAAAGCGCAAGATCCCCGGCTCGACGGTTGGGGTATATTACAAGGAAAAGGAATTCATCGCCGGGTTCGGG
>JBMOMP010000036.1:0-2018 GCA_049323115.1 Chloroflexota bacterium
CGAATGTGTTTGTCATGCGCCCATTATAGCCAGTTTTGGATAAAGTATAATGTCGCCATGCCCGAACCGACCCGCTATTCCCGCATCGGCATGGTCGCCCGCTGGCGGCCCGTCCACAAAGGCCACCTGCCCGTCCTGCGTGCCCTGTGCGACCTGGCCGAAACCGCCCTGATCGGCATCGGCAGTTCCAACCGCTACAACCTGCGCAACCCCTTCACCCTGGCCGAAACCGAAGACATGCTCCGCCTGGCCCTGACCGGACGCGGCAACTACCGCCTCATCCCCGTCCCCGACCTGGACGACGGCCCGCGCTGGCGCTTATTGATAATGGATTTGTTCGGCCCGCTCGACCTGTTCGTCACCGACAACCCCTACGTCGCCTCACTCCTGGCGGACGACTACCGGATCGTCCGACCCGTCGGCCTGGTCCCGCCCGAGGCGCGCCTCCCGGTTGACGGGACCCTCGTCCGCCGCGAGATGGCCCGCGGCGACGGCTGGCGCGGACTGGTTCCGGATTTCATCGAGACGTACATCACCGACAGACAACTGGACCTCCGTTTCCGCCGGGAGTTCGGCCTGCAAACCCTGGCGCTCGAAACCGTTGTTTCATCACCTGTGAGTGCGTCGCACCCGACCATCAAGGATAGTCCCGGTAAACGGTAAACTTTTTTGCGAGGAACCAGCTCGTTTGGAAAGGTGCGACGCACCCTCAAATAACACGATAAGGAGAAGCAAGCATGTACTCATGGGATGAAGACACCAGTTCGTGGTACGGCAAGTCCGGTTATTCCTACAGCCCGGCTCCGGCCGCGGCCGGTGTGCGCGCCGTAGCCGCAAAACGGGCTGCCGCAGCCGGCCCGCGCACCTACACCGACAAGCGCGGCCCCAACGAGAAGATCATCTCGCCCCAGAAGCGCGTCCGCAGCGCGTCCGAGAACCCGCTCATCGTCGCCATTGACGTGACCGGCTCGATGGCCCGCTGGCCGGCCGAGATCTTCGACCGCCTGCCGCTGCTGTTCAACACCCTCTCGCAATACCGCCCCGACCTGGAGATCTGCTTCGCGGCCATCGGCGACGCGGCCGTGGACAACTGGCCCCTGCAGGTGACCACCTTCGCCAGCGGCTACGACCTGGAGCAGCAGCTCGGCGCGCTCTACGGCGAGGGCGCCGGCGGCGACGCCCCCGAAAGTTACGGCCTGTTCGCCCACTGGGTGGATACGCACGTCGAAGTCCCGAACGCCAAAGAACCGCCCTTCCTGGTCGTCTTTGGCGATATCCACATGCACGACCTGATCCCGCGCCAGCAGATCCAGCACTATCTCGGCGACGACCCGCAAGGTGACGTCAGCGCCATCCAGGCCTGGCAGAATGTTAGCCGCAAGTGGAACACCTGGTTCCTGCGCCGCCCGACGAAGGCCCGCGGCGACAAGGTGGACCAGCAATGGGGCGAAGCCATCGGCGGGCAGAAGATCTTCCACATCGAAGACGAGCAGCGGGCCGTGGACTACGCCATGGGCCTGATCGCCCGCTCCTGGGGTTACTTCGGCGACTTCCAGGACAACATGCGCGCCCGCCAGGACGAATCCAAGGTCGAGCAGGTCAGCAAGCCGATCGAGATGATCTGCCCGCGCTGCGGCGCGCCCATCCCGGTGGATGCCAAAAGCGGCCTGTTCAAATGCGGCTTCTGCAACACTACTCTGAAGTTATAGAAAAACCGCGAAGACGCGAAGAACGCCAAGGATTTGAGTCTGCACAAAGAAACCTTGGCGTTTTCTAGAAAAACTTCGCGCCCTTAGCGTCTTCGCGGTTAATATTGGACTTTTGACAAGTTAAAATCTTTGGCTTGAGGCTCAAGCCGAGGTAGCACATTCACAATCGAATAAACGAACCGAGAAATATCAGGTGGCGGTCTTTTTAATCACGGGTTGGCGGACTCTCGGGACGAGTTTTACGCCTTTGCGCCTG
Organism: Chloroflexota bacterium; assembly: GCA_049323115.1. Classification (GTDB taxonomy): domain Bacteria; phylum Chloroflexota; class Anaerolineae; order Anaerolineales; family Villigracilaceae; genus JAABUE01. The sequence continues at coordinate 1,966 of JBMOMP010000036.1, forward strand.
CCGGGGGATTTACCTCGGGGTTTGGGTAACGGGGCGGGTGTCCCGATCTGGCG
>JBMOMP010000037.1:0-16381 GCA_049323115.1 Chloroflexota bacterium
AGAGGGGCTAGGAGTGAGGGCAAATTATTGCCGCATTTCATCGCCATTCGCAACGGCGACGATCTGCACATCGACATCGTCCGCGAGGGCAACGAACACGTGCTCGGCGCGCGCTTTGCGGATGCGGACTTCTTCGTGCGCGAAGACCTCAAACGCAAACTCGAAGAATACCGTCCAAAACTCGCCTCGCTGATTTTCCACACCAAACTCGGCTCCATGCTCGACAAGTCCGACCGCATGTTGAAACTCGGCGCGGAACTGGCGCTCATGCTCGGCTACAAGGACGTGTCCCTGCTCAAGCCGGTGGCGCGCGCTATCTACCTGGCCAAGGCGGACCTGGTCACCCAGATGGTGACGGAGATGACCTCGCTGCAGGGCGTGATCGGCGGCGAGTACGCGCTCCGCAGCGGCGAAGACCTCGAGGTGGCGGAAGCGATTGGCGAGCAGTACCAACCTGTACCACAGGGCAAGGTCGGCCTCGTGGTTGCGCTGGCAGACCGCATCGACTCCCTGGTCGGCCTGTTCGCGGCGGGACTGGCCCCGACGGGCGCGAAGGACCCATTCGGCCTGCGCCGCGCGGCCATCGGCGTCGTCCAGCCGCTCATCGAACATGACGTGGACTTCAATCTCGCCAGGGCGGTGAAAGAATCGGCGAAGGTCCAGCCCATCCAGGTCAGCCAGGAAGCGCAATCGCAAGTCCTTGATTTTATCGCCGGTCGCTTGTCGGTTGTATTGAAAGACATGGGCTACCGCTACGATGTGGTCGATGCCGTCCTTGCGGAGCAATCCGCCAACCCGGCCGCCTCGGCCCGGGCGGTGAAGCAACTCCAGGCGTGGGTCGGACGCGGGGACTGGCACGAAATCCTGCCGGGGTACGCGCGCTGCGTCCGCATCATCCGTTCTGCGGGGGGCAGTGATCAGTCTTCAGTCATCAGTGATCAGTTGTTGGTGGAAACGGAAGAGAAGCAACTTTATAAGGCGCTGCAAACCGTCAGCCGCCAGCCGTCCACCATCAACGAATTTCTCGAGGCGGTGGTCAACCTCATCCCCTCCATCAACGCCTTCTTCGATAAGGTGCTGGTGATGGCCGAGGACGAGAAGGTGAGAACCAATCGCCTGGCGTTAGTTGGACAAATTGCCAATTTGTCCAACGGCCTGGCCGACATGAGCAAACTCGAAGGCTTCTAAAATAGCCATGCGCTTGGTTGCTTTCAACTACATTTTTGACCAGGATAATATTTTGCGAATCCGTTTCGAATTGGATCGCGGCCAGGTGCTGTCGTTTGTAGCGCAGTTGGAGTGCTTCTTCGGTCAATCTGGTTGGCTACCCGTTATCCGTTATGACACGGCGCATGGATTTGCCCACCGTGATACAATGCGGCCAGGCAAAGAAGCAGGGAAGGACAGCATCCCTGTTCGCACTTACAAGGAAGGCTTGAATTACGCAATTGACGATATAAAAGCCAACTGGCAGGCATATCGCTGGAGGTACGAAGAATGGTTGAAAAAATGAAATCGAATGTAGCCGAGCGTAACATTACCCTGCTTGGGCAACTGATGAATTACTTGCTTGATCATCCAAAAGTGTTCGATGTGCTGCCCGACGATTTTGAATTGGTCATCCTGCCTGAGGATGATCCAGAGATCGTTTTGTACAACCTGGAATTACTTAAAAGGCATGGCAGGCAGGACAAGCCTGTTGTACTGGCGCGGGTCAAAACCAGCGCAGAAAAAGTTACTTCAGAACCGAGTATTTTTGTGCCAATCGCGGCCTGACAGTTTCTTATTCTGTCCCTTCTGCCGGCCCTCCCAACGCCGCCTCCATGATGCGCTGGACGCGCGCTGCCATGCCAGATGGGTCGGGGTGCAGGCCTTCGACCAGCAGGGCGCTGTCATATACCTGCTCGATGATGAGCGTCCCCAGTTCGGAGGCTGCCTCCAGGTTGACCAGTTTCTTCAAGATGGGGTGGGAGGGGTTGAGTTCCAAGATTTTCTTCGGGACTTCATAGTCCTTACCCAGGTATCTATACACGCGCTGCAACTCCGGGTTGGGCGCGCCTTCGGGGTCTACCAACCGCGCAACGGACTGGGACAGCCGGGCGCTGGCGCGCACATCCGTCACGCGCTCGCCCAACGTTTGCTTGAAGCGTTTGACCAGGGAATCGAAATCGGCTGCGGGTATCTTTTCCGCTTCGGACTCCGCCTGGGGCTGCTCCGGGATGTCGGCCTGGGCAACGTTCTTGAGTTCGAACTCCTTATACTTGCGCAAACCCATCAGCATGAACGAATCCAGCGGATCGGTGAGCAGCAACACCTCCATGCCCTGCGCATGGAAATAGTCCAGGTGCGGGCTGCGCAGCACGGACTTTGGATCCTCGCCGACGATGTAATAGATCACTTTCTGGTCAGGTTTCATGCGCCCGGCGTACTCTTCCAGCGACGACCAGGTTTCGGGTTTCAGGTTGGTCTTGAAACGCAGCAACGGGTGGATGCTTTCCTCGCCCATCGGGTTGGCGGCTACGCCCTGTTTGAGGTACGCGCCGAATTCCTGCCAGAAAGTGTTGTATTTTTCCGCGTCGTTCCTGGCGAGCGCTTCGAGTTCCTTCATCACCTGCCCGGCGACCACCTTCTTCAGTTTCGGCATCAAGCCGACCGACTGCACGGTCTCGCGCGAGACGTTGAGCGGCAGGTCCTCCGAGTCCACTACGCCCTGCATGAAGCGCAGGTAGTCGGGCAGCAAGTCCTTGTTGTACTCATCGATCAGGATGTTGCGCGAGTATAGTTTCAGGCCGTCCTCCTTGCGCAGGGAGAAGAGGCCGCGTTCCCCCTTGCCCGGCACGTACAGCAGCGCGTACAACTGCACCGGCGCGTCGGTGATGGCGTGGATGTGCAGGAGCGGGTCTTCGAAGTCCAGCGTCAACTGGCGGTAGAAATCCTTGTATTGCTCCTCGGTCACCTCTTGTTTGGGCGTGCGCCACAGCGAAGTCTGTTTGTTGACCGGTTTCTCGTCCTTGCCCACATAGATGGGGAAGCCGATGTAATCCGAGTGCTTGTGGATGACCTCCTTCAGGCGGTACTCCTCGGCGAATTCGACCGCGTCTTCCTTCAATTTGATCTCGACCTTCGTGCCGCGTTCGTTCATCTCCGCCGGGCTGACCTGGTAACTGTCCTCGCCGGTTGCGTACCAACTGACGGCTTGCGCCCCCGGCCGGTACGAGCGCGAGGTCACCCGCGCCCATTCCGCGACCATGAACACGGAATAGAACCCGACCCCAAACTGTCCGATGAACTGGGCAAAATCCGCCTTTTTGTCTTTGGCGGCCTCGATGAAGTTGCGCGCGCCCGACTGGGCGATCGTCCCCAGGTTTTCGATGATCTCGTCCCGGCTCATGCCGATGCCCGTATCCTGGATGGTCAGGAGGCGGGCCTCCTTGTCGGCCGTGATGTGAATGGACAGTTCCGCGTCCGGGTCGAGTACGTCCCGGTCCGTCAGCATCTCGAAGCGGATGCGGTTGAGCGCGTCCGAAGCGTTGGAAAGCAGTTCGCGCAGGAAGACTTCGCGCTCCTTGTACAGGGAGTGGATCAGGATGCCGAGCAGTTGTTTGGTCTCGGCTTTGAACGAAAAGGATTGCGCCGTCTCGTGGGTTCCGGGGTTATCCGTCATGGTTGCCTCCTGGGAAAGATATTGTCATGCCTTGTCAATCGGCGAGGGTGATCTGGTTGCCAGTTTCGTAGAATATTCTATCCTACCCGCGTCAATTTGGGACAAGAGAATCGTTAGAAAAATATCAACAAGTTCCAATGCTTTTCTTGCGCATTTTTTAACTTACTTTGACGTTTTTCATACACTTGCGGATTAAATTAAGGGCGTAACATTCAAACCAGTCTTTTCAAAAGGAGGTTCACGATGTCCAATCTAACCCGTTGGGAGCCGATGCGCGAAATGATGACCCTGCGCGAGGCAATGGACCGGCTGTTCGATGACGCTTTCACCCGTCCACTCAGCGTGGGGGCCGCCTCCGCCGTGCCCGCCATTGACCTGTACCAGACCGATGACGAAGTCGTGGTCAAGGCCGCCTTGCCCGGGCTCAAGGCCGATGAAGTCCAGATCTCTGTCACCGGTGATGTGCTTTGCCTGCGCGGCGAGTTCAAGCAGCAAGACGAGAAGAAAGAGGCCACCTATCACATCCGCGAACAACGCTATGGCGCCTTCGAACGCTCGGTCCTGTTGCCGGTGGACGTGCAGACCGACAAGGCCAAGGCGGATTTCGAGAACGGTATCCTGACCGTCAGCCTGCCCAAAGCGGAAGCGGTCAAACCCAGGACCATCAGCATCAAAGCCAAATAACGGCTCCCATCTCTACCCCAGCCCCTCTCGACGAGAGAGGGGTTTTCCTGTTTATAAGTCGGTTTTGCATTCAATTATTTCTTGTAGTATAATGCAGAGGTAGGCTCGACTGAGGGATGTTGTTTCCTCCCTGTTAACACCATTGAGGAGTGTGAAGCGCAATTCTTGTCGTTTCGATCATTCTGTTGGTCTTTTGTTGACGGTTATCCTCGGCTGAGTCTGCGTGAACGCCGAGGTTTTTTCTTGGCGGTGATTTCCCCTCGTAAGAAAGGAGGTGAATGTTTTGGCAATCGTTAGTTTACGTTCCGGCGAGTCCCAAGACTCGTTGCTCAAACGGTTCCGCAAGAAAGTTGTCAAAAGCGGCGTTCTAAGCACCGTGCGCCGCAAGCGTTGGTTCGTTTCCAAGAGTGAGCAGCGTCGCATGGAAAAGAAGAAGTCGGCTCGTCGCTTCAAGCGACGCCAGTATACCCGCGATACTGACTAAAGAAAGCGTGAGGCGCGTATGGCGAAAGATGATTCGAAAATAAAGGTCGAAGGGACTGTGATCGAGGCCCTGCCCGGCACGCAGTTTCGCGTGAAACTGGACAACGGCCACGAAGTGCTGGCTTACCTGTCCGGCAAGATGCGAAAGTATTATATCCGCATCCTGCTGGGCGACCGCGTTGCCGTCGAAATGTCCCCTTACGACCTGACGCGCGGGCGCATCACGTTCCGGCACCGCAAAGTTGCTCCCGTCCCTGTAGAAGAATAAGCGCCGCCTGCCTGAATTTATCGAGAGACCCCTGTTTTTTGCAGGGGTCTCTTCTTGTCTGGTATGTCAATGTTACGGCAGGTCGCGGAAGGAATTCAGTATCTTGATGTAGTTGGCGCGCTCGAAGGCGGCTGGTTCGGCGACCGCTTGCTGGCTCATACTGCCCTGCATCTGTTTGATGGACCCGTACTCGTGCGCTTCCATCCATTCGCGCAAGCCAGCCAGGATGGAAGGGATGCAGCCGTAGCTGTCTTGCAAGAGCGCAGAGGCCGTCATGGCGACTTTTGCGCCGGCCATCATGGCTTTGAGCACATCTTGGGCGGTGTGGACGCCGCTCGTCAGGGCAAAGTCGGCGTTCACCTTGCCATACAGGATGGCGATCCAGCGTAAGGGGAGAAGTAAGTCTTTGGAGGTGCTCAGGTCGAGCGCCTGGGTCACTTCCAGCGCTTCCAGGTCGAAATCGGGCTGGTAGAAGCGGTTGAACAGCGCCAGGCCGTCCGCCCCGGCCGTGACCAGGCGGCGGGCAAAGTTCGGCAGGGAAGTGGCAAAGGGGCTGATCTTGACCGCCAGCGGGACCTTGATGGAGGCCTTGATCTCAGCCACCAGGTCCACGTACGTATTTTCGAGTTCCTGCCCGCCCAGGTCGGGATCCGCCGAAAGGTAGTACATGTTCAGTTCAACGGCGTCAGCCCCGGCGTCCTGCATGAAGCGCGCGTAGCGCACCCATCCGCCTTTGGACACACCGTTCAGGCTGCCGATGACCGGCACGCTGACGGCCTTCTTCACCGCAGCCAGGTGATCCAGGTATTTATCGGGTCCCATGTTGTAGAAGCCGAGGTCGGGCAGGTAGGTTTGGGCTTCGGCAAAGGAATGCGTGCCGCGCGTCAGGTAATGGTCCAGTTCCAAACTCTCGTGGATGATCTGCTCTTCGAAGAGCGAGTACATGACGATCGCGCCGATCCCGGCTTCGTCGATGCGCTGGACGCTCTCGATCTTCTTGGAGAGCGGGGAGGCCGAGGCTACGAGCGGATTCTTGAGATCAAGGCCAAGATAGGTTGTGGTCAGGTCAGTCATGGGTTCTCCTTCGGAAGAGAAAAGTGAACAGACAGTAGAGAACAGGAACCGCCAATCACTTCTCTACTCCCTAGTCATCTACTCTTTACTCTCTTCTCCATTGTAGTGCATGGCGGCCATCTGCTGGTAGAGCGTCCAGCGGGACTTGATGTCTTGCTTGGCCTCCTGGAGCAGTTTTTCGGCGCGCGCTTCGTCGCTTTGCAACAACATGCGGTAACGGGTTTCGTTGTAAACGTAGTCTTCCAACTGCGTGGTGGGTTCCTTCGACTCGATCATGAGCGGATTCTTGCCCTCGGCCGCCAGGCGCGGATCGTAGCGGTAGACCGGCCAGGCGCCGGAGGTGACGGCCAGTTTCTGCTGCTCCAGGCCGCGCGCCATGTCGTAGCCGTGATTGATGCAGTGGCTGTAGGCGATGATGAGCGACGGCCCATCGTAAGACTCGGCTTCCAGGAAGGCGCGCAGCGTCTGTTGGTCGTTGTAGCCCATGGCCACCCGCGCCACGTACACGTAGCCGTAAGCCATGGCGATCAGCCCCAGGTCTTTCTTGGGCAGGCCCTTGCCGCCCATAGCGAACTTGGCGACCGCCGCGCGCGGCGTGGACTTGGAAGCCTGCCCGCCGGTGTTCGAATACACCTCGGTATCCAGCACCAGCACGTTGACGTTGCGCCCGCTGGCCAGCACGTGATCCAGGCCGCCGTAGCCGATGTCGTAGGCCCAGCCGTCGCCGCCGATGATCCAGACCGATTTCTTGACCAGGCTGTCGGCGATGCTGACCAGGTCCCTGGCGCGCGGGTCGCCGGACTTCGCCAGTTTCGCCTTGACCTGCGCCACCCGCTCGCGCTGTGCGGCAATGCCGGTTTCGGTGGATTGGTCGGCGTTCAGCAGGCCGTCCACCAAATCTTGTCCCAATTCTTTCTTGAACTGTACCAGCAACTCGCGGGCGTATTCGCCTTGCTTGTCCAGTGTCAGGCGCATCCCTAAGCCAAACTCGGCGTTGTCCTCGAACAGCGAGTTCGACCAGGCCGGGCCGCGTCCCTCGGCGTTCACTGACCAGGGCGTGGTCGGCAGGTTGCCGCCATAGATGGAGGAACAGCCGGTGGCGTTGGCAACCACCATCCGGTCGCCGAACAGTTGCGAGACCAGTTTCACGTAGGGCGTCTCGCCGCAGCCAGCGCACGCGCCGGAGAACTCGAACAGCGGCCTGAGCAACTGCGAGTTCTTGATGGTGGTCGGGTTGACCAGCGCGCGGTCGGGGTCGGGCAGGGACAGGAAGAAGTCCCAGTTCTCTGCCTCCTGCTCGCGCAAGGGCGGCTGGGGCGCCATGTTGATGGCCTTGCGCCCCGCCTGGCTCTTGTCTTTCACCGGGCAGGCTTCCACGCACAGCGTACAGCCGGTGCAGTCCTCCGGCGCAATCTGCACGGTGTAGGCCATGCCGGGGAATTCCTTGAACTTGGCGGCCGTGTGCTTGAAGGCCGGCGGCGCGTCTTTCAGCAATTTCTCGTCGTACACCTTGTGGCGGATGACGGCGTGCGGGCAGACGAACACGCATTTGCCGCACTGGATACACAAGTCCGGCTCCCAGACCGGGATGTCCAGCGCCAGGTTGCGCTTCTCCCATTGCGTGGTGGCGGTGGGGAAGGTGCCATCCACCGGCATAGCGCTGACCGGGACTCGGTCGCCCTCGTAGGCGATCATCGGCCCCAGCACGTTTCGGACGAAGCCCGGGGCTGCTTCCGGCACCGGGGCGCGGCGCGTGGCCGACGAGGTGACCTTCCCCGGCACCTTGACCTCGAACAGGTTCGCCAGGGTGCTGTCCACTGCGGCGAAGTTCTGTTTCACCACTGCCTCGCCGCGCTTGCCGTAGGTCTTCTTGATGGCTTTCTTGATCTCCTCGATGGCTTGCTCGCGCGGCAGGATGCCGCTGATGGCAAAGAAGGCCGTCTGCATAATGGTGTTGACGCGGCTGCCCATGCCGGTCTTTTCGGCCACTTCGTAGCCGTTGATCACATAGAACTTGAGTCCCTTTTCGAGGATGGCTTCCTGTACTTCGCGTTGCAAGTGATCCCATACTTCATCCGGCCCGTACAGACTGTTGAGCAGGAACACCGCGCCCGGCTTGGCGTATTTCAACATGTCGTAGCGTTCCAGGAAGGTGTACTGGTGGCAGGCCACGAAGTTGGCCTGGTTGGTTTCGATGAGGTAGGGCGCCTGGATGGGTTTGGGACCGAAGCGCAGGTGTGAGATGGTCATCTGCCCCGACTTCTTGGAATCGTACACGAAGTAACCCTGGGCAAAATTGTCGGTCTCTTCGCCGATGATCTTGATCGAGTTCTTGTTGGCGCCCACCGTCCCGTCCGAGCCCAGGCCAAAGAATACGCAGCGCACGGTCTCGGGGTGTTCTACCGAGAAGGACGGGTCGAAGTCCAGGCTGGTGTGGCCGACATCGTCGTGGATGCCGACTGTGAAATGGTTCTTGGGTTCGGGCTTGCCCAGTTCGTCCAGCACGGCCTTGACCATGGCCGGGGTGAATTCCTTGGACGACAGGCCATAGCGCCCGCCAATGACCTTGATGGAGGCGCGTCCGGATTCGACCAGGGCCGTGACCACATCCAGGTACATTGGCTCGCCGCCCGCGCCGGGTTCCTTGGTGCGGTCCAGCACGGCCAGCGTCTTGACGGATTTCGGCAGCGCCTTGACGAAATGCTGGATGGAGAACGGCCGGTACAGCCGCACGCGGATCACGCCAACCTTCTCGCCTTGCGCCGCCAGGTAGTTGACGGTGGCTTCGGCGGTTTCGCCGCCGGAGCCCATGATGATGGCGACCCGCTCCGCTTCGGGATGCCCGCTGTATTGGAAGAGTTCGTACTTGCGCCCGGTGACCTGGGCAAACTTGTCCATCGTTTCCTGCACGATGCCGGGGCAGGCCGCATAATACGGGTTGACCGTCTCGCGCCCCTGGAAGTACACGTCCGGGTTCTGGGCGCTGCCGCGCAGCACAGGGCGCTCCGGGGACAGGGCGCGGGCGCGGTGCTCGCGGATGAGTTCCTCGTCGACCAGCGCGCGCAGGTCATCGTCCGCGAGTTGAACGATCTTGGTCACCTCGTGGGAGGTGCGGAAGCCGTCGAAGAACTGGATGAACGGGACGCGCGCTTTCAACGTCGCAGCCTGCGCAATGGCGGCGAAATCGTGCGCTTCCTGCACACTGCCGGAGGAGAGCAGCGCCCAGCCCGTCTGGCGGACGGCCATCACGTCCTGGTGGTCGCCGAAGATCGAGAGCGCCTGGGCGGCGATGGAGCGCGCCGCCACGTGGAAGACCGTGCTGGTCAGTTCGCCCGCGATCTTGTACATGTTGGGGATCATCAAGAGCAGGCCCTGGCTGGCGGTGAAGGTGGTGGTGAGCGCGCCGGTCTGCAATGCGCCGTGCACCGCGCCCGCCGCGCCGCCTTCGGACTGCATCTCGACCACCAATGGGATCGTGCCCCACAGGTTCTTCTTGCCTTTGGCCGACCATTCGTCGGCAAACTCGCCCATGGTCGAGGAGGGGGTGATGGGGTAGATGGCAACAACTTCGCTCAGGCGATGCGCCACCGAGGTGGTGGCTTCATTGCCGTCAATCGTAATTACAGGTCGTTTCATGACAAAAACTCCTTTGGTAGACAGGCTGTGAAAGCCTGGAAAATGCTCAACTATGGATTTTAGCACAATTGGTTTTTGCAACAATATATCCGTACCAGTTTACGCCCCCGCGCGGGAAAATGAAAGTTATGAATGACCTGAATCCCCGTGCGGGTTGTCATATTTCGGACAAGGATGGTAGGAATGAAACAGCCCCGGTTTTGTGTCCAAACCGGGGCTGCGCCTTTAGATTATTCGACGATTTCGCCGGGCGTCGGCTCCTCGCGCTTGAACCACTGCGCGCCGACCAGCACCAGCCCGGACAGGACCAGCATGGCTGGCACGGCAAAGCGCAGGACCGAGTCGTTGAAGACGCTGATGAACGATGCGATGAAGAAACCGGCCCCGGCAATGCCGGTCAGGATCATGCCGGCCAGTTTCGCGCCCGCCGAACGGTTGACGAAACCGACCACCAGCAATCCCAGCCCCACCGAGAGCGGCTCCACCGGCCAGAGCAGCGCCCAGGCTGCCCACAGGCCGGTCAGGTTGCAGAAGGCCAGCACCAGCCCGTTGACGCCGATGATGATGGCCGGGATAGCCAGTCCCGCCACGCGCATGAAGATGGCGGCCAGGGCAAAGCCAAGCGCCAGGCCGATGACCTCCAGGGGCCAGGCCAGCGCCCAGATCTCCCAATTGTCCAGGAGACTGGCCAGCATCAGGATGCCGCCGGTCGTCAGCAGCGGGATGCCGGGGATGAAAAAGGAGCCGAACCCGCGCTGTTTCAGGCCGAAGAAACCGGGGATGGTCAGCGCGATTCCGGCAAGGATGACCGTCAGCGGCCAGAGCCGCCAGGCTTGCAAGGTGAGCAAGGTGTTGCCCAGCAGGCTGATGGCGCCGATGGCGACCAGCGCCAATCCAAAGATCAGGGAGAGGGAACGTTCGACTTTCATGGAAAACCTCCATATCAACGAAAAAGACTGAAAATAAAGGAAAACCAACACGCGCCGATGGCCAAAAACATCGCCAGCAATGTCAGGTACAGGCTGGAGGCGCGCGTCAGGTTTGGGCCGCCTTCCGGGCGTTTTTGCAGGGCAAGCGGCGTCAGGATGGCGGCTGCGATGGTCAGCGGCTCCAGCATCCACAGGAAAGCCCAGTCCTGCCAGCGGCCCGTCAGCGCGCACCAGGCCAGGATGACCGCGTTGCCGAGCAGGATGATGGCGGGGGTCAACAGCCAGGGCTTTTGGGTCGCCCAGGCCAACAGGGTGAAGAAAGCCGCCGCCAGGAAAATTTCGAACGCCCAGCCCGTCCGGTACAGGTTCAGCCCGGTGCTGGAGAGTAGCATGGCCGCAAAGACATTGAAGAGCACGAACGAGCCCAGGCTGGTGATGATCGCTCCCAGCGCGGAGGGCGGGCTGTCGAACACGCGGCTCAGGGGTAACGACCCGGCCGGGGAGGGGGCGCTTCCAGGCGGGACAAGCGGTCTGATCTCCCGGTCGGTATCTTCGCTGGCGAAACGACGGTCTGCGATGCGGCGGCGCGAGTCGCCGGAGAAGACCACCTGCGGGGCGATGCCGCCGGGCGGCGGGATGGCCGGGCGCGCCCCGTCGGGAAGTCCCTGCGCCGCCGCTTGGAGCGCCGCAGACATCTCAGCCGCGCCCTGGAAGCGGTCTTCGGGCGCCTTGGCGAGCGCCTTGAGCACGACCCCCTCGAAAAGCGGAGGCAGGTGCGGGTCCAGTTGAGACGGAAGCGGCAGCGGGTCATTCAGGTGCTTCATCAAGATCGCCAGCGGCGTATCCGCATCGAAGGGCGTGTAGCCGGTCAGCATTTCGTACAGCACGATGCCCAGCGAGTAGATGTCGCTGCGCGCGTCGCACTGGCCTTTCAAGCCCTGCTCGGGGGCCATGTAGTTGAGCGTGCCCATCAACGCGCCCGAAACCGTGACCTGCGTGCTGCCCATGATCTGGGCAATGCCGAAGTCCGTCAGCACGGCCTGGCCCTTTTTGGTCAGCATGATATTGGCCGGTTTGAGGTCGCGGTGGATGAGGCCTTCGCTGTGGGCGTAGTCCAGCCCGCCCAGCACGTCGGCCAGGATGTGCGCGATCTCGGCCAACGGCATACGCTGCTTCTGGACGCGGTAGCCGTTCAACCGGGCGCGCAGCGTATCGCCCTCGAGCAGTTCCATGACCATGTAGTAGTAATCGTCCTGCGCGTCGAAGTCGAAGACCTGCACGATGTTGGGGTGCCGCAGTCCGGAGACGGCGTGCGCCTCGCGGCGGAAGCGCTCCAGGAACTCCTCCTGCTCCACCAGGTCGGCGCGCAGCACTTTGATGGCGACGTACCGCTCCAACTGCGGGTGGTAGCCGCGATAGACCTGCGCCATGCCGCCGCGCCCAAGCGCCTCTAGCACGCGATATTTTCCGAGCGTCTTTCCTTCCAGGGTGAATGCTGACACAACTCTCTCCGTTCTGCGCTGATGATACCATCCCCCCGGTTCCCATACCTATCCGCTGGCTAACAAGCCGCCACCAACTCCCCACGTATCCGGCGGTTCACCCCACCAGTTTGTACCCCAGGCCGCGCAGGGTGACCAGCAGTTGCGGCGCGTTGGGATCGGTCTCGATCTTGGTGCGCAGGCGGCGCACCAGGTTCTCGATCTGGTAATCGTAGATGCCGGTCTGGTACTCGCTCCACACCACCTGCCCGATCTCGTCCTTCGAGCATACCCGTCCGCGGTTCTCGTGCAGGAAGACCAGCAGCGCAAATTCTTTGGACGACAGGTTGACCAGCCGCCTGTTCACGCGGACTTCGGCGGCCTCGCGGTTGACCTCCAACTCCGGGAAGGGCGTCTCCGCCGACGTGCCTTCCGGGTCATGGAAGGTGAACGGGACTTCCCCGATTTTGACCTGGTCGCCGTCTCGCAACTGGACAGCCGACTGGAGCCTCTCCCCGTTAAGGAAGGTGCCGTTGGTGCTGCCCAGGTCCTCGAGCATGAACTTGCGTCCCTCGCGGCGGATGACGGCATGTTCGCGCGAGGCGCGTCTCTCCAGGATGACGATCTCGTTCCCCACCGCCCGTCCCATGCGGTTGACGGCGCTGCGCAAGGGATGTTCCTGGCCGGAGGGGTCGCTCAAATAGGGGATAGGTGCATCAGGCATAGCGGGTTGCTCCTGTTGGTTCGGGGTCATGGAATCCATCCCTGCGCGCGGGCCACTGTCACTGCCTGGGTGCGGTTGGAGACGCCGAGTTTGCCCAGGATGTTGGCAACGTGTTTCTTGACCGTGTTGAGGGACAACACGCGCTCGGCGGCAATCTCCTGGTTGCTCTTGCCGGCGGCAAGCAGGGTCAGGATGTCGAGTTCGCGGCGGGTGAGGGGGAAAAAATCTTGTGATGTGGAGGCAGATGGTTGCGCAGCGCGTAATCCGTGATGCGTAGTTTCGCTGCGCAGGAGGGCAAGGATTTGATCGAGGTAGGAATGCGGGACGTGGATTTGGGGGCGGTATTGTTGCAGAAGGTAAAGGAGCGCTTTGCCCTCATCGGCGAAGATGCGGACGTAGCCGCCCTGCGCACCCAGGGTCAGGGTGCGGGACAAGTCGGCGGCGGCTTCGGCGCGCTGCCCGGCGGCGTGCAGGGCATAGGCGCGCAGGATGAGGGCCTCGATGGTAGGCGTCACCCGCTCGCGGCGCTCGGAATCCGCCATCAGCGTGGACAAGGCCTCGGCGACGGCCGGGGCAGGCCCGGGGTCGGAGGGAAGCGCAAGCGTCTGGGCGCGGAGCAGGACCAGTTGGCAATATTCCCACAGGTAGTAGTACATCTCTGTCTTGGGTTGTTCCAGTTCATAAGCCTGGATGACCTGCGTCGCGTGCGCCAGGTCGCCTTGCAGCAGCGCCAGGCGCGCCAGTTGGATGGCGATGAAGGTGTCGTCGAGGATCGAGACGTTGGTTTCGGCCAACTGCATGGCGGTTTCGAGGCGGGCGTAGGCTTCGTCCCAATGTCCCTGGGCAGCCAGCAGGCGCGCCAGGCTGATGTGGCCGTCCATGCTGGCAATGGGCTGCCAGACCTGGCAGTAGGCGATGCCCTGTTCGGCGTAGCGAATGGCCTGGTCGAAGCGGTTCTGTTCGCGCAGCAGTTCGGCGTAACTGACGTAGGGCATGCCCAGCAGGACGGTGTGCTCGCCGAGGGTCTCTTTTGCGTACCGGATGGCCTGCTGGAAGGCGCGCTCGGCCAGGCCCAGCGCGCCGCGCAGTTGGCGGGTCTCGCCCAATTGCGTGTGGGTGATGATGGCAACCAGGGGGTTCTTCAGGGTGGCGGTCAGGCGCAGGGTTTCACTGAGAGCCTCCACGGCCTGGGCAGTCCAGCCTTGTGTAACGTGATGCAGGGCAAGGTTGAAATGCAGCAGGGGGCGCAGGAAGTCATCCTGTTCTTCGAGCAGGGAAAACGTGGCGGCAATTTTATCTGTGACTGAGACCCGACCAGAAAAGATGTCGCACAGGAAGCGCAGGAGTTGTATCTCGCCGCGCAGCCGGTCCCCGGCCGGGGTCGGAGGGGCAAGCCTCTCGGCTTTTTCGATGCACGCGATGACCTGCGTTGTGTCGAAGGCGATCAGGCTGGCCCAGCCGCGCGCCAGCCACAAAAGCGGGCGCCCTTCGAGTAATTCAGGCGGCAGGCAGGCAAGCCACTCGGAAATGGCGGCCTGCTCGCCGCGTTGGAGCATGTGGCGGTAATGGCCTTCGAGCAGGTCGGCGGCGCGCTCGTGGTCGGCGGCGTGAACGGCGTAGTGAATGGCCTCGTCGAGCAGGCCGTTTTGTTCGAACCAGTCGCTGGCAGTGCGGTAGAGTGGGGTGGCTTGTTCGGGTGTGACCTGTTTGCGCAGGAAGTCGGTGAACAGGGAATGGTAGCGGTGCCAGGTCTGGTCGAGGGAGACGAGGAACAGGTTGGCGTGTTCGATGTAAGAGAGAATGGAGATTGGAGAGTAGAGAGTAGTTTCTGCGGCATCCTGCCCGGCCTGGTCTCCATTTGTAGTCTCCGATTTGGCGGCAAACAGGTATTCAAGCAGCGGCAGGCAGAAGCGGTCGAAGAGGGCGGTGATCTTCAGGAATTCCTGCACTTCAGGTGCTTCGCGGCGCAGGACTTCCTCTGCCAGGTAGTCGAAGATGTATTCCTGCCCGGCCAGAGAGGGCCAGTTTTCGGGTTGCCGCGCAAAGGCGAGACCGGCCAATTGCAGGCCGACCGCCCAGCCTTCGGTCGAATGCGCCAGGCTGGCAAGTTGCTGGGGTGTGAGTTGCGCTCCCATGACCTGTTCCAAGAAGGAGCGGATTTCGTCAGCAGTGAAACGCAAGTCGGCGGCGCCGATCTCGACAATCTGGTCGAGGGCGCGCAGGCGGGCCAGCGAGAGTCCCGGCGCGCTGCGGCTGATCATGGCAAGGTGCATGTGCGCCGGGCGGTGTTCCAGCAGGAAATCAACGATCCCATTGATCTGGGGGTCGTCTACGCTGTGGTAATCGTCCAGGATGAGGGCAAAATCAGCAGGGATGTCTTCCAGGTCGTTGAGCAGGGAGAGCAGGACGGCTTCGTCGGATACCGCTCGGCCGCTTTGCAGCAGGGCCAGGGCGGTCTGCCCGGCCTGCGGGGAGACCTGTTGGAGGGCGTAAACGAGGTAGGAAAGGAATCGCTCCGGGGCGCGGTCGGCAGGTTCGAGCGAAAGCCAGGTTACCGGGATGTCACTCTCCCGCGCCCAATCTGCCAATAAGGTGGTTTTGCCGAAACCGGCCGGCGCAACAATCATCGTGCAGGAGCGCAACATTCCCTCACAGACCCGCTCGACCAGCCGCGCGCGCTCCACCCGTTTGGGACGGGCAGGAGGAATGCCGATCTTGGTGCGCAGCAGGTGTAGCATAAGGAAATTATACACGTTGCAGCGATGTATGGTTGGGATGTGAACCCTTCGCATTGGAGATTACGGGAAAGTTGCTGCTGTTTTCGTTGACACTCTAACTGGAAACGCGATCCGCATTTTGCCTCTGCCTGACTCTCGCACCCGCGCCGCTGTATATGTCCCTGCCGCCCGTGTCAAGTAAATGAGAAGCCCAACTCCTTGGGTATCAACGTATCCCTGCGGCAGGATTATTAGTCACGCAAAACGTCCGCCTGAGAACGCCGCTGGAAACGATCGTCAGCCGTCGCTGCAGGGACAGCCGTGCCCAGTCCAAAACCATTGCACTGCAATCGCAGGGAGTGTCGAAGTGGGCTTCCATTTGCGCGCCGTCCATCCGTTGCCGTCCGTGAGTCCGTGACAGAGTCAGTTGACCACCCACACCCTCCCCCTCCCCAAAGCGGACTTCTCCCGCGCGCTGTCATCCGTTCGTTTATTCGTGGGCTTTCATTCGTGGACGGCTTTCCCCGCCGCACGGACACCCTCCTCCACCCCGCAGTGACCTTCCACCCGCGCGCCGTCATCCGCTCCAGTCCGAAGGACTTCCATGTACTGAGAAGGGAATTCATTCCCGCCTTCACGTGTGCCCGCCAAGGTATTCCCGCCGTTGACCACCCACAACCTGCCGCAGGGACACCCTCCCCCACCCCGAAGCGGACTTCCA
>JBMOMP010000038.1:0-16173 GCA_049323115.1 Chloroflexota bacterium
GGAGAATGATATAATGCCTCGAAGCAAGGAGAAACGTCAATGAGTACGATGACCGCCGCTCAATTCATGGGACGTTTTATCGTCACCGACCCGGAAATCTGTCACGGGAAGCCGACGTTTCGCGGCACGCGCGTTTTGGTCTCTGACGTACTGGAGCAGGTCGCCGGCGGAATGGCCTGGGAATCGATCATCGAGGGGTGGAACGACAGCATTACCAGGGAAGCCATCCAGGAAGCAATTCAATTAGCCAGCCAGGCGTTCATCAAACATGCAGATGAATTCGTGCTGGAATCACTCGCTGCATGAACATCCTGGATGAAAACATCCCGAAGGATCAACGCCAACTTCTCGAAAGTTGGCGTATTGCTATCCGACAGATTGGGGTCAATGTAGGCAGTAGCGGCATGAAGGATAAACAAATCATTACCTTCTTGCAAGGAATACGCCGCTCGACCTTCTTTACACGCGATGATGACTTTTTCAAACCCCAATTGTGCCATGCGCGTTATAGTCTTGTTTATCTTGATGTCGAGAAATACGAAGCCGCAATTTTCATTCGACGCTTTCTCAAACATCCTGAATTCAACACGCAGGCAAAGCGATTGGGCAATGTAATCCGCGTTTCACAGGCAGGATTGGCTTGCTGGCGGATTCATGTTCGGGATGAAATCCATCTCAAGTGGGAATAAAATAAGCCCCATGTTCATCACTTTAGAAGGCCCCGAAGGCTCCGGCAAGACCAGTCACATCCCCTACCTCGTCGAATACCTGCGCGAGAAGGGCTATCCCGTTTTCCCCACCCGCGAACCGGGCGGGACGTCCATCGGCGAGCAGATCCGCGAGATCTTGCATAACCTGGAAAACACCGAGATGAATCCGCGCACAGAAACGTTGCTCTACCAAGCGGCGCGCGCGCAGTTCGTGGAGCAGGTCGTTCGTCCGCGCCTGGAGGCGGGCGAGATCGTCCTGTCCGACCGTTACGCCGACTCGACCATCGCTTACCAGGGCTACGGCCACCAACAGGATTTGGAGCAGGTGCGCGCGCTCATCGAATACGCCACCGGCGGGCTGGTCCCTGACCTGACGATCCTGCTTGACCTGGACGTGGAAATCGGCCTGGGACGCAAGCAAAAAGCCGAAGAGTGGAACCGCCTGGATGCTTATACGGTTGAGTTCCACCGGCGCGTGCGGATGGGGTATTTGGAGATGGTAAAATCTGATCCAAGTCGGTGGGTTATTATAGATGCAGAACAAAAATGGGAAATAGTTCAAAAAAATTTGAGAAATTTAATCCTAAACCGCCTAGATAGAGTATTATACAAAAATCTCGCCTAAATTGAAGAACAATCAGAATTATTTTGATAATGTCTTCCTTTGAGTAACACCGAAGTCTACTCTTGAACTCCCTGGCACCTTCGTGGCAAAAACTATCCTTCTCCTTCAAACCTGTACTCTACAATCTTATTATCATCGCTAAACAAGAAAATCGCATCCACTTGCTGGCCAGATAACACTTTGGGTAACCAGTATTGATTATCTGTCCACATACGTCCCCAAGGGAGATCACCAAGTTCAAACCACTCGGGTTTTGTGCTTTCGGTTTCAGAAGGCTCCCCCTGCCACTTGGTGATAAAGTAAACTCTGACATCCTGATTCCATTTGCTATCTGGGGGCTTATGGGAAAATATAAACCTGACCCTCCCCATTTCCCGTTTCTCGACAACAATTACTCCGATCTCCTCATTGGTCTCTCGATCCATTGCATCATCGGGGGGCTCATTTTGGATTTCTAGCGAGTCACCGATTTTTCCGCCGATCCCTGCAATCAGGTTTTCTCCTAAACCTGAGGAAACTTTCTTACGCACCCCCAGGCACAATCGATCACCGTCCCTTAGGAAACCAACAACTGCCGGGGTAAAAGTAACCGAAGTAAGAAATTTAGTATCTTCTCAAAAAGCGGGGGAACGTCCCGAAGGTTTCTTCGAAAGCCTGGTTGAGCCGCTCAAACCTTCGGGACGGTGTTCCTTGTCCCCGAAAAATTGAGAAGATACGAAATTTATCTATCTTGCTCATCATGTTTGTATGATAGAACCAAAATCGCATGAAAGCAAGATACCAATCTGCCACCTTTGTAGTAGTAGTGGTATCATCTTATTATGATCATGGCCACCGCCCTTGCCCATCCCAATATCGCCTTCATCAAGTATTGGGGGAACCGCGACCAGGCCCTGCGCATTCCCGCCAACGGCTCGATCTCCATGAACCTGGACGGGTTGTTCACGCGCACGACGGTCAGTTTCCAGCCTTCCTTACCGTTCGATGAGTTGGTCATCAACGGCCATGAAGTGACCGGTAAGGGGCTGGAGCGCATTTCGTTCCTCCTCGACCTGGTGCGCGAAATGGCGGGGATCGAGATGAAGGCGGAAGTGATGAGCGAGAACAACTTTCCCTCCGGCGCAGGCATCGCTTCCTCGGCGGCGGCTTTCGCGGCGCTGGCGCTGGCCGCTTCCAGCGCGGCGGGACTCGACCTGCCGGAAGCGCACCTCTCGCGGCTGGCGCGGCGCGGCTCCGGCTCGGCCTGCCGCTCCATCCCCGGCGGATTCGTCGAATGGCAGGCGGGCGCATCGGACGAGGACTCATTTGCTTTTTCGATTGCCCCGCCCGAACATTGGGACCTGGCCGACTGCGTGGCTATCGTCAGCGCGGGGCACAAGAAGACCGGTTCCACCGAGGGCCACGCATTAGCCCCTACCAGCCCCTTGCAGCCCGCGCGCGTGGCGGATACGCCGCGCCGCCTGGACCTGTGCCGCCGCGCCATCTTGGAACGCGACTTCGAGGCGCTGGCGGCTGTGGTCGAGTTGGATTCGGACATGATGCACGCGGTCATGATGACCTCCAGCCCGGCGCTGTTCTACTGGCAGCCCGCTTCGGTGGCAGTGATGGAAGCGGTGCGGGCCTGGCGGGCCGGCGGACTGCCCGTCCTGTACACGGTGGACGCCGGGCCGAACATCCACATCCTTTGTGCGCGGGAGCAGGCCGAAGTCGTGGCAAGACGCGCGCGGGAACTGCCGGGGGTGCAGGACGTGCTGGTCGCGGGGACGGGCGGCCCGGCCAGCATCGTCCCTTGATCCGCAGATCCCCAAAGGGGACGCTGTGTCGCTGATTACGCCGATTTCTTGAATTTTTGTCATTGCTTACCCTGTCAAACAGGATAGACAGGAGATTCAGGATAAGCCTTTCGTCGGCAAAAGAATATCCTGTTTATCCTGTCCATTCTCTTTGTTCTGAACATCTTGTTCGGCGCACCTTTTTTTCCGGATTTACCTTCAGCGGATTGGGATATAATGAGCGCGCCGAACAGGCGCGTTTCGTTTTACCAGTACAACAAAGGATTGTCACGTGCTTCAAACATTGATCTTTATCGCTGTCTTTGCCGGGCTGGTGCTCATCCACGAATTCGGGCACTTCCTGGCTGCGCGTCTCCTGAAAGTGGAAGTGGAGGAGTTTGGCGTCGGCCTGCCGCCGCGCGCGCTCAAACTCTTCCGATGGAAAGAGACCGATTTTACGCTCAACTGGCTGCCGCTGGGCGGCTTCGTGCGCCCCAAAGGCGAGAACGACCCGAACATACCGGGCGGACTGGCCGCCTCCAGCCCCTGGGTGCGCCTGGGCGTGCTGTTCGCCGGGCCGCTGATGAACCTGCTGGCGGGCGTGCTGGTCAACAGCATGTTGTTCATGCAGGTGGGCATCCCGGATATGGAACAGGTGATGCTCTACGAAGTGGTCGCCGATTCTCCCGCCGCGCAGGCCGGCCTGCAGGCAAACGATTTCATCCTGGCGGTGGACGGCGAGCCGGTGAGCGGCGAGGAACAATTCCGCGCCCTGATCCGCGCGCACCTCGACCAGCCCATGCGCATCACCGTCCAGCGCGGCGAAAAGAGGCTG
Source organism: Chloroflexota bacterium (assembly GCA_049323115.1). Lineage (GTDB taxonomy): Bacteria > Chloroflexota > Anaerolineae > Anaerolineales > Villigracilaceae > JAABUE01. Next base: position 3,943 of record JBMOMP010000038.1, read on the forward strand.
GAGGTCACTGCCGTGCCGCTCGGCAGCCGCACCGCCGAGCAAGGCTCGCTGGGCATCCTGCCCGGTCCGCCGCTGGTGCCGGCTGCGTCCTTCTTCCAGACCATTCCCTACGGCGCGACATACACCTACAACCAGGTCATCCAGATCCTGTCCTTCCCAGCCAAAATGCTGCGCGGCAGCCTGTCGCCCGAAGAGGGGCGCTTTGTAGGCTTGAAGGGCATCTATGACCTGTTCGGGCAGGCTGTCAGCCGGGACGTGGAAAGCCGCGAGCAGGCCGCCGCCGCGCCGCCTGGCGCCGCCCCGGTGGTACCGACCAACTTCACCCTCCAGATCATCGCCTCGCTGACCCTCACGCTGGGCATCTTCAACCTGCTGCCCTTCCCGGCGCTGGACGGCGGGCGCATCATCTTCGTGCTGCCCGAACTCATCCTGCGGCGGCGCGTGCCGCACGAGTTCGAAAACTGGGTGCACGCCGCCGGGTTTGCGTTCCTGCTCCTGTTCATGCTGTACATCAACGCCATGGACTTCATCAACCCGATCCAGATCGACCTGCCGTAAGAACGATGAGCGTCTCCCACCCTCCCTTCCAAAAAGTGCTGGACGCGCTGCTCGACGAGGGCAAGCCGCTGCCAGCCCGTTACCTGATCGAATTCTCGGACATAGAAGCCGCAGCGCTCGACTCCCTGCTGGAAGCCTGGCCGCGCATCGCCCCCAGCCGCAAACTGCTCCTGCTCGACCGGCTGGACGCCCTGGCTGACGAGGATACCCTGGTCTCCTTCGATGACTTGGGACGGGCGCTGCTGGACGATCCCGAAGCCCAGGTGCGGGTGCGCGCCATGCGCCTGCTGGACGAATGCGAAGATCCGCGTCTCATCCCGATTTACCTGCGCATCCTGGCCAACGACGAAGACGTCTCTGCGCGCGCCGAAGCCGCCTCCACGCTGGGCATGTTCGTCCAGTTGGGCGAGTTCGAAGACATCCCGGCCGAAGCCCAGCGCCAGGTGGAAGACGCCCTGCTCGAAGCCTTCAACAGCGAAGATACACCAGCGGTCGTGCGCCGCCGCGCGTTGGAAGCGTTGGGATACTCGTCCCGCCCGGAAGCGCCGGTGCTGATCGAAGCCTCCTTCAAGCGCCAGAACCCGGATTGGAAGGCCAGCGCCCTGTTCGCCATGGGGCGCTCCAGCGACGAGCGCTGGGCGGAGCAGGTGCTGTCCATGCTGCTCGCCGAGAACCTGATCGTGCGCGCGGCGGCGGTGAAGGCGGCCGGCGAATTGGGGCTGCCCGGCGCGCGCCTGTTGCTGCTGCGCCTGCTGGAGGAAGAGGACGACAGCGCCGTGACCGAAGCCGCCATCTGGTCGCTTTCGCAGATCGGCGGCGAGGACGTGCGCATCTACCTCGAAAGCCTGCTGGACGCCGCCGAAGAGGACGACGAAATCGCCTTCCTGGAAGAGGCGCTCGACAACCTGGCCTTCACCGAAGACCTGGCGCAATTCGACCTGATGGCGTACGACGCGGAAGATGAAGACGAGTTGGAAGCCTGAACGCCCGGCCGGCCGGTATGTCATTTGCAGACCTCATCGCGACCTTTACGAACAACCTGCTGCCAATCATCCTGGTCGGTGGGGTGGGGTTCCTGCTGGCGAAATTCTTGCAGGTGGATTCGCGCAGCCTGGGCAGGGTCATTTTCTATGTGTTCAGCCCGATCCTGGTGTTCAACTTGCTGGTGAAGAACACGCTCCCGCTGGACGCGATTGCCGGGACGATGGGGTTTGCGCTGGCGGCTTACCTGGCGATCGGCTGCCTGGCCTTGCTGACCGCGCGCGCCATGCGGCTATCCCGCCCGTTGTCCATGGTGCTGCTGCTGACGGCGCTGTTCGGCAACACCGGCAACTACGGCCTGCCGCTGGTGGCGTTCGCCTTCGGGCAGGATGCGCTGGCACACGCCAGCCTGTACTTCGTCGCCAGTTCGCTGCTGTTCAACACAGTAGGCGTGCTGGTGGCTTCGCTCGGGCATACAGATTTCAAGACTGCCCTGCTGGGCCTGTTCAAAATCCCGACCATGTACGCGGCGCTGCTGGCGGTGCTGTTGAACCGCTTCCAGGTCGCGCTGCCGCTGGCGCTCGAACGGACGACGCAACTGGCCGCCAACGGCGCCATCCCGCTCATGCTGGTGCTGCTGGGGTTGGAACTGGCGCGCGTGGAATGGGGGCGCTCGTGGTCGGTGGTGGCTGCCAGTATGACGCTGCGTCTGGCGGTCGCGCCGCTGGTTGGGCTGCTGCTGGCGACGCCGTTCGGTTTGCAGGAAGCGGCCAGGCAGGCTGTCATCGTCGAAACGTCCATGCCTACGGCTGTGACCACCACCGTGCTGGCCAGCGAATACCGCCTGGAACCCTCGCTGGTGACGGCGGCGGTCTTTGCCAGCACCCTGCTCAGCCCGTTGACACTGACGCCTTTGCTGGTGTATTTGGGGAGGTAAGCCGATGCGCCGTTTTGCGCTGTTGTTCGTGATGGCTGCGCTCCTCCTGGGTGCGCCTCAGCAGGCCCGGGCGCAGTCGGGAAGCGTGACGTTGACCGAAGTGGGGGTAGAGTCCGAGTTCGGGGTGCAGGTCACCTTCCGGGCGCGCGCCCAATCCCCCATCCCCATCATCGGGGGGGCGCTCTACTTCCGGGATGACTTCGATGAAATCACGCGCGTGCAACCCGTACAGGTGGCGCAAGACGGGCTGGTCTCGTACCGCTACGATGTGACGCAGAACGTGCTGCGCCCGTTCACCACCCTGACGTATTGGTTCGAATTCAGCCTGCAAGACGGCCAGACCGCCCGCAGCGCCGAGTACCAGGCGCGTTACCTGGACGACCGTTTCCCGTGGCAGGAAGCCTCGAACGGCCTGCTGACGGTGCACTGGTACGAAGGCGACCCGGCCTTTGGGCAGGCGCTGTTGGACGCGGCCAGCCGGGGCATGAACCAGGCCGCGACGCTGGTCTCCTCCGCCAATCTCGCCCCGGTGGACGTATACGTGTATGCGGCCGGGACCGACCTGCAAGGCGCGCTGTACCTGGGCGGCGAAACGTGGACAGGCGGCCACGCCAACCCGAAACTGAACGTGGTGATGGCCGTGGTAGCGCCGGGGCCCACGCAGGGCATCGAAATGGAGACGTTGCTGCCGCACGAACTGGCGCATGTGTTGCTCTACCGCAGCGTGGGGCAGGGCTACGCGCGCCTGCCGGTGTGGCTGGGCGAGGGCGTGGCCTCGCTGGCCGAACTGTACCCCAACCCAGATTACGCGCTGGCGTTGGAGACGGCCAGCCGGGAGGGGACGCTGCTGCCGATGGCGGACCTGTGCGCCTCTTTCCCCCTGGATGCTGCTTCCGCTTTCCTGGCGTATGCCCAATCCCAATCTTTCGTCCGCTACCTGCGCGATACCTACGGCAGCGCGGCGCTGTTTGCGTTGACCGCCGCCTACGCCGACGGGCTGGGCTGCAACGAGGGCGCGGTGCGCACGCTGGGCGTCCCGCTGGCGCAACTGGAGACGCGCTGGCGCGAAACCGCATTGGGCGAGAACGTGGCGGGCGTCTTCCTGCGCAACATGTTGCCCTACCTGGCCTTGCTGGGCTTGCTGCTCTTCCTGCCGTTGATTGGCGTCTTGCAAAGGAGACCAAAAAATGAAGCCTCCAGTTGAAACCGTGCGCGCGCACATCTGGGTCAGGGGGCGGGTGCAGGGCGTCGGCTTCCGCGCCTTCGTCCAGCAGACGGCCATGCTGATCGGCGTGGCCGGCTGGGTGCGCAACGTGGGCTACGATACCGTCGAGGCGCTGGCCGAAGGGGAACGGGAGAAAGTGGAACGTTTCCTGCAAGCCGTGAAGCGCGGCCCGCGCATGTCGCTGGTGGAGGAGGCGCGCGAGGAGTGGGAGACGGCCACAGGCGAGTTCGGGTCGTTCGAGGTGAGGAGGAGTGCGTAGGGCGTGGAGGGGTGAGGCGTGGAGGAATGTCGACGCCCGGAACACGCTGGCCGCTACCGATGCCAGCGGACTTGACAAGCCAGCAAAGGTATTTGCCTTTTGGACAAGTGCGCGCGGATGTGGAGGGCCGCAATCGCGGTCATGGCAACGCCTGCCCAGGTATGGATCAAATCCCAGGTGGTGCGAAAGATTTTTCTTGCGCCATCATCCAAGGGGGTTGTAAAGGAAAGATATGAAGTTTGTAAGGAAAATGTGAAGTTGCCAAGCAAGATATAGTGCAAAAAACTGCCCAGCAGATCGCCAGGGTCTGTGGGGCTTGACTCTATGTTCGATTTTTTGTATACTTGTATACAAGTATACAAAAACTTTCAAGCCTTGGCTTTCTGGAGTAACATGATCGAAACTTTGTCTCTTTTGCCAATTACAGGGCAAGGAAAGAAAACATCAGACTTCGTGTTCGATGCGCTATGCAAATCGATTGTTGAAGGAGAACTGAAACCCGGTCAACCTCTGCGGGAGGTTGAGTTCGCTAAAGCCTTGGGAGTCAGCCGAACGCCTCTCAGGGAGGCCCTGGTCAAGCTGGAGCAACATCATCTGGTTAGGCGTCACCCAAATGGATCTTATTTTGTCAATGAGTGGGACAAGAAATCCCTGCGAGAACTTGCCTCATTACGCAGCGCTCTCGAGGGCCTTGCGATCAGCCTTGCCATAGAAAATATTAACCAGGAGGATTATGTTCATCTTGAAACATTGGTCGACAGCATGGATAAGTTGGTAAAGCTCAAGAACTATGACAAACTAATTTTGCTGGATATCCAATTTCATAATTACATTTGGTCCCGTTCAGGCCACAGGCTTCTCCAAGAGACGCTTGAGCAAATTAATCCTCAGATTCGATATTTCATGATGATAACCAAACGAGGCGATGAGCAGAGTTATCCAATGACACATCGTCGGCTGATCGATGTTTTAAAGCAGGGTGATGCAAACATGGCGAAGAAAGCGATCCAAGAGCATATTCTTGAGACTGCAGAGCAATTGATCTCGAAGCTCAACATTGATTAATAGCAGATAAAACCATTATAAATTTCACTGGAATCTGCGCCTTTGCTGGGGAACGCAAGACTAACCGGTACTTGTCTTGAAAACCTTTTTATGAGAGGAGAAATGTCATGACACTGTTCGAAAAAAGTGAATACCAGACCCGCGTGGAACGCACCAAACACCACATGGAAAAGGCCGGCCTTGAAGTCCTGATCGTGATTGATCCTGCCAACATGAACTACCTGACGGGATATGACGCCCACTCATACTACGTCGAGCAGGCCGTCGTCCTGGCGCTTGACGCCGACGAGCCGCAGTTGATCGTCCGCAAGATGGACGTGGCGTGCGCCCGCTTCACCACCTGGCTCGCACCCGAAAATGTGCTCGGTTGGCCCGAAGAATTGGTGCAGTCGCGCATCAAGCACCCGTTCCAGTTCCTGACCGCCGCCATGCGCGAACGCGGTTGGGGAAACAAAACCATTGGTCTGGAAATGGATGCGCCATACTTTACGCCGCGCTCGTATGAGGTGATCAAGACTGGCCTGCCGGATGCCAAATTCGAGGATGCCCACCTGCTGGTTTCCTGGGTGCGCTGTATCAAGTCCCAGGCTGAGATTGCCCTGATGAAGAAGGCCGGCGTTATCACCCAAAAGGTGGTGCAGACCGCCGTGGATGCGATCAACGTCGGCGTACGCGAGTGCGAAGTGGCCGCTGCCGTCCTGTCCGCCCAGACGAGCGGCACGGAAGAATACGGCGGCGACGAATCCGCTTTTCCGCCCCTGTTCTGCGCCGGGGAGAAGGCTTCTGCCCCGCATTTGACCTGGACCTCCGACCGCTTCAAGAACGAGGTGTCCATCAATATGGAGTTGTCTTCAACGGTCAAACGCTACCATTGCCCGCTCTCGCGCACACTTTACCTGGGCAAAAAACCGTCCAAGCAATTGACAGATGTTGCCAAGTGGACCATCGACGGCCTGAACGCTGAGCTGGCTGCGGTCAAGCCCGGCGCCACCTGCGAGGAAGTAGACCTGGCCTTCCGCAAAGCCATTGCCCATACCGGCATCATCAAAGAGTCCCGTTCTGGCTACTCGATGGGCTTGGGATACCCGCCCGACTGGGGCGAGCACACCTGCTGCATGCGCCTCGGCGACCGCACTGTCCTCCAGCCCAACATGACCTTCCATATCATCACTGGCATGTGGATGGACACCTGGGGCTTCGAGATCAGCGAGAGCCTGGTCGTTACCGAGACCGGCTACGAACTGCTCACCCACTACCCGCGTGAACTGATCATCAAGGGTTGATCATGGACATCCGGCAAGAGATCGAATCGCTCAATGACGAACTGATCAACCTGCGCCGCGACTTCCACCAGCATCCCGAACTGGGCGGCGAGGAATTCCGCACCGCGCAGAGAGTGGAAGGCTACCTGCGCAACTGCGGACTCACCCCCCGACGCGTGACGCCCACTGGAGTGGCGGCCGCCCTCCCCGGCAGCGGTTCGGGCCGTACCCTGATCCTGCGCGCCGATATGGACGCGCTGCCCGTCCCCGAGCAGACCGGCTTGCCCTTCAAGTCCGCCGAACCCGGCCGGATGCACGCCTGCGGTCATGACGGTCACACTGCCATGCTGCTGGTAGCAGCCAAAGTCCTGAGCCAGCACAGGCAGGATTACCCGGGCCAGGTTGTCTTCGTCTTCCAGCCGGACGAGGAGAACTCCGGCGCCCTGCCGATGATCGAAGCCGGCCTGCTGCGAGACTATCCTGCGGACGCCTGCCTGGGAATGCACCTGTGGCCTGCCCTTCCGACCGGGCAAATTGGCCTCTCGGCAGGCGCGGTCATGGCTGGGCTGATCCAATTCCGGGTCGAAATCATGGGCAAGGGAGGCCACACCGGCTACCCCCAGCAGGCCATCGACCCTGTCCTGTGCGCTGCGAACGTTATCCAATCCCTGCAAATGATCCAGACGCGCGAGGTCAGCGCCCTCGAACCGACTATCCTGGTCATCGGCAAAGTCAGCGGCGGTACGGCCAGCAACATCATCCCTGACACGGTCTCATTGGAAGGCACGGCCCGCTACTTGCATGAAGACAAGACCAACGTCGAAAGGGACATCCGCGAGCGTATAGAGCGTATCCTCGCCGGCGTCTGTGCGGCGCACCGCGCTAAATACGAGTTCACCATCCTCGCCAGCAGTCCGGCGTTGGTCAACGATTCGGCATTGGTGGAGGCCGTCCGCCCGGCCGTGCTGGAGGTGTTCGGCGACGAACAGAATCTCGTCCGGGTCATCACTCCCGTTGGCGAAGATTTCTCCGAGTTCACCAGCCGCATTCCCGGTGTGTTCGCTTTTCTTGGCTGCGGCAATGAAGCCAAAGGCGCTTGCTACCCGCATCACCATCCGCGCTTCGACATTGACGAGGGTGCGCTCAAAACCGGCGTTGAACTGCACGTCCGCACGGCATTACAATATCTTGGCGCTGAATGAGCGAACGTAGAGATGAAAAGCCAAACCAAAACATCTAAAAACAACGCCCTCACCCAGGCATCCGCCGCCACCAAGGTCCTGTGGGCTGGCGAGGACGAATCCTTGGTGATGGGTGCCACACAAGTGCCCATCGTCTACAGCGCCGCCTACGGCTACCCCGATGTGGACAAATGGCTGGACGTGGCTCTGGGGCGCAAGCCCGGTCACATCTACAGCCGCAATACCAATCCCACCGTACGTGCATTTGAGGAAAAAGTCCGCATTCTGGAAGAGGCTGAGGCAGCCACCAGTTTCGCCACCGGCATGGCGGCCATCAGCAATACCCTGTTCACCCTGCTTTCCCCTGGAGACCGGGTCGTCTCGGTCAAGGATACTTACGGCGGCACGAACAAAATCTTCACCGAGTTCCTGCCGCGTTTCAATGTGGACGTGACCTTGTGCGACACCACCGACCACGAGCAGATCGAAGCCGCCATCGCCAAAGGTTGCAAGGTGCTTTACCTCGAGTCGCCCACCAATCCCACCTTGAAGGTGATCGACATTGCCCGCCTGTCTGCCGCCGGCCACAAGGTCGGCGCGATCGTGGTCGCCGATAACACTTTCGCCACGCCCATCAACCAGACCCCGCTGTCTCTGGGCGTGGACCTGGTGCTGCACTCCGCCACCAAGTTCCTGAGCGGCCATGCCGATGCCCTGGGTGGGATCGTCTGCGGCAAACCGAAATTGGTGGAGAAAATTTACCACTACCGCGAGATCACTGGCGCCACGCTCGATCCGATGGCCGCCTATCTAATCATCCGCGGCATAAAGACGCTCTATCTTCGCATCCGCCAGCAAAACGAGAGCGCACTCAAGATCGCCCGCTGGCTGCAAGCCCAGCCAGCCATTGCCTCTGTCTACTATCCTGGCCTGGCAACACACATCCACCACGAGGTTGCCAAGCGCCAGATGCGCGGCTTCGGCGGCGTGCTCAGCTTCATGCTGCGCGGCGGGTTTGACGCTGTAAAACAAGTCCTGCCGCGCCTGCGCTTCGCGCACCGCGCCGCCAACCTGGGAGCGGTCGAGACGGTCGCCGGGCCGCCGGCAACTACCAGTCACGTAGAATGCACCGCAGAGGAGCGCGAGGCCATGGGCATCCCCGAAGGACTGATCCGCTACTCGGTCGGCATCGAAGACCCCGATGACTTGATTGCAGACCTGGCCCAGGCATTTGGGTCAACCGATAAGGAGTAGATTACCTTGGCTCGCATCGTTGGCATCTATCTCTTTGAGAACGTTGAAGTTCTCGACTTTGCCGGACCCTTTGAAGTATTCTCAACGGCATCGAGGGTAAAGTCTCGCCTGGAACCCGCCTCTCCCAACGCCTTTGAGGTATATACTGTCGCGGAGAGCATGCGGGCTGTCAGGGCACGCGGCGGGTTGACTGTGCAGCCGCATTTTGACGTCGCGAATCATCCGGCCATAGATGTCCTCATCATCCCCGGCGGTATTGTCACTGCTGAATTACAATGCGAAACAATCGTTGACTGGATTAGACGAACCGCACTCTCATCAACGATTGTGGCCTCGGTTTGTACGGGCGCATTCCTGTTGGGTAAAGCCGGATTGCTGCAAGGCAAAAATGCGATTACGCACTGGGAAGACATCCCAGATTTGCGCAGCATGTTTCCTGATACCCATGTTCAGGTCGAAACACGATGGGTAGACACGGGCCGGGTGGTTACTTCAGCGGGCATATCTGCGGGGATTGACATGAGTCTTCATCTGATTGCCCGGCTTGAAGGCGAAGAGTTGGCAATCCGAACAGCACGTCAAATGGAGTTCGATTGGCAACACTCCCGTTCGTAGAAGAAAATAGGCGGCTAATTATGGTCGGCGGGGTGGTTACCCATATCGTCGACCATAACTATAATTAGAATCTTACACGATTTCGTTTTATTTTGCATGTGATACTTTCTCCACAAACGTCAATATATTAACAGGATGATACAACAACTTGAAAATTTGCAAACCTTGCTGAATATTGGTCAACCTGTAGATTGGGATGCAATCTACGCGTCAGAACTTCCACGAGTTTACAACTATTTTCTGTACAAAATATGCAATCGAGAACTTGCACAGGATTTAACCGCCGTAACTTTTGAACGTGCATGGAAAATTCGCTCCAAATACAATGCCATTATCGCATCTCCGTCTACCTGGCTCTTGGGAATTGCTCGAAATGTTTGCAGGGAACATTTCAGGGAAAACAAAGAAAATGAAACAGAGCCATTAATACAAGTTGAGCAATTGCCATCCGATGCTGATATTGAGAAAGTATTTCAAGAGCAGCGAGAGAAAGAACTTTTGCGAAGTCTCCTTCTGGAACTTCCAGAACGGGAGCAAGATTTGATTGCCTTGAAATATGGTGCAGGATTGACCAATCGTGCTATTGCAAACATAACACGACTTTCTGAAAGTAATGTCGGCAGCATTTTGCACCGCACTATAGCAGAATTGCGACGAAAAATGGAGTGACACTATGAATGATAAGTTCCTACATCAATTGCACGAAGAACCCAGCCCAGAATTTACCAAGAAACTACATCAAAAATTGTCTCAACTTACCTTAACTCCTGAAGGGACACCGAAAATGAACTTCCAAAAATTTGCTGTAACCCAAAAACCAAAATTGGCATTGATAGCCATTGTCTTAGTAGCAAGTCTAACCTTGCTGTTGACAGTTTCTCCTGTAAGAGCATTTATGACTTCGCTCGTTGCCAAGATTTCTGGTCAAATATTTGAAATAACAGATGACTATCCAGGAGATAATTACTCTGGTGATGTGACTGTTGTTGAGCCGCAAATATTGCCACTGTCAGATGCGCTTGCGGCATTTCCGCATAAAGTCAACCTGCCAACATATATTCCATCTGGATATACTCTGGACGAAGAAAACATTCGGGTTTATCTTGGTGAAGATGCTGGATTTTTAGCAGACACAATTGAATTCACTTGGCTTTCCAACGATAAGGGAATTACACTAGGCATTACCAATCGTGATTTGAGCTCTGGTGAAATTGTGGCGCCAAATTCGATCGAGGAGGTATCCCTTGATGCTAATCACCCTGCCGTGATCATACGAGGTGGATGGGATGCAGATAAAAAAATGTGGACTAACGAGTATGGAACGGTACGATTGCGCTGGTTGGCTGGTGATTTAAGTTATGAATTAAGTGGAGCAGATTTGGCACAGTTGACAGAAATGGCCTTGTCTATTCTAAAATAACTTGCGCCTAATATACCCAGGGCGGTCATAAATTGCGCTTTTTTACGAGAAGGAACGCGCAATTTGTGACCGTGGGTATCATATTACAGCACGGGAAGAATTTTGTCCGCTTTTCGAAAGAGGAACGATTTATTATATAGACATCTCTTTGCAAAGGACACACATGTCGAAGCCAGGTACAGGTTCCAAAGATACACAACCGGATGTACCCGAAACAGTCATGACTGGTGTGCTGTGAGGCGATCAGGCAGCGTTGGCCGCCATCTACGATGCCTACGCCCGGCGCATCTACCGCTACATCTATAGCCACATAGGCAATGCCGCTGATGTCGAAGACCTCACTTCCCAGACCTTTCTCGGCGTGTTGGAAGCGCTGCCGCGCTACCGGCATCACGGGCAGTTTGCGGCTTGGATTTTCCAGATCGCGCGCTTCAAGGCCATGAATCACTTCCGTCTCCGCCGTGACATTTCCACCGTTACCGAAGTGTTGATCGACCCACAGACAGGTCCGTTACGCGAGGATATCATCCGGAACCAGGCAAAGGCTACTGGCTCGTACCCAACGATGAGTTCTCTCAATTGTCTGAGAACCCAACGGGAATTACGATGGGCGATATCGCAGGTACCTATGGTCCCTACGACGTGTTTGCGATCTATGTTCGATTCGAGGGCATTCTTTCCGCTGAACCAGGCAAAGGATATGGGCATTCAGGACTTTACATCGGAGAAATACAGGTGACCAAGGTATTGGAAGTGAGCCGTCACTGGGTAGGCTCAACAAATCCGCAACGACAGGTTTTCACGGGCTGTGGCAGTAGATAAAAAGGAGAATCCCATGTCAAACCAGGAAAAGCAGAACCGCCAACTTATCCGATCGTATCTCAATGCGTTAGCATCAGGCGTTATAGGAGATGAACTGGCACAGTTCTTTACGCCGGATGCCGTTCAAATCGAGTTTCCAAACCGATTGAACGCTAACGGCGGACGAAGTGATCTGGCTGCGATTCTTCTTCGTGCCGAGCAGGGTCAAAAGATCTTGAGCCAACAAACCTACGAAATCCAATCGGAAACCGCCGAAGACTCACGGGCTGCCGTCGAAGCAATCTGGACCGGAACACTCGCTGTGCCAGTCGGAACATTGATGCCAGGTTCGACAATGCGAGCGCATTTTGCCATTCATTTTGAGATGCGAGATGGACGGATTGCAGTTCAGCGAAACTATGACTGCTTTGACCCGTGGTAAGACGGCAACTATTATTCCACTTTCCTCGAGGGTAATCCTGAACTAAACGGGATATGTTCCCTGGAAGGAAAGACCTGTTGCCGATTGTCCTGGAAGTTCGTTATACTTTACTTTCCGCTAAAACTCGATGGTTTTATGCGCCGTGAATTACTACCGGCGATGTTGCATCTTACAAAACACCTGTTGTTTGCGCCGAATGGCCTAAATTGGCGCTGTTTCAAGCACTTTGGG
>JBMOMP010000039.1:0-91953 GCA_049323115.1 Chloroflexota bacterium
ACATCCCGGCTCGGAAGTGGAAACAGCGCACACCTATGATGGCAGCTGGATTGACGAATCATGCGTGGACTGTTATACCATCTCCCTTAAGTGCTAACCACACTCAACGGGGTGACTACCCGTTTTTCCCAAAAGAGCTAATTATTTCCATTACACTTGGTAAATTTTCCCGAATCGAGGTGCCCCATGATCCTGTTCAACCCCAACCACCCTAACCGCTTCTACCCCGATGACGCATCCCGCCAGATCATGCTCAAAACCATCGCCTTCTTTGAATCCAAAGGCAAAGGCCGCGTCAAAGAAGACGACCACCATCGCGTCTGGTACGCGGACTTCCTCGAATTCCAAAAGAAGGAAAAAATCTTCGCCACCCTGCTGACTCCCACTCCCTACGGCAACGCCGACGCGCGCTGGGACACGTGGCGCAACTGCGAGTTCAACGAGATCCTCGGCTTCTACGGGCTGGCGTATTGGTACACCTGGCAGGTGTCCATTTTGGGGCTGGGACCCATCTGGATGTCCAGCAACGAGGCGCTCAAGCGGAAGGCCGCGCAACTCCTCAGCGAGGGCGAAGTCTTCGCCTTCGGTCTGTCCGAACGCCAGCACGGCGCGGACATCTACTCTACCGACATGACTCTCACGCCCCAACCCGATGGCACCTTCCTCGCGAACGGCGAAAAATATTACATCGGCAACGGCAATGTCGCGCCGATGGTCTCCACCTTCGGCAAGTTCGCCGACACGGGCGAGTACGTTTTCTTCGCGGCGGATTACCGTCATCGCAACTACAACCTCGTCAAGAACGTCTGCGACAGCCAATCCTACGTCGCCAACTTCGCGCTGACCGACTACCCCGTGGCCGAAGCGGACATCCTCCACCGCGGCCAGGACGCGTGGGACGCGGCGCTGAACACGGTCAACATCGGGAAGTACAACCTGGGCTGGGCTTCGATCGGGATCTGCACCCACGCCTTTTACGAAGCCATCCATCACGCTTCGCACCGACGCCTGTACGGGTTCGCCGTCACCGACTTTCCCCACGTCCGCGGCATGTTCACCGACGCCTGGGCGCGCCTCGTGGCGATGAAACTCTTTGCCCTGCGCGCCGCCGACTACCTGCGCGCCGCCTCGCCCGATGACCGCCGCTACCTGCTCTACAATCCGACCGTCAAGATGAAGGTGACCACCCAGGGCGAGGAAGTCATCAACCTGTTGTGGGATGTGATCGCCGCCAAAGGCTTCGAGAAGGACATGTACTTCGAGATGGCCGCGCGCGACATCCGCGCCCTGCCCAAACTCGAAGGGACGGTACACGTCAACATCGCGCTGATCGTCAAGTTCATGGCGAATTACTTTTTCTTCCCTGGCGAGTATCCGCCCGTGCTGACACGCAGTGAAGCCGCCAACGATGATTTCCTATTCAATCAGGGAGCCGCCAAGGGACTCGGCAAGATCCAATTCCACGACTACAACCTGGCCTACGGGCTCTACGACCTGCCCAACATCCGTCTCTTCCGCGAACAGATCGAGACGCTGAAAACCTTCCTCGCCACCGCGACCCCGTCCGAGGTCCAGCAAAAGGACACGGACTTCCTCCTCGCTTTGGGCGAACTGTTCACGCTGGTCGTCTACGGTCAACTTATCCTCGAGAACGCCCGCCTCTACCACGTGGACGACGACACCGTTGACCAGATCTTCGACTTCATGGTGCGCGACTTCTCGAAGTATGCGTTGCAACTCTACAGCAAACCCAGCGCCACCTCCCAGCAAATGGACTTGTGCCTTAAAATGATCCGCAAGCCCGTCGTAGACATGACGCGCTTCGAACGCGTCTGGCAGAATTCGGTGTTTTCGTTGCGGGACGCGTATGAGATGAAACCGTAGGTTGAGATTGTCTCTCACAAAAGTATTGACAATGAGTCTTAACCGTGTAGAATTCAATCAACCCCCCTGGAGATAGCATCTCCAGGCCGACGCCCGCCCCCAAGGCGGGCTGTCCCTTAAGTTCAGGAGGGCGCGCATCATGGAAGTAACGAAGTAACTGCCTACCTGCCCTCACTCCGGCCCCTCTCCCAGCGGGAGAGGGGAGCAAAAAACGGACGATTTTGTAGTTTTCGGCAAGGAAATCCGTTGTTCGTGTCCGTTTCCCTCTCCCTTTGGGAGAGTGTCAGGGTGAGGGTAGGTAGTTACGTAACGAAGTGAGACGCTCGCCATCGAAACGGCGCGCTTTGGGCATCCCTGGCGGGGCGCCGTGCTCTCCCTGTGCGATGTCTACGAGATAAAACCGTAAGGAGAAAAACCATGCCCACCTATCCCCTCTACCAGGTCGACGCCTTCACCACCCGCCCGCTGGGCGGCAATCCCTGCGCGGTGGTCTTCGACTGCGCAGACCTGGGCGATGCCACCATGTTGGCGATTGCCAGGGAGATGAACCTGTCGGAGACGGCTTTCGTCTGGCGCAAACCGGACGGTCGCTTCCGAGCGCGCTACTTCACCCCGGCCGAGGAAATCCCGCTGGCCGGGCATCCCACCATTGCCACCCTCTACGCGCTAGTGGATTCGGGACGCCTGGCGCTGGGCGGCGACTACCTCAAGATGCCGCTCGAACTGCGCGACGGTCCCATCGACGTGGAAATCTTTGCGACCGGCGGCAAGGTGGAACGGATCGTCATGTCGCAGCGCAAGCCGCAGTTCCTGTCCACGCATCGTCCCTCCGACGTTCTGCCTGTCTTCGGCCTCGATGAATCTGACCTGCTCCCCGGCGCGGTCATCCAGACCGTCAGCACCGGCACGCCCCAGATCATGATCCTGCTAAAAGGACACGCCTCGCTGCGCAAAGCCATGCTGGATGTGGAGAAGTACACCGCCCTGCACGCCAAGAGCGATTTCTTCAGCCCGCACCTGTTCTGCCTGGGCGGCGTGGAGCAGGGCGCAACCTTCGCCCGTCACTTCGGCGCGCCGCCCGACACCCTGGAAGATCCTTTCACCGGTTCAGCCACCGGCGGCATGGCGGCTTACCTGTGGCGCTACGGCTTGATCGACTCGCCGGCCTTCCTGGCCGAGCAGGGACATTGGATGGCCCGGCCGGGTATGGCATACGTCGAAGTGGTCGGCCCGCGCGAGGCCATCGAAACGGTCAAAGTCGGCGGGAGCGCGGTCACCGTGCTGCGTGGGGAACTCGCGATTCCAGCATCCAATGTCTGACAGCCTCGTGAGGATATGCAATTGACACTTACACCTGCGCAGGTGTATAATCCTGGCAGAGGTGACGATGTCCCAAGGATACAAATACCGCGCCCAGATCCTGCTCGAACCGGAGCAGCACAAGCAACTGGCGGAAATCGCCAAACGCGAAAATCGCAGCGTCTCCGATGTCGTCCGCGAGGCGGTGGCGGAGTATGTGACGGCGCAAACGCAGGATAGTGTGTGCGAACGCCGCCTAAAAGCGCTGGAGACGATCAGGGAACATCGCCAGGCCATCTTGCGCGAACGCGGCGGCAAACCAATCGAGATCGACATGGTCGAACTCATCCACCAAATGCGAGAGGAGCGGGACAGTGAGTTACGCGCCGCTATCGAGAGTCTCCAAGAACATCGTCGTTGACGCCAATCTCACCGCGGCAATGGTCATTCCCATTCGGGGGCTGGAGACGGTCGAAGCATTTTTCCTTCGCTGGGCGCAGGAAGGCTGCGACCTCTATGCTCCTGAATGGTGGTTGGCCGAGGTCGTTTCGGTCCTGCGTCAGCATGTCTATCGCAAGGTGATTTCTCTTGCCAGGGCGCACGACGCTGTGAAAGATTTATTCCTGCTCGATGTCAACAGGATGCCATTGGATGCCTTGCTTTGCCAGCGCGCCCTCGATTGGGCAGAGACCATCCAACATTCGAGAATCTACGACGCTATATATCTTGCCCTGGCCGAGCAATTGAACGCAGAGTTCTGGACCGCCGACAGGAGACTGATTAACGCCGCCCATACTGCTGGAGCAGACTGGGCGCACTGGATAGGTGATGCGTAGTAACAACCTGCCCTACTGCCTCATCCACCTCTTGACCGCCTCGTGTGGGTGCTCGTAGGCTTGCATGGCATCCAACAAGGCGCCCGGCTCGGCCTCACAGGCCAGGGCGCGGCGGTGTTCGGGGAAGATGAAGCCCTCCGCAACGGCGTGATCCAAGGCAGCCAGCAGGGGCAGGTAGTAATCCTTTGCGTTCAGCAGGCCGACCGGCTTTTCGTGCGCGCCGGTTTGCGCCCAGGTGATGGTCTCGAACAGTTCGTCGAAGGTGCCGAAGCCGCCCGGCAGGGCGATGTAACCGTCGGCCAGTTCGTGCATACGCGCTTTGCGGGCGTGCATGTCGGGCGTCACGTCCATGCGCGTCAGGCCGGGATGCGCCAGCGCCGAGGTGTTCATGCTGGGGATGATGACGCCAATGACCTGGCCGCCGCCTGCCAGCGCCCCATCGGCTACGGCGCCCATCAGGCCGGTCTTGCCGCCGCCGAAGACCAGGCGCAGTCCGCGTCCGGCAAGCACCAGGCCCATTTGACGGGCAGCAGCCAGGTAGTCCGGTGAGACCGCGTCAGAGGATCCGCAATAGACACAGATTGATTCCATTTGTCCACATCCTGCAATTATTTGAGAGAAATATCGGGTTAGTATACTGGAAATTGTGGCGATTCGGTTAGAGTTATATTAGACCCCCTTTTGGGTGCTTGTCATATTGCCATGAAAAGGCATAGAATGTTAAGCAATGGACTATAAGGATTACTACCAAACTTTGGGCGTAGGGCGCAGCGCCAGCGCGGACGACATCCGCAAGGCGTATCGCAAACTGGCTATGAAATATCACCCGGACCGCAACCCCGGCGACAAGCAGGCCGAAGAGCGCTTCAAGGAGATCAACGAGGCCTACCAGGTGTTGAACGACCCACAGAAGCGTGCGCATTACGACCGGTTGGGCAGCGCCTATTCCACCTGGCAGCAGCGCGGGGCGCCGGGCGGCTTCGATTGGGGCCAGTGGGCCGGCGGCGGGGGACCAGGCGGCGTGCGCGTGGAATATGGCGGCAATCTGGATGACCTGTTCGGCGAAGGCCTGTTTTCTGAGTTCTTCCGCACCATCTTCGGCGGAGGGGGAATGGGCAGCGCCGCGCAACACATGCCCGCCTACCAGCAGCCGGTGGAGATCAGCCTGGAAGAGGCCTATCACGGCGCCACCCGCCAGATCCAGACCGGCAGCAAACGAGTGACCGTGAAGATTCCCCCCGGCGTGCGAACCGGCTCCAAGGTGCGCGTGGCGGGCGCCGCGCCCAACGGGCAGGACCTGTACCTGGTAGTCGAGATGAAAGAAGACGAACGCTTCGAGCGCAAGGGCAACGACCTGCACGCCACTGTAAAGGTGAGCGCGTTCACCGCCATGCTGGGCGGCGAAGCCGAAGTGGAGACGATGAGCGGCAAGGTCAAACTCACCATCCCGCCCGGCACCCAGCCGGAGCAGGTCTTCCGCATTGCCGGGCGCGGGATGCCGCACGTGAAAAGCGCCTCCACCAGGGGCGACCTGTTCGTAAAACTCAAGGTAGAAATCCCGCGCTACCTGTCGTCCAAACAAAGAGAATTGATCGAGGAAGCCTCGAAATTGAAGTTTTAGTGTTGGCTTGTGGATCGAAGGAGAGACAAATGAAAAGTAGACGTATCTGGATCGTATTAACGGTACTCGTCCTGGCGGCATTGGCCTGCCAGGTTCCGGGGCTGACCCAGCCTGTGCCTGCCAGCCAGGTGACGATTCAACCTACCCCGATGGTGATCGCCCCGCTGGCGCCGGTCAATGTGGACACGGCCGGGCAACAGGAGGCGCTGGTCAGTCTATACGAGCACGTCATGCCGGGCATCGTCGCCTTGCAGGTCATCGGCGAGCAGGGCGGGAGTTTAGGCTCCGGTTTCGTCTTCGACGCCCAGGGACACGTCGTTACCAACCAGCATGTGATCGAGGGCGCCCGCCAGGTGGAAGTGGACTTCACCTCCGGCTACAAGGCCTACGGGACAGTGGTCGGCACAGACCTGGACTCGGACCTGGCGGTCGTCAAAGTGGACGCTCCCGCCTCTGAACTGTTCCCGCTGCCCCTGGGCGATTCGAACGCGCTCAGGGTCGGGCAGACGGTCATCGCCATCGGCAATCCCTTTGGCCTGAGCGGCACCATGACCACCGGCATCATCTCGGCCCTGGGGCGCACGCTCGAATCGCAGCGCGAGGCGCCGGGCGGCAGTTTCTTTACCGCCGGCGACATCATCCAAACGGACGCAGCCATCAACCCCGGCAATTCCGGCGGGCCGCTGTTCAACCTGAACGGCGAGGTCATCGGCATCAACCGCGCCATCCGCACCACTGCGACAACCACCACCGGCGAGCCGGTCAATTCGGGCATTGGCTTTGCCATCTCCATCAACATCGTCAAGCGCGTCGTGCCGGTGCTGATCCAGGCAGGGAAGTACGATTATCCGTACCTGGGCATCTCGTCGGTGGACGAACTCAGCCTGGCGCAGATCGAGGCGCTGGGGCTGAAGTCCTACACCGGCGCGTATGTGACCAGCGTGACCGCCAACGGCCCGGCCGACCAGGCCGGCATCCGCGCCGGGACACAAGCCACCAGCCAGCAAGGCCTGGGCGCGGGCGGCGACCTGATCATCGCCATCGACGGCCAGCCTGTATTGCGCTTCGACGACCTGCTGAAATACCTCATCAATTACAAGTCGCCAGGCGATACGGTGGTGCTGACCGTGTTGCGCAGCGAAGAGCAACTGGACATCCCGGTCACACTGGGAAAACGTCCCTAAATCTATGGTCCTGCGGTCGTTTCGACTTCGGTCGCTTTGCAGAAGACGGCTGAAGTCGAAACTTCCAAAAATGGCTTTTATTTTTTGCGGTTTTGTTCTACAATAGAATTACAGGACTTCAAGTTAAGGAGGATGAAACAGCCATAAGAAGCCGAGGCTTTGGCAGCCTCTTTCCCGGCCTTGCAAGATGATAAGGAGAATACCATTATGTTTACAGACAGCGTACTGCGCGAACTGTTGGACTATTCCAGCCCTACCCCGGTGCTCAGTGTGTACATGAATACCGACATGACGGAAGGCAACGCTGAGGCGCTCAAGTTGCGCCTGCGCACACTGTTGAAAGAAGTGGATCTGCCACAAGACGAGGCCGCCATTCTCAAGTATTTCGAATTGGAACGTAAGTGGACGGGGCGGAGTATAGCCATGTTCTCGTGCGCGGCGCAAGGCTATTTCCGGGCTTTCACGATTGCCATGCCGCTCCGCAGCCGGGTCTTTGTGGGCAACCAGGCGTATGTCAAGCCGCTGGCTGATTTACTGGATTCGTACGGCGGGTATGGCGTTGCGCTGGTAGATAAACAGGGGGCGCGCCTGTTCCGTTTCCATCTGGGAGAATTGATCGAACAAGAGGGTATCCTGGGCGAGGAAGTGCGCCATACCAAACGCGGCGGCGCTTCTAGCCTGCACGGGCGCGTGGGAGGGATCGCCGGGCAGACCCGGCACAGCGAACAAACCGTGGAACGCAACTTGAAAGAAGCCGCTGAGTTTGCAGCCAGGTTCTTCGAGGAGAACCATGTCCGCCGGGTGTTGATCGGCGGCACGGATGAAAATGTCCATCAGTTTAGAGACCACCTACCGAAAGCATGGCAAAGCCTGGTGGTCGGTACTTTCCCGATTGAGATGACGGCCAACCCGGCCGAGGTGCAGGAAAAGGCCCTCGAAATCGGCCAGCAGGCTGAACGTCGGCGGGAGATGCGGCTGGTGGAGAAGGTCATCACATCGGCGGCCAAGGGCGCGGGGGGCGTGGTCTGCCTGGATGATACGTTGCGCGCTGTCCATGACGGGCGCGTGCAAACGCTGGTCGTGCGCGAAGGCTACCGCGCGCCGGGATCCCAATGCCAGGGATGCGGGTACGTGACAGCAAAAAATGAGAGCACCTGCCCATTCTGCGGCAAGCCGATGGCGCAGGTCAAGGATGCGGTGGAGATGGCCATTCGCAGGGTGATGCAGGATGGCGGGGATGTCGAGATCGTTTATGAAAATCCGCAGTTGGAGGCGGTTGGGATCGGGGGCGTGTTGCGATATTAGACCGGCGTCTGACAGGCTGGTTTGAGATACCCAGTCAGCAGCAAGGGATACAAAAAGGCACAGCACGCATTTCCCGCCACCCCCGACTTTCCCCCCGACCCTTGCCTTCCGGCTCCGTTCCGATGATGCTTATCTATGCGTAGACCTCCTGTGTTGCTTCGGTTCTCACCAAAAGCATACTCCAGGAGGTCTATTTTTGTGGGTCGAAAGTTTTTATTCCGTTTTGCTCTCTGCGGCGGCAGGCTTGTTCTCTGCGCTGGGTTTGCTCTCGGAACTCTCGCTTTTGGTGGACGACGACTTCATCCCCGACGGCGACCTGTGATCGGTGGCGTAGAAGCCGGAGCCTTTGAAGACCACACCCACCGGGCCGATCACCTTACGCAGGCTGTTCTTGTTGCATTCCGGGCAGCGTTTGAGCGGCGAATCGCTAAAGGACTGGTGACGCTCGAATTGCACACCACAGGATTCACAACGATAGGAATAAACGGGCATAAGCGGCCTCCTTACCTTTCAAAAGCGCCCGCATTATAGTCCCAACGCGTGGATGCTGCAAGTGCAAAATGCACCCATGTTATAATTTTCTAACAAACGAGACAAGGTGATTTCTATGCTCAAGATCGAAATTGTGTATTGCGCTGTTTGACATTACACCGACCGGGCCGTTGGCCTGGCGGGTGACCTGCTCAAGCAGTTCGAGTACCAGATCGAAAGCCTGGACCTGGTCCCCTCGGACGGAGGCAGGTTCGAGGTCAGTGTGAACGACCGCTTGCTCTATTCCAAACTCCAGACCCACCGTCACGCCGAACCCAGCGAGGTGGTCGGCCTGGTCAAATCCATGATCCAACGAGGCAGTTGATGGCAAAAAAAGGACGTGTATTTTCCGGCGCCCGCCCGACGGGACGCCAGCATCTAGGCAACTACCTGGGCGCGATCCAGAATTATGTTGCCCTGCAGGATGACTACGAGTGCGTGTATTGCATCGTGGACATCCATGCGCTCACGACGGTAGAGACTACCGCCGACCTCAAGCAGAATACGTATGAAATGGCGCTCGACTGGCTGGCGGCCGGTATCCGCCCGGAAGAGACCATCATGTTCGTGCAGTCGCATGTGCCGGAGGTGATGGAACTGCACACCATGCTTTCCATGGTCACGCCGCTCGGCAAGTTGACCGACCTGCCGACCTTCAAAGAGAAGATCCGCCAGAACCCCAACAACGTCAACTATGGGCTGGTGGGTTACCCGGTCCTGATGGCGGCCGACATCGTGCTGTACAAGAGCGACCTTGTCCCGGTCGGCGTGGACCAGGCGCCGCACATCGAATTTACCCGTGAAGCAGTGCGTTCCTTCAACTTCCGCTATGGCGCGAATGTGTTGGTCGAGCCGCAGGCCAAACATACCGAGATTCCAAAGGTCATCGGGCTGGACGGTAAAGAGAAGATGAGCAAGAGCCTCGACAATCACATCGAACTGGCTGCCACGCCCGAAGAGACGCACAAGCGCGTGATGCAAATGGTGACCGACCCACAGCGCCTGCGCCGCGATGACCCCGGCAACCCGGATGTGTGCAACGTCTTCTCGATGCACAAGATTTTCTCGTCCAGCGAAGAAGTCGAGATGATCGATACCGAGTGCCGCAAGGCCGGTATCGGCTGTGTGGACTGCAAGAAGCGCTTTGCGGCCAACCTGAACAAACACCTGGATCCGTTCCGCGCCAAACGCGCTGAGATCGGCCAGAACCCTCAGCAGGTATGGGATACCCTGCACGACGGCGCCCGGCGCGCGCGCGTCATTGCGCAACAGACGATGACCGAAGTGCGCCAGGCAATTGGGCTGCCGGAGTAAGCGTAATACGAAATTTGTAAGGAGAGTATGCGGGTTTTGTTACAGCGGGTCAGTTCAAGCAAGGTGACGGTAGATGGCCAGGTCATCGCCCAGATCGGCAAGGGCCTGGTCATCTTGCTTGGCGTCGGGCATGGAGATGGCGAAGAGCAAGCCGCTTTCCTGGCCGAAAAGATCGCCCACCTGCGCATCTTCGAAGATGAGGGCGGCAAGACCAACCTGTCCATTTTGGATGTGGGTGGAGAAGCGATCGTGGTCTCCCAGTTCACGCTCTACGCCGATACCCGCAAGGGACGCCGCCCGTCCTTCACGGATGCGGCCCTGCCCGGTCATGCTGCGCCGCTGGTAGAACGCTTTGCCGAACTGCTGCGCGCTCACGGCGTCCCCACCCAGACCGGTCAGTTCGGCGCGCACATGCAGGTCGAGATCCACAACGACGGCCCGGTCACGATCTGGCTGGAAAAATGACGAGGTGAACTCGTACATCCTACACTGTGGCCATCATTCCCATGGCTGCCAGCATCTCTTCGTTGGCGGCGAACTTGAACTCTTCCAGGCCGCGTGTTTGGGCCTCTGCTGCTTCGATGGCCTCCAGGCGGGCGATGTCGTCCTTTGTGACGACCGGTTTGGGTAATCGCTTCACTTTTTGGGCAACGGCCTCCAACGCCCTGGAATCCGGCTGCCTGGTTTGCAGGTATTGCCAGACGGCCCTGGCGGCGTTGATGCCGTCCTTGCGGGCGTAGCCGACCAGCCCGTCGCTGGCTTTGCGCGACCAGCCGCCGACGAACACGCCCTGGATGGGATGCCCGGCCTGCGGGTCGAAGGCTTCGTAGGACAGGCCGTCTATGGGGAAAGCGGGCGCGGGACTCTTGACGAACTCGTTCCATTCGACCGGCAGGCCGAAGGTATCGTCCACTTTGTCGCCGATGGCAAAGATGACCGTCTCCACCTCCAGCAGGCGTTTGCGGCCGGCACCCCTGGCTTTGGTGTCGCCGTCTTTCAGGACCAGGGTGGTGTCCTCGATTTCGAGTTGCTCTAACAGACCGTTCTCCCCTAGCATCTGTACCGGCGAACTCAGGAATTCGAAGCGGAGGCGCGTAGCGGAGGTAGCCGGATCCGCTTTGGGCAGGGATTCCAGTATCGAAGCGCGGGCAGCCTCCGGGTCCTGCCCGACCGCCTGCATGACCGGCGCGACGCGGGCGATCTCAGCGTCCAATGCCGCCCGGTCGAGGTTGGCGATGATGTGTTCCATCTCCTTCTTGTCGAACTTGACCTCCGCCGGGCCGCGCCGCACCACAGCGATCACTTCTTCCACCTTTTCCTCGCGGATCAGGTAACGGGCGATGTCGGCCATCACGTTACCGGCACCCACGATGGCGCAACGCCTTCCAAAACGAAAGGTATGCTGGCTGTAAGGCGGCAACTTGTTGTAATAGTAGACCACATCCTTGGCGTGGTACACGCCCGCCAGGTCTTCGCCGGGCAGGCCGAGCCATTTGGTGCCCTGCGCGCCGGCCGTGACCAGGACGGCCTGGAAGCCGAGCGCGCGCAGGTCGTCCAGGTTCAGGTCGCCCTGCGCGCCGATGCTGACGTTGCCGTAATAGTCGATGTTGGGGTTTTCGAGCGCCTGGCGGAACTGCCTGCGCAGGCCCTCTTTCATGGTATGTTTGGCCGGGTAGATGCCGTACTCAGCCAGCCCTCCCGGCTTGATATCGCGGTTGAACAGCGCCACGCGCGCGCCCTGGTTGGCGAGTTCGCGCGCGCCAAACAAGCCGGCCGGGCCAGCCCCCACGACGGCTACGAGATATTGTCCAGACACTCTTTCCTCCTTCGGAGTGGAAATCAATTTAGACCAAAACAGGCTGAATTATAGCCAAAAAGGAGGCGGCTTACAAGCCGGATTCCCGGCTCGCCTGCGCCCTGCGGGTACTGCGCGGGGGCGGGCAGGATCGGTCAGGCGGATGAAGGTGCACGGCGATATTGGCAAGGCGGTAAAATAGAGCGTGGAACCTTGTTTAGAACCAGCCGTTGCACCATCGTCCAATAACCCTCATGAGAAAAATATGGAAGCCGAACCATTGTCCATTGCACTTGACAAAATAGCATCAGAAACCGAGTTTTCAGGGGGTATCTATGTCTGCCAGAGTAGGAAAGTCCTGTACCAAAAAGCCTTTGGCTACGCTGATCGCAGCAACAAGATTCCAAACTCGCTGGGCACCCGTTTTGGGATCGCTTCGGGCACAAAGTTCTTCACTGCGCTTGCAATCGGGAAGTTGATCGAGGCAGGAAAACTGGACTTTTCGAGCAAGATTGCGGAATTGATCCCCTGGGATTTCCAGCATTATTCCAGGGAAATCACGGTCCGCCAGTTGCTGACCCACACCTCCGGCATCCCGGATTATTACGATGAAGAAAAGGTGGATGATTTCGATAATTTCAGCGTCGAGGTCCCCTGGTACGAACTGAAGGGTCCGCGTGATTACTTGTCCGTTTTCCCGGATGAGGCGATGAAGTTCCCACCTGGTGAGCGCTTTTCCTACTCCAACAGCGGGTACATCCTGCTGGGGGTCCTGATCGAAGAAATCTCAGGGATGCCGTACCGCGAATTTGTCGAAAAAGAGATCCTTGCGCCCGCCGGTATGGACCGTTCCGGCTACTTCGCCATGAACCGGCTGCCGCAAGGGACCGCCTTCGGATACGTGGAAGACGAGGAAGGCTGGCGCACGAATATCTACAACCTGCCGGTCATCGGCGCATCGGACGGCGGAGCCTACACGACCATCCATGATATCGAAAAACTTTGGGATGCGTTCTGGGGCTATAAAATCCTGCCAAGGGAGATGGTCGAAATATATACTGCGCCATACGTGGAAGCAACCAGCGAGGGAGCAAACAAGTTTTACGGTCACGGGATTTGGATCCGCAAAGGGGAAGGGTTGGATACCGAAGAATACATAGAAGGGAGTGACGCGGGCGTCTCTTTCTATTCCGGGGTCATCAGGGCCAAAAATCTGCTCGTCACGGTAATATCCAACACGTCCGAGGGCGCCTGGCCTATCTTGCGGATGATATATCAAAATTGACAAATCGGGGTGGGCCACCCTGTTGTTCCCCTCACTCCTCGCCCCTCTCCGCTGGGGAGAGGGGTGGAGGTGAGGGCATTCACTCATACCGCAGCGCCGCGACGATATCCATCTTTGCCGCCTGGCGGGCCGGGATGACCGCCGCCAGCGCGCCGAACAACAGGCCGAAGGCAATCGCAGCCAAGATGCCGCTGGCCGGGAAGTAATAGCCCATCGGGAAGATGACCTCGATGCCGGTCACGAAGACGTAGCCCAGGTACAAGCCGCCCAGAATGCCGAACGCCGTCCCGATAGCGGCCAGCAGCAGCGCCTCCGCCAATACCATATTGCGCACCTGCCTGCGCGTGGCCCCTACCGCGCGGATCATGCCGATCTCGCGCGTGCGCTCCAGCACACCGATGGCCAGCGTGTTGAGCATGGCGATCAATGAGGGAAAGGCCAGCACCGCAAAGACGATGTAAATGGCGCTGAAGGCTGCATCTGCCTGCGACTTGAGCGAGGCGTAATAGTCTGCGCCGGAGACCACCTTGAACTGCGGATAATCGTAGGCCAGCGCCTTGATGCGCGCGTCCGCGGCTTCACGCTCCGCGCCCGGCGCAAGGTTCAGTTGGATGAATACATCTTCCGTGCTGCCGAAGTCGGCCTGCAGGTTGGCCTGCGAGATGTAGGCGGTAGTCAACTTGGCGTTCAGCAGGTCGTTGCCGACTGCTGCGATGCGATAGGGAACTCGGCCATTTGCTGTCAACAACTCGACCGTGTCGCCCACCTGCGCGCCGGTGACCATGGCAAAAGCGCCGTTGACGATCATAGCGCGCCCGGAAGCGAGTTCGTCGTAGGCTGATTTGCCTCCTTGCATGAAATCCAGACCGCTCACTTGCTGGAAAGCGGCCGGCTCGATGCCCAGCAGCGAGACCGCCTCCCCGTCCACATTCGTGGTGGCAAAGCGCAGCGTGCTCACCGCCAGCACGCCCGGCACCTCCTGCAGGCTGGCGGCAAACGACGGGTCCGCGCCCACGTTGCTGTTCCACAACCCGATGGATGGCGGGATGAAGAGATAATCGCTGCCCAGGCTGTAACGTACCATTTCGAACAGCGTGCCGCCCAGACTCGAGACCAGTCCGCCCGCCGCTACAATCACCGCCAGCCCGATCATGCTGGCCGAGGCTGTCACCCCCACGCGCATCGGCTGGCGGGTGAGATTACCCTGCGCAAGGTGGCCAATGCCCTGCCGGGCGGTGACCCAGGCGGTCACCCTGCCGAACAGATTGGCGAACGGGCGCACCAACGCCGGGGCGACCAGCGTCAGCCCGACCAGGAACAGGATTCCGCCGGGGACGATCAATGCGGCTCTTCCCGACAGGATGGCTGCTACCGTTATGGCGAGCAAGGCCGCCCCAACCAGGAGTCCCCTGCCAGCACGCTGTTTGAACTCCGCCTCTCCTTGCAAGGGGCGCAGGGCTTCCAGCGGCGTGATGCGGCTGGCGTTCCAGGCCGGCAGCAGGCCAGACAGCACCGTCACGCCCACGCCCAACAGCAACGAAACGCCCACCAGCGCCGGGGAGAAGACCGGCATGCCCAGTTTCAGGTTGATGAACTGGCTCAACGGCTCCTGCGCAACCTTGAGCACCGCCACGGCCAACAGGTAGCCGAGCAGCAAGCCGAGCGCAGAACCGAGCAGGCCTTGCAGCAGTCCCTCCGCCAAGATGATACCGATCACCGTGCGGCGGGTGGCGCCCAGCGCGCGCAACATGCCGATGTCGCGGCGGCGCTCGGTCACCACGGTGCGGAAGGTGTTGAAGATGATGAAGCCGCCCATAAAGAGCGCCAGCACGCCGAACAGGCTGAGCGCCATCTGCCCTAATTCCACGGCGGCGAACATCTCATCGCCGGCCATCAGCGTGCCGACCCGGTAATTTTCGCCCAGCGCGGTTTCGACCTTTGCCTGGACCTCAGCGCGGCGCGCCTGGTCGGCGAAGGCCTCCACGTTCAGTTCGATCAGGTTGACCCGGCCCGGTTCGCCGGTCATCTTTTGCGCCTGCGGCAGGTTGACCAACACCTTCTCGTTACCAGATGAAATGTCCGCCGGCAGGATGCCGACCACCGTCAACCCGGTCATGCCGGAGGAGGCCGGCAGGGTGAGAGTATCGCCGACTTGCACGGAGAAGGCGTCTGCCAGGGTTTGGGAGATGACGGCCGAGGCGGAATCCGAGTCGCTGAGGTAACGGCCAGCCAGCACAGGGTAGGAGCGAAGCGCGCGGGCGTCCTCGGGGACGACGCCGACCAGGTTGACCGCGATGATCGTGTCGGGGTGGGACGGGTCGCGGTCCACGAAGTCCGCCGGCAGGTTGATGGTGCGGTTGAGCGAGGCGGCCACAGCCCGCACGCCGTCCAGCCCGCGCAGGCGTTCCACTACGTCGGCCGGGAAGGCTCCGCCAGAAACGTTGGTGATGCTGAAGTCCACCGCGCCCTCTGCGCCCTGCACGTTGGCCTGCAAGGCAGCAATCAGGGTGGGATAGACGGTGTTCATGCCAAAGATGAGCAGCACGCCGAAGATGATAGCGAGCGTGGTGAGCGCAGTGCGCAGTTTTCGCCCGGCCAGGTAGCGGGCAGCGAGGGTGAGTTGGAGGTTCATAGTATTTCAGAGAGTAGATGAGTAGAGAGTAGTGGTTTCATGAGAATAGGGACTGCTCCCTATTCCCTGCTCTCTAATCTCTAGCCCTCGACCTCCTTCACTTTATCTTCCACAAATTTTGCCCCTTTGCCATTCTTCTTCTCCAGCAGGGTCTCATCCACCACCTTGCCGTCTTTCAGGAAGATGATGCGGTCGGCGTAGGCGGCGATGCGCGGGTCGTGCGTGACCATGACGATGGTGCGGTCGTACTTCTTGGACACGTCGCGCAGCAGGCTGGCGATCTCGTCGCCGGAGCGGGTATCGAGGTTGCCGGTCGGTTCGTCGGCCAGGATGAGCGACGGCTCGGCCACCAGGGCGCGGGCGATGGCCACGCGCTGTTGCTGCCCGCCGGAAAGTTGGTCAGGACGGTTCGCCAGTTTATCGGCCAGGCCGAAACGCGCCAGCCATTCCCCGGCTCTGGCGGCGGCCTCCGCAGGCTTGAAACCGTCCAGCGTGACCGGCAGGGCGGCGTTCTCGGCAGCGCTCAGGATGGGGATGAGGTTGTAGAACTGGAACACGAAGCCGATCTTGCGGCGGCGCAATTCGGTGACCTGGTCATCGGGCATCTCGGCGATGGAGGCGCCGTCGATGAGGACTGCCCCGTCGCTGGGCGTGTCCAGCCCGCCCAGCAGGTGCAGCAGGGTGGACTTGCCGCACCCGCTGGGACCCATGATGGCGACGAACTCAGCGTCATGGATACGAATATTGACGTGATCGAGCGCGGTCACGGCGGTGGCGCCGGAGCCGTAAATTTTTGTCAGGTCTTGGGTTTGTACGAGGGACATAATATTGCTCACATTTTTTCTGGTGGTCGAGTAGGCCGAGTGCTTTTCGAGGCTGTATCGAGACCACATTTCACAGATATTGGTTACCTTTGGTCTCGATACGTCCCGCGAAGATCACGCGGGACTATTCGACCAACGGAGTACGCTGAAAACTGATTACTGGTCACTGACCACTGAAACCGGAGGCGGGTACTCCGATCCGGTGTTGCCTTTGCGCGGCCGGCCTCGGCGGCGGATCTCGGGTTCAGGAAACGGTTGGCCTTTGATGGCCTCCAGGCGCACTTCGATCATGTCCAGCCAGCGCAGGTCGGCTTCCAGGTGCATGATGGTCTTGTCGCTCAACATGATTTGGGCTAGCTCCGTCTGCGGGTCGTATTCGTCGCGCTGTGTGGTGGCGGCGTGCAGTTCCTGGTACAGGTGCGCGCGCTGGGTCTGGATCAGGCGCGCCGGATCGGCCTCGCCGCTGGCCAGCGCCACCATCAATTTGACGAAAAACTCGTCGCGCTGGTGCTCGGTGGGCACGCCGCTGGCGAACCAGGCGCGCAGCACGTCATCGCCCTGCGGCGTGATCGAATACACGCGCCGTGAAGGTTCGTCGCCTTCGCCCAGGTCGGACGACAGCGCCACCAGTCCGGCCTCTTCCAGGCGGTCGAGGGTTGTGTAGATCTGGGCCGGCTTCACGTCCCAGTTGGCATCGCCGCCCACGACGGCTTCGAACACAGCGCGCAGTTCGTAACCGTGGCGCGGTTTTTGGGCAAGGAATCCGAGAATGGCGTTGCGGACAGACATAAATAGTAAACAGGTTATTAATTATTGCATAAATATTATACGAGTTTATATTTTTTGTCAAGGGCATTCGTGGGTATAATTCCAGAAACCGTCATTCGCCATTTCGAAGCAGGCAACTATGGATCAATATTTCGAACAACTGCTCCTGGACTACGCCCTGGCCGAGGCCGAAGAGGAACGCAAGCGCATCGAGAAAGTGCTCTGGCACGATTTTGGCCGCCGCAAACTGGTCCTTGTGTTGGATATGTCGGGCTTTTCCCTGCTGACGCGCAAATATGGCGTGGTGCATTACCTGTCGCTGGTCAAGCGCATGCAACTCACCGCCCGCCCCATCATCGAAGAACATAACGGCCTGGTCGTCAAGTTCGAGGCCGATAACTGCTTTGCCATGTTCGATACCGCCCTGTCAGCGGTGCGCGCAGCCATCAAACTCAACACCGCCTTCGACGCGATCAACGAGCACAGCGACGACCCCTTCGACATCCGCATCTCCATCGGCATGGACTACGGCGACGTTCTTCTCACTGGCGGGCCGGACTACTTCGGCGACACGGTCAACCGCGCCAGCAAACTGGGCGAGGACATCGCCGGCCCCGGCGAGATCATCCTGACCGAGGCCGCCTTTGCGCAACTCCCCAGCCAGGCCGGTTTCCACGGCCAACCGCTGGAAATCTCCATTGCGGGCGTCCAGTTGAAAGCCTTCAACCTGGCATACGGACGCTGACCGCATGTCCCTCGAACGCTTGCTGGATCGCTGGCGGGCGGACGAAAGCGTCGCGCCGAACATCGTCGCCTGGCAGACGGCTCCTCCGCGCGCGGCGGTAACGCATCCTTTCCCCGACGACCTGCCTGCCCCGCTCCGGGAGGCGTTGTCCCGCCTCGGCATCCCCTCGCTCTACAGCCACCAGTTCCAGGCCTGGAGCCACGCCCGCGCCGGGCGGAACGTGGCGCTTGCCACCGGCACCGCCTCCGGCAAGACGCTGGCCTACAACCTGCCCGTCCTCGCCGCGTTGCTGGAAGATGAGAATGCGCGGGCGTTGTACCTGTTCCCGACCAAGGCGCTGACGCAGGATCAGTATTCAGTCATCAGTGACCAGTTATCGGTTATCCAAGCACTGATCACTGAAAACTGGTCACTGAACACTGGCATTTACGACGGCGACACCCCCCAGCGCGACCGCGCCTCCATCCGCAAGAACGCCCGCCTCCTGTTGACCAACCCCGACATGCTGCACACCGGCATCCTGCCGCACCATACCAACTGGGCGGATTTCTTTCGTAACCTGCGTTTCATCGTCATTGACGAATTGCACACCTACCGCGGCGTGTTCGGCTCGCACGTTGCCAACCTCATCCGGCGTTTGAAGCGCGTGGCGGCTTTTTACGGCGCCAGCCCACAATTTATTCTCACTTCTGCAACGATTGGCAACCCGCAAGAACTGGCCGAAAAACTGATCGAAGCCCCCGTCGCGCTGGTGGACGAGGACGGCTCCGCGCGCGGCGAGCGTCACTTCATCCTCTACAACCCGCCCATCGTGGACGAGTCGCTTGGCCTGCGCGCCAGCGTCCTGCTCGAAAGCGTGCGCCTGGCAGGGGATGTCCTGTCTGCGGGCGTGCAGGGCGTGGTCTTTGCGCGTTCGAGGCGGGGCGTGGAGATTTTGTTGACGTACTTGCAAGAACTGCCCCCTCCCGGCCTCCCCCATTTTCCGCGAACTTCAGCGGAAAATGGGGGAGGTGGCCGAAGGCCGGAGGGGGTCCGCGGCTACCGCTCCGGCTACCTGCCCTCCCAACGGCGCGAGATTGAAAAAGGGCTGCGCGACGGCTCCGTCCGCCTCGTCGTCGCCACCAACGCTCTCGAACTGGGCATCGACATCGGCGGGCTGGGCGCGGCCATCCTGGTCGGTTACCCGGGAACTGTCGCTTCAGCGTGGCAGCAAGCGGGTCGGGCAGGACGCGGGGATGCTCCCGCTGCGGCGGTGCTGGTGGCCTCGTCCAATCCGCTCGACCAGTTCCTGGCGCGCCATCCCGAATATTTCTTCCGCCGCTCCCCCGAGCAGGGCCTGATCGACCCCGACCACCTGCTCATCCTGCTCGAACACCTGCGCTGCGCCCTGTTCGAGTTGCCCTTCCAGAAAGGCGAGCATTTCGGCGGCCGGCCGGTGGACGAGTTCCTCGAATTCCTGGCGGCCAACCGCGAAGCGCACGAATCCAACGACAAATTCTACTGGATGGCCGACCAGTACCCGGCGGCGAATATCTCGTTGCGCTCGGCCTCGCCGGAGAACGTTGTCATCCAAACGGCCGACCCCAAGCCACAAACCATTGGCGAGGTGGACCTGTCCAGCGCGCTGTGGATGACGCACCCGGGCGCCGTCTACATGCACCAGGGGCAGCAATATTTCGTCCACAATCTGGACCTGGAACGGCGCATTGCCAGCGTGGCCGCTGTTGCGCTCGACTACTACACCCAGGCGCAGCGCCGGGCAGAGATCGCCCTGCTGGGCGAACTGGAACGCGCCCCCGCGCCGGGCGGCGAAAAGGGCTACGGCGAGATCCAGGTCACGTCGCAGGTGGTGGGCTTCAAGAAACTGCGCTGGTTCACGCACGAAAACCTGGGGGAAGAAACGCTCGACCTGCCCCCGTCCGACATGCAGACCACCGGCTACTGGCTGGGACTCTCCGAAGGGACGGTCTCGCATCTGCGCTACGCTGGGGCCTGGTCCAACGACCCCAACGACTACGGCCCCGACTGGCCGCGCCTGCGCGACTCCGCCCGCGCGCGCGACGGCTACCGCTGCCAGGCCTGCGGCGCGCCGGAAACCGACCGCCAGCATGAAGTCCATCACAAGACGCCTTTCTGTTCCTTCCGCGCCGCAGACGGGAGCGTCGACCTGGCGCGCGCCAACCGCCTCGACAACCTGTCCACGCTCTGCCCGGGCTGCCACCGCAAGGTCGAGCAGAACGTACGCATGAGGAGCGGGCTGGCCGGGCTGGGCGCGGTCTTGCGCCAACTCGCGCCGCTCTACCTGATGTGCGATCCCGGCGACCTGGGCCTGCACGTCGACCCGGCCGGTTCCGTGTTTGGCCTGCCCGCCGTCGTGCTGTACGACGAAGCGCCGGGCGGCATCGGCTTCAGCCAGAAACTGTTCGAATTGCACGACCAACTGGTCGGCAGCGCACTGGATCTGGTCAGCGCCTGTCCCTGCGCCGACGGCTGTCCCTCCTGCGTGGGCCCGGGCGGCGAGAACGGCAGCGGCGGCAAGCAGGAGACGCTGGCGATCCTGAAGGAACTGTCGATTCCTTGACCGCGCAAGTCCCTGCCGAATGGAAGCGCCAGGGTATAATAGAAAGCATGGTATCGCAAGCGTTGTTCGAAAAACTTCGAAACCTGTGCCGCGACGTGTATGGCGCGCGGCTGGTCTCACTGGCCGTATTCGGCTCGGTGGGACGCGGCAATGCCCGCCCCGATTCGGACGTGGACATTCTCCTTGTCGTAGAAGGCTTGTCTCATTGGCGGATGAAGCGGGTGGAGGAATTCACTCCTGTGGAAACGGCCTTGGGAGATGTGATCCTTTCGCCTGTTTTGAAGACCCCTGACGAAATCAAGGACGGGTCGCCGTTGTTGCTGGACATGGTGGAGGATGCCGTCATTTTGTATGACCGTGGAGACTTCCTCAAGGACACGTTGAGCTCCCTGCGCGCCAGGCTGTCGCATTTGGGCGCAAAGCGCATCTGGCGAGGCGACCAATGGTTCTGGGACTTGAAGCCCGATTACCAGCGCGGCGAGGTGTTCGAAGTATGAACAATGTTACCCTGGCGCAGAGTTACCTCGTCAAAGCGCAAAAGAGGCTGAAAATCCTGGACGTGCTGCTGGACGAGTCGGCCTTCTCCGATGTCATGCGCGAGGCGCAGGAGATTGTCGAACTGGCCTTGAAAGGCTTGTTGCGCCAGGTCGGGATCGAACCGCCGAAATGGCACGATGTGAGCAGTTTGATCCTTGAATTTCGCGGGCGTTTCCCACAGGCGGCGGATAAAGAGGCGGAGCGTTTGGCAGGCATTTCCTCGTACCTTCGAAAAGAACGCGAACTATCGTTCTACGGCGACATAGATTTTATCCCGACCGAAGAGTACAGCCGCGATGACGCGCTCAGGGCCATTGCCGACGCGAGATTTGTGGTGGAGATTGCGGAGCAAGTGATAAAACCTGGTTGATGGGCGGCGCAAGAAACCCTGTTCCAGCGCGTTCTGGCCGGCAGCGGCGGCAAGCAGGAGACGCCGGCGATCCTGGATGAATTGTCGATTCCTTGATCTGGCAGGCGCACGGCAACATGGTGTGGAACTCCCATTCGGTGGCGACAGCGAGTACCACGAAGTATCACAAGCAGACGATGACTTTCCAGGACACACTCACGCGGTGTTGCCGCCTTCGCGCCTTAAGCGGCGTGGGCTGAACTCTGAACTTCTGCCATCGCCGATGAAATAATCTCGTCATTGACGCCTTTTTTGCGCAAACTTTCGATCAATGCGGAAAGTTCAACGCTGCCTTCGAGCCGTTCCAGGTCAGAACGCAACCCCTGACCGATATAGGCCTTGATTAAGGCTTGATAACCTGAAAAACCGAGCATTGGAGCAACCCGTTTAAGGTCATCTATCACATCATCAGGAATACGGATACTGACCATTGTCATCGGGCGGTCTTTTTGTAAACGCTGGGTGAGTTTATTGATTTTCATAGGTTTCTCTCTCTGCATTCGTTACCAACCGGGCGGAAATGACACGAATAACATCCTCTCGCATGACATAAACTACGTACAACAATTGCCAATTTGTAGCCAAGCCGATAATGGTTTCTCGAAGTTCGCCATCAACAACTTCGTCATCGAGATAACGAACGAAAGGGTCAAAAAACGCTTCACAAGCCAACTCGAAAGTTATGCTATGTTTGCGAATGTTTGTGGCCGCTTTTTGGCTATCCCATTCAAAGACAATGTTGTGGAGTGCGTATTTGACGTTCATCACAGTAAAGTATAGCGACTTGCATATACTATGTCAATACGATATTCTTCAAAAAGCCCCAATCACTCCTCTTGACAGCCGCCAAAACAAGAATATAATATATTGAACGTTCAGTAAATATAAATAAAAAGGAACCCATGCCCGACCGCAGACAAAGGGACAAAGACCAGACCGTGCAAGCCGTGATCGCAGCAGCCAGGCGGCTGTTCAGCGAAAAGGGACTGCACGGCGCTTCCCTGCGCGACCTCGAAGCCGCATCCGGCGTCTCGAAGGGACTGATCCTGCACCATTTCCAGACCAAAGAGAACCTATACGCGGCTGTGCAGGACATCCTGTCCCAGGAATACGCGGCTTGGATGGCGGCGCGTCGTCAGGGCGGCAATGACTTCAAGGAAATGATCACGACGGCGATCCGGGAAGCCCTGGCCTACGCGCGGGAGCATGACGAATTCCGCCGCATCGCGTTGTGGTCTTACCTGGAGGGACAGGAGGGGACGACCGAGTCCGCAAGAGGCTTTACCGCCAGCCTGGTCGCGGGGATGCGCGCGGGACAGCAAGCCGGGCTGGTGCGGGACGACATCGACGCCTTCCTGACGCCGTTCATCATAAAAGGCGCGATTGATTATTGGATCCGCGCGGAAGGGCTGCGCAACGAACTGTCCACAGGAGCGCAGAATACCGCCGAGGCCACGGATGATGACCTGGTAGAGGCGCTGGTCAGGCTGATGCTCAAGTAATTTTTTTATCCCCATTAATTACCAAACGTTCAGTAAATAAAAGGAGAACAAATGCACGCCAACACCATATCCACCGCAAAGGCCTTTCGCTTCACAGGCGCTGCCAGCCTGGTCCTGGGCATATCCACGGTCCTGCTTGCGAGCCTGGCCTACGCGCCCGGCCACCCGGATTTTTCCATCTTCGATACGTATTTGAGCGACATCGGGGATACCCCCGGCTGGCCGCAGATCCTGTTCAACACCGGCGCGCTGCTGGCCGCCCCGCTGCGGATGGTGGTCCTGGTATTGTTTGCCTTCCGGTTGAGAGACTACATCGGGAAACAAGCGCCCTTCGAAGCGCTGCTCCTTACACTGGGAGTTCTTTCCACGCTCGGAACGGTGCTGATGACAGCCGTCCCGTTCAGCGTTGCGCCGTCCGTGCATAAGGGCGGGATCGGGCTGTACTTTCTGGGCGTGGTCTTCCTGCAAGCCCTGGTCGGGTTCAAAGAACTTGGGATCAAAAACCTGCCCCGCGTCCTGCCCGGCCTGAGTTTTTCGATTGTGGCCTGTTACCTGGTCTTCTTTGCGCTGTTCGTCCTGTACCAAACCGGCGCTGCCGGCCGTTCCACGCCGGTGTTCTGGGAATGGATGTGCTTCTTCTCGTCCATGGCCTGGCTGGCCGGGCACAGCGTCATCTTGGGAAAGGACGAAACGCCGGCAAAATAACAGGATGAAAACCGCCTCCAGCGTTTTCTTCCCATCCTGGGCGCGCCGGCCCGTGCGCTGCCGTCCACCTTTTGGGCTGCGCAGGCCAGCGTACAGCCCGTCCCCTATACAAAATTGCAAGCCATTTGAAAGGTAATTCTAAAGAAATAAACTGCTCCAACCAAGTACAATTTATAAAAATGACAAAAACCGTCTTCATAGTTCGAACCAACCCTTGGAGGAGCCACATGAAATCTCTTACCCGTATCGCATTCGCCAGCCTGTTGCTTACTGCGCTGCTGGCCGCCTGCACGAGGGGCGCTGCGCCCGAAGCCCAGCAGGACGCCGTCGACACCGCTGTGGCCGGCACGCAGATCGCCGGGGCGCTGGCGCAGGCCACCGTCAACGCCAATGCGCTGACCGCCATGCCGGCCACCCCCACTCCCGGCCCGACGGTCGAATACGTCACGTTGACCGAGGAGGAACTGGCCGCGTTGATCGACCAGGCCGTCGCCGAGGCCAGCGCCGCCAGCGAGCAGACCACGCAAGCCGTCACGACCACCACCAGCGACGACGCAGTGACATCCGAAGAAGTGGAATACGTCTACTCGTATTACTACTACGCGGATTACTACATCCAGGAAGCCGAAGAACTGCTGGCCGCCTACTACGACCTGTACGCTGACCTGGCATACGAGATGATGACCGAACTGAGCGCCATCGAAACGCAACTGGAGCAGCTGAATTACAACATGACGCTGGTGGTCACGTCGCTGAACGAGATCAGTTCCACGCTCTCGCAAGGACTGGCGGTGGCCGAGGAAAGCATCGCGCAACTGGAAGCCGCCGCCCAGCAAGCGCAGGCCAACGCGCAGGAGTTGAGGAACCAGGCGCAGGATACGCTGGCCGTCTTGCAGGCCGATCAGCAAAACCGCCTGAACCAACTGGCGCAGATCCAGGCGAACAACATCCCGACCGACCGCCTCTCCGCGCTGCAAACCGGCTTCCAGTTCGTGGACTTTGCCAACTCCGCGCTGGCTGACGGCAAGATGTCCCGCGACGAGTTGATGGGCCTGGCGCAACTGGGCGCAAACGCGCAGGCCGGCTTCCAGCAATTTGGCGGACGGGCGGGAGGCGTGGGCCCGGGCGCAGACGTAGACCTGGGCCAGTTCAGCGGCCGGTTCAACGAAATCTCCACCCAGTTCGCGCGCGGGCAAACGCCCCAGGCGCGCAGCAACCTGGGCGAGTTCGAACGCTCGCTCGGCCAGCGTCCCAGCGGCTTGCCGGGCGGGGGCGGCGGCCCCGGCCTGCCGGGTGACGGCAGCGGCCCCGGCTTGATCGACCCTCCCGGTCCCGGCGGATAGGTTTTCAAAACACCCAGACTCACCTCGAAATTATCCTTCGAGGTGAGTTTATTTTTATGACTCTACTGAAAAAACTGAATTCTTATACAGAGACGCAGGGTCACTGAGATCAAGTGGATGATTTTTCCTTGAGCGCCACTAGAATGGATACTGGCAATCTGCCTTACGCCAAACACCAGAGCGCCCGTTTTCAGCGTGAATCGGCGTCCCGCTTTTGAGTTGTACGGTAACAAATGCCTTTTCTCACTTGACCCCCGCCCTTTCCCGTCCTACAATAGGGTTGAATATTGTCTGACAACCAGGATGGTTTGCGTTCCTGGCGTTCATTTCCTTTCATGGAGAGTACAATGTCCGATTTCCTTTTCCGCGGCTCGCTCAAGGCGCTCGACCCCGACGTGTTCGCTCTGACCCAGGTGGAGGCTGAGAGGCAGTCCCGCAAATTGATCCTCATCCCCAGCGAATCCACGGCGCCGATGGCGGTACGCGAGGCGCTGGCCTCCGCCTTCCAAAACATCTACGCGGAAGGCTATCCCGACGAAGAGTCGCGTTGGATGTCCGAAGAAGAGATTCTCGACTATCCCATGCGACTTGCGCATTACCGGCGCAACGGCGACCCGCGCTACTACAAGGGCGTGGAGTACGCCGATGTGGTGGAAGCCCTGGCCCGCAAACGCGCCGCGCAGGCCTTCGCCGCCAACGGTTATACGGCTGACCAGATTTTCGTCAACGTGCAGGCGCTCTCGGGCGCGCCCGCCAACAACGCCGTGTACCAGGCCTTGATCCCGCTGGGCGAAACCATCATGGGACTCAACCTGCTGCACGGCGGTCACCTCTCGCACGGTTCGTCGGTGAACCGCAGCGGCAAGTGGTTCAAGGCGGTGCATTACACCGTGGACGCCAACGAGAAGTTGGATTACGACGCCATCCGCGCGCTGGCATTGGAGAACAAGCCGAAACTCATCATCGCAGGTTACTCGTCCTACTCGTGGGTGCCCGATTGGAAGAAGTTCCGCGAGATCGCGGACGAGGTCGGCGCGTACTTCCTGGCAGACATTTCGCACATCGGCGGGTTGGTCGCGGCGGGAGTCGTCCCCTCGCCGGTCGGCTATGCCCATGTGGTGATGTCTACCACGCACAAGAGCCTCGACGGCCCGCGCGGCGCGGTGTTGATGACCACCGACGCGGCGATTGCCAAGAAAATTGACAAAGCGGTCTTCCCTGGCGAGCAGGGCGGACCTCACGTGAATGTCTTTGCGGC
Source organism: Chloroflexota bacterium (assembly GCA_049323115.1). GTDB lineage: Bacteria > Chloroflexota > Anaerolineae > Anaerolineales > Villigracilaceae > JAABUE01. Next base: position 26,359 of record JBMOMP010000039.1, read on the forward strand.
TCTGGCCTTGACCTTCAAACTGGCGCAGACCAGGCAGTTCAAGCAATTGCAGGCGCAGACGATCAAGAACGCGGCGGCGATGGCTGACCAATTCACCAAGCGCGGACTGCGCGTCCCGTTTGGAGGCACGGATTGTCACATGCTCAACGTGGATTGCACGACGGTTGAGGGCGAGGATGGCACGAAGTTGAGCGGCGATCAGGCCGCGCGCATTCTCGACATCATCGGCGTGGTGGTCAACCGTAACACCATCCCTGGCGACAAGAATTCGGCTGACCCGAGCGGCATTCGTCTCGGCACGCCATGGATCACGCAGCGCGGCTTCGATGAGAAGAAGACGCGTCAACTGGCGGACATCATGGCCGACGTGCTGCTGGCCTGCGCCCCGCATTCGGTGGACACTCCGCACAAGGGACGCGTCCGCCGCGCGAAGTTGGATTTCAAGGTGTTGAACGACGCCAAGTTGAAGGTCCGCAAGTTGGCGGAATCGGCTGGCATCGATTTCAAATACAAGCAGAGCGGCTATCCGCATTTCTATTACATCGACGATGAAAGAGGAAAGAAGAAAGAAGGGAGCGCGGTATTTGAGTTGAGCGGCGGTCGCGTGCGCCAGATGTTGGATTACGCGGTATCGTCCGATTTGTCCGCGTTGAAGAAGGGAGGGGCGCAGGAGACCTCCATCGCGACGCCCAAAGGCGTAGTCAAAGGCGCGCTGGTCAAGGTGAATGATTTCACCTACCAGTTGCAAGTCCCTGCGGCGAAGGCGGGCGTGGTTGGGACGTGGCTGCGCGATTTGTCCGATGGGTATGTGTCGTTCAGGCTGGATGGGGAAAAGGATTTCTCGGCGAAGAGGATGCCTGGTCCGTTTGTGGCGGCGGATGCGCGGCGCGCCCTCACCTCCCACCCCTCTCCCGAGGGGAGAGGGGAGAAAGGCAAGGGCGAGGAAAAGCCCTGGTTTGTCGGCGACCCGGCCAAGGTCAAGAAGGAAGCGCTGCCGCCGTTTGTGTGGCAAGATGTCGAGGGCGAGTTAAAACGCACGCGGTTGAATCAAGTCCATCGAGATTTGGGCGGCAGGATGGTCCCGTTCGCGGGTTGGGAAATGCCTGTGGTGTACACGTCTATTTATGAAGAACATCTGGCGACGAGACAGGCGGCGGGACTGTTCGACGTGAGTCACATGGGCGTGTACGAGGTGAAGGGCGCGGACGCGGCCTCGTTCCTGGACACGATCTGCGCCAACGATTGCGGCGGACTGCAACCTGGCGAGAGTTTGTACAGCCAGTTCCTGACGCCCGACGCGGACGTGATCGACGATACGCTGGTGTACCGCCGCGCGTGGGATAAATATTTGGTGGTGGTGAACGCGTCGAACGATGACAAGGATCGCACGTGGTTCGAGGCGGTGCGCGACGGCAAGGTGAAGATCGACAATGCCAAGCCGTGGGCGCGGACATACGGCTACGAGGCGGTCATCCGCAACCTGCGTGACCCGAAGGCTGGGGAGGATATGAGGATTGATATCGCGTTGCAGGGTCCGCGAAGTCGTGACATCTTGCTCGCGATGGGCGTGGACGACACGACCAAGGCGCGCATTATGAAGTTGAAGCGGACGGAGTTGTGCGACGCGGTGGTCGGTGGATTTGATCTGATCGTCTCGCGCACGGGTTACACGGGCGAGAAGATGGCCTTTGAGTTGTTCGTTCACCCTGACCGCGCCGTGGACTTTTGGAACGCGATCCTGAAAGCGGGCGCTCCCTTCGGCGTGAAGCCGATCGGTTTGGGCGCGCGCGACTCACTGCGCACGGAAGCGGGTCTGCCGCTCTACGGCGATGAGATGGGACTGCACTCGGGCAAGCACGGTCACCGCGACCTGGGCGTGGCCGAGGGCGGCTTCGGTTCGTACGTCAAGCCGTACAAGCCGTGGTTCATCGGGCGTGACGCTTATGTTGCACGGGAGAAAGAACGCAAGATGGTGGTGGCGCGCTTCCGCTTCGACGAGCAACGCGTCCGCCCCGCGCACAACAGCGACCCCGTAGTGGACTCGTCTGGCCGCACGATCGGGTACGTGACCTCCTGCGCCATTGACGTTGACCGCTTCCTGACGGGTCAGGCGTTCATCGAGATCGCGTCTGCGAAGGAAGGCACGCCGATTGGGATTTATCAGGGCGGAGTCATGGATCGTCCCGCGACGAGCGCGAAGGTGGTGAGTAGGTTCCCGAAGGTGAAGTAAGTGGTAATTGGGACGGCCTGAGGGGGAGGCCGTCTGACAAAAAGTAGTCTTTGGAGGAACTATGGAACAAGAAAATAAGCAAGACCAGCAAGAGAACTACACATGGCTTAGATGGTTGGTTACCATTATTGCAGTTTTGGTTGCAGTAATTCGTATTGTTTACCCCAACTTATCTTTAGACGCGGTATCTCTGGGATTAATTGTTTTAGCCTTGGCGCCTTGGTTATCTCCAATTATCAAAAGTATTGAAATAACAGGAATCGGGAAAATCGAACTTCAGGAATTAAAAAGTCAAGTGCAACAATTACAAGGTGCTGTAGTGAGCGCAAACCTAAAAGCTGATTTGGCAACAGCAACGGTTGCTCAAAAAGACGAATCAAAGAGTGACAGTTTGCCAAGACAGAAATTGTCGGAATTAGCAAAGAGATATGTCGAGACACGAAAAGCATTGAAAGCAAGTCCCGAGCGAACCTCGATGATGAGTCGAATTTTTAGCGAAATGGTTTTGCAAGCCGTGAACATTGATAACCTTGATGTTGATGAACTACTTCGAGATTCGGACGCTGGAAATCGGCTGTCCGCATACGCATACTTATATGCAAAACCATCAGTTGAAAAAATGGATACTATTCTTAACAGCGTGATTGTAGAGGCTAAGCCATTTAATCAATACTGGGGTATTCAAGTAATTCGAAAAACCATTAGCCAGATGTATCCACGTGAAGTTAGTCGAGAAATTGCAGAGAAACTCAAACGACTTCTCAAGACATTAGAACCAAGTACTGACAGGTATTATGAAACTAAAAACATTATTGACAATTTAGCTGATTGAGCTGTTGCGCGTACCGTGACTGATTAGAGCTTGGATGACATGAGGAATGCATGTCATCCAGGCTTTATAATTGGCGGAAATGAAAATTAAACGTTCAGAAGGAATAACACTATCCGAGAAATATCTAAAAACACTCTGTGACCGCGCCTTTTTGTCGCTTTGGAGTTATTCGGGCGTTCATAGAGACCAGAAACAAGGCGGCAAGGGTCAGGGAAAAGAACTATGTGACCTTCTTGTAGTGTTTGAGGAACACATAATTATCTTCTCGGATAAATACGTTGAGTTTTCTAACGGCGGAAATATTCATCTTGATTGGAGCAGGTGGTATCGAAGAGCAGTTAAAGAGTCAGCAGAACAGATTTTCGGCGCGGAGCGTTGGATAAAAACGTTTCCGAAAAGAATATTCCTTGATCGTGATTGTACTCAACCATTCCCAATCGAGTTTCCCAATCTAGATAAGACCAAATTTCATAGAATAGTAATTGCTCATGGCATTGCAAAGTCATGCAGAAACTTTTTTGGTGGAGGAAGTGGCAGTCTGCTTATTAATAATGACATCGTTGGCGATGATCACATGGGCGATAATTGCACACCGTTTATGGTTGGACAAGTAAATCCAAGCAAAGGCTATGTGCATGTATTGGATGATGTTACGTTAGATGTTGTCTTGGGTACTCTTGATACGGTTTCCGACTTTGTAAATTACCTTGAAAAGAAAGAGAAATTCCTTTCAGGGCAAATGAAAGTTGTTGTTCCAGGCGAAGAGGACTTACTTGCGTTTTATTTTCAAAAACTCAACGAATTTGGCGAACATGATTTTATCTTGCCAAAAGATGACATAAATATGTTTATGCTGGAAGAAGGATTTTGGGAGGATTTTATTAAGAGCCCCGAGCGGTTATCGCAAATCGAAGCCGATCGTATTAGTTATTCGTGGGAGGCATTGATTGAAACATTCAACAAACATATTTTGGATGACACTCAACCTTATGCTTATCCAAAAGGGGCTGCTAATCAAGAAAAAACTGTTAGATTTCTGGCCAGAGAAAATCGCACCAGAAGAAGGATGCTTATCAAGTCTCTTTATGAACTTCTTGGTAAGACCCCATCCACTAAGCAGGCGGTTAGGGTTGCTTCACCGTCGCGCAGAGGCGATCCATATTACATATTTCTCTTGTTTCCCAAACCAGCAACGAAGTCGGTAAGCGAATACCGTGAAATGCGACGAACTGTTTTAGAAAGTTACTGTATGGCACTCAAATACAAATTTCCTGACGCTAAAGATATTATCGGATTTGCGACAGAGGCTGGTAGAGGAGAATATGGATCCGAAGATTTAATATATCTTGACGCGAGAGAATGGTCAGAAGAAAGTCAAGAAATGGCCAAAGAATTCCATGATGAAATTGGGTTACTAAAGACGGTAAATCGATTTCATACAAAGGAATTTGAGTTTCCAACTGAAAAGGGTAAGACGCGAAAACGACATAAATCGAAAAAGCGTTAAATCGGCTGCCGCGCTTGGGGTGGCAGGGCGGGGGACCTCTCCCTGATTGGCGGTCTAATCGGCGTGGTGAGTTGCCCCACCCGACCTTCGGTCACCCTCCCCAAATCCAAAGGATTTGGGGAGGGCTGGAGAGGGGCGTATGCGCGCCGTGGCTGACCACGGTCTCTGCGCGGGCGAAGGCCATAATCATCGGACTTTCGCGGAGACATGTCAGGTTTTTACTTGAATCGAGGAGAAAACTGGTTTTGCGGGTTTGGATGGTAGAGACCAGACATGTCTCACCCGCGCCGCTGTTCCTGGGGACCTCTCCGCTTCGACAGGCTCAGCGCACCGCCTGATTGGCGGCCTAATCGGCGTGTCCGCTCGGCCCTCTCCTGAAGGAGAGGGCATGGTGGAGTCTGATGTTCTTTGGATAATGGGGGGAGGGATTCCAAGGTAATGGTTGTGCGGGGTGAGGTAAAATATAGTCATGAACAGAAAAGTGCCCCTCAAAATCAGGAAACTGATGAAAGAGTTGAAGGAAGGGCTTGTCCGCATTTACGGGGACAGGCTGAAAGGCGTGTACCTGTACGGGTCATACGCGCGCGGGGAGGCGCGTTCCGATTCCGATATTGACGTGATGATCGTTCTGGGCGATTATCGAAGTTATGGGAAAGAAATAGATCGCACAGGGAAATTGATTAGTGGTTTGGCGCTGGATTACGGCATTAGCATTAGCCGTGTTGTCATGAAGGAAACGCAGTGGAAGAACAGTGACACGCCATTACTTCGTAACATCCGCATGGATGGAGTCCCTGCATGAAGGAATACAGCCGAAAATTACTGGATAAGGCGCTCGATGCCATCGAAGCGGCAGAAATGCTGGTGGACATGGGAAAGTCGGACATCGGCGCAGGGCGCGCGTATTACGCGATGTTTTATGTGGCGGAGGCTTTGCTGAATGAAAAAGGTTTGCAATTTGGCAAGCACGGCGCGGTCCATGCCGCGTTTGGAGAGCATTTTGCAAAGACCAGAATCTTTGACCCAAAGTTTCATCGTTGGCTTCTGGATTCTTTCGACAAACGGCTGGAAGGGGATTATGGGGTTGAAGCCGATATCGGAAAAGATATTACCGTGAATATGATCAACCAAGCGCGCGAGTTTCTTGACGCCGCCCAAGCATATTTAAAAAGCAAATGAAGAAAGAAAATAATTTCAACAAAGGCAAACGCGGGGCGGTTGTCCCTGCGACGAAAGGAAAAACCCGAATCACCATCCGCATTGACGATGACATTTTAGAGTGGTTTCGCGGTGAAGTCGACGCGGCAGGTGGTGGTAGTTATCAGACGTTGATCAACGATGCGTTGCGCGAATATCTGAAACAGCAACAACAACCGCTGGAAGAATTACTTCGGCGGGTAGTGCGCGAAGAATTGAAGAACGTTGCGGCATAACGCTCAACTCTGAGGTCGCGAGGCTTCGGAGTTTTTGTCCCTGCCGCGCTTGGACTTGCGAGGCGGGGGAGAGTGGTGAGACCTGACATACGCCTTCGCCCCTCTCCCTGCGGGAGAGGGGGCGGGGGTGAGGGGAATAATAGGGCAGCCTGCCCCAAACCAATATTGTCTTGTTGCCAAACATATACTGTCTTGTTTCCCAACAAGTCAATACATGTTTCGAATATCCTGCCAGCAAACTTGTCATATCTTGGTAGGATATTGGCATCCTCGCCTGTCTTGTTTGCCGACGAGTCAGGACTTGTGCGGTCGCGTGGCCTGTTCGGTCGTCATCCAGCCCGGCGGACGGTAGTGGTTGACTCGATAGGAGAACATGATCCACAAAAATTGGATCGCCCAGTACGAGACCGAACTGAGTTGGATCCGGCAGGTACGCCAGGAATTGGGGGAAATGGAAGCGGCTCGCCAGTGGGCGAAAGCATGATAAGCGGCAGAGAGTAGAGAAAAGAGAGCAGTGCTTGGATCACTGCTCTCTTTTCTCTATTTTACCGCCTCAATAATCTCCGCCGCCAGATCATAGCGATGGAACTGCGGCATCATATAGATGCCTTGCGCCCAGCCCTTGATCCCCTCGATCAACTCCACTGCCAGTTCCACGCCAACGCGCGCGCCTTCCTCCCCGGCGGCTTCGATGCGCTGGATGAACTCGTCCGGGATGAACACGCCCGGCACCTCGTTATGCAGGAAGGTCGCATGGCGCGCGCTGACCAGCGGCAGGATGCCCGTCAGGACCGGCTTGCCCAGCGGGCCGTGCTTCGCCTCGTACTGCTCCAGCAGTTGCGGCCCATCCTCCGGGCGATAGATCGGCTGCGTCAGGAAGAAATCCGCGCCATTGAGCACCTTGCGGCGCAGGTTCTTGATCTCGTTCTCCGGGTCGGCCGGGCACAAATTGAGCGCCGCGCCCACGAAGAAACTGGTCGGCTGGCCGATGCTCGTCCCCGAATGGTCCACGCCCGCGTTGAAGCCCTGCTTGATCAACTTGATCAGCCCCGACGGCACCAGGTCGTAATTGTCCATCGCTTCGGGGTAATCACCGATCGAGGTCGGATCGCCCATCACCACGAACACATTGCGGATGCCGAGCGCGTGCGCCGCCAGCAGGTCGCCCTGCACGCGCAGCAGGTTGCGTCCGCGCGTCGGGAAATGCAGGGTCGTGTCCACCCCCACCTGCCGCCGCAGCACGTCACACACCGCCCAGGCCGACATCCTCATGCGCGCCATCGGGCTATCGGCCACGTTGATCACGTCCGCGCCTGAGTCGTGCAGGAGCGAAGCGCCAGCCAGCAACTTGTGGGTAGACAGACCACGCGGCGGACTCATCTCCACGGCCACGGAAAATTTCCCGTCCGCCAGTCCCTGCGCGAAAGGCGACGGCGCCTCATCCTGGACCTCGACCTGCTCGGCGCTCCCCGAGGCTTCGATCTCGGCCTCCGGCGGCGGACAGCCCTGCGGGTACTTGTCCAGCGCGGCGCGCATGGAGGCGATGTGCGCAGGCGTCGTCCCGCAGCAGCCACCGATGACGCTGGCGCCCGCCTGGCAGAACGAGAGCGCGTACTCGCCGAAGTAATCCGCCTGGGCGGGATACATGATGCGCCCGCCGACCTGCTCCGGCCAACCGGCGTTGGGTTTCACCCAAAAGTAGGGGCGGGTGTAGGGGTGGGTGTAGGGGCGGGTCTCAGACCCGCCCCCATCGGATAATGCCGCGCGCATCGCTTTGAGCAAACGCAGCAACTGCGACGGCCCGCCCGAACAGTTGACGCCGATCACGTCCGCGCCCTCCTCGGCCAGCGCGCGCGCCACCTTGGACGGGCTATCGCCCAGCAGCGTGACGTCATCGCGCGTGAACGTCACCGAAGCGACGATGGGTAGGGACGACCCTTGCGGTCGTCCTTCTTGCCCTTGCGGTCGTCCAGGGATGGGGGCAAGCCTCCTCCCAACCTCGCGCGCGGCGCGCACGGCTTCCTTGATCTCGTACAGGTCGCTGATGGTCTCGATCACGATCAGGTCCACGCCCGCTTCGGCCAGCGCCGTGATCTGCTCGGCGAAAGCCGCGCGCGCTTCCTCCAGCGAGACCCTCCCGTACGGCGCGATGCGCACCCCCAGCGGGCCGACGTCGCCCGCCACAAAAACATCTTTGAAAGAAGCCGCCACCACGCGCTTTGCCAGTTCCACGCCGGCTCTGTTAATTTCAGCAACCTTGTCTTCCAACCCGTGACGGGCCAGTTTGTAGCGGTTCGCGCCGAAGGTATTGGTCAAGACCAACTGCGCGCCCGCCTCGATGTACTCACGATGCACCTCAGCCACAACGGCGGGGTTGGTGAGATTCAACTCGTCGAAGCATTGGTCGAAACCGATCCCGCGCCCGTGCAGCGCGGTGCCCATCGCGCCGTCGGCGAGGAGAGGGGTATGGCTAGATAATAAGTCAAGAAATTTTGCAGTACTCATAAAATATTCTCCACATCAGGGTGGTTCAGTAGGCGGTGTTTTTCCGCCGTATCAAAACCACAAACTTAGTTTTGTAAGATCTTTGTTGGTCTCCCTGGCTCGACCACCAAGGCAAGCGATACGCCCCTCGGTCTCGATATGAGCAAGAAGGACACTCGCTCTACTCGACCAGCGGGGCTATTCAATCAACGGTGTGTTTCTAAGGTTTTTTTATCACCGCCAACAACCCGCCGTTCCTCTCCACCCGATACACGACCTCCGCATCTGGGTATGAAATCAGGTCCAGGTCATAGCGGGTGGTGGCAACCACAAAATCATACTGCTCCGCGCGCTCGGCCTCGTAGGTCGAATACAGGTTCAAGTCCTCGCGCAGGTACGTATGGAGCAGGTGCGCCGGGCCCTCCACCCATACATTCGCCTCCGGCGGCGCGGCCTCGTTCAGCCAGTCCGCGGCTTCGCGGTACGAGATGCCCCAATAATCCAACTCGAAACGGCGGAACGCGCCCTCCTCCCCGCCGATGAACGTGTTGTAATACACATACTCGTACGGGTGCAAACGGAGGATGCCCACCAACCCCGGCAGGACGGCCAGCGCAATTAGCACGATTTGCCAGATACCCTCACCCCCGCCCCCTCTCCCAAAAGGAGAGGGGAGTCTCTCAAACACGACTCCCGCGATCAAAAAGACCGGCGGCAGGATGAAAAACACCTGGCGGAAATTGTCGTACAGCGGCGTGCGCGAGAGGATGAACCCGGCCAGCGGCAGGATGAACCAGATCAGGGTCAGCGCCAGCAACTCGACATGCTTCCGCTTCCTGGCGAAGCCCCAAGTTGCTACCGCCAAACCAGCGACGAACAACGCCCAGACCGGCTCCGTCAATTGGATGCCCAGCAGAACGGGCAGGTACGTGCGTGGGATGTCGGTGGAGGCATATTGCACGCCGTCGAACAGCACCTGTCCCGGCCAGGGGTATTGCGACATGACGCGCAGGCTCTCGGCCAAATGTCCCACCGGGTCCGGCCACAGGTAAGGCCAGGAGGCGTACATGACGGCGAGGGCGAAAAAGGCATAGACGAGGAGGGTGGGGATGGCTTTTATCCCCCTGTTGCGTAGTGCGTAAAGCGTAACCAGTAAACCTGCCAGCGGGCCGAGGATGCGGATGGAAGTGGCAAGGCCGAGGAAGATGGCGGGGAAGAGAGTAGAGAGCAGTGAGTAGAGAATGGTGGGGGCGAGTTTACGATAAACCAGGATGAGAATAAAAGAAAAAAGAAGAAAGAAGATGGCGCGCGCCTGGATGAAAAGCGTGAAATAGCGCTGGATGTAGACTTCGGGCGCGACCTTGTGCAGGTCGGAGGCGATACGGGAGATGAGGTTGGGCGTCCCGGCTGCAGCGGCGCGGACAGCCCCGTCCAGCCAGGCGTGGACCAGATCAATGCCGAGGAAAAGCCCGAAAACGGAAGCAAGCCAGAGGGCGGTCAGAACGAGCAGGATCCGCTTGGGGCGCGGGGCGAGTCCGGTCAACGGGAGCGGCCGAGGCTGTTCAAAAAGTCTCAATCCAAACAAGAGAGAGAGCAGGAAAAACGAGAGGAAGGGGATGTCTTTTGGGCTGATGAAGGCGTGGCCCCAGAAGAGCGGCTGTGTAGCGAAAAGGGCGGTCGCGCCCAGGGCGGCGGTTTGGGACAGGAAGCGTTTGGCGAGCGCATGGAAGGCCCACACGCCCGCCAGGAAGGTGAAAAAGTAGAGCAGGTGGCGCAGGTCGGAGAGACTCCAGGGAATGGCGAATTGCAGCGCGCGCGCGCCGAGCGTCACCAGCATGACGTAGGCCGGGCCGTAGTTGTCGTAGGTGTTGCCGAATTCGGGGACTGCGCCGGTAGCCGGCCAGGTAGCGTAGGCTTGCAGCGACAGGTCGGCGTATTTGTAGAATTTGAGTTCGTCCCACGATTCGCCGTAGTGGGGCGTGAGGAGAACGCCGAGGATGGCAAGGGCAAGCGGGACGAACCATTTGCGGGAATCGCGCATGGGACGATTTTACCCGGTCTTCCGGCTGGTGAGCCAATCTTTCAGCGCCGGGCCGGTGCCCAGGCTCCACGGGCGGACGTCTTCGGGCGGCACGGCTTTGATGGATTCGAGTTCGTCGCCGAGCACGATTTGGCCTTCGGCGCGGATGTGATAGGCAAAAATGACCTGGTTGCGCATTTCGAAGGCGTAATGTCCCACGAATTCCACGATCTCGCCGTCCAGGCCGAGTTCTTCTTTGACCTCGCGCAGGACGCCTTCTTCGGGTGTTTCGCCTTTTTCGAGGAAGCCCGCCACGATGCCGAGCCATTTTTCCGGCCAGCCCTTGCTGCGCGTCAGGATGACTTTGCCCTGGCGCTCGACGATGGCGGCCACCACCGGGACGGGGTTATCCCAGTGGACGAAGTCGCAGGAGGGGCATTTCAGGCGCGGCTTGCCTTCGACTTGGATGGTCTCGAGCGGCGCAGCGCATTGGGGGCAGAAGTTATAGGGCATGGGACTCTACTTGTAGCGCAAATGTCAATTTGCGTTACATATCATACTTGCAATAAGACCATTTCCATTTGGTCCAATCATCTACCAATCCAGCCTTGACCGGGTTGTTGAGTACACACTTGATAATGCGCTCCAATTCGGTCTCATCGCGGACGAAGCGATCGTAGTTTTCATGCTGCCAGAATACACCAGTTCGACCCAGAATCAAATTTGCCTCGCGGGCTGTATATCTTTTTAGTGAATGCATAATTTTGGAAAGAGAGTAGTATTTTCCATTTGCGTCTTTAAGAGACGTACAAACAAGATGACCGTGGTTTGGCATAATGCAAAATGCTTCCATCTCAAAAACTTTGCCATTCCGATAATGCAGACTCTCCACGATCAGCTCCGCAATTTGGGGATTAGAAAGATAGCATTCCCCATAAGTGAGTGAATCGAGGGCATTGTCCCATTTACTAAAGAAGCGGCGACGTTCCAAATAAAGTAGTTTCTCGCGTTCACTTTTATCGGTTATCTGGTTGATAATCTCTTCCACCTGTTCTTTTTCTGCTTTTAACCTTTCTATTACTTCCGGAGGAAGCGAATTTGCCAACCTGAAGGTAATAAATAGAGTTGCGCCTTCCGGTTGGATATGCGGAAGATTTCGGCGGTAGAAGTTTCTGTAAGCGAATTGGTTCATTGCCTCTCCTGTAGGACAAATTGTCAATTTGTCCTACAACGCAAATATGCAATTTGCGCTACTTCATTAACTGCTCCACACGCGACTCGCCGACGCTGTAGTACTTGGCGTCCCTGTGATGGACGATGATGGCCGCGGTGGACTGTTCGGGGATCAACTGGAAGGCGGGGCTGAGGGTCATGCCGAGTTCGTTTTCCACCGGCAGCAGGTCGAAGACTTTGCGATGGTCTTCGAGTTCGGGGATAGCGGGGTAACCCCAGGAGTAGCGCTTGCCCTGATCGGCGTCGAGGCCGAGTTCGCGGCGGATATGGTTGTGGAGATAGTCGGCGGTGGCTTCAGCAGTTTGGACAGCCAGTCCGTGTGTGAAGTAGGCTTCGGAGTAATCGCCCGCGGCCTGCATCTTGTCGAAACGCTGGGTGGCTTCAAGACCGACCGTCACCACCTGGAAGGCGACCACATCCAGTTTGCCCGAGTCGACCGAGGCAAAATAATCGGAGAGTGCCAGGTGATCGTCATGCGGCTGGCGCGGGAAGGAGAAGCGGGTCAACTCCTCCCTCACCCCTGCCCCCTCTCCCGCAGGGAGAGGGGAGTAGATGATCAGGTCATCCCCTTCAGACTGGCACGGGAAATATCCATACACGGCCTGCGGTTTGAGCCAGCCGTCCTTGCGGGCGGCCTTAGTCATCCTTTGCAGGCGGGCGTCGAACTCCTTTTGGAGTTTTTGCCACTCGGGGCCGTGCGCGTTCTTCGCGCCCCATGAGAGACGGTAGAGTTCGTTGATGTTGAGATGCTTGAGGACGATCTCCAACGGCATATCCTTGACGATGCGCGGCCCCCACTTGGCGGGATGCGCAATCGGTTCCGGCTGGACCGAGGACCTGGTCGCCGTTGTTTTACGGCGCTCCGGGGTTTGGGAGGCGCGCCCCAATTCCATTTCGGATTCGCGGATGGTTTTTGCCAGCAACTCAGAGCGTTTCTCGTCGTTGATGAGGGTGTCCATGGTTTCCAAGCCCTCGAATGCGTCCTTGCAGTAGAAAACGCCTGAGGGGTAGAAGTCGCCGCTTTCGGTTTGGAGGATGCGCCGCCCGAAGCGACGGTTGATGGCCGCGCCGCCGATCAGCACGGGGATGTGGTGTCCGCGGCGGTGCAGTTCGTTGACGATGAGCGGCATTTGTTTGGAGGTGCTGACCAGCAATGCGGAGAGTCCGATGGCGGTGGCGTCCACCTCCACGGCCTTGGTGATGATCGTCTCCGCGGGGACTTGCTTGCCGAGGTCAATGACGGTGTAGCCGTTGTTGGCGAGGATGGTCTTCACCAAATTTTTGCCGATGTCGTGCACGTCGCCGTAGACGGTGGCTATGACGACCGTGCCCTTGGTCACGCCCTCGACTTTTTCGAGGTAGTTTTCGAGATGGGCGACGGCTTTCTTCATCACTTCGGCGGATTGGAGCACGAAGGGCAGGATGAGTTCGCCCGCGCCGAATTTGTCGCCGACTTCTTTCATGGCGGGGAGGAGGACGGTGTTTAATGTGTGAACCGCGATTTCGTGTTTGGTAATTGGTAATTGGTAATTGGTAATTTCGCGGTTGATAATTTCGTCAATGTCCGCTTCAACGCCGTCTTTCTTGCGGTGGACGATCTTCCAGTGGAGGCGTTGTTCAAGGGTCATGCCTTCGGTGGGATCGGCCTTGTCGGGGCGGGTCTCAGACCCGCCCTTACCCTCGTAGTATTCGATGTATCTCTGCAACGCGTCGGGGCGGCGGTTGAAGAGGAGGTCTTCGGCGAGGTCTTTTTCTTCGGCGGGGATGTCGGCGTAGGCGGTGACGTGGGCGGGGTTGATGATCGCCATGTCGAGGCCAGCCTGGACGCAGTGGTGGAGCATGATCGAGTTCAACACGGGACGGGCGTGCGGGGCGAGGCCGAACGAGAGGTTGCTCACGCCCAGTGACGTCATCACGCCAGGCATGTCGGGGCGGGTCTGAGACCCGCCCTTACCTTTGATGAGGCGAATGCCCTCGATGGTCTCGATGGCGGAGTTGGCAAATTCGGCGTCGCCAGTGGCGAGGGTGAACGTCAGCGCATCGAAGACGAGGTCGGAGGGGCGCAGTCCGTGGTCGTTGACGGCGATGTCGTAGATGCGTTTGGCGACTTCGAGTTTCCGTTCGCGGGTCTTGGCCATGCCGCTTTCGTCAATGGTCAGCACGATGACAGCGGCGTTGTGAGTCTTGGCGAGCGCGAACACTTTGTCGGCTTTGGCGCGGCCTGCTTCGAGATGAGTTGAGTTGATGAGACAGCGGCCAGGCGCGGTCTGGAGGGCGATCTCGAGCACGTCGAGTTCGGTGGTGTCGATCACGAGCGGGACGTCCACGCCCATCTCGAGTTTCTTGACGACCTTGCGCATGAGTTCGGCTTCGTCAGGACGCTCGGTGACGGCGCAGGAGATGTCGAGGGCGTGCGCGCCGTACTCGACCTGTTCGCGGGCGATCTCCAAAATGGAGTCGTAATCTTCCTCGAGCAGGAGACGCTTGAACTTGCGCGAACCCTGGGCGTTGAGTCGCTCGCCGAGCAGGGTGGGGGGAGGATCCTGTCGCATGGCGATCGCTGACATGGCAGAGGCCAGTTTGGGGTCGGGGGTGATGCGAGAGGCGGTAATTGGTAACTGGTAATTGGCGAGGCGGTCAACGAGGAGGCGGAGGTGGTCGGGAGTCGTCCCGCAACAGCCGCCGACGACGCGGACGCCGTGCTTCGTCACGAATTCGAACATGTCGTCCGCGAAGGGTTCGGGCTCGAGCGGGTAGACGGCCTGACCGTCCACATTGAGCGGCAGGCCCGCGTTGGGGATGCACGAAACGGGCAGCGTGGACGTTTCGCCGAGGATGCGGATGGGCTCGCGCATGTGCTCGGGTCCCGTGGAGCAGTTGAGGCCGATGACGTCGATGCCCATACCTTCGAGGATGGCAAGCGCGGCGTTGACGTCGGTGCCGAGCAACATGCGGCCTGTCGTGTCGAGCGTGACCTGGGCTTGGATCGGCAAGTAGACCTGGGTCTCGTCCATGGCTTTGTGACAGCCGACGATGGCGGCTTTGACTTCGAGGATGTCCTGCGAGGTTTCGATGAGGAGCAGGTCGACGCCGCCGCGGATCAGGCCGACGGCTTGCTCGCGGAAGACATCCACGAGTTCGTCGAAGGTGACGTTGGAGAGTTCGGGGTCGTTGGTGGAAGGGAGTTTGCCCGAGGGTCCGATGGAGCCTGCGACGAAGCGGGGATGCGAGTTAGGAGATAGGGGATAGGAGCTAGGGGATGCGTGTTGCGTGGCGCGTGTTGCGTGTGTACCTGTGTACGTGTCTACCTGTGTACCTGTATACTCATCTGCCAAACGACGCGCTAATTTTGCGGCTGTCTCATTAATTTCAAGTACCCTGTCTTGCAGACCATACTCCTTCATCGTGATTCGATTCGAGCGGAAGGTGTCGGTTTCTAGCACGTCCACGCCGACTTCGAGGAAGGAGCGATGGACTTTTTCCACGGCTTCGGGGTACGAGATGACGAGATAGTCGTTACATCCGTTGTATTGTTCGCCGCCGAAATGCTCGGCGGTGAGGTTTTGCATTTGCAGGCTGGTTCCCATCGCGCCGTCGAAGACGAGGACTTTCGTTTCGAGGGCGTCGAGGTATTTTCTATTTGTGTACTTTCGAATCATGTTGCTCCTAAAATCAATTCACCAGAAATAGGCAAAGGTGGATAAGATTCTATTTTGCCAGGCCCAATTGCAAGCGGGTTTGCTGAATGGCTTGATACCAATCAATTGCTTTCATTTTTCTCATTCGTCGGAAAAGGCAAGTACAAGGTTGCTCGCGCCAAAAAAAAGATAATTGGAGTGCTTGCGCCATGCTATCTATCGCGTCAATATGGGGAACTCGGTCATCATCATAAGAAACTGTGTGAAAGGTTTGGATGTCTTTCAGCGATATGGAATCAAGAGGAATTGATTTTTCATAACTATATATGTTCAACTGATCACCCGTAATCGCGAGAACAACAGATTGGTCGCGTTGCAAAAGCGGATGCCCTGCGACATGGACTGCGCTACCAATATGTGATGCGCCAATTCGTTCTTGAGCGAGTTTTTGAATGTCACCAGTGCTTTGCAGGCTATTCTTCGACCAAAACATAATATAAATGCGAACACCCAAAGGAATACCAATAACCACTAGCGCTACGAATAAAACAATGGGGGACCCATAAAACAAAACCACAATAGCAATTAAGAGAATTGCTCTAACTGCGGTTGAAACGTAAAAATACACAGGAGTACGTTGTTGTTTCAAAGAAAACGAAAAAGAAACATCGGGCTCATCTTTCCAAAATGGTTGATTAGTTGTGGTCATGGTTGTTTTTCCTTTCTGTTCTATTTTATCTTGCCTCATCCTGATTTCAGACTGTAAGCCCTTGCACTTCTTCCAGCACGGACCTCGCCCCGGCGGCCACATCTGCGCAGAAATTCACTTCATTTTGCTTCCAGGAGATAGAACAGCATATCCTGTTCGGGGGTCTCGATGCCGAAGTGCTGGTTGAGCATCGCCAAGATCTGGGCACGGTGGTCGGTGGCATGGTTAGCGGCGTGCAACAGGATTTCCCAGCGGGGGTTTTCGGCGGCTAAACCGCGGGCGGGTAGTTCCCAGGGGATGACAGTGTCCAGGTCGGCTTCGCTCAACGAGTTGACATAGGCCATCGCATCAGCGCGCAACTCATCCCATTTGGATTTGGCTGCGGCGCGAGAGTCGAAATCCTCGAAGGCCAGATGTGGTTGCATCGGTTCCCGCTTCAGGCGGATGATCCAGCGCTGGGTAGCGCTCATAAGGTGAACAATCTGGTGACTGATAGAACCTTGTGAGTAACCAAGTTCCTGCACAAATTGCTCGTCGCTCAACTGCACCACACAATCCCAAACTCTTTCAAAAGCCCAATAGCCATACTCAAAAACAGTGCGGATTTCATTTGGTCTCATTCTTGCTTCCTTCCAGATTAATCTCTTGCATATCCTCCAGCACGGACCTCGCCCACGCGGTGACATCCGCGCAGTAGATTTCTGGATCGTCCGTACGAACGATAGAAAAAACAAAACCCGTTTTCAGAGCGAAAACGGGGCCGGGGCTTTATTCTATCCTTCGGATGCGGTGGCGATTTTCTTCGACCACCACAAACGCTTTGGATAATTCCGTCTCGCTGTAGGTTTCGAGAACCTTTTTCATTTCCATACGAACGGCCTCCATGGTGGAGGGCAACATCCTCATGTAAATCACGCCGCTTCCTGCGCCATGCACAAAGACCAGGTTGCCGTAATCCCTGTCGCGGGTTACGAAGATACGTCCACCATCCACCGCTTGTTTGAGCAGGTCGGAATCTTGTGCGCGAGACAAACCCAATTGCGAAGCAGTGACCATGTCATATCCCTGCTCAAAGAGAAAACGCGCGGTCAGGGCGTATACATCCTGGTCGAGCAGGAATTTCATGCCGCCACCGAGGAGATGTGGATGTCCTCCGCCGCCACCAAGGCTATGGCATATTGCAGGCAGGCATGAATATCATCCTGTTTTAGGTCAGGGTAATAATCACTAATAATCTGGTTGAAGGTCAGGCCTTCGTCGACCAGTTCCAGCACATCCTGTACAGTGATGCGCGTCCCTTTGACGACGGGCTTGCCGAAGTGGATTTTGGGGTCAACGGTAATTCGTTCCATGGGTCACCTCTGGCTCGATTTTATCACCAAGATACTCAGATTCTTCCAGCACGGACCTTGCCCAGGCGGTGATGTCGGCGCAGTAGGTTTCGGGATCCTCCGTGCGGACATCGAGGATCGTCCGCGCCCACGTGGATTTGTGGATGAGGGGTTTGCCGTCCGTGGATTTGAATTTGAAGGCGCGCTTGCCGCTATCCACCGAATCCTTGACCTGTTGGCGAATCACCGACGGCGATTTCCCCTCCACGATGAATTCGCGCAGGAGGTCGCGTTCGTACAGCCAGCCGTCCCTGCTCAGTTGGCTGGAGTGCTGGAGCATGTACGCGCAAACTGTCAGGTTGTGGACGGCTCCGTAGCGCAGGTCGGAAAATTCCAGCGCCAGACATTCGTCGAAGCGCGCTTTGCACAGGAAGTCGGTCGCGCCGCATTCGGGACAGTTCATCTTAGGGTTGCACGCCCAAATCCCGTAAGGCCTGCAGGGCGGGAGGCCAGTTGGGGTGGACTTTGAGCGCGGCGCGGTAGTCGGCGATGGCCGCCTCGGTCTTCCCGGCCATGTAGTAGGCGCGCCCGCGCCAGATCAGGCTTTCTTCCAACACCGGCTCGCTGATGGTGTCCTCCAGGGTGGTGGTGGCCAGGTTGATCACGTCGGCGTAGCGGTTGCTGTAGAAATAGGCGAAATACGGGCCGGTCTGGTACCACATCATGCGGTAGGGACGGATGCTGTCGTCCCCGGTCAGCCCGGCGTAGAGTTGGAAGGCGAAGTCATAGGCGTAGGCAGCGTCTGCGTATTGCTGCATGGCGACGTGGCTGCTGCCGATGTTGAACCAGGCAAAGAAGCGGTCGATGCCGTCCAGGGTCCCGGCCTCAGCCTGCGCCAATTCGAGCGCGCGCTGCGCGGCCGTGTTCGCGTCCGCCAGCGGGCCGAGCAGGGTCAGCACTTCCTGTTCTCGCTCCGAGGGGTATGTGACGACGAACAGGTAGTTGAAGGCGCGCCAGCCTTCCATGAATTCGTCGTAGGGGATGGCGAAATTCGGCCCGTCCAGGTAGGTGTCTTGCGCCAGGAGGCTCCCGGCGGCGTCATCGTAGCCGGTGACGAACTGGTAGTGGCCCATCCAGCCCATCTTGCCGGTGTAGTCGCGTTCGTAGTAGCCTTTTTCGGCCACCACCGGGAATCCGGCCGCGAGCAGGCGTTTGAGCGTCTCGACGTCGCCGCCGTAGCGCTGCAGGGCGCTCATGCCCGCCACTTCGTCGGTGACGAAGTCCACCAGTTCGTAGGGCATGACGTTCTTGTCCTTGTCGCTGGGCTTGATGGCCTTGCCGATCACGTCGCGGTTCCCTTTCCAGCCCCAGAAGGTGAGCGACATGGAGAAGTTGGCCGGGCCGCAGTAGTTCCAGCGGTTGTGCTGGTCTTCGTACTTGACACCATCTAGTTTAACGGCAGCAGGCAGGGGCGTGGACGTGACCGTAGGGGCGGGCGTGGGACCGGGCCGCGGCGTGGAGGTCGGTTTGGGCGTCAGGGTCGCAGCGTACTCTGCGCGCGTCGTCGCCAGCACGGAGTCGAAGTCGGCTGTTTCTTCCGGCTGGAAAACGGCCTGGTCGGGCGGGTTGAAGAAGTAGGCGACGCGCGAGCGCAGGGCGTCTACGCGCCAGGACAGACGGTCATGGATGGGGGGGAGGAAGTATAGCCCGATTCCAAGCGCAATCAGGGCAGGGAAAATGAACCAGGTACGTCTAAAGTTTTTACGCATGGAGGGGATTATATAACAAAAAAGTAGGGGCAGGTTCGAAACCTGCCCCTACCAGGGTCTTATGGTTATGCGTCGCGGACCTCGCCGTCGATCACGTCGCCGTCATTCGAGGGCGGCGGGGGCGCAGACGGGCCGCCGGGGCCGCCTTCGGGCTGCGGCTGGCCTTGCGCATACAACTGCTGGCTGAGGGCGTGGAAGGCCTGCTGGACTTCCTCGGTCAGGCGTTTGATGCGCTCGGCGTCGTCGCCCTGCGCGGCCTGTTTGAGTTCGTTGATCTTGCTTTCGATGTTCGATTTTTCGGCCGCCGGCACCTTGTCGCCCAGGTCTTTGAGGGTCTTTTCGGTCTGGTAGGCCAGGTTGTCGGCGGTGTTGCGCGCGTCGATCAGGTCGCGGCGTTTCTTGTCTTCGGCCTCGTGCTGGCGGGCTTCCTGCACCTTTCGCTCGATGTCGTCCTTGCTCATGTTGGTCGAGGCGGTGATGGTCACCTTCTGTTCCTTGCCGGTGGCCTTGTCGCGGGCGGTGACGTGCAGGATGCCGTTGGCGTCGATGTCGAAGGTCACTTCGACCTGCGGGATGCCGCGCGGGGCCGGCGGGATGCCGTCCAGGCGGAAGCGGCCCAGGCTCATGTTGTCGGCAGCCATCGGGCGCTCGCCTTGCAGCACGTGGATGTCCACGGCCGTCTGGTTGTCGGCGGCGGTCGAGTAGGTCTCGGTCTTGCGCACCGGGATGGTGGTGTTGCGTTCGATCATCACGGTCATCACGCTGCCGAGCGTTTCGACGCCCAGCGAGAGCGGGGTCACGTCGAGCAGCAGGATGTCTTTGACTTCGCCGCCCAACACGCCGCCCTGGATGGCTGCGCCGACCGCTACCACTTCGTCGGGATTGACGCCCTTGTGCGGTTCCTTGCCATTGGCGAGTTTGCGCACCAATTCCTGGACCTGGGGCATGCGCGTCGAGCCCCCGACCAATACCACCTCGTCGAGTTGTCCCGCCGTCATGCCCGCGTCCCTGAGCGCCGCTTCGAACGGAGTCTTGCAGCGGTTGAGCAGGTCTTCGGTCATTTGCTCGAATTTGGCGCGCGTCAGTTTCAACTGTAGATGTTTCGGGCCGGAGGCATCAGCGGTCACGTAGGGTAGGTTGATCTCGGTTTCCATCATGGTGGACAGTTCGATCTTGGCCTTTTCGGCCGCCTCGCGCAGGCGTTGGAGCGCCTGGCGGTCCTGACGCAGGTCGATGCCCTGGTCTTTCTTGAACTCGTCCGCGGCCCAATTGACGACCTTCTGGTCCCAGTCGTCGCCGCCCAGGTGGGTGTCGCCGTTGGTGGATTTGACCTCGATCACGCCTTCGCCCACTTCCAGGATGGACACGTCGAACGTGCCGCCGCCCAGGTCGAAGACCAGGATGGTCTCGTCCTTTTTCTTGTCCAGGCCGTAAGCCAGGGCAGAAGCGGTCGGTTCGTTGATGATGCGCATCACTTCGAGACCGGCGATCTTGCCCGCGTCCTTGGTGGCCTGGCGCTGGCTGTCATTGAAGTAGGCCGGCACTGTAATGACGGCCTGCGTCACCGGCTGGCCGAGGTAGGCTTCCGCGTCGGTCTTCAGTTTCGCCAGCACCATAGCCGAGATTTCCTGCGGGCTGTATTCGCGCCCGGTGACCGGCACTTTCACTTTCACGTCATCGGATACGCCCTTGATGACTTCGAAGGGCACCATCTTGCGTTCTACGTCGGTCTCTTCGTAGCGGCGGCCGATGAAGCGCTTGATGGAGTAGACGGTATTTTCCGAGTTGATGACCGCCTGGCGTTTGGCGGTCTGCCCTACCAGACGTTCCCCATTCTTGTTGAAGGCCACCACAGACGGGCAAAGGCGCCCGCCTTCGGCGGTCGAGATGACGGTCGGCTGGCCGCCTTCCATGACGGCCACGACGCTGTTGGTGGTTCCCAAGTCGATTCCAATGATCTTTCCCATGGCTTCTCTCCTGAAGTACGAATTCTAACTGCCATAGGATACCGCATGAGTGCAAGAATCTTGTTAACATCGTGTAGAAATCCGGTCAATTTTCCTGGCCAGCCCCGAGAAACGCTCTCCGATCACTTAGGGCGGTCAACAGTTTGAACGGTTGCCCGTAACTTTTTGAAAGGATGTGCGACTATTTGGATGAAAGTAATCCAATACTCGGAGGTTGAAATGATGACAAAAAAATCCCTTTTCGTTACGGCAGTGTTGTTGGCGGCCTATGTGCTTAACGCTTGTGGAAATGCGCCGATGCCGTCTTCTGCTGCGCCAGGCGCCGCTAAAGTGGATGCGTCTATTGTCGCATACGTTGGCGCCATTGAAGGAATGAATGGCAACCAATGGATCGTTGGCGGGCAAACCTTGGCGGTTGACCCGGCAATGGTGCGCAACGGCCCGTTCCAGGTTGGCGATGTAGTCAAGGTCGAGGCAACTGTAAATCCAGACGGATCGCTGACGGTTTCCCGCATCGAGGCGCCCAGCGCGGATGATTTGACCACCTTGCCCCCGGCTGCCGAAAATGCCAATGACAACAGCAATGACGCTAACGGCAACGCCAATATTAATGACGACGCCAATGTCAACAGCAACGATGACAATGACAACGATGCCAATGCCAATGATGACGACAACGACGACAACGGCAATGCCAACAGCAACGATGACGACTCTGACGACGATGACAACGGCAACGCCAACAGCAACGCTAACGACTCCGGCGACAAGGTCAATGGCGGCAGTCATGACGACGGGGGCGACGATGACGATGGCGACGATGAATCCGATGACGACTGACCGTCTCTAGATGCAACTATCACAAACAACAGGCTTGCCTGGAAGCGTCGAAGACTTCCAGGCAAGCCGTGAAGGATTTCCGATGACGAAACGCTGGCGTTCGTTCTTTCTCCCCTTGCTCTTGTTCCTTCTCTTCCTGAGTGGTATGGCGTATGTGCAATTTGCGTCCCCCGATCTAGCCGACAACGATGGCTATTACCACATCAAACTAGCCAGCCTCATGCGCACGCAGGGTCTCAAGCCAGATTTCCCCTGGCTGCCATTCAGCATTCTGAACGAAGACGAATTCTACGACCATCACTTCCTTTTTCACGTTGCTCTCATCCCCTTCACGCTGGGCGACCTGCGGCCGGGAGCCAAGTGGGCCGCCGTGTTGTTTTCCAGCTTGGCGTTTTTGGCGGTCTGGTACCTGTTTCATCGTCAGCGTATCCCGTTGGCATGGCTGTGGGCGCTTGCGCTCCTTGGCATCTCAGACGCCTTCCTTTACCGCATGAGTATTACACGCGCCCAGTCCCTCTCCCTGGCAGCGCTTGCCTTGGGTATGACATGGATGTTGGAGGGCAAGCGCTGGCAGTTGGGCGTCCTGGCCTTCCTGTATGTCTGGCTATATGACGCATTTCCCCTCCTGCCCATGCTGGCCGTGTTGCACTTGGTTGCCATTGCGTTACTCGAACATCGTTTGGAATACCGCCCTTTGCTTTTCATAACGATGGGGCTGGTATTGGGTATGCTCATCAATCCCTATTTCCCGGATAATATCGTCTTTTCCTTCCGCCATATATTGCCCAAACTGACCGACGCCACTGCTATCAGTGTGGGCAATGAATGGTATCCCTACGAAACGTCCCAGTTATTGAAAAACTCCCTGCCCGCGCTGATTGCGTTCGGCAGCGGCATCCTGGCCTTGGGCCTGGCGGGCCGGCAGATGGATGTACGCACGGCATTGGCGCTCCTTGCTGCGCTTCTTTTTGGAGGGATGCTTTTTCAGGCTCGCCGTTTCATCGAATACTTTCCCCCTTTTACACTGATCTTTGCCGCCTTTGCCTGGGCGCCTCTCTTCCCGGACCCGGCAACTGCTTCTGTGTCCCCAATGCGCCTCGGTCCCTTGGCGTTTCCAAGAGTCCGCCTGTCTATATTTCTTCTATTTATTGTCATCGTTTTCTCTGGTCTCAAGTCTATACTGGCTGCCCAAGACAGCCTGCGTCACTCAAAGCCATATACCTTATATGCCGGTGCCTCTGCGTGGCTGGAGGAAAATACCCTACCGGGAGAACGGATTTTCCAAACCGATTGGGACGATTTTCCCCGTTTGTTCTACTATAACACCCACAATACATATCTGGTGGGACTCGACCCAACTTACATGCAACTCTATGACCAGGAACTATACAACCTGTGGGCGCTGATTACACGCGGCGAAATCCAACGGCCTTCGCAATTCATTGCCAATCAGTTTCATGCTCGTTACGTGCATAGCGATTTGAAGCATGAGAATTTCCTTCGCCAGGCGCAAGGCGACCCCGGTTTACGAGAAGTATACCGGGACGATCAGGCCGTGATTTTCGAAGTAACCAGAGAGGCTGTTTCCTATTGATGGCCTTAACTGGTGGATTTTTTGTTCTCTGCCGCTCCCGGCGTCAAGCCAGGATGCAAGAATTTTTGTCGACTGCCAAGAGCGCAGGCGCTGTACAGAAAGTCTTTTTCACACACAACCTTTGTGTATACTAGAAACCATACAGCCGTATTCTTCTGTCATTTCATGGTAATATCTCGATCCATGTCCCTCGCTGATTTTCAACTCGAACTGGATGGTTTACGCCTGCTCGATCCACAGGTGATAGGCGCTGTCTATGACCGCTATTTCCCAGATATTTACCGTTTTGTCTTTTATCGGCTCAACAGCGAAGAAGTAGCAGAAGATATAGCCAGCGATGTCTTCGTACGCCTTTTGGAGGCAGTGAAAAAGAAACGAGGCCCACAAACCAACCTCAAAGGTTGGTTGTTGTCCACGGCATCCAATGCAGTTGCAGACCACTTGCGGAGGGCATATCGGCGGCCAATGGAAGCACTCTCCGACGCCATGCCTGATCTTGCAACATCCCTGACTGAGGAAATCGACCGCCGCCAGCAGACCGAGTCCGTAAGACAGGCCTATGCTCAATTGACCCGTGAACAACAGGATGTGTTGGCCTTACGCTTTGGAGACGGATATTCTTTGGAAGAAACTGCTGACGCGATGCGCAAAAATATCAATGCTGTGAAGGCTCTCCAATTTCGCGCGCTGGCGGCGCTCCAGCGCTATATTGGGGAGGGCGCCTATGAATGAGAACCTATACGAAGCCCTTGAAGTTTGTTTACAAGCCGTCGAAACGGGAGCAGATGTCGAGTCCGTCATGAAGCGTTATCCGCAGATAGCGGATGAACTGCGCCCAGCGCTGGAAGCGTCGGCGTCGGCGCGCGCGCTGGCGTCCTTTTCCGTCCCAGAGACTGCTGTGAGACGTGGTCGCGCGCGTGTTTTGCAGCACGCCGCTGCGATGCGCGAATCTTCCCAAGGTATCCGCCGGCCGCTGTTTTCGCTTCGCCATTTGGCGGTTTCGCTGGCCTTGGCGTTGGTCTTTCTGTTGAGCGGCACGGGGTTGGTGCGCGCCTCGAAAGAAGCGCTACCGGGGGATCGCTTTTATCCCGTAAAGCGAACCTGGGAAGATATGCGTTTGTTCATGGTTTTCGATTCGGATATTCGCGAAGGTTTGGAAAATGAATTCGAACAGGAACGCTTGGAAGAAATCAATGAATTGCTGGCGGAGGAACGCAGCGAAATGGTCGCTTTTGCCGGGCTGGTGAGCGAGCAAAACGGCAACCAATGGCGGGTGGCGGGCATCTTCGTTCAAATTACTCCTGAAAGCATCTTACCCATTGAGCCTGTTATGGTGGGCGCATTTGTCAATGTAGAAGGTCACACCACGGCGCAAGGCTTCGTAGAAGCCGAGCGAATCGAAATGTTACAACCGGGCGCTTCCCTTCCGTCTGTTGTTCCTACTCGAATTGTCCCTACCCCTGCCGAGAGCCAAGACGAAGGCGTGATTGTGGACGAGAACAGCAACAACAGTCCAGAAGAGACGCAGGATATATCGGATGATGGCAATGACAACGGCGGCGATGCGGTCGAGAGGAATGACGATTCGTCCATCCCAAATGAGAACGGTAATGATAGCGAATCCAATCACAACGACGATGACAGCGGTCACAGCGATAACGGCGATTCAGATGATAGCAATGAAGAGGATTAACATTGCATTGGGCATGAACCGTGAATGCAGAAAAGGACGCTGGAGCCGCCTATAACGAGTAACAAGCCAATGGAATCTCCATCTCCTGCGGCGTCAAGCCGCCGTGATGGCCGTAGTATTCCTGTTCGAACCTGTCCTTCTCGTACCACCACACCGACTCGTAGCGGTGCGGCAGGATCACCAGGTTCCCAACCCGCGCCCGGAAGGAGGGGGAAACCCGCGCGCCGAAATAGCCGTTTTCCACCAACCATTCGGTCTCGACCACTTCCGCTTTGCCTGCCAGCCGTTTCGACAGGAACTCCTGCGCTTCGTCCAACAAATGCTCTTCGACGTGCAGGAACATGTCCCGCGCCGATCCGCACGGGACGAGCAACTGCCCGGCGCGGTTGCGCTTCAGGAAACGCTCGATGCCTGTAAAGCGTTCGTCCGTGTTCAGGAACACGGTCGTTTTCGGGTCCACTTCCGCTGCGCCGTGGTCGGCGGTCAACAGGAAGAGCGTTTTCTTTTTGCGCGCAAACGTGCGCACGAAGAAATGCTCCATGATGAGCAGGAAGGCCTCGATCTCGGCTTCGGTCTGCAACGCGGACGGGCCGTATTCGTGGCATAAGCCGTCGATCTTGTCGAAATAGAAGTGGATGTAGGTTGGCGCGGATCGCTTTTCCAGCAACAGCCCCAGGTTGACCAGCGCCTCGGCCAGCGTCTTGAAGGAATGCAGGCCTGCGCCTTTCATCACCACATTGGAATAGGTGGAAGGCGTGTAGTCGCGCACGCCAAAGACGTGCGAGTCGACGCCCAGTTGCGCCAGTTCCTGGTACAGCGTTTGGTTGGGATACAGCCGGGCCGCATCCACCAGGCCCTTGAGCGTGTCGCGTTCCTTGTCCCCGGCAAAAGAAAACAACAGCGGCGCGATGACGCGCTCCAGCAGCGGCTCGTAGTAGAACCACTCGTACACGCCGCTCTGCCCCACCGGCTGCCCGGTATGGATGGTCGTCACGTGCGCGGCGGTGGTGGACGGGAACTGCGCGGTCAGTTTCTCCACCCTCCCGCTGGCGGCCAAGCGCCTGATAAAAGGCATCTCCTGGAATTTCTCGAAGAAACGCCAGCCGAAGCCGTCCACCAGGAACAGCACCACCGCGTCGTATTCGCCCGAAGCGCACGCCTCGCGGATGCGCGCCGGAATCCCGGCAAACCCGCCCTGGTCATAGAGTGGTTTTACGAAACCTGGATATTGCATACCTGCTCCAAAAATCGCTGCCAATCGTCAGGCGTAATCGTTGGTGGTGACGTTGACATTGTCTGCCCGCGTTTTGCCTTCCTCGTAGAAGAGCCGAATGGCCCTCAACTTCGTCTCCACCGGATATTTCTACATCCCTTGCAGTAATCTCTCCAAAATCTCATCATCGGACATTATTGAGCAGGCGGCCACTGCGGACAGGTAACGCGATATTCTTCGCCCGGGAAATATTTTTCCCATTCCAAAAGAGTGAGATTGCGGCCAACGCGATTGCATGTTTGTTCAAGCCATGATTGGGGATCCATATCCCATAAGATAATATTATTCGATCCCACGTTTGTCGTTGCCAATATTTTCCCGTTGGGGCTAAATACCATTTCTTCCCCAGTTAATTTTAAAGGCTCGCCAATATTTTGCCCAGATTCTATATCCCACAATACAAGCTCTAAAAAATCTTTTGCGGCCAGCATTTTCCCGTCGGGGCTAAGCGCAAGGCTTTCCCAAAGTTGATCTCCTTCCATGTCTAATACACGAATCTTTTTGCCTAGTTTTGCATCCCATATAACAATTGTATCGTTCTCGAAATCAATTGAAGCCTTAATATTTCCATCAAGGCTATACACTTCTCTTTTACTGTTCGGCAGAAAATCGGAGTTAGGTAAGGCGTCTTTTAGGAGTTGGCCTGATTGAACGTCCCATTGCATTGTTTCCGATCCAGCGGCTATCAGTGTTTGTCCATCAGGACTAAAAGCAAGGCGATTAATGTGTTTGTTTGGATCGTAAATGGTCCCCAGCAACCTGCCCAGCGGCTGAAAAAGGTCGTATTTCTTTACAAGCATCATGTTTCCAGAATACATTCCCTTTACAGCCAATAAATTTCCGTCAGGACTGACTGCAAGGATTCTCAAACCGCTCAGATCCGAAAATCGGGCAAATAACCGTTCTTCGCCTGTTTTCATGTTGAATGCGGTAATATCACCCTTGTTCGGAATAAACATCGTATTTCCATCAAGGCTAAAAACACTTCCGTATGATACATCAAGAGATTGACTAATGGGTTGGCCAGTATTTACATCCCAAATTTTATCGCCTGCAAGCAATGTACCGTCCGTAAAAAACATAAGAGGTTTTGTGTTTACTGAATATCCTTCTAGATATTTAGTAGGCAATATTTTGTCAACGCGATGATTTTCTATATCCCAGAGAATGGCAGAATCAGAGTTCTCTCCCTGCCCCGTAAACGCCAGAATATTTCCGTCGGGGCTGAAAGAACTGAAGGGCGCTCCAATCTCCAATGTTTCGACAGTCTGTTCTGTCTTGACATCCCATAATACGGTTTGATCAACTTTACAAGGCAATAGAACGGCCATAAAAGTGCAACTGCTTACCGCTACAATATCCCCCGCCGGGCTAAATGAAACGCTTTTTACGTACCGTTTCTCGACCGGCGGTTGTTTCTCAAGCAATTTGCTTGTTGACACATTCCAAAGCGCAATATGCATATCATTACTGATTGAAGCCAAAACGCTCCCATCACGGCTGAAAGCAAGGTGTGTAACAAAGTCTACATCCCATTCTATCTT
Organism: Chloroflexota bacterium; assembly: GCA_049323115.1. Classification (GTDB taxonomy): domain Bacteria; phylum Chloroflexota; class Anaerolineae; order Anaerolineales; family Villigracilaceae; genus JAABUE01. The sequence goes on from JBMOMP010000039.1 coordinate 54,456, forward strand.
GCGAAGGATTTGACCTGTTTTCACATCCCAAAGTGTTATACCATCATCCCCACCTGTCGCTAAAATACTCCCATCTGAAGTGAATTCTGCAGCGCGAACGCCTGTATGTCCGCTTAAGAACAATTGAATTGACGAGTCAGTGCGGGCATTATCAAACAAAGCGCTTTTTGTGTGAACGTTTTCGTCAATCCGATATGCTTCAATGCCCAACAGCATAGCGCGTTGAAGGTCTGTGTTTCGCTCTGCCGACGATTGCGCCGCCAACTCGTTTGCACGTGAGATTGTCGCCTGTTTTTCTGCTATCTCTGCGTTTGCCTGTACCGTTGCCATTTGTTGAATGGCAAAAGATTTTTCGGCTTTTGCGGTGGATGCTTGCTGGATTGCCGAATCTCTTTGCGCCCTTGAAACCATGCCAAATATCAAAAAGCCCAAAGATACAAGTATTGAAACTATGGCGACGCCATACAAGCAACGTCTCTGCGGGGTGATGGTCATTATCAGTTTTCCTTTTCCTGATTTTACACTACTAAAAAGACTCCCGAAAACCTTTCGATTTCGGGAGTCTTTTTGGATTACATTGTTTTACCCAAACAGCGTCACCAAGTCCTTCACATGGACGACGCCGTCGAAGTTCGGGATGCCGCCCTTCCTCATCTTGGCCTTCTCGCCGTCCGGGTCGCCCAGGCAGGAGACGATCACGTCGCCCGCTTCGATATCTTCCTTTTCGGTGTAACCGTTGAAGGTGACGATGGTCTTGATGCCGGCCGCTTTCGAAGCCTTCACGCCGTTCTTGGAATCTTCCACCACTATGACCTCCTCGGGTTTCAGCCCCAATTTCGAGAGCGCCAGGTTATAGATCTCTGGATCGGGCTTCTTGTTCTGGACCACATCCCCGGCCAGCACCAGGTCGAACTTGATGTCCGACAGGATTTTCCCGGTGATGGCCTTGGCGGCCTGCTCGTTGGACGTGGTGCAGACCGCGATCTTCAACCCGGCCTCCATCGCCTCTTTCATGAACCGGTGGATGCCCGGCCGCAAGGGAAGTTTGCCGGTCTCGATCAGTTCCACGAACAGCGCGGTCTTGCGCTTGTGCATGGACTTGACCAGTTCGTCCAGTTCCTCCGGCGGGATGGGTTTGCTGAATCCCTTGGTCTGGGCGTGGTGCTTCATGCGTTCCTTGCCGCCCGCCACCTGGAGCAATTCGTGGTAATACTCTACGCTCCACTCGTCGGTGAAGCCGAATTCCTGGAACGTCATATTGAACGAGACGCGGTGGCCGTCGCGCTCCGTATCGATGATGACGCCGTCCTGGTCGAAGAACACTGCCTTGATCTGTGCCATAGTTTCCTCCATTCGATAAAAACCCTAAAGGTCGCGGAGACCTTTAGGGTTTTTATGTAATTACTTCTTCATTCCAAAGAACTCGCGGACGAGATCCACGAACAAGCGGTTCTCTTCCTTCGAGCCGATGGTGACGCGGAACCAGCCGCTGCTTCCATACATGTCGGCGTTGGGGCGCAGGATGACGCCCTTGCTCTCGGCGAAGGCGACCATGTCCTTGCCCTTCTTGCCGGCCGGGCCGCCGTCGAACAAGATGTAATTGGCCTTGGACGGGAAGGTGATCAGCCCGGGCACGTCGCTCAACGACTCGGTGATGAAGTCCACTTCGCTGTTGTTGAACTTGACGCGCTCCGCCAGCGCTTCGGTATCCTCGAAGGCCGCCAGCGCGCCCCACATCGGGATGATGCCCACGTTCCAGGGCAAGAGCGAGCCGGAGATCTGGTCGATGACCTCTTTGGCGCCCAGCGCGTAGCCGAAGCGCATCCCTGCCAGACCATAGGCCTTCGATAGTGTGCGCGTGATCAACACATTCGGGTATTTCTTGGTCAACTGCACCTGTGACATCTGAAGCCCGGCGTATTCCACATAGGCCTCATCCACGATGAACGGGATGCCCGTCTCGGCGATGGTGACGAAATGCTCGGGAGCCATGAAGTTGCCGGTCGGGTTGTTCGGGTTGGCAACCACGATCACCTTAGTCTTGTCGGTGACAGCCTTGAGAATGGCGCCAGGGTCGAAGTGCAGGAAATTGTCCTTGTAGATCATCGGCACGTTGACCATCTTGGCGCCCAATAGGGTTCCGCGCAATTTATAGATGCCGAAGCAGGGCGTGTGTTGGATGATCTCTTCGCCCGGGTCGATGAACATGCGGAAGATATTGTCGTACACCTCGCTCGAGCCGTTGCCGATCATCACGTTTTGGGGACCGTCCAGGCCGTTGATCTCGGCGATCTTGGAGCGCACCACCAAACCCTGGTCGGGATAGCGGTTCGCCATCTTGGCGTACTTGACCATCGCCTCCAGCACCTTCTCGGAGGGCGGGTTCGGATTCTCGTTGGACATCATGCGATGCAGGGATGGGTTCCTCCATGCCAATTCGATGTGATTCGAAATGTACATGGGAATACCCTTCACCCATGGAACGTAATACTCTTCGATTTTCTTCGTCATTCTTCAACTCCTGAAAAGTTTAATCCTGTACACGGATTACGCGGATTTCACGGACTCTCACTTATAAACATCCGTGTAACCCGTGCAATCCGTCAAATCCGTGTACAAAGGGTTTTACGCTTTGCCTGCGGATTCGAGCATGTCGATCCAGTGCATCACCGCCTTGCGGGTTGCGTCGCGCACGGCTACATCGATCTTGCCGGGATCGTACTCGTCGCGGTGCGCGCTGATGTACTCGAACTTGGCGTCGATCAGCGTGTGCTTCAACTCGGTAGATACGTTGAACTTCGCGCCGCCAGCCGCCAGCAGTTTCTTGATCGTCTCCTCGGGCAAGCCCGTCCCGCCGTGGACGACCAGCGGGGTCTTGATGCCGTTCCCGTTCAACATCTTGTGGATGGTCGCCATGCGTTCGGTATCGATCTTTGGGTTCTTGGTCTTGTACACACCGTGCGCGGTGCCGATGGCCGGGGCGAAGATGTCCACGCCCGTGCGTTCGCAGAACTCGACGGATTGCTGCGGGTTTGCCAGTTGCGCTTCGTCTTCCGCGACCTTGACCTGGTCTTCCACCCCGCTGACGGTCCCCAGTTCGCCCTCTACCGAGATGTTGCCCACCGAATGGCAGTAATCCACCACTTCCTTCGTCTGGCGGATATTCTCCTCGTAGGGCTGCTTCGAGGCGTCGATCATAATGTTGGTGTAGCCCGCGTCGGCGCACTTCTTGCAGTAGTCCACCTCCGTGCAGTGGTCGAGGTGCAGGCACACAGGGATGGGCGCCGACTCGGCCAGCGTCCGGTAGATCGCCACCATCATATTCGTGCCCAGGAACTTCGAAGGCTTCACCGAGGTCTGGACGATGACCGGCGCCTTCTTTTCGACCGCCGCGTCGATGACGGCCTCGAATTGCAGCAAATCTGTGATGTTGAACGCGCCAACGGCGTAACCGTTCTTGGCGGCTTCCACCATGATCTCTTTTGCATTTACGATAGACATAGGGACTCCTTTTCTTGATAGACGATTTGGATATATTTAGACGTAACCAATGCAGGACTTTTCGAACATTCGTCCTCGCGTATGACTATTTCGCATCTTCCCTGGACTTCGGCCTGCCTCCGTTTAATGGACAGCCATCCGCCCGCTGACGAACCCCTCCAGCCCGGCAAAGCCTTTCGAGAAGGCTGCCGCCGTGCTGACCGTTGACGGGTGGTCGTTGAACTGTTCCAATGCCAGGCCGTTGGGGTCGTATGCCTGGATGCAGTACGGGATCTGCATCAACTTGTCCAACACCTGTGCGGGAATCTCGTCCTCGATCTCGCGCTCGAAGAACAGGTCATCGCCGAATTCGAAGAGCGGCTCCAGCACGTACGGCGGACAGGTATACACAATGTCGCCGCCCGCCAGTTTCTGGATGTCCCAGAAGCGGGTCGTCCCGGCCACCAGCGGCCCGGGGCGCATCGAGCAGGCCAGCATCTTGCTGGCATACCCGTTCTCCGTCAGGATGCGATAAGCGCGGCGGAAAACAGCGATCCCGAACCAGTGCTTATCCTGCCAGGATAAGCGGATGTGCTTGCGTTCCGCCTGGATGTCCAGCGTTTCCTGCTCGGTCAGGCGTCCGATCATCATCGTGATGACGGCGCGCCACTTGCCCAGGTCCACCCCGTTTTGCTCGGCGATCCTGATACCCTCCATCGCAGCATCCGCCGAGGCCAGGATCTGGGGAAGCGTGAAGCAGACCGTCGTGTTGGTGCTGATGCCCTTCGAAGTCAGGATTTTGACCACCTCGATGCCTTGCATACTGGCAGGCACCTTGATCATCACGTTGGGGCTGAGGGCGCTGAGTTCCTCGGCGTCGTGGACCATTTTCTCGGTCTCGGTAATGAGGCGCGGGTCCAGTTGGCCGGAGATCCAGCCGAAACGCCCTCCCGAGGCTTCGTAGATGGGCAGGTACATCTCTGCGCCACGTTTTACAACTTCCTTGTATGTCAGCCATACAAGTTCTTGCACGGTGAGGGCGGGGTTGGCCCGCCTCGTCTCATCCACCCACGCCTCCCAAAAGGGCGGGTCGCCCTGGACAACCTGCCAGGAAAGAGGTGGGTTGGTCGTGCAGCCCCGGAAGACGCTTTTAGAGGGCGCTTCGGTGTTGTATAAACGTGCAAGTTGTTCCTCCAAAACCGGCTTCCGGGAGGGTTCGCAAGTGTCTTGCATCTTTCGAACCCACTGGCGGTACACCAGCGGCGATGAATCCCACCATACTTCCATGTCGGGGTGAGTCTTTGCCAGGCGTTCGACAGGACTCTCGATCATCGCTCTATTCCTTTCTGCCGAAATACGGCTTTATGGGTGCGCCGTATCAGGATAATCGCAAGGATTATCCCTACGATTTGATGCGTTCTCCTTTCGGATCCCATAGCGGGGAGGCAATTACCTCCGCTGCTATTCTCTCACCAAAGAACTCGATGGTCAATTTCCCGCCGACCTTGCAATGTTCGATTGGCAGGTAGGCATAGGCCAGGCTTTTCTGCACTGAGTAGCCGTACCCGCCCGCAGCCACCCAACCGATGGCCTGCTCGCCGGAGCGGATGGGTTCCTTGCCGAGGGCAATGGTGCGGTCATCGGCGATGCTCATGCAGACCAGTTTGCGCTTCAGGCCTTCCTGTTTGGCTTTGAGCAGCGCTTCGCGGCCAATGAAATCGCCCTTGTCCAATTTGACGGCAAACCCCAGTCCGGCCTCGTACGGCGTATAGTCCGGGCTGATCTCGCCGCTCCAGTAGCGGTATCCTTTTTCGAGGCGCAAGGTGTCGATGGCCTTGTAGCCGGCCGCTACCATTCCTTCGGGTTGACCGGCCTCCCAGAGCGTATCCCACAGGCGCAGGCCGTATTCCATCGGACAGTAGAACTCCCAGCCCAGTTCGCCCACGTAGGTCACGCGCGAAGCGATGACGGGAACGTCGCCTACGGTGATGCGTTTTGCGGTCATATACGGGAAGCCCTCGTTCGAGACGTCGTCGGTAGTCACTTTTTCCAGGATCTTGCGCGCTTTGGGGCCCCACAGACCGAGGCAGGTGTAGGATGAGCCGACATCCTCGATGGTCACCGAGCCATCCTCCGGCATGTTCAGCGAGAGCCAGGACAGGTCGTGCTGCCCGAAGGCCGTCCCGGTGATGATAAAGAAGCGCTCTTCCGCCAGGCGCGTGACGGTGAAATCGCATTCGATGCCGCCGCGTTTGTTGAGCGCCTGGGTGTAGACCACTGTACCGACCGGTACGTCGATCTGGTTGGCGCAGACGTAATTGAGGAATTTCAGCGCGCCGGGCCCGCGCACCTCGAATTTGTTGAAGGAGGTCTCATCGAACAGGCCGGCGTTTTCGCGGGTCATCAGGTGCTCGTAGCCGATGGCGCGCGACCAGTTGTGATGCGCCCAGCCGCGCGGTTCGTGTCCGTGCGTGGCTTTTTCCTCGTAGGGTTTGAACCAGTTCGGGCGTTCCCAGCCGGTCTTCTCGCCGAAGTGACAGCCCAGGTCGCGCAGGCGGTAATAGGTGGGAGAGAGGCGCAGGCCGCGCCGCGAGAGGCGTTCTTCGCCGGGGAAGTGGATGTCGTAGTATTGGGTATAGGTTTCGAGTGTGCGGGCAACGGTGTAATCCAGGCTGTTGTAGTTCGAGCCGAAGCGGCGCGCATCCAGCCGCCACACGTCCCATTCGGGGTGCCCGTCGATGATCCATTCGGCCATCGTTTTGCCGATGCCGCCCGCTCCCGCCAGGCCGTGCGCGCAGAAGGCGCAGGCCACCCAGAAACCTTTGACCGAGGTCGGGCCAAGCAGGAATTCGCCATCCGGCGTGAAGCCCTCCGGGCCGTTCAGCAGTTGGATGACTTCGGCGGTTTCGACGGCCGGCACGCGCTTGATGGAATTCTCCATCAGGGGCGTGAAGCGTTCCCAATCGGGGGGCAGCAGTTGGTATTTGAAATCGCGCGGGATGCCTTTCAGGCCAAACGGGGCCGGGTTGCGCTCATAGCCGCCGGTGATCAGGCCGCCTACTTCTTCGCGCCAGTATACCAGCAGGTCAGGGTCGCGCAGGGTGGGAAAGCCGTGTTCCACGCCCTCGATAGGTTTGGTGATGATGTACAGGTGCGCCATCGGCACCACAGGCAGGTTCAGGCCGACCATCCTGGCAACTTCTTTGCCCCATTGACCGGCAGCGTTCACCACGATCTCGGTCTTGATCGCGCCCTGGTCTGTTACCACTTCGCTGACACGCCCATTCTTCAGGTTGATCGCCTCGACGTTCGTGTCCTGGAAGATCCTGGCGCCGCGGCTCTTGGCCCCGGTTGCCAGCGCATTCGTCAAGCCGGTGGGATCGATCATGCCATCGTTAGGCGTGTAGGCCGCGCCGACCACGCCTTCGATGGACATGATGGGGAACATGCGCTGGGCTTCTTTGGCCGAGATCAGTTCCATGGGCACACCAAAGGAAGTTGCCATGCCGACCAGGCGTTTGATCTCTTCCAGCCGTTCCGCCGATGACGCCAACCGTATGCCGCCCACCTCGCGCCAGGCAGGGTCGTGGCCGGTCTCATCCTTGAGGCGGCGATACAGGTCTGTGCTGTAGTGCATCATGCGGGTCAGGTTGGCGTCCGAGCGCATCTGCCCGACTAACCCGGCCGAGTGCCAGGTGGAGCCGCTGGTCAATTCATGTCGTTCGAGGACAACAACATCTTTCCAGCCCATCAGGGTGAGGTGGTAGGCAATACTGCACCCCCCGACGCCGCCGCCGATGATGACAACTTGCGCATGTGAAGGAAGTTCAGCCATCTTTTTGCATCTCCTTGATCCATTGATCCCAATGTGGGTCATTCATTTTTTCGAACACGCGGGCAAAGAACTTATTGGAATAGCCGCGGTAATCAAAATCGAGTTCCGAGAGGCCAATCTGGACAAGCCCCCACATGGCCTCGCGCAGGTCAGACAGGACTTTCATTATTTTCAAATGGGTAATTTGCCTGTCCGTTACGGTGCCGAAGTAGCATTCCAGCATCCACAGGTCTTGCGCATCCGACAGTTCATGGTTGTCGGAAAAATTTGCCAGGTCGAAAAAAATATCGCCCATGCCGGCGTATTCCCAATCGAGGATATAGATTCGGTCGCCGATCAGGAAGTTGGCGTTGAGCAGGTCGTTATGGCAGGGGCGAAGCGGTTCCGGCCTCGCCAGGAGGGCCGAGTGGGCTTCTTCCATCCGTCGGATCACCTGATCGAAGTTTGGCGGGAAGTCCACTTTGTAGCGGCGGGCGATCCCTGTGTAACTTTCTACAACGTGGAAGACGGAAAATTCGCCCGGGATGTCTGGCATGGAGTGTATCTTGCGGATGAGTTCCATGACGCGGCGAATGTTTTCCGGTTGGGTGATCTCTTCGAGGGGGAAGGGGCGGGCAGAGATGAAGCGCGTAACGAGGTAGCCTTCGGGCTGGATCACGTAAACGACTTCGGGCGCAATGCCAAGTTTGCCGGCCGCCAGGTTGGCGGCATATTCATGACTCCGGTCGATACCGAGCAGGTTGGTGTTTGCGCCAGCAATGCGCAGGGCGAACGATTCTTCCCCCGCGTCTATGCGGAAATTGCTGTTCGTGATACCGCCATCCAGCGGGGTTACTTTCAGGTCGTTGGCATTCGCCCATATCGGCACACGGGCAATTGCTTCATCTACGCTAAGGGGCATAGGATTGCTTCCTCCAAAAGTTGAAAGGTATTGCCTTGAGGCAATACCTTGTGTTGTGTTTTTATACTTGCCAGGGTGATCTGGGGCGGGCCATTTCGGCCACGATGTCGAAGGACGATATGACGCCTAAGGGGAATGCGTCCGGGTCCGCTTCGTCGATGACGATCAGGCGGTGGTGGTGTTCCTTGATCATCAGGTCGGCGGCCTCACGCAGGCTGGCGTTGATGTTGATAGTGAAGGCCTTGTGCATCACATCCCGGACGGTGAGATGTTCGTCTATCCCGTTCTCGACAAAGCGCATCAGGTCTTTGCCGCTCACGACCCCGAGATGCTTCCCCTTCGCGTCTACCACCAGCACAGACCGCCAGCCTGCCTGCATGATGGTGCGCGCTGCGGAGATGATCGGCGTTTTCCCGCGGCAGACCAGTATGGCATCCGACATCACATCCGCAACTTTTTCGCGTTTCGGCTTTTCCTGCTCGGCGATGCTGGCGATGAAATCCGTGGTAGAGATTACGCCAACAGGTTTGCCCTGGTCGGTCACCAAAAGCCGGTTGACATCCTTTTCGATGAGGATGTGGGCTGCTTCTTTGATCGGCATATTGGCTTCGATGGTATCCACGGGATAGGACATGAGGTCGTGGGCAGTCAATTTTCGCATGGTGGACAGACTCTCATCGTCGACAGAGAGCCATTCCCCGGCCAGCAGGTCGTAATCAGAAATAACGCCCAGCGGGCGGCCTTCCCGGTCCGAAACGATCAAGGCATGGACCTGGTTCTGGGTGAGAAGAACCGCTACCTGTCCCAACGTTGCATTGGGTTGGCAGGTAAGCACGCCGGGGTGCATCAGGTCACGGACTAGTTTGCTCATAACAGTCATCTCCAATCAGTGAACTTCGTCCACGTCTTTGTACCATTTGACGCGATCTCCCACGCGGGCGCGCAACCGCCACGCCAGGGATTTTGGCTCCTGGTCTAAGCGCGCCAGCGCGCTTTCGACCTGCGCATCTATTTTCATTTTTTGGTCCGCGGTAAGTTGTTCATAGCCTTGCGCCAGTTTGCGAACTTTGTCCAGGTTCATTGTGGTCGTGCGCCATAGCCCCCAATCATTGCCGCACAGGGTAGCCACCCGTTTGATGTTGATGGTCTCTTGATCTATATCTCCCAGTTCGTGTTCGAGCAAAAGCATAATCGTATCAATGATGTCTTTCTCATTGATCTGGACGATTTGCATCTTTTCCAACAGCATTTCGGCCAGGGGGATACTGGGGGAATCGACTTCCAGGCGGCCATTCCAGTGGATGGCGTGGCAGAAATCGAGTTTTTCGTAGAAGACGTCAATGTGCAGCCCAGTATTCGGTTTGTCGAAGATAGCGCGTTCGCCCTCCGAAACGATGAAGACCTCCTTGTTTTCCGTATAACCCAGGGATGCCATCAGTTCCCGGATCTGTTTGGTCTGCTTGCTATAGGCAGCAAAATCAATGTCAGTGTAAGCCCGACCCATGGCTGCCTGTAGATACCCGTAGTTGGGACAATGTAACTGAAAGGCCAGCGACCCAATCACTCGTAAGAGAACACCAGCCTGGTCGCTAGCCTGTAGTATACGCTTGAGTTCGTTTTCGAACTTTTCGCGTTCAGCATGATCCTGCCCCCCCATCCCAATAGAACTGCCGGTCATATTCGCGCTCCTGTGGTGACATTTTGATTGCGAGGAAGATAGATCTATAATCATTATATCCAAAAATGTAAAAACTTGCAAATTCCTTCAGATTCTTATATAATAATTTATCGGAATGTTCATTTCTCTTCATTTGCATAGCGAAGAAATGCCTTCATGACAAAACTTCTCATTCCAGCCCAACGGCGAGAGCGCATTCAGGAATTCCTGGCAATCCATCAAATTGCCCGCACGGCCGATCTATGTGAATTACTGGATACGTCCGAGGCGACGGTACGCCGGGACCTCGAGCGGCTGGAGCAGGAGGGGGTTTTGGAACGCACGCATGGGGGGGCAGTCCTCAACCAGCGCATGACCTTCGAGCCAGAGTACATGCTCAGGGCGCAGAAGCATCCTGAAGAGAAGCGTCTCATCGGTGTGCTGGCCGCGTCTTTGATCGGGGATGGGGATATTGTCTTCATCAATAGCGGCACGACGACGACCCAGGTCATTCGCCATATCCGGGATGACGCTGGAATCAGTGTATTTACGAACAACCTGAACGCAGCGCTTGAAGTGGGAGAAACTGGCTTCCAGCACTACCTGATCGGGGGGGAATTCCAGCCTCGTTCCAACTCATTGGCTGGTCGCTTTGCGATAGAGAACCTGAGGCAGGTTTACGCAAACAAGGCCATCCTTGGGGTGGATGGGATCAGCCTGAAGCACGGGTGTACTGTCCCTGCGAACGCCGAGGCGGAGGTTGTCAGGCAGATGATCGAGCGCACGAAGGGTGAAATCATCATCGTTGCGGATCACAGCAAATGGGGGGTTGTATCCAATTTCCAGATCGCTTCGATTGACGAGATTGATAAATTGGTTACAGACGATGGGCTTGACTCATCCACCGTTGAGGCGCTCACGCTCCATGACGTAAAGTGCCTGGTTGCTGCGCCCAGTCTTAGCAAAGCCTGACGGTTGTTGATACAACCCGCCAGGCTTTATTTTTGGAGAAAATAACATGCCTTTCTTTTCAAAGAAACCTAGCAAGAAACCGACCCGCCTTTTCTTTGCGACCGACCTGCACGGCTCCGAGCGTACGTATCGCAAGTTCATCAATGCAGGGAAATTCTATGAAGTAGATGTCCTTGTGTTGGGAGGGGATATTCAGGGCAAGTTGTTGATCCCGATCATCAAGGAAGGCAACGGCCATTATCGCGCTACGGTGCAAGGACGTGTAGAACACATGACTACACAGGATGAACTGACCGCGTTGATGGGTAAATTGGATATTTTGGGATTTTATTACAAGGTCATGGAGGAGGACGAATTCCAAACGTTAGCGGCTGATTCGAAAGCGGTGGATGCGTTATTCCATGAAGAGGCGCGAAAGAGATTGTCTCGCTGGGTAGACCTGGCCGAAGAACGGTTGGGCGGTACAGGCATCAAATGCTTTGTCACTGGCGGTAACGACGATGAATGGGATGTGTTGTCAGTTATGAAGCGCGAAGGCGCAAAGTCCTTGATCGCCTGCGAAAACGAGATGGTGATGGTAGATGACGACCACTCGATGATCTCGGTCGGCATCAGCACACCGACCCCATGGAATACGCCGCGCGAGACCAGCGAGGAAGAACTTGGCAGGATGATCGAAGAGATGGCAGCAAAAGTGCCAGATATGAACAAGGCCATTTTCAACTTCCATGACCCGCCAAAGGATTCCACGCTGGATACCTGCCCAATGCTGGATTGGACGAAGGATCCCCCGGAGCAGATCGTTCAGGGGGGGCAACCCGTCATGTATGGCGCAGGCAGCCAGTCGGTCCGTTCAGCGATCGAAAAGTACAAGCCCATGCTGGGACTGCACGGCCACATCCACGAGTCGCAATCTGTGGCAAAGATCGGGCGCACAACCTGTGTCAATCCGGGCAGCGAGTATGGAGAGGGGATCTTACGCGGCTGCCTGGTTGTTTTCGTGGATGGAGAAATTCAGGGTTTCCAAATGACAAGCGGATAAATTTTTTGGAAATCCTCTGTAAAGGAGGCTGCCATGTAGTGATGCAAGAATGTCATGGATCTTTCGACTGTAATGTTCAAATTTTCAACCCAAAGGAGAAAAAGAATGGCTACTGCTGCAGCAAAACCAGAAGTCTTTACCCGAAAAGCATCGGGGCTTGTGAGGGTTATGTCTCCGTTCGCGGCCTTCATCTACAACGTTCTAACGATGGGCCTGATCTTCCCGTGGACGTACCTATGGGCGCCGGGCGCGCTGCCGGGCGGCAAACTGGTATGGGGCATTTTACTGGCGATGGTGATCGAGATCCCGATCGCCTTTGTTTACGTCTGGCTTTCTACTGCGCTGCCGCGTTCGGGCGGCGACTATGTGTTCCAAAGCCGCGTGTTCGGCGGCGGGACCGCGTTCACCGTGGTGATGTCTGGTTATGTGATCTGGATCCTGCAATGGGTGGCGCTCTCAGGCTGGCTGCTTTCGTACCTCGGTTTCGCGCCGCTCTTCCTCGGCCTGGGCGCAACTATGGGGAACGCGGCGATGTCGAACCTGGGCATTTGGTTCACCACGTCTACGGGCATCATCATTACGAGTATCTTGAATGCCTTCGCGGCCGCGCTCATCCTCATCAGCGGTTTCAAGAACTATGTACGCTTCCAGACCGTGATGATTATCGGGACGCTGCTTGCCTTCCTGACAATGCTGGTAGTCCTGTTTACTGGCAATCCATCCACCTCCATGGGGCTGATCGACAACTTTGCCATGAAGATCGCCGGGACGGAAAACTTCGTGCAGACCGCTATTGACGCTTCGGTAGCGGCGGGTGTTGACCTGAACCCGCCGTTCAGCATGTTGGCAACCCTGCTGGTGGCGCCCATTGCGTGGACCTCGCTTCAGTGGGCGACCTACTCCGCCCAACAGAACGGCGAGATCAAGAACGCGCGTTCCTTCAACAGCCAGATGTTCATCATCGTCGGTTCGTTGATCTTCACGGGCATCCTGCTGGCCCTGCTGGCCTGGGCGCTCGAAAAAGCCGTCGGCACAGAATTCCTGTATGTGGCGGGAGCCGGTTACTGGGCCGGTGTTGGCGAAGCGACCGTGGCGGGCTTCTGGCTGTGGCCGAACATCCTGGCGGTAGCGCTTACGGCCAGCCCGCTAGTGGTCCTCCTTATCGGCATTGGCTACATCCTGAACTCGCACCAGATCGTGCATAACTGCTACATCGGCATGACGCGCGTGATGGTGGCTATGTCGCTCGACCGCCTGTTGCCCGAATGGGTCAGCAAGGTGGATGAGAAACGCCACACGCCTGCCAACGCGCACTGGGCGTACTTCATCGCCAGCATCCCTGTCATCCTGGTCTACAACCTGTGGGGCGCGTGGTATGCACTGACGCTCGGCGTGACCTTCGCTTGCGGGTATGTGTTCGTCATCACCTGCCTGGCGGGCGCGCTATTGCCCTATCGCGCCAAGGATGTGTACGATGCTTCCCCAGGCGCCAAATACAAACTCGGCAACATCCCGTGGGTGACCATCCTCGGCGCGGTCGGTTTCGTGTTTGGCAGCGTGATGGTAATGATGTTCATGCTCTATCCGCAACTCGGACTGACGAGCGCGCTGGCTTACTGGGTAGTGTTCGGCGTGCTGGCCTTCTCGGCCATCTGGTATTTCCTCGTCAAGAACGCACAGAAGTCCAAGGGCATCAATGTGGACTATGCTTTCAAGGAGATCCCGCCTGAGTAAACCGCTTTGTCGTTGACCATTTTGTGGTCAGTGCCGCAAATGCACTGACCACAATTTGTTCCCTTTAAGAAGAGAGGCCAGCATGTCAGTGATCGAAAATGCCGTATCGAACATCAAGGATTGGGAAGGAAAAAGCGTGTCCATCGAGCCTCTTTCGGGAGGCCTGACAAACACAAATTTCAAGGTGACCGTGGATGGAGTCCCACACTTCGTCCGTGTGCCGGGAGAAAGCACCGAACTCCTGGCGGTAGACCGCAAGAATGAGCATTTCAACTCGAAAGCGGCTGCCGAAGCAGGCGTTGGCCCAAAGGTGCTGTATTATTTGCCAGAGTTCCGGGTGATGGTGTTGGAATTCATCGAGGGGAAAACCATGTCGAAGGATGCGTTGAAGGCGCCAGGCATGCCGACGCGCATGGCGCAGGCCATTAAAAAACTCCATGCCGGCCCCCGCTTCTTGACGGACTTCAACATGTTCCGCCTCACGGAATATTATCTCAAGATATGCGCTGACCGCTCGATCCCCATCCCCGACGGCTACCTCGAACGAATGCCAGTTGTGGAACAGATCGAAAAAGCGATGTCGGCCAAGCCCCTGCCGACCGTCCCTTGTAACAACGACCTGCTGGCAGAGAATTACATTGACGACGGCAAGTCCCTGCGTTTGATCGATTATGAATATAGTGGGAACAATGACCCGTGCTTCGAACTGGGCAATACCTGCCAGGAAATGGAATTCGACGAAGCGCGCATCCAGGAAGTGTGCGCCGCCTATTTCGGCAGCGTTTCGGCCAGCATGATCGCGCGCATGAAATTGAACATGATCATGTCGGATGTGGGCTGGGGGCTTTGGGCTGCGATCCAAGAGAAAATTTCGAAGATAGAGTATGATTTCTGGGGCTGGGCAATCGAAAGGTGGGGAAGAGCGGTGGAGAAAATGGATTCGGGAGAGTTTCCTGCCTGGTTGCAGGAAGTCCAAGCGTAAGGTATTGGCATTTCATAGAGAAAGGACGCAGCAATGATTTGCTGTGTCCTTTTTTCATCCCCCAAAGTGTAAACAATCCTTAAAAAATGTCGCAAAAGTTTGCAATTCTTTGCGCAATTTGCTACAATAATTTTACAAAGTCAATCAAATTCTTTCAAACATGGATTTTCCTGCCTCATCCAATGAGTAAGAACTTTATCCCCGCCCAACGGCGTCAACTCATTCAGGAATATCTCACCACTCACAAAATCGCCAGCGTCACAGATTTGAGTGGGATTGCAGGCGCGTCTGAAGCAACCGTCCGGCGCGACCTGGAATGGCTGGAAAACGATGGCGTTTTGGAACGGACGTACGGCGGCGCCGTCCTGAACCAACGTTACAACCTCGAATCAGCCTACGAGCAACGCGCGGGGAATTTCCCGGAAGAGAAACGCAGGATTGGGGCGCTGGCTGCAAGTTTGGTCGAAGATGGCGATATTGTTTTCATCAACAGCGGCACGACAACGGCGGAGGTCCTGCTACACATCCGCAAGGATGCGAGGATAACAATTGTTACGAACAATACGGTGGCCGCTTCCCAATTGGGGGATGATGTGATGTATGAAATTTTCTTGCTTGGCGGGATTTTGAATACGAAAGTCAATGCAGTGACCGGCCCATTTGCATTGGATAATCTCTCGAAAGTATATGCGGATAAGAGTTTTATCGGCGTGGATGGGATCAGCATGAAATTTGGCTGCACGGTTCCCACTATGGCCGAGGCGGAACTGATGCGCATGATGATTGCGCGCACGCAGGGCATGGTGGCCGTCGTCACGGACCATTCCAAGTGGGGAGTGGTATCCAACTTCGAAGTGGCAAAATTCGACCAGATCCACAAGGTCATCACTGACGAAGGGCTGGATGCTGGCGCGCGCGAATCGTTGAAGGCGCAATCGGTCGAAGTCATCCTGGCAAAGGACAACAATTCTAAATAGAAAGGCAGAGAAAACCATGAAAAACCAGGCGCAGATCGTCATCATTGGCGGAGGCATCGTCGGGACGCAGGTCGCGTACCACCTCGCAAAAATGGGGCGGACAGACGTTATCCTCGTGGAGAAGGGCGAGATCGCCAGCGGCGAATCGTCCCACGCGGCGGGGCTTGTCACGCAGTTCGCCACCTCGCAGACTATGCTCAAGTTCCGCATGTACAGCATCGAGTTGTACAGCGAACTGGGCTTGTTCGATCACTGCGGGAGCCTGCGGGTTGCATCCACGCGCGAATCGCTCAAGGATTTGGAGCGCAGCGTCAGCCGCGCCAAGGCGTTGGGATTGGAGTGCGAGGTCATCGGGCCGGATGAAGCGGTGAAGCACATGCCGCAGATCACGAACAAGGACCTGTACGGCGCGATCTACCTGCCGCGCGATGGGCAACTCGACCCGTACACGGTCACGACCAGCATGGCAAAATTTGCCAGGGACCTGGGTGTGACGGTCTACACCGATACGCGCGTGACGGGGATCAAAGTATCAGCCCAGGGCGAGGTCACGGAGGTGGTGACAGATAAGGGGGCGATCCGATGCGAGATGGTCGTCAACGCCGCCGGGTTATGGGCGCCGCGCATCGCCGCCATGGCGGGTCTATATTTCCCGACCACGCCTGTTGACCACCAGCACATCGCGTTGAAGGCCGTCCCAGGCCACGAGTTCAACGCCGAGACCCCCTGCCTGCGCGACCCCGAAAACCTGGTCTACATGCGGCAGGAGCAGGGCGGGCTGGTGATCGGCGGTTACGAGCCGAACCCGCTGGCGCGCTGGGTGGACGGCGTGCCGTGGGAGCATGGCGGCACGACCCTGCCCGCCGACATGGATCGCTTCGAACAACTGCTGGAGGGGGCCATCCGCCGCCTGCCGTTCCTCGACCAGGCCGGCATCATCACGCTGGTCTGTCACCCCGGCGCGTACACCCCCGACTGCCAGCCCGTGCTGGGGCCGATGGCCGGCGTGCACGGCTTATGGATGGCGGCCGGCTTCTCCCTCAACGGCTACGGCGGCGCAGGCGGGGTGGGCAAACTGCTGGCCGAGTGGATCATCGGCGGCGAACCGACCATGGATGTTTACCAATATAAAGCCACGCGCTTCAGCACGTACTACAACGATCCGCTCTACGCCTGCGAGCGGACGCGCGAAAGCGTGAAGTACTACTACCGCCTGCGCTTCCCGAACGACGAGTTCGAGTGGGCGCGCCCGCACCGGACGAGCCCGGTCTACCACCGGCAACTGGAACTGGGCGCGGTCTTCGGCGAGAAGTTCGGTTGGGAGCGCGTCAACTACTACAACCCGTCGAAACCGTCCCGCCGCATGGGCGAAGACCAGCGCAATTGGGGCGGCTGGGTCAAGCCGCCGTACTTCGACCGACTCGAAAAGGAACACGTCGCCACGCGCGAACGGGTCTGCCTGTATGACCTGACGCCGTTCAGCAAGATCGAGGTCAGCGGTCCGGGGGCGTTGGCCCTGCTCAACCGCGTTGCAGATAGCGAAATGGACAAACCCGTTGGCTCGGCTACCTACACGCAGTTCTGCAATACCAACGGCGGCGTCGAAGCGGACATCACCGTCACGCGCCTCGGCCAGGATCTGTTCTGGGTCATCACCGGCGCGGCCTTCATCGGCAACGACCGCTCCTGGCTGGAGATGCACGTGGACGAGGCAGATGGTCCTGTCACCATCCGCGACATCTCCGAAGAGTGGGCCTGTCTCCCATTGTGGGGACCGAAGGCGCGCGAAGTGCTGAAGAAAGTCACCAGCGACGATGTCTCGAACGAGGCGCATCCCTACCTGATGACGAAGCGCATTTCGATCAACGGCGCGAAGGTCTACGCCCAGCGCGTCAGTTACGCGGGCGAACTTGGTTGGGAGTTGTATGTCCCCTACAACCGCGCTACGATGGCCTGGGACATGCTGCTCGAAGCCGGCAAGGAATTCGGCATCGAGGTCGGCGGCTACAAAGTGTTGGACGCGCTGCGCCTCGAAAAGGGCTATCGTTACTATACGGTTGATGTCACCCAACTCGAAACGCCCTTCGAAGGCGGCCTGGGCTTCTGCGTGGACCTGAACAAGAAGGACTTCATCGGCAAGGCCGCGCTCGCCAAGCAGAAGGCCGAAGGCGTGAAGCGCAAACTCTGCACCCTGGTCGTGGACGGCGATGAATTCACGCAGATCTACGGCGGCGAGGCCATCTACCACGAAGGCAAGGTGCTGACTCGCGTCCGCAGCGGCGGATGGGGTTACACGGTGAAGAAGAATATCCTGTACGCCTACTTGCCGGTCGAACTTGCAAAAGCCGGCAACCGTTTCGAAGCCGAGTTGATCGAAGGCCGCCAGATGGTGGAGGTGACCGCCAATGTCCTGTTCGATCCGAAAGGGGAGCGCCTGCGCGCGTGACATGTCCAAAACAAAAACATCTCCCCCCGCTTACGTAGGCTTCGGAATGCTCACCCCGGTTGCCATCATGGTGGTCGAGCACCTGCCCGAACACAACACCGGCGCGCTGGTCAAAGAGGTCAGTGAGTTCATCTTCGACGACGCTGCCATCGTTGCCTGCTTGCTGCGCCAGTGGGATGTCCCCACCGGCATGATCGGCACCGCCGTCGGCGATGACCCGCGCGGCCATGCCCTGGCGCAACAGTTGGAAGAGTGGGGCGTGCAGGGAAAAGTGCGTTTTTCGAAGGAGATCAAAACCCCCTGGGAGGTGGATGTCTCCGACCAGAGCGGCGCGCGCACCTACTTCTGGCAGCGCCCCGCACAGGTGCTATCCACCCTTGACACAGCGGACTTGTCGTTGCTGGAAGGGACGCGCTTGCTGTATGTGGACTGGTACGACGGCGACCACATCCTGCGCGCCATGGATGCAGCCAAAAACCTGGACGTACCTGTGTTCCTCAACCTGGAACATGGTCACGCAGACCCAAACATCCTGAAAAAGTATGCAGGGCGGGCTGCGATCTGCCAGGCAGTGACCGACGCTGCCCAGCGCGGCGAGGAATCGCCGCTGGATGTAGCCCAGAAACTCCTGAAAACCGGCGTCAAGACCGCCCTCATTACCATGGCGGAAGAAGGTTGTCTTGCTGTACAAGGTGAGCAGGCCGTCCGGGTGTTTGCGCCCACAGTGCAGGCGGTGGACGGTTGCGGCGCCGGCGCCACCTTTTCGGCTGGTTTCATCTACGGTTACCTGAACGGCTGGGAACTGGAAGCCTCGCTCCGTTTTGCCACAGCCGCCGCCTCCCTCAAAGTGACCAGGCCGGGACTGCAAATGTTCCCGCTGGCAGATATCCAGGCGCTGGCGTCGCAGGTCGAAGTAGAACACCTGGCGCTTACCCCCGGCTATCTTTGTTAAGGATGTGAACCCTTGAAAACGTTTGCCTTGCTTCTTACTCCAGACCAGGTAGAGCGCGTGCATACCGCCTCGCTCGAGATCCTCGAAAACGTTGGCCTTTTGGTGCGCAACGAAAAGGCGCGCGCGTTGTTTGCGCGGCACGGCTGCAAAGTGGACGCGGAAAAGCAGGTCGTCAAATTCCCGCCTGCGGTGGTAGAGAAATATCGCAAGATGCTGCCGCCGATGTTCACCTTCCGCGGGCGCGACCCGAAATTCGACCGCACCATCCCGGATGATGGCCCGATCCTCGTCACGGGGAGTTCCGCGCCGGATATCCTGGACCCGCTCACGGGGCGTGAGAGGCGGGCGCGATCCGATGACATCGCCCGCATCGCACACCTGGTCAACGAACTGCCCGCCTACGACGTGTTCTCCGTCTCCACCCTGGCAGATGACGCCCCGCCCGGACAGTTCACGCTGGCGCGCCTGTATCCCGCCCTCAAGCATTGCCTCAAGCCCATCCGCTCGACCACAAAGGATATGGAAGATGCCGATGCGGTCATGCGGATGCTGTACGCCATCGCCGGGAGTGAAGCCGCCTACATGGAACGGCCGTTCGTCACGCATCACTATTGCCCGGTCGTTTCGCCGCTGACGATGGATCACCTGTCCACGGAGGCGATCCTCTATTTCAGCGAGCGAGGCCTGCCCGTATACCCGAGCATTGTGCCGAATGGCGGCCTGACCTCGCCCATGTCCATGGCTGGCACGCTGGCGCAGGGCAACGCCGAATTCCTGGCCGCCGCCGTGCTGATGCAAATGGCGCGCGAAGGCACGCCCACCATCTACGCCTCCCTGCCGACGGTGGCAGACATGCGCACCGGCGCGTACGCTTCGGGCGGCATCGAGTGCGGCATGTTGCACATGGCCTTTGCCCAGATGGCGCGCTTCTACAACGTGCCGAGCGGCGGTTACATCGGCCTGACCAACTCGAAGGTCAACGACGCCCAATCGGGCTACGAGACCGGCATGTCGGCGGTGGCCGGCCTGTTGGGTGGCGCGGATATGTTCAACATGGGCGGCCTGCTGGATGCGCTGAAAGCCTTCGACTTTGCCAAGGCAGTGATCGATGATGAAATCTTCCAGATGCTCAAGCGCATGAAACGCGGCATTACGTTCAGCGAAGAGGAACTTGCGCTGGATGTGATCGCCAAGGCCGGGCCGGGCGGCTCGTTCATGATGCAATCCCACACCACCAAACGCATGAAAACCGAAGCCCTGCTCACTAAACTGGCCGACCGGGACGCCCGCAGCGTTTGGGAGAAAAAGGGCGCGCTCGATACCCATGCGCGCGCCATGAAACGCGCCAACGAAATCCTGTCCCAGCCCAGCGCGGCCATTTTCCCCGACGAGGTCGAGGCCCGCATCCGCGCCGAGTTCCCGGCCCTCATTTCTGGCGCGCTCGAAATGCCGAAGTAAAAAACCGTACACGGATTTCACGGAAAAAACAAAAAATCCGTGCAACTCCGTCAAATCCGTGTCATCCGTGTACCAGAAATTTTCACCAAAGGAAACCCCATGAAACTTTTCTACGCCACCGACGTGCACGGCTCCGAAATCTGCTGGAAGAAATTCATCAGCGCCGCAAAATTCTACGAGGTAGATACCCTCATCCTCGGCGGCGACATGACCGGCAAGGCCATCGTCCCCATCATCGCCCAGGGCGGCGACAAATACAAAGTCACCCTGCTCGAACAGGAATCCATCCTCGACGGCCAGGAAGCGGTGGACAAAATGGTCGCCACCATCCAGAACCGGGGCTACTATCCCTACGTCACCACGCCCGACGAAGTGAATGAAATCTCCTCCACGCCAGGACGCTCGGACGCGCTCTTCCTGAACCAGGTAATGGCTACCGTTCAACGGTGGATGGATTACGCCGACGCCAAACTCGCCGGGACGGGCATCCGCTGTTATGTCTGCCCGGGCAACGACGATGTCTTTGAGATCGACGCGGCTATTGCCGCTTCCAAGTCGGTGCGCAGCGTCGAGGGTCAGGTCATCCAACTGGACGAACATCACGAGATGGTCAGTTCGGGCTGGACCAATCCCACCCCCTGGGACACGCATCGCGAGGAGCCGGACGAAGCCCTGCTGGCGCGCATCGAAGCGGTCATCGCCCAGGCCAAGAATCCCGGCAACGCCGTCTTCAACCTGCACGCGCCTCCCTATGGCAGCGGGCTGGACGAGGCCCCCGAACTCACCAGCGACCTGCGTCCCGCCTATGCCGGCCGTTCCCTGGTGTCGGTCGGCAGCAAGTCGGTGCTGGCAGTGATCGACAAATACCAGCCTCTCCTGGGCCTGCATGGACACATCCATGAAGGCAAAGGCACGCGCAAATACAAGAAAACCTTGTGCATCAACCCCGGCAGCATGTACGAGCAGGGAGTGTTACACGGGGCGGTTGTGGAACTCAAACCGCAAAAGGTCGGCAATTACGTTCTGACGACTGGATAGTGTAGGGCGGATTGTCAATCCGCCCCACGCCGAAAGGAGAGCGCCTATAAGTTGACTGTGTACAAAGTAAATTCGATCCGTCTTCCATTTGCCTCCCCTCAGTTGGGAGGGAGCAAGCCTATCTTGCAAAGGAGATTCAGATGAGCGAAGTAAACCTGTTCGTCCGCAAAGCAAGCGGACTCGTCCGAGCCTGGTCGGTGTTCGATGCGTTCATTTATGCTACGTTTTCGATCAACCTGATCACGCTCGGTCTTTTCATCTTCTCGTACTGCTGGTACTTCGAAGGCAGTCTTGGTACGGCGGTGGTGGTGGGCGGCGCATTCACCATCTTCGAGGTCATCGTCTATGCCAGCCTGATCTCGGCCATGCCGCGCGCTGGCGGCGACTACGTCTGGCAGAGCCGCATCCTGGGGCGCGGCATCGGCTTCCTGCTCAGCGTCACGGGCTGGTGGTTCATCCTGTGGCTGTGGGTGCCGCTCTATGGCCAGATGCTGACCTACGAGTTCCTTACACCCATGGCCGCTTTACTCGGCGCGCCCGAACTGGCGTTGTGGTTCACCACCTATCCGTGGGGGCCGCTGGTGGGCATGTTGCTGGTCTGTCTCATCGTGTTCATTTACATTGCCATCGGCATGAAGTGGTATGCGCGCGTCCAGAAGGCCTGCTTCTACATGGGCATGCTTGGTTTATTGATCGTCTTCGGCTTGTTGCTGTTCAACAATAAGGAGACCTTCATTGCAGCCTTCAATGCCAACGTACCCGCGTTATACGGCCTTCCCGCAGCGGATTATTACGCCGACACGCTTGCCGCCGGCCAAGCCGCCGGGACTTTGTTCGGCCCGTTGGGCGTAGTTGCATTGGGCGCGTCTATGGCGATGGTGCCTATGATGACCTTCTTCAACTTATGGCCCAACTGGGGCTCCACGCTCTACGGTGAAGTGCGCGGCGCGACCGATTACAAGCGCAACTTCTGGGGCATGGCGGCGGCCATCATCGTCACTGCCGGGCTGGCGCTGATCTTCTTTGCCCTCATCGACAAGACCATGGGCTGGGACTTCTACATCAACGCCAACGGCGCCTTCTGGAGCAGCGTCTTCTACGGGACGGCCGTCCCGATCCCGGTCTGGCCGTATCCGGTGCAATTCGCTTCCTTCTTGACCTCGAGCCGGCTCCTGCAACTCCTGATCGTCTTCCTGGTCGGGATGTGGTGGTTTGGCTGGAGCGGCACGGTGTTCCTCTCCTCGACACGCGTCATCTTCGCGGCTGCGCTCGACCGCATGTTGCCCGAATGGGTCTCCAAGATCGAGCCGCGCACCCGCACACCCATCAACGCACTATTGCTGATGGTGATTCCCTCGGTGATCATTTCCATCTTCTACGCCTGGAACATCGTCGGATTCCAAACCATTGTGTTGGATGCCACCCTCGTCATTGCCGTGACCTTCTTTGGTACCACGTTAGCGGGCATCCTGCTTCCGTGGCGGCAGAAAGAAATCTTCGACGGCTCGCCCATTGCGCGCTATAAGATGCCCTCCTGGTTGAACTGGCTCGTGATGGTGCTCTTTGTGGTTGCTTCTGTATACCTGATCAAACTGACCGTGGATTACGGCGGGCAGGTCTTCGCACAATGGGGCGACCAGACCGGCTTGACGCAAGCCATCATCGTTTTGCTGACCCTATTGAGCGTGTTGAACGCTGCCCTGTTGGTCTACGTGGTGGTCTTTGTGGGCAAGAAGTTGCTGGCTGGCGAAAAACTGCCCCTGATCGTGGTGGCCGGGCTGGTCTTCTTCGCCTTCCTGGACTGGCTGCTGGTGGTCTGGTTCTGGGACCCGGGCTATCTCTATGGCATCGGCTGGCAGAACAGCACCTCGATGGTGTTCATGATCATCATGTACGCGCTGGCGGCTGCGATCTACTATGGCTTCAGCGCCTTCCGTAAGAAGCAAGGCATTGACGTGGACAAAGTTTACAAGGAGATCCCGGTCGAGTAAAACGAATAGCATTCTGTTCGAACGCCTGGATATTGGCAGACACGATCTGCCAATATCCAGGCATATCCACCACTATACCAGTTTGGATTCCAAAAAGTCGTTTATTGACGAGGGGAATTGATGATGCTACAATGTTAACAATTCATTAATAGCTTTTGGGATGTCAGTAAGGACTGTATTTTGATTGGTCGTCAAGCATAACATGATGTTAACCGAGCCAATAAAACTTGTTAATGCTCTGGGTTCCGATGTAGGCTATAGTTAGCGCTGCATGGTAATCAAATTCAAATAATTTCGGAGGTGCAACGAAAAATAATCCTTCCACTCCATCGTACATTTGTTTCAACCAAATAACAAAGGAGAGAAAAAATGTCACCACAAAAAGTTACTCGCCGTGATTTCCTGAAGATGGGCGCTGCCGCTGCTGGCGCTTCTGCCTACCTGGCAGCGTGTGGACCGAGCGGAGCGGAACCCGCCGCCGGGCTGCCCGATTTGACCAGCGGCGAGGCGATCCCGTTGGACGATTTGATCGCTGCCGCCAAGACGGAAGGTCAACTGACGACCATCGCGCTGCCGCATGACTGGGCAAACTACGGCGAGATCATTGAGACCTTCAAGACCAAGTACGGCCTTACGATCAACGAACTCAATCCTGACGCTGGCTCTGCCGATGAACTGGAAGCCATCCGCGCCAACAAGGAAAGCAAAGGCCCGCAGGCGCCCGACGTGATCGACATCGGCGTTGCCCATACTGCGACCGCCATGGCCGATGGCCTAGTGGCCAAGTACAAGAACTCCAACTGGGACACCATCGAAATGAAGGATCCCGATGGCTACTGGTGGGCCGAGTATTATGGCGTGTTGGTCTTCGAAGTGGTCAAACCCGACATCGTCGAGAGCCCCAAGGACTGGGAAGACCTGCTCAAACCGGAATACAAGGGCAAGGTGGCCATGGCTGGCGACGTGCTCAAGTCCAACCAGTCGGTGCAGACCGTGCTTGCATCCGGGCTTGCCCGCTCCGGCGGCGACATCACCAAAGCCGCCGAGGCCGGCCTGCAGTTCTGGAAAGAGATGAACGAATCCGGCAACTTCATCCCGGTCATCGCTGACCAGGGCCGCATCGCCCAGCGCGAGACCCTCATCGTCATGGAATGGGACTACCTGGCGCTGGCAAACCGCGACGCCCTGGCTGGCAACCCTGAACTGGAGATCGTGGTGCCTGAGACCGGCGTCCTGGCCGGGCCGTATGCTGGCGGCATCAGCGCATACGCGCCGCATCCGTATGCTGCCCGCTTGTGGTGGGAGTTCGTCATGTCGGACGAGGGCCAGAACCTGTACCTCAAGGGCTATGCCCACCCGATCCGCTTCAATGATATGGTGAAGCGCGGCGTCGTCCCGCAGGAAATGTTGGACAAACTGCCGCCCGCCGAGGCCTACGAGAAGGCGTTCTTCCCGACCATCGAGCAATTGACCGAGACCAAAGCCTATATCACCGAAAATTGGCGCAAAGTCGTCTTCGGCGAGTAATACTTTCCACACGAATAGTCCCCAAAGGCCTTGCAGGCCTTTGGGGATTTTCAAAGCGGTTGAAAGGAGTAATCGTGAGCATGGTCGAAAACGCCCCTCGCCTTCCTGTAAAAAAACTAGACTGGAACTGGGTGGGGGTGGCACCCTTTTTCTTCTTTGCGGTGGTTTTCCTTTTTCTCCCTTCGCTTTCGATTTTCTATCGAAGTTTCCAGGCCAATGACGGCAGTATCACTTTCGATAACATCATTGCCCTGTTTACCGTGAAGGACATTATCAATGCCTATAAGACCAGCCTGCAGATCAGCCTGATCACGGCTGTGGGCGGCGCTGTCTTTGGCTTCCTGCTGGCTTATGCGGTGGTGCTGGGAGGCCTGCCGCGCGGCATCCGCACCTTCATGTCCACGTTTTCGGGCGTGGCTTCCAACTTTGCAGGCGTGCCGCTTGCATTTGCTTTTATTGCTACGATGGGAAATGCCGGCCTTGTTACCCGCTGGGTCGAGGGTATCTTTAACATCAACACACGGGAGTTGGGTTTCAGTATCTACAATATGTGGGGATTGAGCATTGTGTACATGTATTTCCAGTTCCCCTTGATGGTATTGATCATGGCGCCCGCCTTGGACGGTCTGCGGCGCGAATGGCGCGAAGCCTGCGAAAATCTGGGCGGAAACACCTATCATTATTGGCGCTATGTGGCTTTTCCCATCCTGATGCCGTCCCTGCTGGGAACGATGATCCTGCTCTTTGGCAACGCCTTTGGCGCGTATGCGACCGCGTATGCCTTTTCGGGTAGTTTCATTAACTTGGTCACAATTTTGATCGGCGCTCAAATCCAGGGCGATGTGCTGTACAACCCCGGGCTTGGAAATGCCCTGGCTTTGGGGATGATCGTTATCATGAGTCTCTGTATGGCAGGCTACGTGTGGATGCAGAGGCGCGCGGCGAGGTGGATGCGATGAAGAAGATCAATCTCTGGGCCTGGATCATCCTGGTCATTGGCATGATCTATTTCTTCCTGCCGCTCGTTTCCACGCTGGAATTCAGTATGAAGATGGTCAAAGACCGTTACACATTCGAAGCCTTTCGCGTGGCGTTCACCGACCGTGCCTTCTTCGAACATTTTGGATATTCGGTTCTTTGGGCGCTCCTGACCATCGTTTTTAGTACACTGCTGGTGGTGCCGACGGCTTACTGGGTGCACTGGAAACTTCCCAAAGCGCGGCCGTTCGTGGAGTTTGTGACCCTCATGCCTTTCGTAGTCCCGGCAGTGGTGCTGACCTTTGGTCTCATCCGCTTATATGGACGCCCGCCGATCTTGCTCATTGGCAGCCCCATCCTGCTCATAGCCGGTTACATCGTGCTATCCCTGCCCTACATGTTCCGGGCAGTGGACACCGGCCTGCGCGCCATTGACGTGCGCACGCTTACAGAGGCAGCCTTGAGCCTGGGCGCTGGCTGGGGCACGATCCTGACACAGATCATCTTCCCCAACTTGCGCGTGGCCATCCTGAGCGGCGTTTTCCTCACCTTTG
This sequence comes from Chloroflexota bacterium, assembly GCA_049323115.1. Lineage (GTDB taxonomy): Bacteria > Chloroflexota > Anaerolineae > Anaerolineales > Villigracilaceae > JAABUE01. The sequence goes on from JBMOMP010000039.1 coordinate 80,980, forward strand.
CTATCGTCATGGGTGAGTTCACTTTTGCTTCCCTGTTGGCCTGGCCTGCTTTTGGCCCGTATATGGAGGAGATCGGCTCGATGCGCGCCTACACTCCCCAGGCGCTTTCACTGGTTAGTTTCCTTTTGACCTGGGCCTCCATCGGCCTGTTACAATGGATCGGACGCGGACGCGGGCAGGAACAGGTTGCCGGTGCGCACTAAGAAGCGAGGACATCATGTCATTCTTGGAAATCAACAACGTCAGCAAGAAGTTTGGCACTGCCGAGGCGGTCAAAGACTTCAACCTTCATATCGAAAAGGGTGAATTGGTCTCCTTCCTCGGCCCCAGCGGGTGTGGCAAGACGACCACCCTGCGCATGGTGGCAGGTTTCGAAGTGCCCACCGAGGGGCGGGTCGTGATGGATGGCAAGGACATTACCGAGATGCCGCCCAACCAGCGCGATGTCGGGATGGTCTTCCAGGCCTATGCCCTCTTCCCGAACATGACCGTGGCGGGCAACATCGGGTTCGGCCTGAAGATCTTGAAAAAATCGGCCGAGGAGATCGGCCAGCGTGTACAAAGCATGCTGGAACTGATCAACATGCCGGAGTATGGCAGTCGTTATCCATACCAACTATCTGGCGGACAGCAGCAGCGTGTGGCCCTGGCGCGCGCCCTGGCGTTGCGCCCTGAGGTGCTTTTACTCGATGAACCGCTCTCCGCGCTGGACGCGAAGATTCGCGTTTCCTTACGCGCTGAGATCCGCGCCATCCAACGGAAACTTGGCATTACTGCCATCTATGTCACCCATGACCAGGAAGAAGCATTGTCGCTGTCCGATCGTGTGGTTGTCATGAACGCAGGCAAGATAGAGCAGGTTGGCTCCCCCTTCGAAATTTACAATTTTCCCCAAACCGCCTTCGTTGCAAATTTCGTCGGCACGCTGAATACCGCTACGGTCGAAGTAGCCGATCCCGCTGCTGGATTGTTGCGAATGGACGGCTTGACGCTCAAAAGCGCCGAGGATTTAAAAGGGAGGAAAAAAGGCGAACAGGTGTTGATGTCCATCCGCCCGGAGCGTCTCAGTTTTGCCTCCGAGCAAAAGAAGGACAACGTAATCGATTGCTTTATCGAGAACATCACTTTCCTTGGCTCGGTCGTGCGCATCCAGGTCAAATTGGTCAATTCCATGTTCTACATGGATACTTTCAACAATCCCTTCCTGGAACTGCCGAAGATCGGCGACAAGACGCAAGTGACGTGTTCTAAAGAGGCGGTGTTGGTCCTCAACCATTGATCGGACACGCCTGCCCTTCCAAAATTGACGAACAGACAGTCTCGCCCGGCGGGACTGTCTGTTTTATGGTTGTTAATTTTTCGCCAATTCGATCTGGATCAATTTTTCCATTTCCATGACCAGCGCCTCCTCGCGGCCAAGGTCAACGATGGTTGCAGCAGTGGAAGCGTGACAGGCATCGACAGAGCCGCCCACTTGCCTGGCTGCTTCGGGGACCAGGTAGGCCAAGGAGGGCATGGATTGATCGTTCAAAATCTTGTGTTCCAAAGGCGTGGAGACGCGCATGGACGCTTTGGTCTGCGCCCAATCGAAGGAACCTACTCCCGGGATTTCGGGGGCCATATCCTGGAAACCAACGACATATTTCCCAGGGTCGACAAACCCCTCATTGCGAATATCCCCACAATATTCGCCGATGACCTTGACGCCCATAGGCGAGAAGCCATCCCCGACCGTAAACCACTGGATATGTTCCGTTTCCCGGAAGCCGTCCCGTTTCAGTCGCGCAGTGGTCTCCTGGTAAGCCTTTTGCTGGATGTGGCGCAGTTCTTCCAGGCGGTTCCTGGCTGCGGGGAAAAGTCCTTCCAGGCACACCCGTACCCCTAGTTCCGGCCCATCCGAATAATAGCCCACCCCGCCCAACGTCGTCACCGCAATGGCCAGTGACGTCATCGGGACCGCCTCCCCAAAGCGGGTCAGCGAATAGATTTCCTTCCCGCCCTCGTTCACATCGACTTTTACCTGGTCTTGCGCAATCGCATCTTGCAGCGCCTCGCGATTCTCTTTGACCAACCTCCCCTCCCGGTCATGCTCGTCGCCCACAGCGCCCAGCACAGCCACGTATGCCAGGTCGCGGTTGGCGCTGTCCAACTCCAGGGCGAAGAAGTAGGCCGCCGTCGATGCCGAAATATCCATATCGCCAGACAGCCCAAAGAATTCGGTTGCCATGTTGAGCACTTTCGGGTCGGTCGGTTTGTGCGGATGATGGTGATCCAGGATCAGGGTGGTGCGCCTGCCTTGGTTGGCCTCCGAGATGACCGGCGCCGCCTGCCCGCCCAGGTCCACATAGAAGATCGTGGCAGGGAATTGTTCGTGAATGCGCGCCACGATAGGGGGATGCACGCGCTCGATGCAGATGCGGTGTACGGAGAAACCCGCCCGCGTCAATGCCGTTTGCAGGATGGCCGCCGAGGTCAGCCCGTCAGCGTCATTGTGGTGCACCAGGGCAACTTCCGCGCCCGAAGCGCGCATCCGGCGGATGCCTGTGCGGATCTCCTGGAGAAAGTCCTCTTTGCCCATCTTACCGTCCTATCGTGGTGCGAATGACCTTATATCCCTCGGCTTCCATGGCAGAGGCAATGGCCTCTTGCATTGTTTCGTCGGTCGTCAAGGCGTTCATGTAGCCGCCCCGTCCGCCGCCGGTGACCTTGGCGCCCAACGCGCCCATCTCCAGCGCCAGGTTGCACAGGTAGATCAGTTTCTCGTGGGAAAGTCCCATTTTGATCAAGATCTCGTGGTTGGCCGTCATAATCGCACCCACTTTTTCGAGATCGCCGGATTCGAGGGCGGATTTCATTTCGAATACCTGGGCTTTGATCGCTTCCATACGGGACTTGAAGCCTGCGGGATCCTTCCTTTTCATTTCCTCGATGTAGTCATCCAACAAGGCAGTGTTGGCAGTCACGCCGCTGTTGCCCAACACGATATGGAGCGGCTTTTTCGAATGGATCCTTTCGAAATGCTTTTCGCCATCTTTGACCCAGTAGAGCAACAGGCCGCCATAGGTGGAGGCAGTGTTGTCGACCCCGCTGGGGATGCCGTGATAGGCGAACTCTCCCTCCCATCCCACGTGGTTGATCTGTTCGATGGTGTAGCCCAGGTTGAACTCGGCGTCCAGCGCGCGCGCCAGGGACACGCAACTGGCCGCGCTCGCGCCAACCCCGCTGCCTGCCAGCAAACTCCCGCCATACGTGATCTTGATGGGAGTCTTCTTGACGTCGATGTTCATCACTTCGAGGATGCGGTTGATGGAAACGACCTGCTGGTCTTTCTTCTTGTCCTTGTAGCCGGGCACTTCGACGCGGTTATCTTCCAAGACCCAGCCATCCCCGTCGATCCGCTCTACTTCCGCTATCGTCTCGAAAGGGATGGCTGAAACAATGGCCGGTACTTCCTCCAGCACGAATTGATCCCCGATCAAGATCGTCTTGCCAAATGCTGATCCTTTTGCCATGATTTTCTCCTTGTTACAATTTAGCCGGACGACACAATCATCGCCGGGGTTTCATATATTCTAATCCAAGTTACTTCTTTAGAAGGCAGGGACGAAAAATCACCAGGATTTCCTACTTGACAAATTTAACAATCGGTCTAAACTGTTAATATCGTATCCAAACTCTATGTTCCAAGGAGGAATGACAATGCCTGCTCTCAATCGCGTTCAACTGATTGGCCGCCTGGGGAAAGACCCTGAGAGTCGTTTCACGCCCACAGGCAAGAGAGTAACTACCTTCAACCTGGCTATAAACAATCGCTGGAAAACTAAAGAAGGTGACGCCAAAGAATATACCGAATGGATTCATATAGAAGCCTGGGGAAGATTAGGCGAGATATGCCAGGAATACCTCAAAAAAGGCAGCCTGGTATATGTCGAAGGGCGGTTAAAGACAGATCGTTATGAGGATAAAGGAGAGGCAAAATATTATTCCAGAGTTGTTGCTCTGCTGATGCAAATGTTGGACCGCAAACCTGCCGAGGAACCGGTCATGACGGTGGAGGAGGAAGCCGGTGAATATGAAGCATAGCGATCTGTAAATCGAACCCTATGGCGTAACGCGCGTGTACAAAGACCACGTTACGCCTTTTGTTTTAATCCAGGAGCATTGTCCCCTTGATCATGGACAGACGGCGCTTTTCCCGGCTGGATAATTCATGTAGGATGGAATAAATTTTATTGATGATGAGGTGATTATGAAACTTTCATTGGTTAAACCATCTACGCGCGCATTCATCGAAGAAGCCCGCAGGATTCCCGGTTATTCCTTCCTGGACTTCCTGCATGGGTACATTTACGGACGCTGGCCGTATTTTTACATCGGCGTGGGCATTGGCACCCACCCGGCGGCCAGATGGCTGGCGCCGTTGGACGGATTCCTGGAGCGCCTGGTCACGCGCAAGAAGAAAGACGAACCGGTCTCGGAGCGCATCGGTTTTGCCGATACATATCATGGCAAGGCCGTGCCGCTCGAAGAAGCCAAGCGACTGGTCCTCATCAACGAGGAAATCCAGGTTCCCGACCTGGAGCAGGTTATCCCCTACAAACGAGCCCGCTCGATCGTGATGAAAAACCCCGACCGGATCGTGGCGTTGGACTGTCCCTGCCGCTTGGCGCGCGAGAACCCCTGCCTGCCGCTGGATGTGTGCCTGGTCATCGGCGATCCTTTTGCCAGTTTCATCCGCGAGCACCAGCCGGAGCGCTCGCGCTGGATCACGCGCGATGAAGCCATTGCCATCCTGGAAGCCGAAGACGAGCGCGGACATGTGCATCACGCCTTCTTCAAGGACGCCATGCTGGAACGTTTCTACGCCATCTGTAATTGCTGCGAGTGTTGCTGCGGGGCCATGCACGCCCACCGCACCGGCACCCCCATGCTGGCTTCCTCCGGCTATGTCTCGCAGGTGAACCAAGAACTTTGTATTGGGTGTGGCGATTGTGTGGACTACTGCCAGTTTGCCGCGCTGGGCGTCGTTGACGGTATGAACCGCGTGAATTACGAGCAGTGTATGGGCTGCGGCGTGTGCATCGACAAGTGCCCGCAGGGCGCGCTCTCCCTGGCGCGAGACGAGGCCAAAGGCATCCCGCTGGAAATCCATTCCCTCATGCAGCAGGCGCTCCAGGCGCAGCAGGTTGCTTGACAGTCCTCGCAGGCTGTGTATAATCCAGGCATCCTGAAAGACCCGCCCGGAGACAAGTACCCGCGCAACCGTCCAGAGACCTGCCGGTTCGGTGTGAGGCAGGCGGCCCAGCGGCGAAATCCCCTCCGGTTGTAGGGCAAAATATTATTTTGCCTACAAGTCGCTCTTGCAGGGGCGTAGGACAATTTGCCAAATTGTCCCACACCGTAAGAGAGCCGGGATGACGCCCGTTACAGCGCAAGCCGAGGCTGGCCCCACCCCAGCCCTCCCCAAATTCTGCGAATTTGGGGAGGGTGTCCGAAGGACGGGAGGGGCAAGCAAAAGCAGGTGGTACCACGATGCGCCCCGTCGTCCTGCAAATGGACCGGGGCGTATTCTATTCTTGCTGGAAGCCGCGCGCTGACAGCCAAACCGGAGGTACTCCCATGCTCGACATCAATCTCATCCGCGAACAACCCGACCTCGTCCGCCAGGCGATGCAAAACCGCCAGATGGACCCCGCGCCGGTCGCTTCCATCTTGAAGTTGGATGAGCGCCGCCGCGCCATCCTGTCGGACGTGGAAGCGCTCAAGGCCGAGCGCAACGCCGTCTCGAAGGAGATCGGCCAGATGAAAGACGCGGCCGCCCGCCAGTCCAGGATCGAAGCGATGCGCGCCGTCGGGGACAAGATCAGCGCCCTGGACGCGGAACTGGCCCAGGCGGAAACAGAACTCCGTTCGCTGGCGTCCACCATCCCCAACATCCCGGATGAACGCACGCCGATAGGAAAGGACGAGGACGAGAACGTGGTGCTCAAGACGGTGGGCGAACCGAAGCGATTCGACTTCCAACCGCTTCCGCACTGGGACCTGGGGCCTGCTCTCGGTATCATCGACTTCGAGCGCGGGACGAAGATCACCGGTTCGCGCTTCTACGTGTTGAGCGGCGCCGGGGCGCGTTTGCAGCGCGCGCTGATCGCCTACATGCTCGACCTGCACATCCGCCAGGGCTACACCGAGAAGTACCTGCCCTTCATGGTCAGGACCGAGACGGTCTTCGGCGCGGGACAGTTACCCAAGTTTGCCGACAACCTGTACAAGGACCACGAGGAAGACCTGTACTTCGTCCCCACCGCCGAGGTGCCGCTGACCGGCTACCACATGGACGAAATCCTGGAGGAGGCTGAACTGCCTCACCTGTACACGGGCTACACGCCCTGCTTCCGGCGCGAGAAGATGAGCGCCGGGCGCGACGTGCGCGGCATCAAGCGCGGACACCAGTTCGACAAGGTGGAAATGTACATCTACTGCAAGCCGGAGGAATCGAACGACTGGTTGGAGAAGATGCGCGAACACGCCGAAGCGACCTGCGCCGGGCTGGGGCTGACCTGGCGCGTGAAGCAACTCTGCACCGGCGACATCGGCTTCGGCTCGGCCATTACCTACGATATCGAGGTCTGGGCGCCGGGCTGCGACGAGTGGCTGGAGGTCTCGTCGGTATCGAATGTGACCGATTTCCAGGCGCGGCGCGCCAACATTAAGTATCGCCCGGCAGACGGCGGCAAGGTGCGCCTGCCGCACACGCTCAACGGCTCTGGGCTGGGACTGCCGCGCACGCTGATCGCTGTCATGGAGAATTACCAGCAAGCCGATGGTTCGATCCTCGTGCCGGAAGTCCTGCGCCCCTGGATGGGCGGCGTGGAGGCGATCCGCCCATAGGCGGACGGGTTCGACTGGCGAGGCGAAACGGACGTTCATCCGTAGAGGAATGTGATGGCCGAACTCGAATTCTTCCTGCGCGTGATGCTCGAAACGCTGACCTTGTTTGCCTTGCTGGTCGGGCTGGCAGGCCTGTTGATCCCCATCTTCCCCGGCCTGACGATCATGTGGCTGGCGACGCTGGTCTATGCGCTGGTGCAGGCCGGGAACGGGGAAATGGCCTGGATCGACTGGACGTTGTTCGCCTTCATCACCCTGCTGATGATCGTCGGGAACGTGATAGACAATATCATCATCGCCAAGCACGCGCGCGACAAGCAGGTGCCGTGGAGTTCGATCCTGCTGGGCTTCCTGGCCGGCTTCGTCGCAAGTTTGTTCTTCACGCCGCTGGTGGGGATCGTGGCCTCGCCCCTGGGGTTGTTCGGCGCTGAATTCTTGCGGCTGAAGGATCGCCAATCCGCTTTCGATTCGACCCGCGCCTGGCTGACCGGCTGGGGGCTGTCCGTGCTGGCCCGCGTGGGCGTCGGCGTCTTCATGGTCGGTTTGTGGATGGCCTGGGCGTGGTTGTAGCGCTTCCCCAAATGAAAGACATGACTCACCCTTAAATTCGGAGTGAGTCATGTCTATTTTTTTCAACCGAAACGTTCTTCCTTCCAGATATCGGCGCGGTTGTGATAACCGGCCTGTTCCCAGAAACCTTTGCGGTCGCGCGTCATGAACTCGAGTGCGCGCAGCCACTTGGCGCCTTTCCAGAAATAGGGCGTTTCCAGGTCTTCGCGGCCAGGGATGAACCCGACCACGCCGCGCAAGGGATAGCCATGATCGGGCGAGAGCGGCTGGCCGTTGAAATGGGTGGCCAGCAGGAAGTTATCCTGCAAGACGACCTGGATGGGCAGGTTGACGGTAAAGCCGTATTCGGCATGCTGCATGACGTGGGTAGCACCGGGCTTGATTTTGACCAGCCCCTGGTCTACCAGCGTTTTTACCGAGACGCCTTCCCACACCGTATCTACCTTGCTCCAGCGCGTCACGCAATGGATGTCCATAACGATCCTGGCGCGTGGGAGTTGGTTGAATGCATCCCAGTCCCATTCTTTTTCTCCTTCCACCTCTCCCCAGATGCGAAAGTTCCATGTAGCGGGGTTGAAGTTTGGGACCGGTCCGTAATGCAGGACAGGGAATTTGAGCGTGAGCGCCTGGCCCGGCGGCAGGCGGCCTTCCATGCGGATGCGGTCTTCTTCCCTGCGGCGGTCGGGGCCTTCCATAAAAACCATACGATACCTCTATTGCAAAATCTATATCGAGCAGTAGCAGGGTATAGACGACCCGTGCCGCCGAATATTACCCTTCAAGCCTTAAAATTCCAGGCTTTCTCCCGGCTTGAGCACGACCACTTTCGTGGCCGTCTCTTTCTCGACGCGGGTAGCCCAGGCGTGCGGGTCTTGCTTGATGACATCGAAGGTGTTGTAGTGGATCGGGACAACCGTCTTCGGCTGGATCATCTTTACGGCGCGCAAGGCGTCTTCGGGGCCCATGGTGTAGTTGTCGCCGATGGGCAGGACAGCCAGGTCGATGCCTTCTTCGCCGATCAATTTCATGTCGCCGAACAGGCCGGTATCCTGCGCCATGTAGATTTTCTTATTGTCGTTGGTGGTCAGCAGGAAGCCGCAGGGGTTACCGCCATACGAGCCGTCTGGCAGGCCGGAGCCGTGCAAGGCCAGGGTCAATTTGAGATAGCCGAAGGGATGTTTGTACCCGCCGCCCAGGTGCTGCCCGTGGACCTTAGGGAGTCCCTGCGCGTTGAACCAGCCAGCGATCTCGTGGTTGGCGATGACCAGCGCGCCTGTCCGTTTGGCGATGGCGAGCGCGTCGCCAATGTGGTCGCCGTGTCCGTGACTGACCAGGATGAAGTCCGCCTCGACAGCCTCGGGGGAGGTGGAAGCGGCGGGATTCCCGCTGAAGAACGGGTCGATGACCAGTCGATAGGCGCCCGTCTTCAGGCCGAGGGTCGCATGTCCGTACCAAGTGAACGTGTTTGTCATGGCTGCTCCTTTCGAAGTGTGGCTCTTCAAGTATAGACAAAAACCTGCCGAAGGTCAATTTTAAGGCCCTGGAACGGTACTATGGTGGCCTTGCCCCTTCCCCTGTTTAAGGCTAGAATACCGGTATGACCAATACTCGCGGCCCCCTTTTAGTCGTCGAAGACATCCCCAACGTGCTCGAATTGTTGGAAGTGACCTTGCGGTTCCAGGGTTACCAGGTCATCTCTGCCTGCAACGGGCAAGAAGCGCTGGAAATCCTCGAAACAGAGAAGCCCGCGCTGATCATCACGGACATCCTGATGCCCAAATTGGATGGTTTTGCGATGGTGCAGGAACTGCGCAACAACCCCAAGACGCAGGCTATCCCGGTCATCTTCCTCTCGGCCACCTATGTCACCCCCGAAGACCGGAATTTTGCCATGAGCCTGGGAGCGTCGCGCTTCATCGAAAAGCCGATCGACACCGAAGAATTCCTGCTCACCATCGCCGAACTGCTCAACCAGGAACACATCACCATCCCCAGGCCGCTCGCCCAGCCCCAATTCTACGCCGGGTATCGCCAACGCCTGGAAATGAAACTCCAGCACAAAAACCGCCAGATCACCCGCATCGAGCGCCTGCTGCCCACGCTGGACATGGATCAGAGGCCATCTTTCCAGACCCTTTACGAACAGGCCGTCCGTGACCGCGACGAAATCCAAATGGAATTGGACGCCCTCCGGCGCTCCATCGAAAACCTCCACAACCACAGCGACGAATGAACTCCCCCTCACTTGCATACGTCGAACGGCTGGCGCGCCAGGCCGGTGAAATCTTGCGCGCCGGCTACCAGAAAGAACACCAGGTCACGTACAAAGGCGTGATCGACCTGGTTACCGAAACCGACCACCAGTCCGAAGCCTTCCTGCTCGGTGAAATCCGCAGCCAGTTTCCCGACCACCATATCATGGCCGAGGAAAGCGGCGGTTCGCAGGGCAATACCCGCCAGTGGTACATCGACCCGCTGGACGGGACGGTCAACTACGCCCACCACATCCCCATCTTTTGCGTCTCTATCGGCTACGCATCCAACGGACGCCTGAGCCTGGCCGCCGTTTACGATCCGATGCGCGACGAGATGTTCAGCGCCGAACGCGGCTGCGGCGCGCGCCTGAACGGGCGTCCCTTGCACGTCTCTGGCGTGGATGATCTCCAGCGCAGCCTGCTGGTGACCGGTTTCCCTTACGACGTGTGGAACACCGAATTCGACAACTTCGGCAACTTCGTCAAGTTCGCCAAACTGACCCAGGGGGTGCGCCGCCTCGGCTCGGCCGCCCTCGACCTGTGCTACGTGGCCGCCGGCCGCTTCGACGGCTTCTGGGAACTGGCGCTCAAGCCCTGGGACGTGGCCGCCGGCGGGCTGATCTGCCAGGAAGCCGGGGCAACCGTCACCAACGTCCGCGGCGGCCCGGATTTTATTTCGCCTCCGCAGTCCATCGTCGCAACCACGCCCGGCATCCACGCCCGCATCCTGGCGGAATTGGAACAAAACCGTTCTTGACCATCACCCCCCCTCACGGTAAAATGAGGCCTGCGCGGGAGTCGCCAAGTGGTAAGGCGTCAGCCTTCCAAGCTGATATTCGCGGGTTCGAGTCCCGTCTCCCGCTCTTGAAACCAGTGTTCAGTTACCAGTAATCAGTAGCCAGTTTGACTGAACACTGATTACTGGTAACTGTTTACTGTATACGGGCCCGTGGCGCAGTGGTTAGCGCAGGCGACTCATAATCGCTTGGTCACAGGTTCGAATCCTGTCGGGCCCACCTTTGGCACTTTTTCTAATGCGAGTTTCTTATTCAACGAATATTGATGCAAAAAAGAAAAGGGTGTGTTTCATTTGAGTTGAAAGACATTCAAGAAGCCAGAGGTAAATGCGAATAGTGGCTCTGATTATTAGAGGCAATTGGCGCAACCAGGTGCGTAGGCAGATTCAGGGACTGCGCTTCAACCGATTGGGGAGGAGGCTGCGGGGTTCCATACAAACGAAGATGGCGTTGCTGTTTGC
>JBMOMP010000040.1:0-15967 GCA_049323115.1 Chloroflexota bacterium
TCGCAAGAAAAGTTACCTTGCTATCTCGGCTTCTTTGAGTTCATCCATAACGTTCGTCGTCGCGGTAAGGCCTTGCTCCATTCCTTGCTCGCTATTCTGTTAGCTCCTTGATTCCGGTTAAGAGCCTATATTTATGCCATAAAATGACATAAATACCCCTTACAATATGGACAGAAAGCGACATGACCAAACCCGCCTCCCGCCTGCTGACCCTCATCCTGCTCTTGCAGGACCGTCCCAACCGCAAGGCCGCCGAACTGGCCGAACAGTTGGGCATTTCGGTGCGCTCCCTGCACCGCTACTTCGAGATGCTGGACGAAATGGGCATCCCGGTCTACTCGGAGCGCGGCCCGTATGGCGGCTTCTCGCTGGTGCGCGGCTACAAGATGCCGCCGCTCATCTTCACCCCCGAGGAAGCCGTAGCCGTGCATCTAGGTACCAGCCTGGTGGGGGAGGTGTGGGGGACACTCTACCAGGACGCGGCGCAGGGCGCGTTGGCTAAGCTCGACAACGTGCTGCCAAATGAACAGCGGGACGAGGTGGCCTGGGCGAGCCGCTCCCTCGCGACTACAGGCCTGCACCGCGCCGATATGACGCTGCTCACCCCAACGTTAGACAAGCTGCGTCGCGCAGTGCGCGAGTACCGCCGGGTGAGCATGACCTACCGCTCGGGCAGCAGCCCGCACCCCGTCCAGCGTGAACTGGATCCGTACGCTCTCGTCCACCGCTGGGGTTGGTGGTACGTTATCGGCCACTGTCACCTGCGGGACGAAGTTCGCTCCTTTCGGGTGGACCGCATCGAGGCGCTCAACCTGACAGCCCAGGTCTTCCCAGCGCCAACGGAGTTCGATATTCGCCAGTACCTGGCTCGGGATTGGCAGGCCCAGCCCCAGGTCCGGGTGAAAATGCGCTTTGTCCCTGAAATGGCGCACGCCGCGCATTACAACCGGTCGGGTTGGGAAAGCCTGGAAGAAGCACCCGATGGATCTGTCGAAGTGGTCTTCGGGGTACCTGATCTCACCTGGGCCGCCAGCACGGCCCTGGCCTACGGACCGCAGGTGACCGTGCTTGAGCCGGAAGAACTGCGCCGCATGGTGGCCGAGTGGGCGCAGGCAATTGCAGGAAAATACACAGGAAAAGGAACAAAATGAAAAAGAAGATCATCATCGCATTGGTCGCGACCGTCCTTGTGATTCTCATTGCAGCCGCGTTCTTCTGGTTTGCAATGACCCGGCCGCTCTACCAGCCTGGGATGGTGCGCGAGGGAAAGAACCTGCGCGCCCCGTTGACCCCACCCACCCAGACGGGCGACCCGGATTATTGGCAGGTGGAGCCGGGTATTCAGTTGTATCATTTCTCGCAGGGCGAAGGCCGCAACGTGCTCATCGTCCATGGCGGGCCGGGCAGGCCTTTCCGCCAGTCGTTGAGCGGACTGGAACCGTTGACCGGGGGATATCAATTCCACTACTACGACCAGCGCGGCTGCGGACAGTCTACGCGGCCATTCGACCGCTTCGAGTCACAGAACATGTACGAGAACATGACGGTTCTCGACCAGACCCTCGGCCTGGGCGCCCAGATCGCCGATATCGAACGCATCCGCCAGATCTTGGGCGAAGACAGGTTGATTCTTATCGGCCACTCGTGGGGCGGATTCCTGGCCTCGCTCTACGCCGCCGAGTTCCCTGAGCGCGTCGAGGCGCTTGTCCTGGTCTCCCCTGCCAACACGCTGGTCATGCCCCAGCCAGAGGCCGAAAGCGACCTGTTCGCCAGCGTCCGCGCGCGGCTGCCCGAAGAAAAGCGCGCCGAATACGACGCCTTTATGAAAGACTACTTCGACTTCAACAAACTTTTCACCCGTTCCGATGCCGAACTGGTGGCGATGGATGAAAAATTTGGCGAATATTACCTGTCGGTGGTGGACATCCAAGCAGATGAGGCGGTTGAACAAGGCGAGGCCGGCGGTTGGATGACCTGGGGCATGTACGTCAGTATGGGGCAGCGCCACGACTACCGCGCCGCCCTCAGGCCTGTGACGGCTCCGGTGCTGGTCATCCACGGCGCGGACGATTTGCAATCTGAAGCGGCCAGCTATCTGTATGCCGAGCAATTCCCCAATGCCCAGTTTGCGGTCATCCAGGACGCCGGTCACTTCTCGTTCGAGGAACAGCCGGAAGCCTTTGCAAGACTGGTCGGCGATTTCCTGACCTTGTTGAAATAATAAGGAGGCGCACAATGACTGGAAGTTTCGAAATCATAGACGTCAACCCCAGCATCGTAGACCAGACCGGTTTCTTCTGCTACATGTCCAAGCGCAAAGAGCCGGGCTACAAGCAAAAACGCGCCTGGCTCGAAGCCCGCTTCGCCGAGGGCCTGAAGATCAAGATCATCCACGAACACGGCGGGCGCGACACGGCCTTCATCGAGTACATCCCTGGCGAGTACGCCTGGCGCGCCGTCCATGCCCCCGGCTACCTGGTCATCCACTGCCTGTGGGTGGTCGGCAAGGGCAAAGGCAAGGGCTACGGCAAGCGCCTCATCCAGGCCTGCCTGGACGACGCCCGCGCCCAGGGCAGACACGGCGTGGCGATGGTGACCAGCGACCGCGTCTGGCTGGCCCACAAGGACATCTTCCTGCGGGAGGGGTTCGTGGAAGCGGACCAGGCGCCGCCGTCGTTCCAATTGATGGTAGCCCGCTTCGGGTCCGGCCCTTCGACTGCGCTCAGGACAAGCCCCGAGGCGTGCTTCCCCAAAAACTGGGATTCCCGCGCCCGCGACTTTGGTCCCGGTCTCACCGTCGTCCGCACCCCGCAGTGCCCCTACATCGAAAACGGGACGAACGACCTGCTGACCTTCGCGCGGGAACGCGGCTTGCCCGCGCGCGCCGTGCAACTGGCCTCCGCGCAGGAGGTACAGGAGCGCTCGCCCTCCGCTTACGGCGTCTTCGGCGCGGTACTGGACGGCAGCCTGCTGGCCTATCACTATCTGCTGCGCAAGGATTTCGAAAAGTTGCTGCTGTAACGCCAGGCTGTGCCTGGCAAAACCGGCCAAAGGCCGGCGTTACGTCCGCTTGTGGCGGATTGTTAAGGAGTCTGACATGCAAACGCTCGACTTGAAGAAAGAATTGAAATATCTCTACCAGCCCTCGGCCAAGAAGATCGAGGTGGTGGACGTGCCAGCCATGAACTTCATCATGATAGACGGCGGCATCGAACCCTACGAGAAGCCGGGCACTTCGCCGCTCTTCCAGGAAAACATGGGAGCGTTGTACGGCGCGGCCTACACGTTGAAGTTCGCCGCCAAACAGCGCAAAGCGGACCCGTTCGATTATCCCGTCATGGCCTCGGAGGGATTGTGGTGGGTGGAGGATGGCCTGTTCGACATCACCCAGCCGGGCAACTGGAAGTACACGCTGATGATCATGCAGCCCGACCAAGTCACCGCCGAGATGTTCGCGGAAGCGCTGGCGGAACTTCGTAAAAAGAAGGGCGACCAGCCAGCCTTTGCCCGCCTGCGCCTGGAACGCTTCTGCGAGGGGCTGTGCGTCCAGACCATGCACGTCGGGCCGTACGCCACCGAACCGGCCACCCTCGAACGGATGCGGGCCTTCATGGCCGAGAATGGCCTGCGCGACCGGGTTGGTTCGGCGGTCGGCCCGGGCGGCAAACACCACGAGGTCTACATGGGCAACCCGTTGCGCGCCGACCCGTCGAAGTTGAAGACGGTGCTGCGGCATCCAGTGGAGAGGGTTTAGCCACAGATGCCCACGGGTAAAAAAGACAATCTGGGGACGAACCAGAATTCTCACCACCGAGACGCGGAGACACTGAGACAAAAAATGAAGAAAAACTCCGTGACTCTGTGTCTCGGTGGTATTCCTGCGCTTTTTGCAGCAGACTCATCTGTGCTTACCTGCGGTTATTCGTGTCTCTGAGTCTTTGCGCCTTTGTGGTGAAGAAAGGAATTCACATGACAATCCTCGATCAACTCGCCTGCTCCCTCGGCCGCCGCGACGAAGTCCCCAACCAGGAACTCGCCCGCCAATTGGCTGCCGCCCGCGATGCCGAAGGTATCTGCGAAATTGCCGAAGCCCTGTGGCACAAGGACAAAAACATCCAGGCCGACTGCGTCAAAGTGCTCTACGAAGTCGGCTATCTCGCGCCTGACCTGGTCGCGCCCTATGCCCTCGATTTCCTGAAACTGCTCAAGAGCCGAAACAACCGCCTGGTGTGGGGCGGCATGATCGGCTT
The DNA here is from genome assembly GCA_049323115.1 of Chloroflexota bacterium. Lineage (GTDB taxonomy): Bacteria > Chloroflexota > Anaerolineae > Anaerolineales > Villigracilaceae > JAABUE01. Next base: position 4,251 of record JBMOMP010000040.1, read on the forward strand.
GGCTACGGTTGGCGCGCTGGCTGCCGCTGAACTCTATCCGCGCTGGGACGAGATCCGCAAGGCCATGGACGCTGGCTCGGTCATCACAAAAGACGCCGGGGTGTTGGCGCTGGCTGGCGTCGCTTCGGCAGACCCAGCCTACAACCGGGAAATCTTCCCCTACCTGCTCGAACACCTGCGCACCTGCCGCCCCAAGGACGTGCCCCAGCACAGCGAGAAGACCTTGCCTGCTGTGACAACCGAAAACAAAGCCGCCTTCATCACCGCGCTCGAAAAACGCCTGGAAGACCTGCAAGGCGCGCAACTGAAGCGTGTGCAGAAGGTGATCCAGGCCGCCCGCAACAAGGGAACTTCAAATGGGTGAAACTTTACAGGAATACAATGGCCTGGTTCCCCCGTGCGGAGTCTTCTGCGGCGGCTGCCCGAACTACCTGCGCCAGCGTAATCCCTGCCCCGGCGCGCAAGCCAGCGGACGCTGCGCCAGCAAGGCCTGCCGTTTTTACGTCTGCACCGCGGAAAGAGGCTTCCGGCACTGCCACCAGTGTCACGAATATCCTTGCGCGCGCTTCAAACGCTTTGCCCGGAATTGGGTGAAGTATGGCCAGGATTTCCTTGTCAACCAGGCAGACTTGCGCACCCTTGGGGAAGAGGCTTTCCTGGAACAATGGAATGCCCGCGCATCTGGCGCGCCTCCTGGATAGTACTCCAACGCAAAGTCGGGCTTTTACCCGCTCGCGAGCAGTTGGACTGCGAGCAGGATGCAGTGCAACTGCATCCGAAACGAGAAAACAACAATAACCTTGCGCTGTAATAATAGGAAGCGACCTGGAAAGGACAAGATCCGAAATGACCGCCACAGACATACCCAACCAGTCTACCCTGGATTGGCTGCTCGACCCGGCTGACCCCGGCGCGCGTTACCTGGCGCTGCGCGACCTGGCGCAACTGCCGCTGGATGACCCGGAACTCATCTCCGCGCAACGGGCCGCCCATACGCACGGCCCGATCGCAACCGTGCTGGAACACATGCACCCGGACGGCTACTGGTCGCAGCCGGGGCCGGGCTATAACCCCAAGTACTTTTCCAGCGTCTGGTCGCTGATCCTTCTCTCCCAACTCGGCGCTTCGGCCGCCCTGGATGAGCGCATCCAGCGCGCCTGCGCCTACATCCTGGAAACCAGCCTGACCGTCCACGGCCAATTCAGCGCCAGCGGCGCGCCTTCCGGCACTGTCGATTGCCTGCACGGCAACCTGTGCGAGGCGCTGGTGGGCCTGGGCTGCGACGATCCGCGCCTCGACCCGGCCTACGAGTGGATGGCGCGCTCCGTCACCGGCGAGGGGGTAGCGCCCATGAGCGAGAAGGACGCGCCCCTGCGCTACTACGCCGGGAAGTGCGGCCCCTTGTTCGCCTGCGGCTCGAACGACAAACGGCCCTGCGCCTGGGGCGCGGCCAAGGTTATGCTGGCCTTTGCCTGCTGGCCGGCCTCCCGCCGCACCCCGCTGGTCGAGCGCGCCATCCAACAGGGCGTGGACTTCCTGTTCAGCGTGGAGCCGGTCACAGCCGCCTGGCCGTCCCCATACGCCGCCAAACCGAGCGGCAACTGGTGGAAATTCGGCTTCCCAGTCTTCTACGTCACCGACCTGCTGCAAATCGTCGAGGCGCTGGTGGGCCTGGGTTACGGCGACGACCCGCGCCTGGCGAATGCGCTCGACCTGGTCCGCGGCAAACAGGATGCGTCGGGCCGCTGGCCGCTCGAATACGACTACACCGGCAAGACCTGGGTGGACTTCGGCCCCAAGAAGCAGCCCAACAAATACGTCACCTTGCGCGCGTTGCGCGTTTTGAAGGAGGCAAGATGAACGAAACGACTCGCTGGCTGTTGGACTCCCCCGAACCCTGGACGCGCTATCGCGCCCTGGTGGACCTGCTCGGCCGCCTCGAAACCGACCCCGAGGCTGCCTCCGCGCGCCGGGACATGGTCAGCAGCCCCCAGGTCCGGGCCCTGATCGGTCTGGCGTCTACCTGGGGCGAGAGGCCGCTCAAACGTCACAACGACGCCGCGCATCCGCTCTACGCCCTGTCCACCCTGGCAGATTTCGGCCTGCGCGCCGACGATCCCGGCATGGACGCCGTCATCCAGGCAGTGCTGGCGCACCAATCACCGGAGGGCGCCTTCCAGACAGTGATCAACATCCCGGTCGCCTTCGGTGGGGACGGTCAGGACCACTGGACGTGGATTGCCTGCGACGCGCCCACCCTGCTATACGCGCTGCTGTCGTTCGGGCTGGGGGATGACCCGCGCGTGCAAAGAGCCGGGCAACACCTGGCCAACCTGGCGCAGGAGAACGGCTACCGCTGCGCCGCCGCGCCCGAACTGGGCAAGTTCAAAGGCCCCGGCCGGCGCGACGATCCCTGCCCGGTCGCCAACGTCTACGCGCTCAAGGCGCTCTCGCTGCTGCCGGGACAGCGTGAGGGAGAGGCCGCCCGCCGCGCCGCCGCCATGCTGCTGGACAACTGGGAGCACCGCCGGGAGCGAAAGCACTTCCTGTTCGGCATGGGCACGGATTTCAAGAAACTCAAATACCCCTTCGTCTACTTCGACATCCTGCACGCGCTGGAAGCCCTGGGGCGCTTCCCCTTCGTCCACGCCGACCCGCGCTTCCGGGAGATGCTGTCCGCCGTCACCGCCCAGGCCGACGCCGACGGGCGCTACACGGCCGGTTCCATGTACCAGGCCTGGAAGGGTTGGTCCTTCGCGGACAAGAAGAATCCCTCCCCCTGGTTGACGATGGTGGTGATGAGGATGCAGATGAGGATAGGCATGTAGATGACGATAAAAGGTAACTACCTACCCTCACCCTGACCCTCTCCCAAAGGGAGAGGGAAACGGACACGAACAACGGATTTCCTTGCCGACAACTACAAAATCGTCCGTTTTTTGCTCCCCTCTCCCGCTGGGAGAGGGGCCGGGGGTGAGGGCAGGTAGGCAGTTACGTAAAACTTCTTTTTTGCTACAACTTGCCGACAAAACGATCCAAAAAGAATATTTGGACGAAGACGACAAACGCTTGCTCGTGGTCAGTGTGGACCTGCATTCGTTTGGCGATGAAGACACACCAGAGGCATTTTGGAAAGAGGCCTTATCGCCGCTCTCTCGATTACATTCACAAGTTATCGAGAACGCTCTTGAAAAGGTATACCGCAACCAGTTCAGTCGTCAGGCGCTTGAGGCGCTCTTTCTCAATCTGGCTTCCCGTAATGCTGTTTTGGTGTTGTTGCTGGATGAGTTCGAACGGTTATTGAAACATCCAAATTTCAAAGAACCTGCTTTCTTTGCACTACTTCGCAGCCTGGCCACACGCACGGGCGGACTGGCGGTTGTGCTGGCTAGTCGTCTTGGCGCGAAGGACCTGAACGAAATGGGGCGCGGACTGCTCGATACAGGTTCACCATTCTTCAACCACTTTGTAGATGTAAGCCTGCCGCCATTCAGCGTGGATGAAGTTGCTTTGCTCCTTTCTAAGGCCGTCCCGCCTTTTTCGGAGGAAGAACAGGTATTTGTGCGTCGTGTGGCGGGACGCAATCCCTATTTATTGCAGGCTATGGCAGGCGTTCTGTATGAGACGCCGCTATCCAACGCCCGCTGTGAAAAGGCTGCTGATACATTCTATAAGCGTGTTGCGCTTGCATATTTCGATGATTTGTGGGGACACATGGATGATGACGCGCGTACGATCTCTGTCATCCTGGCCTTGCAGGAACTTGGCGGACGCGCCCTGGGGAACCATTTCAACTATGGCGAAATTGAGCGCGTGGACCGCTACGGTGTGGAATTACAAAAACTGGCTGAACGCGGCCTGGCGGAACAACTGGAGGCGAAAAAAAGCGGCTGGATCTGGGACGGGGAAAACCTGCTGGCCTGGCGCGGGCAGCGTTGGGGTTTGAGTTGCGCCGCCTTTTCCTGGTGGGTACGGGACGTGGCGGCCACTTCGGCGCGCTCCATCCCCAAATACGATGAATGGCTCAAACAAAAGAAATATCTTGGTCTTTTGACTCAAAAACAATGGGACGACGCCCTCCGGCTCATCCAAAAAATTCCGGTTGCAATGCTGCGTGAGGTGGGCGCGCTGGCAAAATCCCTGTGGGATGAAATCAACCAGGGGAGGCAGGTACATTGATGGCAAAAGCGATCAATCCTTACATTGCAGGCAATCCGGTGCGCGGAAAGAACTTCTTTGGGCGCGCCGATATCCTCGATTGGGTTGCCCAGGAATTACGCAACCCCGGCACCAGCGCCATTGTCCTGTTCGGGCAGCGACGCATTGGCAAGACGACCTTGCTATTGCAATTACAGGATTCCTTGCCAGAAGACGAGTTCCTGCCAGTGTTCTTCGACCTGCAGGACCAGGCGCGCCGTAGCCTGGCGCAGGTGTTGAGCGACCTGGCCGAGTGCATGGCCGATGCTCTAGGTATCGAACCGCCTACCGAAAGGGTAGATGCGCGCGGGAGGAGTTTCCGCAAAGAATTTTTACCCGCTTTCCTGGAAAAGGCCGGTGAAGGCCGCCGCCCGATCTTCCTACTGGATGAATTCGACGTGCTGGATAAGACCGCCAGCGAACTGCCCGACGAGTCGGCTGCTAACAGCCTATTCCCTTTCTTGCGCCAGTTGATGACCGAATTTCCCCTCCTTGCCTTTGTCTTTGTCGCCGGACGCAACCCGGAGGATCTTTCGCTGGATTTTTCGGCCACCTTCAAGGCTTCGCTGGTGCAGGAATTGTGGGTGTTGGACGAGGACAGCGCCCGAAGACTCATCCTGCAGGCGGAAGCCAATGGAACGCTGCGTTTCACCGAAGGCGCAGTAGAGCGCGCCCTGCGCCTGACGCACGGCCACCCCTACTTGACCCAACTTCTCTGCCAGCGCTTGTGGGAACGCGCCTACGCAGGTAAGCCCGAAAACGCCCCGCAGATCTATGATGCTGATGTGGAAGCGGCTGTCGAAAGCGCCCTGCAGACCGGCGCTGCGGCCCTGGACTGGCTGTGGCTGGGACTCTCCAACGCCGAGCGCATCTACGCCGCTGCGCTGGCCGAATCGTCTGCCGAAAACGAACCGATTCCCGAGGAACGCATCATCCAGGTGCTTTCCGCCCATGCCAGCCGCCTGCGCACGCGCGAGGTGGAACTGGCCCCGCGCGACCTGGTCAAGCGGCGCATCCTGGAAGAGACTGGCGACCACCGCTATTGTTTTGCCATCGAACTCCTGCGCCGCTGGGTGCGCAAGAACCAGCCGCTCAAGGTGGTCAAAGAGGGACTGGACAAGGAAGACCGCACCGCCGACCTGGCCTTCTCCACCGGCGAGAGTTTCTTCCAAAAGAAGAAATGGACCGACGCCCGCGAATCGTTCGAGAAGGCTATTGCTGAAAATCCTCGCCACCTCAAGGCCCACCTCTACCTGGGCGAGACCTGGCTGGAACTGGGCCAACCGGAGGATGCCGTCCAAGCCTTCGAGATCGCCTTTGCCCTTGACCGCGACGAGGCGCGCCTGCCGCTGGCGCGCGCCTGGATCGCGCAAGCGGCTCTCCTGCAAAACCAGGGCCAGGAAGACGGCGCATTGCAGGCCTGCGCAAAAGCCCTGGAACTCTCCCCTACTGAACGCGGCGCGCAGGCCATTCAATCTGCCATCTGGAACCGGCGCGGCGACGAGGCCTACCAGCGCCATGACTGGGCCGCCGCCGTCCAGTCCTACCGCAACGCCGGGGACGAAGACCGGGCCTATGCGGCTCATGAAAAACAACAAGAAGAGGAGGAACTGGCGCGCCGCTTCACCGAGGGATTGGGCGCCCTGCAGCAGGGCGAATGGGCGCGCGCCCGCGAGGCCTTGCAGTGGGTGGTAGCCCGCCAACCCGAGTACACTCGCGGGGAAGAGAAGGCAGTCCATCTCCTGGCGCAGGCGGTCGAAGAGGGACAGAACCCGCCTCCCCCCTTAGTGCGCTGGCTGCGCAAACCCGCGCGGCTCTTTTCCCTGGCTCTCGTCCTGCTCTTTACCCTGGTCTTTGGCTTTGGCATGGGGCAGACCTTCGTGGATATGGGCAGGCAGGGCTTCGGCCCGCTCAAGGGGTTGGCTACCGCAACCAACACCCCCACCCCAACCAATACCCCCACCCCAACTAATACTCCCCTTCCTACCAAGACTCCAAGCCCCACTCCCTATCCGCCGGAGATTTCCATTGCTGACCCCGAAAGCAACCCCGTCTCCATGCGCCTGGTGCCGGCCGGGGAGTTCAGCATGGGAAGTGAGACTTATAGCGAAGAAGGGCCGATCCACACCGTCTATTTGGATGATTTCTACCTGGACGCCTACGAAGTGACGAATGCCCTGTACGCGGCCTGCGTGGAGGTCGGCGACTGCACCCCGCCTCATGATATCGATTCCTCTACACGCTCCAGTTATTACGGCAACACCGAATTTGCGGATTACCCGGTCGTCAACGTGGACTGGTTCCAGGCGGATGCCTATTGCGAATGGCGCGGCGCGCGCCTGCCCACCGAAGCCGAATGGGAGAAGGCCGCGCGCGGTACGGACGGGCGCACCTACCCGTGGGGAGAGGAGATTGATTGCGATAAAGCCAATTATTCCCGCTGTGTGGGTGATACCACACTGGTCGGCAGTTACGAAAGCGGCGCAAGTCCCTACGGCATCTACGACCTGGCCGGCAACGTCTGGGAATGGGTCGCAGACTGGTATGACTCTGGCTACTATGCTTCCCTGGAAGGGAACGCCCACAACCCGCAAGGACCCACTGATGGCAGTTCCCGCGTCCTGCGCGGCGGAGCGTGGAACAACATTGGTAACGACGTCCGCTCCGCCGACCGCGTCAGGGACGAGCCCGATTATTGGAGCGGCGTCATCGGATTTCGTTGTGCGCTCTCGCCTTGATTCTGGAATTCTGTTTCCTGGAATCCTGGGTTTCTGACTCGCGCTCGTGGCCCTCCCCGCGAAGCGGGGTCGAAATTTTGAAAAATGGACACTTATCTTCAAATTTACAGTTTGCTCAACCTTTGGCAGGCCTTTGTCAAGGCTTCCAAAGGGCGGCGGGGGCGCCCGGCGGCGGCGCAGTTCGAATATCACCTGGAGAGCGAACTGATTCGCCTGCGCGACGAACTACGAGACGAGACCTACCTTCCTGGCCGGTATGACAGTTTCATCGTCCACGAACCCAAACGGCGCAAAATCTCGGCTGCGCCCTTCCGCGACCGAGTGGTGCATCATGCTCTCATCAATGTCACCGGCCCGCTTGGTTTAGCGTCTTGCCCTGGCTGCCTTCACTTCACATTGAACCGCACTTCTTCCTCGCCCTCATTCCCGGCCCGGTCGCGGGCTACCACGCGCAGGGTGTGTTCGCCCCGCCTCGCATTCCAGGACAAGTCAAAGGGGGCCTCTTCCAGCGCGCCGGCCAGTTCCCCGTCCACATAAAATTCCACCGCCGCCAGCGACAGGTTGTCGCCGGCCTGCGCCTGGAACGCGACCTGGCGGTTGCTGGCGTAGTCCAGTTCCAGGCCGTCCTGCGGGTAGAGGATGCTGACCTGCGGCGCAGTGTTGTCCACCGTCACCTGGGTGACGGCCGTGTCCACCAACTGGTCGGCGCGCACCACCTGCAACTGCACGGCGTACAGGCCGTCCAGCCCGGCGGTATCCCAGCGCGCCAGTTGGCCGTCCAGCGCCAGCGACCTGGAGTCGCTCCCGATCTGCATCCAGGCCTGCGGGTTGAGTCCCTGCCCCACCAGCACGCGGAAGTAGTCCAGGTTTTCTCCGGCGGCCGTGCCGGTGATCTCGACCACGCCGCGCACATCCGCGAACATGGCGGGGGCAGAGATGTAGACTTGCGGGTTGGCCGCAACGGGCTGGATAGCGTCGTAGGTATCGGGCGGCGTGGTAAAGCCGTTGGCTTCTGCCCAGGCGCGCGCCTCGGGCGGGATGGTCATGTAGACGCGCTGTTCCACCAGTTGCGGCGGCGTGAAGACAGTGGCCAGGAAGCCGGTCTCACGGTTGATCTCGTAGACGCGGTACAGGGTATCGGGCTGGGTGGGCTGGTTGCCGTCGGTGAACACCTCGCGCACGGTGGTGGGGCAGTCCCTGGTGGGCAACAGGCCGGAGGGGTCGCACACGTCCAGGCTGGTAATGCCCGCAGGCGGGTCCCAGCCGTCGGGCGGCAGGCCGCGGGAGGCAGTCTGCATCAGGGCATACCACAGGCCGGCTGGCAGGCGCGGCGAGAGCCGCTCGCCGGTTGCGGCGCGCGTCCCCGTCCAGACCGTCACCACCCGGTAGGGGGTGTAGCCCACGGCCCAGGCATCCAGGCCGTCCAGGGTGGCGCCGGTCTTTGCGCCGGCGGGACGCCCGATCTCGAAAGCGTTGGGATGCCCCAGTGACGGCCAGCGCGCCGGTTCGTCGCTCAGGACGTGGTTGAGCAGGTAAGCCAACTGCGGCGCGACCACCGGCTGCGCCAGGGGGTTCGAGCCGTCCAGCCAGATGGCGTGGTCGGCGGATTCCACCCGCAGCAGGGTCGTCGCTGCCAGGTCGTCGCCGGATGGCTGCCCGTAGCGCACGCCCCCGGTGGCCAGCACAGCGTAGGCGCTCGACACGTCCAGCAATGCCAGAGGGTATGAATTGCCTGAGATAACGGAGACAGGTTCCAGGGTAGGCCCGATCCGCGCCAGGTCCAACCCAAACGAGTCCGCCGTCTGGAGGACGTTTTCCAACCCCATCTGTTCCAGCACTTGCGCGGCGGGGACGAGGTAGTCGTTAGCCAGCGCCAGGCGCAGGCGGAGCGGGCCGTGGTATTCGTCGTCCAGGTTGCGGATGGAGGCCGCGCCGGGGACATCCCAGACCAGGGAGGCGGGACTCAGCCCGCGCGTGAAACCGGTCAAGTAGACGAAGGGCGTCAGGAGGGACCCGGAGTTGCGAGGCCGCCAGGAGGCGCTTTCTTGCCCCTGGAAGGACTCGCCCACCGCCGCCAGCGCCTGGCCGTTGCGCGGGTCGAGGATCATTGCGCTGGCAGACGGATCGTGAACCAGCAGGTCGGACGGCAGGGAGGGCAACAGGCGCGCAGCCTCGCATTCGGCCTGTGGGGCGCTCCCAGCGGATGCCTCGCTGCCTTGCAGCCGCTGCAGGTAGACTTGCATTGCGCAGGAGGCCTGCTGCTGGAGTTCGTAATCCAACGTGGTGATGATGGTCAGCCCGCCGCGCTGGATGCGGGCGCGGTCGAAGGTTTTGTCGAGTTGCTGGAGGACAAGGTTGAGGAAGGCAGGAGCAAAAGTCTGCTGGCTTTCCGTCTCCCCGGCAGGAAAGGCGGGTGTTTCTGCCAGCGCCAGGCCAGCGGCTTCTTTGGAAATAAATCCCAACGCCTGCATGATGTGGATGGTCTCCCGCCCGCGCTGGAGGACGGCCTGGGGCGCATCCAGCGGGTTCAGGCTGGGAGCCTGGCTCACGGCGGCCAGCACGGCGGCCTCGGCAGGCGTCAACTCGGCGGCGGGTTTGCCGAAGTAGAGTTGGGCAGCGGCATCCGCGCCATAGGCGTAATGGCCATAGTCCGCTGAATTCAGGTACCACTCCAGCACTTGCGTCCGCCCATAGCGGGCAGTGATCTGCGCTGCCAGCAGCCGCTCGCGCAGGGCGCGCCGCAGGGAGGGCGATTCGTCCCACAGCAGCAAGTCGCTGGCAAGTCGCTGTGCGATGGTGGGATGCAGGTCGGGTTGTCCCAGCCCGGCGAGGGTGTAGCCGGGGTGCTTCCAAAAGGTTGGATCGGCCAACGCCAGCGTTGCCTGCACCAGCGCTTCGGGCAGGTGCTGCGGGTTGCCGGGGTCGAGCGGGATGTAGCGGCGCAGGGATTCGCCCAGGGCAAAGGTCTCCAGGAGATGCTGGCCGCTGCGGTCGTAGATGCGCGTGGGCTGCAACAGCAGGCCATCGGGCGGGTCGAGCAGTGTCGGCAACTGTTCGACCGAGGGCAGGTCGCGCGTCAGGTCGGCATAGTAGAAGGCCAGCGCCAGGATCAGGACCGCCAGCAGGACGCTGACGAGGAAGCCAATTCCCAGGGCGGCGCGCTGCGTGCGCGCTTCCACGCTGCGGCGGGCAGTTTCGCGGCGGTCGCGGCGGCGGCGGAGGATCGCGCGGGTGGCGGCCATCAGTCCAGCAGGTCTCCCAACAGGCCGAGCAGCCCCGCTTTCGGTTTCGCAGGCGCATCCTCCCTCCCCTTGCCCCTGGCCGGGAGGGGCGGCTCGCTTTGGGCGACGCCGTTCTGCCCATTGATGAGCACGAGCAGGGATTCGTCCCTGGCGGGGATGGTTGTCATCCAGGCCGGAAGCAATACAAGTTTGAAGGATTCGATGGCCAGGCTGGCAGAAGAAGTTCTCAGGTTGAAGAGCGAGGCGATCTCGCCCGGCAGGTCGCGCTTCAGACGCTCGAAGGCCTGGCTGCGGGCTTCCAGCGAGGCGTCGGACATGGATATGTCATAGACTTCGGCAGCCCAGCCCGCCAGGTAACGCGGGTCGTAGGGGCGGGCAGCGCGCAGGTCGAAGGTGCGCAGCAAGCGCGCCAGGGGAGCGGCCAGTTTGCGGCTGGCAGGCACCGGCAGGTCGTCGATGTGGACCGGGTATTCCTCCTGCATGTGCACAGCCCGCTGGGAGCGCCGCCCCAAGTCTTCATCTTGTTCGTAACGGTCCCCGCTGTACTCGATCCCGCCGCCGATGTCGAAGGTCCAGATCGGCAGGTAGACGCCGCGCGGCGGTTCGACTTCGAACTGCGGTGTGACGCCGTTCTGCTCCACCCAATCCATCAGCAGGCGGGTAGCCTGGGCACGGTCGAAAGCATGCGGGATAATACCCTCGGGCGGGATCAGTTCACGCGCCGCTTCCAGGCTGACTACGTGCGGGGAATTGCACCAGGCGCACACAGCGGAAAGGTCGCCCGGCAGCAGGGTGAATTCTGCTCCGCAACCCTGGCAGTGGAAGACCTGCACGGCAACCGGTTTGCAATGCCCGCGCGCAGTCGCCATCGCCAGCAGGAAGTCCTGCTCCTCGGCCTGTTCCCTGGAGGCCAGTCCCTGGCTGCGGGAGCAGAACTCGCAGGCCAGCGCCGCGCCGTCGGGGGTGAAGGCCATGCGCCCGCCGCATTTGGGGCAAACGAAGCGGTCGGCGTCAGCGAGTTGTTCTCCCTGCGGGGCGGGCGCCAACGCATCCGGGTTGACGATCTCGCTGGGATCGAGTTTGCCGTCCAGCACGGCCAGTTCGCGGCGCGCGCGCGCGTGCTGGAAATCGTACGACAGGCAACTTTCGAGCGCGGCGCGCTGTTCAGCCGGGTCATCGGCCAGGAAACTCAACCAGTACCAGGCCTCGGACAGGACGTCAGGGTCGTTGGTGTTCGCGATGGCGCTTTCCAAGTAACGCCGGGCCGCGCCCCTGCCCCCGGATTTGACCTCCAACACGCCCGTGCGCAACAGGCTTTCCGCATAACCTTTTTGCATGGGCTGATTGTACAACAAAATTCTTCGCTCTAGCGCTGGCTCAAGAACGCTCCCAACAAGCCCTTAGAAATTGGGATGGGTATATATACCTTACACGGTCACAGATTGCGGTTTTTTGAAGAGCTGAAAGCGCAAAGAAAGCAAGGAGTCCAACTCGGATTTGTAGGTAGTTGGCATCTCAGCCAGGCAGTTTGAGATAGCCG
>JBMOMP010000041.1:0-15571 GCA_049323115.1 Chloroflexota bacterium
AAAGAACGAATGACGCGAAATATTCCAAAAACCTTCGCGAAATTTGCCCAATTCGCGTTTTTCGCGTTGAAAACGCCTTTTTCTCGAAAGCGCAAGCATTCCCATCACTTCCTTCTTGACCACTACCATCCCCTGAACCCCCGAAGTGTGGTTTCTCCAAAATTTGGAAAACTGCTTACAATTGATAGGTTGTGTATGGACCATGATCTCAAGTTCAAATCGACAGGAGCATTGGCGATGCCTCATACTTTTCATCGCGATCGTTTCACCTGGTTGGCGTACATTTTGCTGGCTTTCTATGGTTATTTCCTCAACATTCTAGGCCCTATTACCCCTTTCCTGAAAGAAGAACTCAAACTGTCGTATACGGTCAGCAGCCTGCATTTCACGGCGTTCGCGGTTGGCATCCTGTTGATCGGCTTGGGTGGTCAGGCCCTGGTACAACGTATCGGCCGTTGGCATTCCCTCTGGCTTGGCACTTTTGGGATTAGCATAGGCGCCTTGATCTTGCTGGCCGGTCGATCGCCAACGATTACTATTGGGGCATCCTTTCTTATGGGATTGATCGGCTCGCTCATCTTGGTTATCGTCCCTTCTTTCCTATCCGACCAGCACGGAGAACAGCGCGCAGCCGCTTTATCGGAAGCGAACGTGATCGCTTCACTGGTAAGCACAACTGCGCCGTTGATGGTAGGTTGGTCGGCCCATCTGCCCGGCGGCTGGCGGCTGGCTCTCGGAACTGTCGCCTTTGTCCCTGTTTTGTTGCGCCTGGGATTCGGTAAAGCCGTTTCCTGGCAGTCAACTTCCGGTCAGGGAAATCCAACCTCTGCGGGGCGGCCTTTGCCTGTTTTGTACTGGGTATATTGGGTTGCAATTGTCCTGGCCGTATCTGTGGAATTTTGCATGGTCTTCTGGAGCGCCGATTACCTGGAGAACGGTCTGGCTATGCCGAAAGTTGACGCAGCCCAGGCTGTCAGTCTCTTCCTGGCAGCCATGATCGTTGGGCGATTGATCGGGAGCCGCCTCGTGCGCCGCTTTTCGACACACAAGGTGATCAGCGTCTCTATCCTGGTGGCAGGCGCCGGGTTCCTGATGTTCTGGGTGACAAACCATGCCGTCCTTGGGTTGGTGGGGTTGTTCGTCACAGGCTTGGGCGTGGCCAGCCTCTATCCTTTGACCCTCTCACTGGCCATTGGTACAGCCAGCGGTAATACCGTTCAGGCCAGCGTTCGCGCTACACTGGCATCGGGTACGGCTATCCTGTCCCTGCCGTTAGCGCTTGGGCGTTTGGCCGATATGGTTGGAATACGACAGGCTTATGGAGTCGTTGCACTTTTATTGGTCAGTGTTTTCTTGATCATCTTGGTCACAAGGAGAAAAAGTCTCATCGCTCAGTCTTCATAAGAAAGAGTTGAAATGACAAACTGACACCGGTGGTCGAGTTTGCGGTACTCGACCACCGAAATGCTTTCGAAACAAACTGAACCAACAAAGAAAGAGACCGAAAAACCTTCAGCCACTCGGTCTCTTTGCTTGTCTTTCCCTGAATTCTTACTTATGCAAATTCGGCGCGGCGATGAAGGAGAGTCCCTTCTCGGTCAGCGCCCAGGCCGTTTTATTGGCAGCAGCCACCTTTTCCAGGAAGTTGCGCTGCAGGTGATCCCAGTCGCCGGAGTCGATCACTTCCTGCTTGTCGCGGAAGTAATCCAGGATGTCGGAGGGATGTTCGAGCGCGGCGTCGATCTCCGGGTCGCCGCCTTCGTGCTTGGCAGAGATGTTGGCCACGTGATCGGAGATCTCCACCAGTTCGGCGCGGCGGTTGTAGGGTTGCACCACAATGGACTTGTAGGTCTCGACGATATGATGCTCGAAGCGTACCACGTCCTCGAAGCCGAGCGCCTTGCGGAATTGGGCGGTCAATTCCATCGTCTCGTTATCCACCGAGTTGGACCAGTTGAAGCCGATCAAGGGGCTGGTGCCGTCGTCGCGGCTGAACAGTTTGGCCGCCATCATGATCCACAGCGCGTGGTAGGGATTGTCGCTGCCGAAGTAGACCGATATCTTGAATTCCATGTCCACGCCCAGGCGGTAGAGCAGGAAACCCAACAGGATGGTGCCGGCGTTGAAGTTCAAGACCGACTTGACGCCATAGTTGGTGTAATAGTACAGGTACTCGTCCAGCCATTGTAAGGCGTGTTCGTTGGGCTGGCCGATGCCGCCGAAGTAGCCGGTGATGGTGGCCGGGCCGCCCAGGTGCGGGTTGGAGCCGTCCGTGCCTTTGGTGTCCAGCGTCTCGACGAATGAGGCGCCGATGATCTGCATGGCCGCGCTGAAAGCCGGCAGGTCGCCGTCCGCTTCCTGCTCTTTCATCTTGCGCACACGGATCCAGCGCGCGGGCACCAATTTGCGTTCTGCCAGCGCCCATTCCGCGGCGGCGCGGACATAGGGAAAATATTGCGCAGCGCTGACCTCCAGCGTGACCGCATATTTGTCTTTGAATTGGGTCGTCCTGGCCGCATCTCCCAGGACCTTTTGCCGGTATTCCGGGATGCTGACGAACGCCCCTTTGTCGCGTTGTTCCATCAGCCACTGCAAATCTTGCAGGTATTCGGGCTTGATCTGTTCGACTTTCTTGAACAGGTTCTCGAGTTTGCGGGCTTCGACTGCTTTGCGGTTGATCTCTTCCGGGGGGCCGTATTTGGCGACCACATCCAGGAAGGCTTGCATGATTTTGCTGTTTGGGTCGAGCAGCACGGCGTTGATGGCGTCCAGCCTGTCGGCAGGGATTTCGAGCAGGTCATTCAAGGAATTTGCCATTCTTTTCTCCAGAAATGGGATGGGGTTCACGGTGAACAAGGCGGCTATGTAATCTGAGCGAATTCGACCATGTTTATCTTTAGTATAGATGGGAAATCCCAATCCTGCAATTGACAAACATCACGATTTTCGTTTCCCGCGCGAAATTGGTATTCCTCCCCGTGCTGGGGGTGGAATCCACTAATCCATGCTAATCCGGCAGTCGAAATGTAGAATTTCAGAGATTTGCGTTAGGAATTCCTAAGAATATCCTCGTTTGGGATGTGTTTTGGCGCAGGATGGATACAATAGGCGCTATGCACATCAATTGGATCGGACCGATCGCCGCGCTGTCGACTTTCCTGGGCATCTGGTGGGGACATGTACTGGTGCGAAAGATCGAGGCCGCCTCGGCGCATCTCTGGCTGCCGGCCGGGGGCGCAGTCTTGCTGGGTATTCTCCTTGAAGCGGTTGCCCTGCGCGCGCGAGACCCGCTCCTGGCCGCGGCTTGCGGGATCGCGGGCGTGACCTGCCTGTGGGACGCGGTCGAGTTCTACCGCCAGCAAAAGCGCGTCCAAAAAGGACATGCGCCTGCCAACCCGAACAACCCGCGCCATGCAGCCATCCTGGCGAAATACCCGCAGGCCGCCACGCTGGACCGGCTGGCGCGCGAACCGCGCGGGCGTCCGTATTCCGCCGAAGAACTGTCTGCGTGGAAGGCGGGTGGAAAATGAACTGGTTCGGTCCGCTGCTTGGGTTGGCCGCCTTGTTCTTGATCGGCCTGGGATTCATCTGGGTCATCCGCGGGGAACGCTATTTCGGCCTCCCCTGGTGGCCTTACGTCATGGGACTCGGCGTCCTGCTCGCGCTGATTTCGGCCTTCGCGCAAAATGACTGGCTTTCGGCCTTGCTGGGCGTGACGGGCGCTTCGCTGGCGTGGGGCGCCGCCGAATTCAAGGACCAGGCCGTCCGCGCCGAACTGGGCTGGTACCCGTTCCACGCAAAGAAGATCCGCCCGCCCTTTGCGGCCCTGATCGAAAAATGGCGCGCGCCGCGTTTGTAAAAGGGGAGGGGGCTTTTATTTTCCCAAACCCCGCAAATTTCCTTCCACAATCTTGATATTTGAATGCCCCGCGGGCAAAAATTGCCTGAATAGTCTCAGGGCGCGCTCGAAGCAGGCGCGCGCCCCCTCCAGATCGCCCAGGTCTTGCAGCACCAAGCCCAGGTTGTTGACGCGAATTGCTACCGTCGGATGGTCGGGGCCGAAGGCGGTTTCGGCAATGCGCAGGGCGCGCTCGAAGCAGGCGCGCGCCCCCGCCAGATCGCCCAGGTCTTGCAGCACCAAGCCCAGGTTGTTGACGTCCGTGGCGACCGTCGGATGGTCGGGGCCGAAGGCGGTTTCGGCAATGCGCAGGGCGCGCTCGAAGCAGGCGCGCGCCCCCGCCAGATCGCCCAGGTCTTGCAGCACCAAGCCCAGGTTGTTGACGTTGCGTGCCACATTGGGATGGTCGGGGCCGAAGGCGGTTTCGGCAATGCGCAGGGCGCGCTCATAGGCCAGTTTTGCCCCGGCGTAATCAGCAAGGTCGGAGATATGATAGCCCAGGCTGTTCCAGAGTTCCCCGGCCTGCTCTATCCCGGCCAGTTCCGCGCTTTCGGCCGCGCTGCGCACGTGCGGCAGGAGCGGGGTGTACAGCGCGTAATTCCCGCTTTGGTCCACGGCAGTGTTGCGTTGGTTGGCAATGTCTGCCAGCGCTGCAACCAGTTTCGCAAGAACGACGCGCTGCTTGTCCAGGCGGCGGGCGAACTCGGCCAGCAAGGGATGGATGCTGAGGTTTTCCCGCAACAGTCCCAGCCCGGCCAGCAGTTGCGCGGCCTCGTCGCAGGCGGTCTCGTCCACTTCCAGCGTCTGCTCGAAGATTTCGGGCGGGATGGTCTCATTCGGCGCGCAGTAACCGGCCGCCTGGAACAGGGTTCGAGAGGCGTCATCTTGCGCTTGTTCCCACGACAGGGCAAAGGTGGCCAGCAGGTCCAGGTCGTGGCGGGTGGGATTGGGCAGGTCTTCCCGGAAGCCGCGCATGGAGGGATGTTCGAGCGCAAATTCGAGTTTGTCCAGGTATCCCCGGATGGTCAGGCGCGGGTGCAGCGTAAAATAGCGCCCGGCCAGTTCGAGCGCCAGGGGCAGGTGTCCCAGCCGTCCTGCCAGTTCATCGAGTTCTTTTTTCGCAAACTTCTCGTCCAGGTATTTTCGCAGGAATTCTTCGCTTTCTGCGGGCGTGAATACGTCCAGCGGAAGAGGTTGCAGGCCAAGCGCAGGCGGCCAGTCCGAACGGCGGGAGGTGATGAGCAGGCAAAGATTGGCGGCTTGAAAGCGCGACAGGACGGGCGAGGCTTCTTTGACGTTCTCGAAGTTGTCCAGGATGAGCAGGCGCGAGCCATCCGCCTGCCAGGCGCGCAGGGTCAGCGCCACCTGGTCGGGCAGTTCGTGCGGCCAGGGCTGTAACGCCATCCGGCCGCCGCACAGGGCAATCTGCGCTTCCAGCGCATCCGGCTCGCGCAGGTCGAGCCAGTGTACGCCTTCGAAATGGCTTCCGTAACGGTAGGCGAATTCCACTGCCAGTTGGGTCTTGCCGACCCCGCCCATGCCGGAGATGGCCTGGTTGACGACGCTTCCCCTCACCCCTGCGCCGGGGGAACACAGGGCGGTTTGCAGTTTCTCCAAGTCTTTTTCGCGCCCGGTGAACAGCGCGTTGCGCGGGAAAGGGAGGTAGGAGCCGGGCGGCAAACCGCCGGGAGCAGTTGGGAGACCGACCGGCAGGTCGGGGTAGGCCTGCTGGATCACCTCGATGGGCAAGGCAAAGGAGGGTCGCCCGATCTGCTCGTTGGTGATGCCCTGCTGCAACATGCCCACCACGACCTGCAGATCCTCGTCCCACACCGGCGCGCCGCTGAAGCCATGCGTGATCTGCCGGGAGTCGAGTTGCAGGATGGGGAAACGCTTGCCTTTCTCGCGCGTCCAGCCCATGATCGTCCCTGCCCCGTTCAGGCCTTCGAAACTGATGTTTGGATAGCCAAAAATGGAAAAGGAATGTCCTTTGCTGTTCTGCGATGAAGCAACCGGCAGCGGCGTGTAATCTACTTCGCCTGCGGGTTCCAGGATGGCCAGGTCATATTCGCTTTTTGGGCTGAAGAAGGTCACCGTGGCTTGGAATTCAGCGTCCGGTCCCTTCAGGCAAAACGCTGCTTTTCCACCAGGCTGGTAATACTTCTCGATGACGTGCGCGCAGGTCAGGACCACTCCCCCCGCGACGAAGAAGCCTGTCCCCAGCACCAGGTTCGACCTGGGGTCGGATTTGACGCCCACAATGCCTGCCCGGATGTCGTCCATTCTGACACCTGCTCCTTTATTCTGTCCCTACATCCATCACGCAGCGAAAGCCCACGTATGCGCCATAATAGACCGGGTCCATTTCGAAGCGCGTGTCGTTGCGCGCGGTCCCGGATTTGACGCCAAACACGTGAAATGATCCGCCGCGCAAAACGCGCTTGCCCTGCGCGGTCAGGCTCTCGCGGCCGTCATCCGGGTCGTATGGATAGGGCTGGAACAGCGAACTGGTCCATTCCCAGACATTGCCCGATAGATCGTAGACGCCATAAATGCTTTGTCCCTGCTCGAATTTGTCCACGGCAGATGTATCCTCCTCGCAACCAGCAAGATTCGAGTAGAAACAATTACGCTCCTGGCTCTCCCAGGGGTAAATGCGTCCGTCCGCGCCGCGCGCAGCCTTTTCCCACTCGGCCTCGGTGGGCAGGCGCGCGCCTCTCCAGGCGCAATAGGCCCTCGCCATCCACCAATCCACGTAGAGCACAGGGTAATTGGCAAAGCGCTCGTCGTTGTAATACGTGGAGCGCGTGATAGACCCCAGTTGTTTCGGTCGCCTGCATTCGGGTGAATCGCAGGCGGCGTACATCTCATTTGTGACTTCGAATTTATCGATATAGAACGCGTCCAGGTAAACCGTGTGGGCGGGGCGCGAAAATACATCCACGCTGTCGTCGCTGCCCATGCTGAACTCCCCGGCGGGAACAAGGCGCATGGGAACGCCGTGGTCATCCTTGATTTCTTCCGGGCGGGGCGCTTCGGTGGGAGAGGCGGCAGTTACAGGGATTGCAACGGCTATCTTGGTCATCGTAGGGGAAAGCGCCGTTGGCGGGGACGGCTTTGCCGTTGGCGATCCCGACGCTTGCGCAACCGGAGCGGAGGTTGATCCAAAAAACAAATCGGGGTTGTTGTACAAAAGCCAGCAGCCGCCGATCGCTGCAAGGAGAATCAACCCGCCGAACAGCGTTATTAGAATGGCGGGAAGCATCAGATTCCTCTTACGCGGGGCCGCAGGCGGGGCGACTGGCATGGAAGGCGCGTAAGATGATTGCGGGGCAGGGGTAACAGCAGGAGCGGGAGGTACGGGGGTGGGAGCGGGTTGTTTTTCTATCGTTCCGGTCATTTGCGCCCGCAGTTTTTCCACCTTAATGGATGAGGCGGTAACTTTCTCGCCAACCAGCAATTTCTGCAATTCGCTTACGAAAACATGTATGTCTGGATAGCGATTTTTTGGATCCTTGGCAAGCACTTTGAGCATCACCGATTCGACATCCCGCGGCAAGTCTGGAACATAGTCTGTGGGGAACGGCAATGGTTCACTGGCTTGTTTGAGCAGAATGCCTGCGGGGGTGTCGGCTTTGTAGGGGCGACGACCAGTGATCATTTCATAGAGCACAACCCCCAATGAGTATAGATCAGACTGGGCTGTGGTTTCACCTATCCATTGCTCGGGAGCCATATAATCTGGCGTGCCAAGCCCCGCGCCGCTTACAGTGATGTTGGTTACTTCCTTTCCTTTGTCTCCAAATATCTTCACCAGCCCAAAATCTGTCAACAAAGGTTCCCCGTTTTCAGTCAGCAGGATATTGGAGGGCTTAATATCCCTGTTGATAATATTTTGATCGTGGACATATTCCAGAGCATGCGCGATGGGCAGGAGCATTTGAACCGCTTCGCGCCAGGGGATGGGTTTCCCGAGCCGGTCTTTGAGCGTGCCGCCTGGTAAGTAGACCATCACCAAATAGGGTGCGCCCTCGAACTCTCCATAGTCGATTACGGGAACGATGTTGGGGTGCGAGAGCCTGCCCAGCGACTTGGCTTCGCGCTCGAAGCGCTTGAGCAGCAGTTCCATTTCAGCCGACGAAAAGACTTCGCGCCGAATGACTTTGATTGCTACTTCGCGTTCCAGGCGCGCGTCGAAGGCCTTATAGACGGTGGCCATGCCTCCCGTCCCAAGTTGTTCAAGGATTTGGTAACGCCCAAGTTGTTTCCCAATCAATCCTGGCATAGATTTTTCCTTTAACACTACGCCGCACTACACGATCAGATCCGGTACACCGCCAGGTGGTTGACGACCGAGCGTTCCCCGAAGGCGCCGTCGTCGTTGGGCTGGCTGACGATCTGCCCCTGGATGGCCATGGCGCTGGAGCCGCCGCCGTCCAGGTTGATGGCGGTCTCGCAGTCGAACTCGGACAGGACGCTGCCGATCTCCGGGAAGGTCAGTCCCTGCGGCTGGTAGCCCTGGCGCACGTCCCAGCCGTCCGCCACCATGAGCAGCACCATGCCGGATTTGTCCACGCCAATGACGGTGCGGGCGTTCTTGATGCGGCGGTCGCGGATGGCCAGGTTGAAGATTCCAAAACCCATCAGGTACCTGTCCCCTGAGACGGCGTTGTACAGGCCGTAGGGCCTGCGCCAATTGAACGAGACCAGCCCCTCCCTGGAAAAGTTGATCCACGGGCGCGTCTCGTATTGCTTGGTCTGGATCGCGCGTCCGTCCGAGTAGCAGATCGAGTTGGGTTTCCCGCGCGCTACACGCGGCAAGCCCCAGCCGTCGCCGTTGACGACGATCTCCGCGCCGGTAGCCGCCGCTGCCTGGCTGACGGTTTGGAAGCCGATGTTGGTCACCTGGAAACGGAACTTAGCCGGGTCGAGTTTGAGCAGGTGGCAGTCTGCGCCGAAGCGGTTGAGTTTTGTGTATTCTGGGATCATCTCGGTTTCCTTCCTGTGGGCAGGTCTTTGACCTGCCCTACATCACTTCTTGGGACAGCGCTTCGGCTCCTCGTAGGTGCCTTTGAAGCCCTGCGCCTGCCAGCAGGTATTGTCTACGGCGAACAATTCCTTGAGCGGATAGAGCGCATCGCCCTTGATGGGCGAACCGGCCTGCTCTTCCGTCAGGCGGTCCACGTAATCCATTTCGGCGATGTCCATCCAGCCCGCGTCGGCAAGCACGCCGAACATGAAGCGGTTCTCTGCCAGCGTCCGTTTGAAGGCGAATTGCACAGTGGCGTTCTTGCCGGCGTTGACGCGCATCCAGGCCAGGTCGGGGTCGTCGTCCGGACCGCGCCCGCCGTCGAAGATGAGCGTCTCGTAGCCGTTGCCGGGCAGCGGCGCATCCGATCTTTCCGCCGACAGACCGGCAGTGTCGAGGTCGGCGTCCTGGGCCACCCGCACGTTATCCGTGCTCCACTCCACGCTATGGGGCGGGCGGGCAACGATGATGTAGTCGCCGAAGCCGTCGGCATCCAGGTCGAGTTCCACCGCGTACAGGATGCCGAGCGGATTGTTCGGGTTCGTACCGACCAGCGCGATCGAAACGTAGTAGAACTTGTCGTCCATGCCCAGGTTGAAATTGACAATATCCAGGTCGGGGACGTAACTCATATCGTACAGGAAGGGACGCTCGAACAGGTTGATCTTGTACGAGTCCCCGTAAGGCGCGCGCTGTTCTGCGGCTGTGTCCACGCAGGACGGATCGTAGACCAGGTCGCCGAGTTTCACATCCGCTGCGGGGATGACGGCATGGGATACCGTGAGGGTTGGGGTGGGCGGCTCGGCGGTCGGAGACGGCGCCTCCGTTGCGGTCACGACCGGCGCGGCAATGGCGGGCGTTTCGGGGGCAGGTGGAGGCGGCTCTTGCGGACTCCCGACCAGCGCGGGCAGGGAACACGCCAGCGACGCCAGGAGAAGGGTCGAGAGGCCCAGGGAAATGCGTAATGCGTAAGAGGAAGAATACTTCATGGTGTTTGTACCTGGTCGGCGCTGATCGCGCAGCGAATGCCGACATAAGCGCCGTAGTAGGCGGGGTCCAATTCGAGGCGCGTATCGGTGCGGGCGTTCCCGCTGTTGCCGCCGAAGGTGTGCCATGATCCGCCGCGCGCAACCCGCTTGCCGGTTGCGTCCGGACTTTCACGCCCATCTTCCGCATCGTACGGGTAGAGTTTGAACAGGCTGTTGGTCCACTCGAACACGTTGCCCGCCATGCCGTACACGCCATACGGGCTGACGCCGGTCTCGTACTGGTCTACCGGGGTGGTATCGCCCACGCAGTTGGTCAAGTTGGCAAAGGAACAATCCACCCGGTTGCTTTCCCACGGATAGATGCGTTCATCCGTGCCGCGCGCGGCTTTTTCCCATTCGGCTTCGGTGGGCAGGCGCGCGCCGCGCCACTCGCAATAGGCTTTTGCCATCTTCCAATCCACGTAAATGACGGGATAGTTGGCAAAGACCGAGTTGCTGTAGTACGTGGAGCGTGTGACGGA
Organism: Chloroflexota bacterium; assembly: GCA_049323115.1. Lineage (GTDB taxonomy): Bacteria > Chloroflexota > Anaerolineae > Anaerolineales > Villigracilaceae > JAABUE01. Next base: position 10,438 of record JBMOMP010000041.1, read on the forward strand.
GCCGCCTTGTTTGGGTTTGCGGCACTCGACCGCGTACGCGCAGGCGTCGTACATCTCGTTCGTGACTTCGTATTTGTCGATGTAGAACGCATCCAGGTAGACCGTATGGGCAGGCTTGGCCTCTGCGTTGCCGCTTTCGTCGCTGCCCATGGTGAACTCCCCGGCAGGGATCAGTACCATAGTAGCGTTCTTGCTGTCTTTGATCTCGTCTGGCATGGGCGCTTCGGCAGGCGGAGGCGTCGAGGTAGGCGCAAGCACGACCGGTTCTACAACCTGTGTGGGAGACGCTACCGTTGGCAAGGAGGCTGCCTGCGTTTGCGGCGGCTCGCCTGTAAGTGTAAACAACCCCAGGTTGGCGTTCAAGAACCAGCAGCCCCCGACCGCGACCACCACGCCGATCAGGCCCAGAGCGGCAACTGCCAGGAAGGGGAAGCCTTTCTTTTTCGCCTGGACGGGCTGTTGTTGAACGGGCGGCGGCGTGCGCGTCACCTTGCCGGTCATCTGTTCGCGCAACTGCTCGGTTTTGATAGTCGAAGCGGTCACTTGCCTACCGGCCAGCAGACTTTGCAACTCGCTCACGAACACGTGCATATTGGGGTAACGGTGTGCAGGTTCCCTGGCAAGCGCCTTGAGCAGCACCGATTCCACATCCTGCGGCAGGTCAGGGACGTAATTCTTCGGGAGCGGCAGCGGTTCGGTCGCCTGTTTGAGCATCACGCCCGCCGGGGTGTCGGCCGTGTACGGCTTGTAGCCGGTGATCATTTCATAAAGGACGACCCCCAGCGAATACAGGTCGGATTGCGCCGTCGCTTCCCCGATCCACTGCTCGGGCGCCATGTAATCGGGCGTGCCCAGACCCGTGCCCGTGCTGGTCAGGTGCGTGGCATCCTTGCCCTGCTCCTCGAAGATCTTCACCAGCCCGAAATCGGTCAACATGGGCTGCCCGTCCTCGCTCAATAGAATATTGGACGGTTTCACATCCCGGTTGATGATATTCCGGTCGTGGACATATTCCAGCGCCTGCGCAATGGGAAGCACCATCTGCACCGCATTCCGCCAGGCGATGGGCCTGCCCAGCCGTTCCTTGAGCGTGCCGCCGGCCAGGTATTCCATCACCAGGTATGGCGCGCCTTCGTATTCGCCATAGTCGATCACGCCCACGATGTTGGGATGCGACAGCCTGCCCAGCGACTTGGACTCGCGCTCGAAGCGTTTGAGCAGCATGTCCATTTCATCAGGCGGGAAGGCCTCGCGCCGGATGACCTTGATGGCTACCTCGCGTTCCAGGCGCGTGTCGAAGGCCTTGTAGACGGTGGCCATGCCGCCCGCCCCAAGTTGTTCCAGGATTTGGTAACGCCCAATTTCTTGTCCGATCAGCCCTGCCATGGGAACTTCCTTTTGTGAAGCAGTTGATGTTTTTCTGTAATAATTATAAGGCATATTTTTATGAACCTGCGTTTCGAGTTGGGACAAGAGCATTGCAAAAACATCAAAAACCGTAACTGCCTACCGTGTCAAACAGGATATACAGGATGTTCAGGGTAAATCTTCGCCTGACGAAAAAATATCCTGCTTACTGTATATCCTGTTCAATGCCCAAAGGTTGCCATTTTCTTCCCCGCCGGATACAATCCGCCCATGCGCACATTGCTGCCCGCCTTGCTGGCGCTCGGTCTCCTTTCTGCCTGCCTGTCTGCGAATAAATCTGTCGCCATCGAAAACCTGCCCACCCCGCGCGTGACCATCGTCACCAGCGCGCCGCCCACGCTCACTCCCAGCCCCACCGCCACGCCTACAACCGAACAATGGATTTTCCCTTACACCATCCAGGGCTTGCGCCAGCACGATTACCAGGGCGGCGACATCCGGGTCGGCGAACAGATCGCGGATACCGACACGTTCACAGCCTGGCTGATCGAATACCCGTCCGACGGCCTGACCATCACCGGCGTCATGCAGGTCCCCAAGACCGGCAAGGCGCCCTTCCCGGTCATTGTCATGAATCACGGCTTTTTCAGCCGCGACGCATACATGTCCGGCGACGGCACCGACCGCGCCGCGGCCTTCCTCAACCGCTACGGCTACCTGACCCTCTCATCCGACTATCGCAGTTGGGGCGGCTCAGATACCGGTCACAGCCTGTTCTATTCCGGCTTGGTGATCGACGTGCTCAACCTGCTGGACGCCGTCCCGTCCCTGCCGCAGGCCGACCCCGAGCGCATCGGTATATGGGGGCACAGCATGGGCGGCGGCGTCACCTTCAAAGTGTTGGCGGTCGATTCGACGCGCAACCCGGGCCGCATCCGCGCCGCCGTGCTATATTCCACCGTCAGCGCCGACGATGCGGACATCATTGATCGCTGGGGGCCCGGCTGCATCGGCGACATCGCCAGCGGCGAGCGCCTGTACGGCTGCAATTCATCGGATGTTTTGCCGCTCGACCTGCCGCCCGGATTGATCCAGGCCTACAAGGACGCCATCCACGATCCTGACTTGCTCCGTCAGGTGGCTGCGCTTCATTACCTGGACGAGGTGACTGCTCCCGTTCAAATCAACTACGGCACCGCTGACGGGGAGTTCTACGGCGGTACGCCGCCCGACTGGTCGAAAAAAGCCTACGAGGGCTTCATCGAGGCTGGCAAGCAGGCTGAACTATTCGCTTATGAAGACGAAGGTCACTCCTTCCTGGCGGACCAGTGGTACGCCTTCATGGAGCGTTCGGCGCACTTTTTCGATGAATACGTGAAGTAGCACAAATTGTCAATTTGCGCTACACATAACCACAGGAGAGGTTGATGAACAACGTTCGCCCGCGTTTGACCCTGCTCGGTGAAGAGCAAATCCAGCAGGTACATGGCTACGCAATGCGCATCCTGTCCGAGACCGGCGTGCGCGTGGATTCGCCGCCGGTGGCGGAAATGCTGGGGAAGACCGGGCAGGCCCAGGTCCAGGGGCGAAGCGTGAAGTTGTCGCCCGAATTGGTAGAAGGGGCCATCCGGTCTGCGCCGCCCACAATCCAGATGTACGACCGGCGCGGGAAGCCTGTTTTCAACCTGGGCGATGACCGCTTGCGCTTCGGCGTGGGCGTGACGGCGCTGTATTACCAGGAGCCGGTGAACGAGAGCCTGGAATTGTTCACCCGCGCGCACTTGCGCAATCTGACACGCTTGGGAAGCGCGCTGCCGCTCTACGATGTGATCTCCACGCCGGGCATCGTGCGCGACGCGCCGGAGCGCCTGGGCGACCTGTATGGCAGCCTGGAGCATTTCGCCAACACCACCAAGCCGCTGGTATTGCTGGTCTCGGACGAACACGCTTTCGCGCCGGTGTTGGAGATGTTCGAGCAATTGCACGGCGATGGGCTGGGAGAGAAGCCGTTCGTGCTGCCGTATTTCAACCCGGTCTCGCCGCTGGTGATGGACGCGGGCACGCTGTTGAAGATGGGCGCGGCGGTCGAGCGCGGGCTGCCGTTCATCTTTTCGAATTACAGCATGGCGGGCGCGTCCACGCCGCTGACGCCGGCCGGGACGCTGGCGCTGCTGCTGGCCGAATTGCTGGCCGGCCTGGTCATCAGCCAGGTGATGAAGCCGGGGACGCCCATTTTATTGGGGATGCTGCCGGTGTATTTCGACATGAAGTCTATGCTGAATTTCTACGACCCGCAGAGCGTCCTGTTGAACCTTGCCTGCGCGGAGATGATGGCGCATTACAACCTGCCGCACTGCGGCACCTCCGGCAGCGGCACCGGCTGGGGCATGGACCTGATCGCCGCCGATACCTATTGGATGAACACGCTGACGTTTTCCCTGACGAAGGGCGGGCTGGCGCCGTTCGTGGGCGACAGCCTAGGTTCGAAGGCCATTTCGCCGACTACCATCGTGCATGTGCACGAGATCATCGAACAGGCGCTGCGCTTTGCGGACGGTTTCCAACTGGACGATGGGCAGGCGGCGCTGGACGAGATCGCCAGGGTGGGGCCGGGCGGCAGTTTCCTGTCGTCGCCTTCGACATTGAAGAATTACAAAAAGGGCTATTACGTCAGCGGCGTGTATCCGCGCTGGACGATGGAGAAATGGCAGGCCGAGGGGCAGCCCGACGCGCGCCAGGTACTGCGTGAGAAGACCCGCGCGCTGCTGGCGGACCTGCCCGCGCCGGAGGATTACGAGGACGTGATGGCAAAAGGGGAGGCGTTTATCGCGTCACGAGATTGAGGCGGCGAACCACTGGACGATCCCTTCTGCCAGTTGGACTGTTTCTTCCAATTTGGCCGCACTCATGACCTCCAGGCCGTCTGCGGCTGAGTGAGCCAGTCCGCGCATCCCGACCGCGCCGAACGCAACGGCCGGGACGCCGCGCATGGCAAAGGTGGAGTGGTTGCTTTCGGGCCAGGGTTCCACCCAGACGACGCCGGGATGGTTTTTTGCCAATGCGCGCAGGTCGTCTGCAAGCGAGTCTGGCCCGCCCATACAGGTGACGGAGGTGGCACCCAGCGCCGGGCCGATGCCGTCGAAATTGATGCAAGCCAGGATGTCGCCCCAATAGCCTTCTGCGCGCCGCAGGTATTCGTCGTCGCCCATCGGCAGGTATTCTTCGCCGTCGAAGGCTACGAATTCCAGGCCGAAAGGCAGGGATAGGTCTTTCAGGCGGCCAGCCAAAGTTAGCAGCGCGGCCACGCCCCCGCCGTTGTCGCTGGCGCCGGGGGTGTTGATCTTGGTGTCGAAGTGGGCGCACAACACCAGGCGCTTTCGATATTGTCCAGGTGTGCGGGCGACGAGGTTGCGCGCCGTGGCCGGGTGTCGCTGCGCCTGGATGCACAAGTGAAGCGGCTTTTCTGGCTCGCGCAGGAGTTCCAGCGCGGTACCTGCCGGGATGGTGGCGGCGGGGAGGTCCAGTTCCCAGTCTTCGGTTAGTTGGCCGTAGTAGTCTGTGGCTGTGGGCGGGGACAGGACAGCGGCGGGTTCCAACCGTTCGAGCAGGGTAATGACGCGGTCGTCGCGCTCGTCTTTCAAGAACCAGGACTTGGGCGAGAGGGGCGCGCGCGCCAGGTCGCCGTAGAGCAGGAGCATCTTCCCTTTGGCGGGAGCGGCTTCCAGTTCCGGCAGGGAAGCGGCAGGGATGACGGGGGCGGCAACGT
>JBMOMP010000042.1:0-15344 GCA_049323115.1 Chloroflexota bacterium
TAGGCTACGCCAATTTGATAGGTCTCATATTCAATCTCAGGTGGGGTTGGAGTTTGAGTGTCTATGCCTCAAATTCTACCCTGCTCTCAGCCCAAACCCCTCCCAAGGGGTAGCGGAAAATAGGTAATAAGCTCATAGACAGGAGGAAGTAGATGGGGTATTGAAATCAAAAATTGTGTTGCCCCTTTTTTGTGCTTGGCACTGCAAGCCAAGTTCAGGCAGATAGAAACTCTTGAAATGGATTTTGGTGCTGGACAGATCACCCATTTGAAGGCTCCAGGTCAAAACTGCAAAATTGAAACGAAATGTAACTGCCTACCTGCCCTCACCCCCGGCCCCTCTCCCAGCGGGAGAGGGGAGCAAAAAACGGACGATTTTGTAGTTTTCGGCAAGGAAATCCGTTGTTCGTGTCCGTTTCCCTCTCCCTTTGGGAGAGGGTCAGGGTGAGGGCAGGTAGTTACCATTTTTTGCCGTGACAATTGTCAGGGCCCGCACTGGTAGAGCGTATTCGGCTGGTTCTGGTCGGGACGCTGCCCCGCCTGCGCGGCGCGCGCATCCCCCCGGCTGAATTCCGGCACGACCGTGCAGGAGGTTTGCAGCCATTGAGCGATGTCCTGCTTTCCATTCCCGCCGCCGAACAGGATGTAGCGCAGTTCGCCGTTTGCGACCATTTCAGCCAGCCCGGCCGCATCGATGACCGGGTCGCCGCCGCCGAATCCGCCCATATACAGCACCGGGCGCCCGGTCGCCAGCACCAGCGGCGCGCCGATGTGGGCATTGGTCACGGCCACCAGGTATTCCACGCTCTGGGTGTGGGCCTGCAGGAAGGCCACGAGAGCGCCGTCAGCCGGGTTTGGCTCGTTGAGCGCAGGACCAGGCCTGGGCTGGGTCTGACGCGCCGCGCCCGCTGCGATGGCGGAGGGCAGGTTGACGTTGGGAGCCCTGTCCAGCACGGTCATCCTTGTCCACATGAAGGGAATGAAGACCATTGCGGCCAGCACGGCCAGATACGCCGCCGGGCGCAGGGGCTTGACCAGCAGCAGCGCCGCGCCGAGAGCCAGCCAGACCAACGGCAGGTAGACCAGGATGGACTTGAAACTCCCTTCGGGGATGACACCATACTGGTCGGTGGTGTAGATTTGGAAGGCGAGGGTTAGCACAGCGACCAACACCATCCCCGCGTTCACCCACGGACGAGCGGCCTGCCAGCGCCAAAATTGCGCGATCCCCGCCCCAACAGCCGCGCCCAGCGCCGGGGCCAGCATGATGGTGTAGTAGGCGTGGAAGATGCCCTCGACCATGCTGAAGAAGATCAGGCAGGTCAGCAGCCAGCCGCCCCACAGGACGAGCGCTTTGTGCTCCGGCTCCAGCGGCAGGCGCGGACGCGCGGCGAAAACGGCCATTACGAGCCCCACCAGCGCAAACGGCAGCAGCCACGACATCTGTTTGGAGAGCGGGTAGACGAAGAAACGCGCGAGGCCGGGCGAGCCGGTCTCCTGGCTGAAGGGCGTGTTGCCGTTCGGGCCATCCGGGCTGGCGTTGGGGCCGTCAGCCAGCATACCGGCAGGTGGACTCGGGCGGTTGCCCTGCTGCGGGAGTTGCCCGTACGGTTGGGGTGGTTGCAGGCCGCCCTGCGCATTTGGCGCCTGCCCGTTTTGTGGGAGTCTGTCCTGCGGGGCGCAGGCGAGTTGATCCGTGCCCGGCGGGAAGATGCACACGCCGTTGATGGCGTCCCCGTTCGGCTGGGTGAACGAACAGGCCTCGCCCTGCGAGAGTCCCTGGCAGGCCTCCAACGCGCGCGGCGGAGGCAGTTGGACCGGCGGCTGGGCGTTCTGACCGGCGGGAGGCTGGATGACTTGCCCGCCGGGGGCAGCCTGCGGCGGTTGAACGTTGGGCGCGGTCCCGCCCTGCGCCGGCGCATTCCTCCCACCGCCATGCTGGAACAGCCGCGACAGGCCGTTGTGCCCGACGATCAGTTCCATGACGGTATTGTCCTCGCTGCTGCCAATGTAGGGACGCCGGTCGGCGGGCGTCAGGTCCACGATCACGGCCCAGGAAAGCGAAACTACCAGCAAAATGATTCCCGAAATGCCAATGCTGAGGATCTTCTTCCACCAGCCGGTTTTCCCGCCGAAGAGATACAGGGCATAGAAAGCCGGCAGCGGCAGGAAGGCTTGCAGCATCTTGATGTTGAATCCCAGGCCGACCAGGAACGCGCCGAGGAACAACCAGCGCGACTTGCCGGTCTCGGTTGCGGCCACGAAGGCCCAGGCCGCCAGCAGCAGCGTGAAGACCAGCATCCCGTCCATGGTGTTGTTGCGGTCGGTGGCGACGGCGACCGGCGTGACGGCCAGCGCCAGCGCGGCAACCAGCCCCGCCAGTTCGCCCATATATTTCTTGACCAGGTAGTAAAGCAGCGGCGCGCTGAAGATGCCCGCCAGGATATTGGGCAGGGACACGACCCAACCCTCCACGCCCAGGAAGAACGCAAAGGCCGCCTCGACCCACAGTCCCAGCGGCGGCTTGTCTACGGTCACTGAGCCGCCGGGTTCGGCGGCTGCGAAGAAGAAGTTGCTCCATGATTGCAGCATGGATTTCACAGCAGCCGTGTAATAGGTGTTGGCGTCGCCGATGGCGTCCAGGTTGGCGAAGTGCAATGCCGCAGAAAGCAGCATGATGCCGACCACTAAAATATGAGCGGGGGTGATCCCCAGCGCGAGTTTGCGGCTCAGGAAAGGTGGTTTGGAGGGAATGGTAAGTGTGGTCATCAGTTTCTCCTAAACTCGTTTTGGACACGGATTTCTCGGATGGAACGGATTATTCGTAAAATCACGGATTCTTCCGTTGAAGTCCGTACGCTCCGTCTGCCCTGGTGAAGGTGTCCCATTTACTTAAACGTCCAGTAACGGTTTGCAAAATAATTCCAGAACACGACCACGCCGGTAGCGATTACTTTGGCGGGCAGGTAGCCGTATTCAGGCTGGCCGAGGACTTGTCCCAGCGGGGCTTCGAACAATAATACAATGGAATTGTTGAGCACAAGACCAATCAGGCTGACCAATAAAAACTGTGCCAACTGTCTGCGCCAGTCTGACTGCTTTGCGTCGGCGAAGGTCCACAGGCGGTTCCAGGTGAAGTTGTTGGCCACGCCGGCCGAGAACGACAGGCTGTTGGCGATCAGGGTTGGCAGGCCGATTGCTTTCAATGCCGAGAGCAGGCCGAAGTCCAGGAATGTGCCGAGCGCGCCAACCAGCAAGAAGCGGATGAAGCGTTCGAGTTCCTTGGAAGGGGAGGTTCGCGTAAGGGTGGTCATGGGCGCGGGGAGCGTCTACTCGCCGGGATGGGCGGCTTCCCATGCGGTGTAGGCGTCGTACATTTCCGGCAGGGTCTTCCACTCCACCTGACCGGCTCGCACATAGGCATCCATGCGCTGCAGCCAGGCTTCCAGCACATCCAATTCGATTGGCTGGCCCAGGCTCCAACTGACGTAATAGGCGTTCACCTGACCAGGCTGGGAGAGGGCAATGGCCTGCTCCAGTTCGCGGAAGAATGCATCGCAGGAGGGGTCATCGGACTTTTGACGCACGCAGAGTCCGCCGCTGGAAGGGAGGATGACCAGTTTGCCGTTGGGAGCGTTGGTGAGCCAGTCGGCGCCGCTGTTGGCGCGCCAGGGATGCAGGCGCGCTTCCAGTTCGGCGGGAAAGACATCGTGACAGGCGGCGGGCGTCTGGCAGTCCCGGTATTCCGCCGGGCGGCTTTCGGGCGGCATGGACATGACCGCATAAGCGACGTTGCCGGTGGTGAAGAGGTAACCGGCGTCGCTGGCGGCCGTCACCCAGTCGCAATGTGAGACGATGCCAGAGACGTGGCGGACGGTGACGCCCAGCGATTCGAGTTGTTCCTTTTCAGCGCGCAGGTCGGCGCTGAAGCGGCTGCAATCATAGTTCTTTTGCCCGCCAATATCGGCGTGGACGCCCACGCCGTGTCCGCGCTGCTGCATTTCGAGCAGCACGTTGTCGCCCCATTCCAGCGCGCCGTCGGTCACTTCCTTGCTCTCCCAGGTCAGTTTGGCGCCGTAGGTCTCGAACAAAGAGGCATATTCGCGCATCAGTTGAGCATGCCGCTCGAAGCGTGCCTGGTCGAGGTGGTCGTCCCAGCCTTCCAGGTGCACCATGACGCCGAAATACAGGACGGCGGGCGAATCAGCGGACTGGACGGGCGCTTCGGTTGCCGACGAGGGGGCGGCGCAATCCGCCGGGCAGTTCCGGGCGTTTTCAGGGTCGTTGCAGACGCCGTCGCCGCAAGGCGAGCCTGCCTTGCCGGGAGAGGGGGGCTGGGCAGGAGCAGGCGACTCTATGGTCGCTTCCGGCGCGGACGTGGGGCCTGCTCCTGTTTCGACGGAGGATTCCGGCGTGGGGAGCAGGCTGCCGGTCAGTGAGCAGGCCAGGCTGAACAGGACGAGCATGGACAATGCAGGATATAGACGTTTCATCAGGTCTCCTTATTGCAGTGCGAACATGGCTTCGAGATATTTCAGCGTCAGTTGCGGCAGGGAGCGCGACTGGTCTTCCGGCAGCATGGCGGGAGGATTGGCCGGGTCATAGGTTTGGTTGGGGGGCAGGTCATTCAGCCGCACCCAGGGGACGCCGCCGGCCACCGCGTTGTCCACCATCAGGATGGCGTGGGCGTTATCCGGCTGGACGTGGTCTTCTTCGGACTGGATGCGCTGGTACGGTACGCGAACCTGCCCGATGAACGTGCTGGCTTCGCGCTGCGCCCAAAAGGCCTCGTCGGTGCAGGCAGCGACCTGTTTCAGGTGTCCCAGCCCGGCGCCGTCGCAGCCGCCGGTGTCGTCGCGGTTGGCGGGACCTTCCCAGTCGATCAGGAATTTCACCGGCAGGTCGGGATGACGCGCCAGCGCGCCCGAGGCCATCGTGATGCCGTAGGAATACGAAACCAGGGCGATGCGCTGCGGGTCCGCATTAGGCAGGCTGGCCGCAAATGCGACGACCGCCGCCAGCCCGTCCTGGTGAACGAAGCCATTGTAATCTTCCTGCCCGGCGCTCTGGCCGCGCCCGTCGGCGTCGAAGGCAACTACGAGATAACCCGCCTGCGCCAGGAGGGTGGCCTCCCCTTGCGGCGTGCGGAACTTGCTGCTGTCCCCGGAGCCGCCCGGCACCAGCACCACCGTTGGCAGGCGCGCGTCGCCGGCGTCTGCGGGCTTGCTGACGTAGACAGCCAGTGAAACTCCGCTGGCCGGGTTTGTGACGCGGTACTCCTGGCCTGCTTCCGGTCCCGCAGCAGTCGTTGCTACGCCGGTTGCGCCGCAATCCGCCGGGCAGTTCTGCGCGTTTTCCGGCCCCTCGCAGACGCCATTTCCGCAGGGCGAGCCTGGTTTGCCCTGTGACGGCGCTTGACCGGATGGAAGCGGGACAGGATGGGGCGGCTTCCCGCCAGGCATCCCCGCCTCCGCTTCCGGCGTGGACGAGGCGCCTGCTACCGCTTCGACGGTCGGCTCCGGCATGGGCGTCACCGCCCCGGTCAGCGCGCAAGCCAGGCTGAACAAGATCAGGATGGAAACGAGAAAAGTAAAGTGTCTCATGCTGTCAAATCCTTTTGCCATCTGAGAATCCGATCTGCTCCCAGTGTATGACAATTTGACGGACGTGGAAAGTGCCCCCCGTCACGCTCTTTTGGAGAGGAATATGAAATCTCGTAAGTTTACCCATGACGCCTGTCATGGGTTTGGAGGGAAAGGCATGACAGCCGACAGTCGCAAAACGCCCCCTGCCATGATAAGATTCGAATATGCCGGATTCCCCCGAAACCCCGCGCGTCCTGCGCATCGCCGCCTGGATGTGGGTCGGTTACCTGGCCGCCCTGTTGACAGTAGACGCCCTCATCTACTCGCGCCTGCCGCGCTTGGCCATCAGTCTCTATTATGGAGGCAATGGCCTGGCCGCCTTGTTTTTTCTCGGCCTGGCTTATTGGGATTGGGCGCGCAAGAGGCTGGGGGAAACTTACCTGCCCCTGATGATCCTGCTCATATCCGGTGCGCCCATCCTGTTGCACCACACCCTCGTGCCGCGCTTCCCGCCTGGCCCGCTTGCCAGCATCGAAGGCATGGCCTTGCGCCAGTTTCCTGTCTTGTTCATTGGACTGGCGCTTACTGCCTGGCAATATGGCTTGGCCGAGGTTCTGCTTTTTAGTATCGGCACTGCCGCTTTGGAAATGGGAATCCTTTTGCTGAAGGGGATCGCCTTACCAAATAGCCTGGCAGGTTTCTTTTTTGTTGTCGTGGTACGAACAGTTAGTTTCACCGTTATCGGCTTGTTTATCAACCAATTGGTCTCCCGCCTGCGGGCGCAGGGCGAGTCGCTGCGGCAGGCCAACGCCCAGTTGAGCCACTACGCCAGCACGCTCGAAAATCTCACCGTCAGCCGCGAGCGCAACCGCATGGCGCGCGAACTGCACGACACCCTGGCGCACACCCTCACCGGCCTCTCGGTCACGCTCGAAACTGTCAAGGCCTACTGGGACGTGGACGTTGACCAGGCCCGCGCCCTGCTGGACAAATCCCTAGCGACCACGCGGAACGGGCTGGAAGAGACCCGCCGCGCCTTGAGATCACTGCGCGCCAGCCCGCTCGAAGACCTGGGACTCGGGCTGGCGCTGCGCCAAATGGCCGAATCAGCCGCCGTCCGCGTCAACCTGGACCTCGAACTTGCCTTGCCAGACCCCATGCCTTCCCTGGCCCCCGACGTGGAGCAATGCTTGTACCGCATCGCCCAGGAGTCTGTGGAAAACGTCGTCCATCACGCCAACGCAAAGCGCCTCACCCTGCGCCTGGAGCCTGGGGCCGGGCGTTGGATACTGACCGTGCAAGACGACGGTCTGGGATTCGACCCGCGCGACAAGGTCAGCACCGGTCACTTCGGGCTGGTCGGCATGAAGGAACGCGCCGAACTTTCCGGCGGCAAGTTGACCATTGACAGTCAAAAAGGAAAAGGGACGAAGGTGGTATTGGAGATCTGAGCTTTGTCCCGTACCGCCAGCCTGTGGCTGGTCCTGACCGGGCAAAGCCCGGCGTTACGCCTTGTACCGCCAGCCTGTGGCTGGTCTTGACCGGGCAAAGCCCGGCGTTACAAAAAGAAAAAAAAGATGGATGAACGAGAGTTTTTCTACCGTCGTCTGCCACACTGGCATCCCCCAAATGCCATATTCTTTGTCACCTTCCGATTGGATGGCTCGCTTCCTCGTTCAGTAGTCGCTCAACTTCAGGATGAGTATGAGCGAGAAAAACGCCTCTTGGAAATGCTTCCATCAGAACAGAGAAACGCAGCACAGTACAATACCTATAAAAGGGCATTTGCCCGTTATGACCACGCCTTGGATCAGGCCGATGGCCCTCGTTGGCTGGCAGACCCCCGGATAGCCCAAACTGTTGACAAAGAACTTCACGCCCTCCACCCCCAATACTATCTCCTGTTGGCTTATTGCATCATGCCAAACCATGTCCACTTGCTTCTGAGTTTGGAAGGTATTATTCGTCCGGCAATCCGCGCAGATGGAACGCAATATTCGGCCCTAAGTCAGGCTTTGTGGCTGCTGAAAGGGCGTACCGGTCATCTCTGCCAGAAAATTCTGGGCCAACATGGACGGTTTTGGAGCCGTGAAAGTTACGATCACGTCGTGCGTGATGAACGTGAATTTGCACGTATTTTGGAATATATTGTCAATAACCCTGTCAAAGCCGGTTTGGTAACGGATTGGCAGGACTGGTCATATACTTATGTCGATCCAGATTTGTAGTCGGGCAGCGCCTAGCGTTATGCGCCTTGTACCGCCAGCCTGTGGCTGGTCTTGACCGGGCAAAGCCCGGCGTTACCTTGTGAGGTCGAATGATAAAAATCATCATCTGTGACGATCAGGCAGTTGTCCGTGATGGACTCGAACTATTGCTTGGCCTGGAAAAAGACCTTCAGGTGGTTGGTTGCGTCCAGGACGGCGCAGAAGCGGTCGAGTTGACCACCCAACGCCAACCCGACCTGGTGCTGATGGACCTGAAGATGCCCGGCATGAACGGCATCGAAGCCACGCGCCAGATCCGGGCGAAATTCCCCGAAGTCAAGGTACTTGTTCTCACAACTTATGACGATGACGAATGGGTCTTCGACGCCATCCGCGCGGGTGCATCCGGCTACCTGCTCAAGGACACGCCGCGCGAGAAAGTGGTCGAGGCCATCCGCGGGACCGTCTTGGGTCGCTCGTTCGTTGACCCCGCCGTGGCGGGCAAACTGCTCGAACAGGTCGCCAGCCGCCAGACCCAGCCCGCCTCGCTGCTGACCGAGAAACTGACCGAGCGCGAAGCCGACGTGCTAAACCTGCTTGCCAGGGGGTTGAACAACGCCGAAATTGCCAGGCAACTCCACCTGTCCGAAGGGACGGTGCGCAACCACGTCAGCGCCATTCTCGACAAACTGGGCGTCTCCGACCGCACCCAGGCGGCCGTCATCGCCATCCAGCATGGGCTGGGGAATTAATCGCGCATTTTCCTGACGACCTGTTCGGCAACTGCGCTGGCCATGCCGGTTGCCACAGCGCCGTACAACGGGCGGAATTCCATTTGCTCCCCTGTGTGAACGGGCGGCGAAGCCTCCGTAACATCCAGCACGAGATGATCCGAACTGGCTCCCAGGATGGTCACGCCGGGGCGTTTCGGGATCAGGCTTTCGACCTGCAGGTCTTGCCTGCCCAGCGCCAGGATCGCCCGCCGCCGGGCTCCCAGGTCAGGCCATTGCGGGATGTCGCCAAAAGCGTTGGGGGCTAAGCGGCCCTCTGGCGCAGACGGTTTGACCTCTACCTCGATCACCTCGGCTCGCACGGTAAAGGCGTCCTGGTGGGGAAGCGCGTCCGGCCAATCGCCGGTGCTGTCCACCTCGCCGATCATGATGGCCCCGCCGATGCGGAGTTGGTTGGCGCGGGTGGGCATTTCGTCGCGTAGCAGCAATGCCAGGCTGGCCGAGTTGCCAGCCGAGATTGTCTGGAAATGAATGCCCAGTCGCCGTTCCACCATTTCCGCCACGTCCACCAGTAATTGTGTATTCTCGGGTGTAGGTAACACGCCGCCGATGCAGGTGGTGTTGGCGCCCATGCCGATCAACGCGATATTTGGCAAGCCAACCATGCCGCGAGCCGCTTCGAACGCCCGTTCCGGCAAGACCCCTTCGCGGCGGTCGCCGGTCTCGAGCATCAGGATGACGCGATGGGTGACCCCTTGCGCCGAGGCTGCCTGCGAGAGGGCGCGCACGGTCTCGACCTGCGAGTTCAGGCTGATTTGGGTCAGGCGCACCACTTCATCGGCTTCGCTGATGGCCGGCAGGCGCAGCAACATGATCTCGGCCTCGATCCCGGCCTGCCGCAGGCGGCGGACGTTGCCCAGGCGCGATTCGGCCAGTTTGCTGGCCCCGCCTGCCAGCATTGCCTGCGCAACGTCCGGATGCCCGCAACAGGCTTTTGTGACGCCTACGACTTCGATGCCATGCGGCTTGCACAGAGCGACAACTGCTTCCGTGTTGCGCCGCAGACGTTCACAGTCGACCTCGATACGCATGGTCTCTTTCTATTTCGAATAGGCCGCCGCCAGTTCGCGCATGGACTTGCGCACGTCGTCGGGGAGCGGGGCAGGCTGGTGGCTTGCCAGGATCTCTTTTACCTTGGCGCGGGCGGCAGCAACGCTGCCAACCTGGCCTTTCTTGTACCACTCGTCATAACTGTCCCGGTCGCTGAGCAAGGGCAGCGACAGCGCCTTGCGCATATTCTTGACCGTATGTTTTTGGTCCAGGTAAACGCCGCCCGGCCCGATCTCTTTCATGAGTTCTGTGCTAAAGGCCTCCGGGCTGAAATCGACTGGCGCCAGCAGTCGTTTGACCATGGCGGCCACCTCGGCGTCCAGGACGATCTGTTCGTAGGTGAGCAGGTTGGAGCCATCCAGGAGACCGGCGCCAAATAAGACATCTGCCCCTGCCATTGAAGTCGGCAGGTAGGACATGGTATTTTCCCACGCAGACTGGGCGCCTGGGGTTTTGGCGCTGGTTGCGCCTGCACCAACAATGGAAGGGATATTATAGAAATTCGACATGCGAGCAACCATTGTGCGCAGCCAGATTGCTTCGGGCGAAGTCGCCGTATACGCGCCGGTGCGCAGGTCAATCGTCGCTGGCCCGCCGCAATATAGCACCTTGGCGCCAGGGCTGGCAATTTGCATGAGGGTTACGGCGCTGATGACCTCGGCGTTGTCCATGGCCAGGTTGCTTGCCAGGGTGACCGGTGAAGTTACCCCGGTGGTCGCCATCGGGTAGAAACCCACCGGGACGCCTGCGGCGGCAAATTCGAGGGCGGCTTCTATGCCGCCTGCATCCTGTGTGAGCGGGGAAATGGTGCAGACAAAGTTGAAAAAAATGGGCCGTTGACGGAGCGCTTCTTCCCCCCCGACGATTGCAGCCGCTAACTCGATCTGGGCGCGCGCGTCCCGGGCGCTGGTCACCGATTCGGTCACAACCGGCTTGCCGGTGTTGAGGAAGCAGGCCTCCAGTTCTTCGATGGCCCTCCCGGCAACGGTTGTGTCGGCCGCGCTCACGGTGGGCGTGATGATGTCGATTGCATCCAGGGAATCGGAGATGAGCGCCATCTTTTCGATGTCAGCCCGGGTAGACCCGCGGCGCTGGCCGGTTTCGAAATCCAGCGTGTGAGCGGCGCATCCGTCCTGGGAGTAATAGGTTTGCTGGCCGTCCAGCACAACGTCATGTTTCCCGTCGCGGGAGTAGATCGAAAATGTATTGGGCGCTTTCTTCAAGGCGGCTTCGACCAGGTGGCCGGGGATTTTCACGATCTCGCCGCTGACTTTTGCGCCTGCGTCCGACAAAATCTGGCGCGCTTTCTCCGAATGGAACCGGATACCGCAATTTTCCAACAGGTCCAGGGAATGTACATGCACCTGCTTGAACAGTTCATGATCCGTGCATAACCCATCAACGAGTCTGAGTATGGAATTCATTCTTGTATCTCCTCGAATGTGTTCCGAGCAAACTTGTCTTAAACGGCCAATGCGCGGGCAAGGTCCACCGCCGCCGCCGCATTGGATGCGTACCCGTCCGCCCCGCATTTCATGGCGTAATCCTCCGTGACCGGCGCCCCGCCAAGAATGATCTTGGTCGAATCCCGCAGCCCGGCCTCGCCAATTTCATCAATGGTGACCTTCATGTTTTGCATGGTGGTGGTCAGCAGGGCGCTCATCCCGACCAGTTTGGGCTTGTGTTCACGGACCGCCTCTACAAAGGCCTGCGGGTCAACATCCGTGCCCAGGTCGATGATCTCGAATCCGGCTCCCTCCAACATCATCTTGACCAGGTTCTTGCCGATATCGTGCAAATCGCCCTTCACGGTTCCAATGACGCATTTGCCCACGTTCCTGGCGCTGCTTTTTGTGAGCAGGGGGCGCAGGATATCCATCCCTGCGTGCATGGCGCGGGCGGCAACCAGCACTTCAGGGACGAACAGCACGCCGTCTTTGAAGTCCTTTCCGACCCTGTCCATACCGGCAATCAAGCCTTCTTGCAAGATCTGGTCGGCTGCCGCGCCTCCATCGAGTGACTTTTGGACCAGATCCGAGACGCTTTCTTCGTCTCCTTCGTAAAGGCTCGAGGCAATTTGTGAAAGATCGCCTGTCATGTTGAGAAACCTCCTGGTTTAATAGTTTTAGCGGTTCGGGGCTGTCTATGGGAGCAGGGTGTGAGCCAATTCTCCCGAGATGCCCAGCACCGCCATGAGTTCCTGGGATAGATTCTTGATATGTTGCTGGATATGTTGCTCTACGAGGGCTGCATTCCTGTCCTTGAGCGCAGACAGGATCGCCTCATGCTCCCGATGTTCCTGCTCGAGCCGTCCCTGGGATAGTTCTTCCTGGCGGCGCATCCCCTCGTAAGACATGGTGCTTGGGAACCAGACCCACATCGCCTCGACCTGGCGGATCAGGTAGCGACGGTTGCTGGCGCGGCAAATCGTCAGGTGGAATTCTGTATTCAGTTCGCGGCGTTTTGCCATCTGGTCTGGTTGTTGGCAAGCGCGCGCTTCTTCCAGGTTTCTTTCTAACTTTTCCAGGTCTTGGTCCGTTATGAGGGGAGTGGCGTAGCGGGCGACCAGGCTTTCCAGGACCATACGGATATTGAACATATCCAGAATGTCTTCTGACGAGTACTGGACCACCTGGACGCCTTTGTAGGGGATGCGGACCGCCAGTCCCTCGGCTGCCAGCCGCCGGATCGCTTCCCGCACGGGGAGTTGGCTGGTGCCGAGTTCCTGGGCCAGGGCTTCTTGCCGCAGCCATTGGCCTGGCGCCAGGCGGCCGTCGATGATGGCATCCTGTAGCCTGCGATAGACCCGGTCGCTCAACGGGCGATGATCCCCGATCATATCGAGTGAACTGGTTAGATGCGTACCTTCTCTTGGCATTCTTCGAACTATCCATATCCTTTTTGGGGCGATGTCGAGGTGTGCATGACAATAATAATTAGATATTATATCTAATATCTTAATGGCGTCAAGCAGTTTGGCGTATCATCGTCGACATCGAATATATTCGAGTGATTTTTCTTGTTCAGGGAACAGGCCTGGCTGCGCTATTCCAATAAGAACACGTGCAATTCCCCCGGCCCATGCACGCCGATGGTCAGCGTCATTTCGATATCCGCCGTGCGCGATGGGCCGCTGACCAGCGCTGTCGCGGGCGATCCAACCACACCCGGCAACTGGATGGCGGTTTCCAGGTTCGGGACGATGTCGCTGGCGCGCAGCACGGCGATGTGGATTTCCGGCAGCAATGACGCGGTCAGGGGGCGCCCTGCGCCGCCGGGGATGACCAGCGTGCCCGTCTCGGCGATGCCCGCCAGCGCGCCGGTGACTCCCGCCTTGATGGACTCGTCCGCTTCTTTCTCGACCGAGATGCCTGCTCCCGTTATGTCGGCCCAGTTCACCCCCGGCACGGACTCCCAGGCCTGCACGCACTCGATCCCCCGCTCGCGCAGGAAAGAGAGCAGGTGACCGGATAATTCGAGCGCAGTGCATTTCGTCACATGCCCACCCAGCGCGGCCAGTTCGGCGGTGAAACGTGCTACCCGGCCCATCGGCGGCGGGAAGCCCCCAGAATGGGGGTTGGGACTTGCTGCTCTTTCTTCTTTCCTTCTTTCTTCCTTTGGGAGAGCCGCCGCGCGACTGTCCTCCGCTTTCTGCCAGGCGGCGCGGAACGGTTTCAGCGCCGGGCGCGGGAAGTCCTTGCTGTAGCCCCAGCCGGTGAAGGCGGGGAACTTCATCCATCGTGAAAGGGGGGAAACGAGGCGCGCTCCCAGCCCGGCCAGTCGCTGCGAAACGGCGAACAGGCCCGGGTGAGTCGCGAGGCGGGTGTAGGTCCGCAGCCCAAACTTCAGGAGGGGCGGCAATCCCTCTCCCTGCGACTGATGACTGATCACCGATGACTGATCACTGATGACTGATGACTGCTTACTGGCAGCGCCCGCCCTTACGCGCGTCAACAGCATGGGCAGGTCGATGTCCACCGGGCAGGCGTCCTTGCATGCGCCGCACAACGAGGAAGCCTGCGCCAACTGGACGTAGTTCTTGCCCAGCAATCCCGGCGAGACGACCGAGCCGATCGGGCCGGGATAGGGCGCGATGGAGCCGTCCGCGCCCAGGTAGGCATGGCCGCCCAACTCGCGGAAGACGGGACAGGCGTTCAGGCAGGCCCCGCAGCGGATGCAATACAGTACTTCGGCCAGGGACGAAGCGCGCAGCGCGGAACGGCCATTGTCCACCAGGATCAGGTGCTTTTGCTGGTCCCGTTCAGGGCGTTGGATGAGTTGCGTGTAGACGCTGATCTTCTGCGTGGTAGCCGAGCGCGGAAGAAGGGAGAGCATCAGCGCCAGGTCGTCCAGCGTGGGGACGAGGCGCTCGATGCCCATCAGCGCGATGTGTACCGGCGGCAGGGTGGTGACCATGCGTCCGTTGCCCTCGTTGGTGACCAGGGTCAGGGTGCCGCTTTCGGCCACACCAAAGTTGACGCCGCTCACGCCCACGTCGGCGGTCAGGAAGACTTCGCGCAGCATCTTGCGGGCAGTGTTCGTGAGTGTGGGGATGTCTTCAGTGTAAGGGATGCCGAGCTTTTCGTGGAAGAGCGCGCCTACTTCGTGGCGGCGCAGGTGGACGGCGGGCGTGATGATGTGACTGGGTTTCTCGCCGCGCAACTGGATGATGTATTCGCCCAGGTCGGTTTCCACTACGCGGTGACCGGCTGCCTCGAGCGCGTGGTTGAGTTCGATCTCCTCCGAGACCATGCTCTTGGATTTTGCAATTAATCGGGACGCTGATCCACGCTGATTTCCGCTGATTTTTTGGGGTGAATTTTCGATGATTTCCAGCGCGATCTGCCTGGCTTCGGCGGCGTCTTTCGCGCGGTGGACAGTGAGGCCGTTGCCGGTGACTTTGGCGATGAACTGGTCGAGATAGTCGTCCAGGCGCGCGATCACGTCCGCACGGACGGCGTGCGCGCGCTGGCGTCGTTCGCGCCAATCGGGCAATGATTCGAAGGCGGCGATGCGCCCCTGTACGCGGCGTTGGGCGTTGGCATCCAGCGCGGCTTGCAGGGCGCTGTCGGCGATCTTTTCGCGGATTTTTTGTCGGAAAGCAGTGTTGGTCATCTCAATGTTTGCCTGTTCGCATAAACCTTATGGGTGTCATTCCTATCGTCTTTGGCGAGTTGCTATTCTTCATTCACGTTCGTTGGTGTAAGCGTTGGGGTGGGAGTACGGGGCGGCGCTGGTTGGTTGGCGCGTGGATGCGTTTGGCGGGTTAGTGTAAACTTGTTTCTGTAAAATTGAGAAAAGGGTAGGTCTGGTATATTCTTTCGGAAGCAACCAACTTCAGAAAGGATAACGACCATGACCTACCCCAACGATTGTACCTTACCAAACGAAATCGTGGAGCAGATTGCCAAACAGGGGCTGGACTTCCTGCCCGAGCTGATTCGCGTGGTTGTCAATGCGGCGATGAAAGCCGGGCGTCAGCAATATCTGGGCGTGTCGCCCTGCGAACGCTCGAGCAAGCGACGCGACCAAGCCAATGGGTTCAAAACGAAAACGGTGCGAACCCGAATAGGCGAAATCGAATAGAGTGTGACTAAAAACAGTTGGTAGCCTATGGAGAGAAAACAAGGAGTTGAAAGGAAGGCGACATTCTGGGATGATTGGTTTGCACAAAACAGTCTTCTCAGGAGGTGTGCCATGGCTTTCAACTCC
>JBMOMP010000043.1:0-15312 GCA_049323115.1 Chloroflexota bacterium
TATCCTACCGGTATAAAAATATCCGACGACCAAATGGAACACTTGAATATTCTCCACGATGAATTCCATCCTGATTGGAATTACACCGTTAAACCACAGCCAAAATCTTGTTAGTTATTCTGGTATGTCCGCTTAGATAATGCCCAATTTCTTCCCCGACGCGACGATGACCTCCATGGCGCGCGCGATCTCCTCGCGCTCGTGCGCGGCGGTGATGGTGGCGCGCAGGCGCGCCAGTCCCTCCGGCACGGCCGGCGAGACAACCGGCAGGACGAACACGTTCTGGTGCTGGCATTCGCGCGTCAGGGCAAAAGCGCGCTCATCGTTGCCGCACAGCACCGGCACGATGGCGGTCTCGGTCAGCAGGGTATCGAAGCCGGCGGATTTCAACCCGCCGATGAACTGTTCCGTGTTGCGGTTGAGTTGTTCGATGCGCCAGGGCTCGTCCAGGATGACCTTGAAGGCCTCGTCCGCAGCGGCCGCCTGGGCGGGCGGCAGCGCCGCCGAGAAGATGTAGGCGCGGCTGGCGTGGCGCAGGTAGGTGATGATTTCCTTCTTGGCCGCAACGTAACCGCCCACCGAAGGGATGGTCTTGCTGAGGGTGCCCATCTTGATGTCGATCACGTCGCCCAGGCCGAAATGCTCCTCGATGCCGCGCCCGGTCTTGCCGAGCACGCCGACCGAGTGGGCCTCGTCGATCATCAGCCAGGCGCCGTATTGCTTGCACAGTTCGACCATCCTGGGCAGGTCGATGATGTCGCCGTCCATGCTGAAGACCGAGTCGGAAATGACTAGTTTGGAGCGGTCGGCCGGTACCTGCTGGAGACGCTTCTCCAGGTCGTCCATGTCGTTGTGCCGGAAGCGGCGGAATTCCGCCCCAGACATGAGACAGCCGTCCACAATGGAAGCATGGTTGAGTTTGTCAGAGAGAACGAAGTCGCCGCGTCCCATCAGGGTGGAGACCACTGTCAGATTGGTGGCATAGCCCGAGGTGTAGGTGATGGCCGCTTCGGCGTGTTTGAAGGCGGCGATGGTCTCTTCCAGTTCGGAATGGATCGTCAGCGAACCGGCCAGCGTGCGCACGCCGTTGGTGCCGGTGCCGAATTTGTCCACCGCTTTCTTGGCGGCCGCGTTGATGCGCGGGTGCCCGACCAGCCCCAGGTAACTGTAAGAGGCGTACATGCCCATCTCGCGCCCGCGCACCAGCACGCGCGCCCCGCCGCGTATCTCTTCCACGGGCTGGTTGTAAAAATACAGGTCATGTTCCTTGAGCATGTTCACGCGCTCGTTCATGGCTTGCACGCGGCGCATGACAGCATCATCGGTTGTCTTTAGGTCCATTCGAAAGCGTCCTCCTGCATGAGAATTTCCCAAGTATAGGACAGGCAGGGGGTTCTGTCTAGTGACGGATTAATGCGCCAGGTCCCGCAATTCCTCTTCCCCAATCACCTTTACGCCCAGTTTGTGCGCCTTGTCCAGTTTCGAGCCAGGGTTTTCGCCCAGCACCAGGTAGGTGGTGTTCTTGCTGACCGAATCGGTCACCTTGCCGCCGCGCGCTTGGATGAACTCCTTGATGCCCTCGCGCGAGAAACCCGCCAGCGTTCCGGTGACGACGAAGGTCATGCCTGCCAACGGCCCTGATGACTGGTCACTGCTCACTGGTAACTGATTCACAGGCCAGACGCCCGCCGCCCGCAACTTCCCCAGCAGGCGCTGGTTCTGCTCACGGCTGAACCAGTCCAAGATGGCTTCGGCGATGTTCGGCCCCACGCCTTCGATCCCCTGCAATTCGCCTGCCGTTGCCCCAGACAGCGCCTCCAGGTCGGGATAATGACGCGCCAGGTCGGCTGCCATGACTTCGCCCACGCCGCGCATGCCCAACGCGGACAGCAGGCGGTTCAAAGGACGACCCTTGGCCGTGTTGATCGACTCGAGCAGATTTTCCGCAATTTTTCCGGGCGGTTCCGCCTTCGTCTTCCGATCCTTTTTGGTGACGGCCTCAAGGATATCTTCTCGCGTTAAAGTGAAAATATCCGCCACATCCTTGACTTTACCGGTTTCGATCAATTTCTCCACGATCTTGATGCCCAGTCCCACGATGTCCATTGCGCCGCGCGAGACGAAATGCTCCACGTTGCGCACCAGTTGCGCCGGGCAGGCCGCGTTGACGCAATACCAGGCCACCTCGCCCTCGAAATGTTCGACCGCCCCCCCGCAGGCCGGACAGGTCTCCGGCGGGAGGTAGGGCTGCTCGTTCCCCGTGCGCGCCTCCACCACCGGCCCGATTACGTAGGGGATCACCTCCCCGGCGCGCTTGACCAACACCCGATCGCCGGGGCGGATGTCTTTCTCGGCGATGAAGTCGAAGTTGTGCAGGGTGGCGCGTTCCACGATCACGCCGCCGATCTCGACCGGTTGTAACACCGCGTAGGGCGTCAGCACGCCCGTGCGTCCCACATTGACGCGGATGTCTTCCAGTTGGGTGGTCACTTCGCGCGCCGGGAACTTGAAAGCGACCGCGCCGCGCGGGTCCTTGCCCACGAAGCCCAGTTCCGCGGCCAGCGTCAGGTCGTCGAGTTTGATGACCATGCCGTCCGCCTCGTAGGGCAGTTCGTCGCGGCGTTCGTCCCAGGTCTCAGTGTAGGCGATGGCGGAGTCGAGATCGTCGAAGCGCTGCGCTGCGTTCGTGACCGGGAAGCCGAGCGCCCGCAGCCAGGCCAGCGTCTCCCACTGGCTGGTCGGCGCATTCCCGCCCTCGGAATAAATGACCTGGTACACCAACAGCGTGATCGGGCGTTGGGCGGTCAGGTTGGGGTCCAACTGGCGCAGCGACCCCGCCGCCGTATTGCGCGGGTTGAGGTAGGTCTTCAGGCCGGCCTCTTCGAGTTGCCGGTTGAGTCCCTCGAAATCGCGGTTGGTGATGAAGGCCTCGCCCCTGACCACCAGGTAAGTGGGGAGAGTAGAGAGTAGAGGATTAGAGAATAGCGGCAAATCGCCCATACTACTCCCTGTTCTCTGCTCTCTACTCTCTACTCGCTGTTCTCTACTCTCTACCGGGATCTTCAACGGGATGGCCCTCACGGTGCGCAGGTTTGCGGTAATATCCTCCCCCACTTCCCCGTCGCCGCGCGTCGCGCCCTGGACGAAGAGTCCGTCCCGGTAGTGCAGCACAACCGACAAGCCGTCGATTTTTGGCTCGACCACGAATTTAGCGGCAGCAACCCGCTCGTCCAGTTTCTGGATGCGCTCGAACCACGCGCGGGCGTCATCTGCGCCGAAGGCGTTGGCCAGCGAAAGGATCGGCGCCGGGTGTCGCACTTTCTCGAATTTGTCCAGCGGGGCCGCGCCCGCGCGCTGGGTAGGCGAATCGGGCGTGACCCAATCGGGGTGCTCGGCCTCGAGCTGCTTGAGTTCGGCCAGCAGGCGGTCGTACTCCAGGTCGCTAACGAGCGGTGCATCCAGCACGTGGTAACGGTAATTGTGCAGGTTGACCTGCGCCTTGAGTTCTTCGTACCGGTCGTGTGTCGTCATAGTGAACCTTCCAATGCCTGGATGGCGCCCCGCGCCAGCGACGAGAGTTCGCGGTCGGCGCGCCGGATGGCGATGGCCTGCAAGGCCGGCAAGGCGCGCTGGTCTTTCAATTTCCCCAGCGACCGGATGACCAGTTTAACCACTTCGCGCTCCGGGTCATCCAGCATACCCAGCAATACGGGGACGATGCGTTGGTCGCCGCTCAGGGTCAGCCCGCTGACGGCGTGCTGACGCAGCCAGGCCTCGGGGTGCTGCAACGCTTCGCCCAGGACCCGCAGGCCTGCTTCCCCGAACCCGGCCAGGGACTCGGCTGCGGCCTGCCCCACCTCGGCGTGCATGTCGTACAGCGCCATGCCAAGCGGCTCGATGGCGCGCGGGTCGCGGATGCGCCCCAGCAGTTTGGCGGCGAAACGGCGGACGGCGCCTTCGGGGTCTTTCAAGGCTTCGAGCAGGCTGTCTACGGCGGGTTTGCCGATCGCTTCGAGGGCGTTCAGCAGCACATCGGCGCCCGACTCGCGTTCGTACCACCAGAAGGAATCATGCAAGGCGATGATCAGGTAGGAGATCGCTTGTTCATGGCGCGTTTCTCCCAATGCCCTGGCGGCCGCCTGGCGCACCTCGAGTTGCGGGTCTTCGAGCAGCAGGTCGGCCATCTGGTCGAAGGTGCGCGGGTCGCAGTAACGTCCAACGGCTGCGGCAGCCGCCGCGCGCACTTCCGCTTCCGGGTCTTTGAACGTTTCCAGCAGGGCCGGCAGCGCCTGCGGGCTGCGCAGGTTTCCCAGCGCCAGCGCCGCCTGTTGCCGGACGGTGTAGTATTCGCCGTGTAAGGCTTGCAGCAGGGCCGGGACGGCTTGCGGGTCTTTGCCTTGCGCCAGCAGGGCGGCTGCCCTGGCGCGGACTTCGGGATGGTCGTTGAGCAGGGAATACGCCAGCGCGGGGGTAGCGGTTGGTCCCAATCGCAGGAGCAATTGCCCGGCCAACGGCGGCAGGCCGGGAATGGGGGAACGAAGCGCCTCGACCAGCGCCGGGGCGGCCTCGGCGCCCATCCGCAGCAGTTCAGCCGCGGCGCGCTCGCGTTTGGACAGATCCATCAACTGCCCCACCAACCGACGGCCTTCCACTGATTTGGAGCCGGTGAGCCAACTCATGGCTGTATTTTACAACGAAAAATCCCCGCCGCGCGGCGGGGATTTTTCGTGGGATGGCGGTTACATGCCTTTGACGAACAGGCTGACAGCCAGGACGACATAGGCCACCAGGACGAACCAGAAGGCATAGCCGCTGACAAAAGGAATGGATACGAAACTGCCGATGAAACCCAGGGCGGCCAGGACAACCGTAATCCAGAAGGTTGCCTTTTTAGGGGGATTGAAGCGCATGATTACATCTCCTGTGAAAGATAAGGAAAGAAGGATTTCTTTCTCATTTTATTTTAACCTTGAAGGGTCGAATTGGTTACGTTTTCGTCTCATTCGACAAAGATGTATTTTGCGGCGGCGTTCCCCAGGGTGACCAGGCGCCCGCCGACTTTCAGCGAGATGGTCTGGTTGAACGGCAAGATCTCGACCACTTCGGCGGGGACGCCGGGCATGAGGTTGTTCTTTTCGAGATATTCGAGCAGCGGAGCGTTCTCCTCTGCCAGTTCGTGGATACGACGGATAATCACCGCGCGCCCGGCCTCGACCTGGGTGAGCGGGATCCAGCCAGCAACCGCCTCGTCGCAGCCCGGCAGCGGGTTGCCGTGCGGACAGGTCTGCGGGTGGCCGAGTTGTTCCATCAACGCCGATTCGGCCATAGCCGAAATGGCGTGTTCCAGGTGATGCGCCTCGCTGTGCAGTTTCGACCAGGGCAGGGTCTTGAGCATCATCCACTCCATCAGCATGTGACGGGTCATCACGGTGCGGGCGGCGCTCCAGCCCTGTTCGGTGAGGTGTGTGCCATCGGCGTTCATGGTGATCAGCCCGTCGCGCGTCATGCGTTTGAGCGTGTTGGTGACGGTCGGCGGGGTGACGCCCAGCAGTTCTGCCAGCCGCGAACCGACCACCGGCTCGTTGTCGCGTTCCATCACATAGATCAGGGAGAGGTAGTCCTGTACTATGGAACTAAGGGCTGTCATGTCAGTTTGATCGGTAGAATTCGTGACATTTGTCATCTTCAATACCCTGACTTGGGTCTATGCTAATATAGAAAATTAGCATATACTAATAGAAGAACGATAAAATCATTATATCATGATGGAGTCCAACGGCCAAAGTGTGCGTCTTTTGCATGGCAAAAGGCTTCGCTGGGCTCCGTGAAACAATTTGGAGAAATATGTCCCTTGAGCCGATCTCGATGTCTCAACTCACTGCAGGCGAACATGCCACTGTGCTTTCGTTCAGCGGCGGGCGGGCGGTGCAAAACCGCCTGGCCTCGCTGGGATTCACGCCTGGCGTGGACGTGGACATGACCCAGAATTATGGCTTTGGTCCGCTGATTGTGACCGTGCGCGGAACGCGCGTGGCGCTGGGGCGCGGCGAGGCGGCCAAAATTCTCGTGCGCCGGAGCGGAAAATGAGCGAGCGTCACGAGACTGCCGCCCAGGCGCTCCAGGTGGCGGTCGGCGCGCCGCTGATCGCCCTGGCCGGGCAGCCCAACATGGGTAAGTCCACCCTGTTCAACCTGTTGACCGGCCTGAACCAGCACGTGGGTAACTGGACCGGTAAGACCGTTGAACGCCGCGAAGGGACATTTCACCATGCTGGCCGCGAATTCTGTCTGGTGGACCTGCCCGGCGCTTACAGCCTGACGGCCAACTCACCCGAAGAGGTGGTGGCGCGCGAGTTCATTGTGCGCGAGCGTCCGCAAGTGGTGGTGGCGGTGGTCAATGCGGCTAACCTGGAGCGCAGTTTGTACCTGGTGGCCGAACTCATTTCGCTGTCCGCGCCGGTGGTGGTGGCGCTCAACATGATGGATGTGGCTGCGCAGGAAGGCTTCGTCGTCCAGCCCGAGGTCCTGTCGGCTGCGCTGGGCGTGCCGGTGGTGCCGCTGGTAGCCAGCAGGGCGGTCGGTGTGCGGGAACTGCTGCAAGTCGTGCAGGATGCGCTGGATGGGCGGGTGCACTTCGAGCCCAACCTGCCCGAAGTGCGCGCTGACCATCGCGAAATCTTGAAGCAGATCGAAGCCCTGGTGTCCGAACACGTCCCCGCGCCTTACCCCTCGGATTGGGTGGCGTTGAAACTGTTCGAGGGCGACGCCGAGGTGACGCGCATGATGGAAGGTGAACTGCCCGAAGATAGGTTAGCGGCTGTCCATGCCATCCTGCGCGAACACGATGACGCCTTCCTGGCGGTGGCCTCGGGCCGCTACGAGTGGATCGGTCGCATGGTGCGCGCCGCCGTCACCCAGCCCAAGATGGGGCAGATCGGCCTGACCGAGCGTCTCGACCGCTGGGCGGCGCATCCCATTTGGGGGCTGTTCATCCTGGCGGGGATGCTGGGATTGGTCTTCTGGCTGACCTTCACCCTGGCTACGCCGATCCAAGATTTCATGGATGCGCGTATGATCGCGCCCTTTGCCGAATGGGTGAGCGGCTTGCTGGCCGAAGCCCCGTTCTGGCTGCGCGGCATGGTTGTGGATGGCGCTATCGGCGGGGTCGGTTCGGTGCTGACCTTCCTGCCTGTGCTGGTCATCTTCTTTGCCGCCTTTGCCTTGCTCGAAGACGTGGGCTACATGGCGCGCGCCGCCTACGTGATGGACAATTTGATGCACCTGATGGGCCTGCACGGCAAATCCTTCCTGCCGCTCTTCCTCGGCTTCGGCTGCAACGTCCCGGCCATCATGGGAACGCGCGTCATCGATTCGTGGCCGGCGCGCCTGCTCACCATTCTGATCGCTCCGTTGGTGCCATGCACTGCCCGCATGGTGGTGGTGACCTTCATCGCCCCGATCTTCTTCGGCGCAAATGCTTTATGGGTCTCTTGGGGACTGGTCTTGGTGACGTTGAGCCTGCTGGTCTTGAGCGGCGCTTTGCTCAACCTGGTCCTGTTCAAGGGACAGCGCTCGGCCTTCATCATGGAGATGCCGCTCTACCACATCCCAAACGCGCGCACCATCGGCCTGCTGGTCTGGCAGCGCTCGATGTCGTTCGTCAAGAAAGCCGGGACGGCCATCCTGGGCATGTCGCTGGTGGTGTGGGTATTGTCGTTCCTGCCGAATGGCGACCTGAACACCAGTTTCCTGGCGCAGTTTGGGAAGGCGCTCGAGCCGGTGGGACAGCTGATGGGCTTCGACTGGCGTTTGACGGTGGCGCTGATCGCCAGTTTCCCGGCCAAGGAAAACGCCATCGCCACGCTGGGCGTTCTGTTCGGCAATGCCCCCGAAGCGGGCCTGGCCGAAGCGCTGGCGGCGACGTTCTCGACCGCCTCGGCCCTCTCGTTCCTGGTCGTGACCATGCTCTTCATCCCGTGCATGGCGACGGTGGCGGTCATCAAGCAGGAGACCCATTCCTGGCGCTGGACCTTTCTCAGCATTGCCCTGTTCCTGGGGCTTTCGCTGGCCGGCGGGACGCTGGTCTACCGCCTGGCCGGTCTGTTTGGATTGGGATGACGTATGCTCGAACGCTTGCTCTCCGAAATCCGCTCCGGCGGCGCGCTCGAAGTGGGCGCGCTCTCGAAAAAATTGGACGCTTCCCCGCAGTTGGTGGAAGCCATGCTCGAACATCTCCAGCGCGCCGGATACATTCGTCCTTATGAAAACTGCGGCGAGGGATGTAATGGGTGCAGCCTGAAAGCGCAATGCGACCAGCCCCGCCGCGACACTTCACTAAAACTGTGGCAGGGATAAGCAAGCCAAAAACCTCCCGAAGGAAAACAGAACCTTCGGGAGATTTTTTTTGCTTGGCTTGACAATCCGGCGTTTCTTTTGTATACTACGTTTAGTATCTACTAAACAAAGTATACAAAATATGAATGAACCATTGACCCAACTCAAACAGGAATTTACCGAAGGGATGAGCCAGATCAGCCATTTCTGGGGCTTTCCCAAAGGCATGGGCGCTATCTTTGCCGCGCTGTACATTTCCCCCAGGCCGCTTTCGCTGGACGAACTCGTCCGGCAGGGCGGGTTGACCAAGGGCGCGGTCAGCACCAATGTGCGGGCGCTGGCGCGCATGGGACTGGTGCGCCCGTCCACCCGGCTGGGCGACCGGAAAGATTACTACGAGGCCGAGACCGATTTCTACAAGGCCATCCGCGCCATCCTCAAGGAACGCCACAACAGCGAGTTCGACCGGGCGGTGGCTTCGGTGCGGGAAACGCTGGGGAAACTGGAAGCAGGCCGGGGCGGCGAAGACGAGGCGGAGCGTCAGTTCCTGCTGGAACGCCTGCGCGCGCTCCAGTCCTTCTTCGATGCGCTGGACGGCCTCGTCAATGCGGTCGTCCGCCTGGAAGGGTTGGGGATCGTCACCATCGAAAAAATTTTAGGAGTATTGAAATGAAAATTGCTGTCACCGGGGCTTTTTCGTATTCGGGCAAGTACATCGCGCGCCGCCTGCTGGCGCGCGGCGAGCAGGTGGTCACGCTGACTGGGCATCCGAACCGGCCCGACCCGTTCGAGGGCAAGGTCAAGGCGTACCCGCTCGATTTCCGCGACGAAAGCGGGCTGGCGGATTCGCTCGAGGGTGTGCACACGCTCTACAACACCTATTGGGTGCGCTTCGACCGCGGCGGCAATACCCAGCCGCGCGCGGTGGAAAACACGCGCGTCCTGGTGCGCGCCGCCGTGGCCGCCGGGGTGAGGCGCATCGTGCACATCAGCATCACCAACCCGTCTCCCGATTCGCGCCTGCCCTATTTCTGGGGCAAGGCCGCCAACGAGCAGGCTGTCATCGAGTCCGGCCTGTCGTATGCTATCCTGCGCCCGACTGTCCTGTTCGGCGCGGAGGACATCCTCATCAACAACATTGCCTGGCTGCTGCGGCGCTTCCCGGTCTTTGCGCTGCCGGGCGATGGGCAATACAAACTCCAGCCGGTCTACGTGGACGATCTGGCGGCCCTGGCGGTAGAGGTCGGCGACGCGCGGGAGAATCTCCTGTGGGACGCCGTTGGCCCGGACATCTTCACCTTCGAGGAGATGGTGCGCCTGATCGCCCGCGCGCTCGGACTCAGCCGCGGCCTGCTCCACGTTCCCCCGGGCTGGGCGCTGGCTGCGGCGCAATTCCTCAGCCTCTTCCTGGGCGACGTGCTGTTGACGCCCGAAGAAGTGGACGGCCTGACGGCGGGACTCTTGGTCTCGGCCGAGCCGCCGCGCTGTCCCACCCGCTTGGCCGACTGGCTGGAAGCCAACAAGGAAACGGTGGGCAAAGTCTACGCCTCGGAACTGGCGAAGCATTATTAGACCTTATAAGGATGTCGCTGCGAGGAGGGCGCTCTTTGCCTGACGAAGCAGTCTCCCAAAGGTCGGCTTTGTTCGTAACAAGGGATTGCTTCGCACATCGTCCCGATGTCCTTCGGGAAAAAACGCTTGCAATGACATATTGGGAATTGCCTGCAACTTGGGATTGAAAAAAAGATTTCGGAGTTGTATACTCATATTACCGATCATCGTTCGTCAAGGAGAGTATATGCCCGATCATTCTCATTCCCTTTGTATCACCCCGCCCCATATCCTGCGCGCGATTGCCGCCAACGGCTCGCCGGCCCAGCGCAAGGTGGCTCTGTTGACGTTGACCGCCTCGGAGCAGTTCCGCGGCCAGCGTAAGGTCATGCGCGAGGTGCTTTCCTTCCTGGCGATGTTCAGCGCCGGGGACAAGCAACGCCAGGTCTATGACGCCCAATTTGGGTCGACCCTGCCCGGCGCATTGGTACGGCAGGAAGGCCAGCCAGCGGTCGAAGATCCGGCTGTGAACGAAGCCTATGACGGCTCGGGCGCGACCTACGACCTGTACAGCGAAGCCTTTGGCCGCAACTCGATTGACAACAACGGGATGCGGCTCGATTCGACCGTTCATTACCAGAAAGGCTATGACAACGCCTTCTGGAACGGCGAGCAGATGGTGTACGGCGACGGGGACGAAGACCTGCCGGAAGAGGAACGCCTGTTCAACCGCTTCACCTCCGCGCTGGATGTGATCGGCCACGAGTTGACGCACGGCGTCACGCAATACGAAGCCGACCTGGCCTACTGGGACCAGCCCGGGGCGTTGAACGAGTCCATGTCGGACGTGTTCGGCGCGCTGGTCAAGCAATTCCAGCGCCGCCAGTCCGCCGCCGAAGCCGACTGGATCATCGGCGAAGGGTTATTTACGGGCAACGTCAAGGGGATGGGCATCCGCTCGATGAAAGCGCCCGGCACGGCCTACGATGATCCCATCCTAGGCAAAGATCCGCAGCCGGCCCACATGCGGGATTACGTCACCACCCTGGACGACAACGGCGGCGTGCATATCAACTCCGGCATTCCCAACCGCGCCTTCTACGTGACGGCGGTGGAATTGGGCGGCTTTGCTTGGGAGAAGGCCGGGCAGGTATGGTACAAGGCGCTGACCGAGAAACTGGGCGGTCGCTCCACCTTCCAAGATGCTGCCAACCTGACCTTCGAGGCGGCCGGCGAGTTGTTCGGCGCGGACAGCCTGGAGCAGAAGGCCGTCAAGACTGGCTGGGCGGAAGTGGGGGTCGCCATCGGCGGAAGCGGGACCGGGGAGGGCTGCCTGACCGCGCTCATGCGCAAGTTAGGATTGATCCGGTAAGGATGAATTTATGACACGCATCCTGTTCGAACGCAGCGGCGGTTTCATGGGGCGCACGGTCAGCCTGAACATCGACATGGATGACCTGCCCGAAGACGAGGCCGGCGCCCTGCGGGAACTGCTGGACGAGGCCGATTTCTTCGACCTGCCGGATGACCTGCGCCGCGTGCCTGCGCCAGATGAGTTTACCTACTCGATCACGGTAGTGGTGGAAGAGCGGCAGCACAGCGTACGCGTCAGCGACACCTCCATGCCGGATGACCTGCGCCCGCTGCTGAACGAACTGACCAAACTCCTGCGGCGGAAGAGATAATCAGACGATTTGCTTCTTGGGATTGCCAAATCCCAAGAGAATCCAGCAGATTTGGCAATCTGCTGGAGCATTTGAAGCGACTGTCACGTTTCGCTGCCCGTCTACTCTTCGCTGATGGTCACGCTTTCCATCACATCGCCGGTGTAACTGGGGTTCTGGGTTGGGTCGCGGCGGGTGATGCCGTTGACCACCTCCATGCCCTCGATGACCTGTCCGAAGATGGTGTAGCCGCCGTTCAGCTGCGGCGCAGGCCCAAAGGTGATGAAGAACTGGCTGCCGTTGGTGTCGCGCCCGGCGTTGGCCATGGCCACCACGCCGGCCTTGTCGAAGGTCAGGTCGCTGTCTTCGTTCACGAACTGGTAGCCGGGGCCGCCCGTGCCGGTGCCGGTGGGATCGCCGCCCTGCGCCATGAAGCCCTCCAATACGCGGTGGAAAGTGGAGCCGTCGAAATAGCCCTCCCGCGCCAGGAAGACGAAACTGTTGACCGTAATGGGGGCCTTGTCGGGGTAGAGTTGGATGACGAATTCCCCGCCCTTCTCCATCTTGACTGTGGCGTAATAGTCCTTGTTCACGTCGATGGTCATCGGCGGCGGCGCGTCGTACTGCTTGGGTTCCCCAGCCTTTGCCCCGCTTTTCGGCCAGACGATCCAGGCAATGGCCGCCAGCGCCGCCAGCAGGACCAGGCCGGCGATGATCTGTGTGTTGGATAGTTGCGAAGCCGGTCGTTTTTTGGCCGACTGCTTGGGTTTTCTCTTTGACATTGTTTATCTCCTCGTATGCGATGACGATACAACTGCGCTTGAAGGGGTAAGATTTTATCCACTAATCTTCGCCAATCTGCGCTAATCTTTGGACGCCCTTCAGGCTTATTGCATTTGATTTGCCTTGAGCCAGGTCGAAATACTCGTGCAAAATCTCGATGCCGACAGCGTTTCGCTCCATGCGTTGGGCGACGGATACTGTCGTGCCGGAGCCCATGAAAGGATCGAGCACCCAATCCCCCTTTTTGGTGAATAACTTGATGAACCATTCGGGCAAGTCTTCTGGAAAGACTGCGCTGTGGTTCCTGTTCTTCGTTTCGGTCGCCAGGTGCAATACATTGGTCGGATAGGCCATTTCCCGCCCGATCCAGTTTGCGATGCGCTTGCCAAATCCGCTGCCCGCGCGGGAGGGATCGCGGACTTTATCCGTCTCGCTCAGGTTCTTGAGCCGCTTGCCTGCCCAATCTCCCATTGGCACCATCACCTCTTCCTGGTACATGTGAAACTGGCGATCTTTGTTGAACTGCAATAATCTTTCCCACGAGTCGCGAAAGCGGTTCGGCCACTTGCCGGGATAGGAATTCTTTTTGTGCCAGATGAACTCCTCGGTCCAAAACCAGCCCTGTTTGCGCATCTCCAGGATCAGTTCGATGACGTAAGTGTGCCGCTCGCCGTTCACCACTTTCTCTTTGATGTTCAGCACGAAAGTGCCGCTCGGTTTCAAGACGCGCAGCAATTCGGCGGAGATGGGCAGGAACCATTCCACATACCGATCAGGGCTGACGCCGCCATACGTGTTCTTCCGGCTGTCTGCGTAAGGCGGCGATGTGAAGATCAGGTCAATCGAATTGTCGGGGATTTTTTTGAGTTCCTGGCGGCAATCGCCAAGTAACAAACGGGCCTCGAGTTGTTTCATTGTTCGAATTATACCCACTTTCGTATTTCAACATGACCACTGATGATACAATCTCCTGTGGTCTCGATACGCCCCGGCTTGCGCGGGGCTGCTCGACCGCCGCGATACGCCTCAACGTGTGTGGGGCTGCTCGACCACCTTCGCAACGACATCAGGAAATCCATGGAGACACGATGAAACCTTCCCACCTGCGCGGCCGCTATCTTCGCATCCTGGGCTTCTTCGCCGGGGTGATCGTCCGATTCATATTTTGGGAACTCACCCTGCGGCCGCTGGGGCTGCGCGCCCTCGTCCGCCGCACGCGAGGCGAACGCTTCCGCCGCGAAGCCGCGCGTTTCCGCGCGCTGGCCATCCGCATGGGAGGCGTGCTGATCAAGGTCGGGCAGTTCCTGTCCTCGCGGCTGGACGTCCTGCCGCCCGAAGTGACCGACGAACTGGCGAACTTGCAGGACGAAGTGCCGGCCGAGGACTTCGACGGCATCCGCGCGTTGGCCGAGGCGGAGTTGGGCGTCCCTTTGACGGAGGCCTTCGAGGCCTTCGACGCGCAGCCGCTCGCAGCCGCCTCCCTGGGCCAGGTACACAGGGCCAGGCTCAGGCTGGGAGATGAGGCGGACTTCCGTGAGGTGGTCGTCAAGGTGCAGCGTCCCGACATCGCATCTATCGTGGACGTGGACCTGTCTGCGCTGCGACGGGTGGGGAGGTGGCTGATGCGTTACCGCCCCATCCGCGCCCACGCCGATGTGCCCGCGCTGCTGGAGGAGTTCTCGACCACACTGTACGAGGAGATCGATTACCTGCAGGAGGCCGAAAACGCCGAGACCTTCTACGCCAACTTCCAGGACGACCCGGAGGTGCGCGTGCCGCGCGTGGTGCGCCGCTGGACCACCCGCCGCGTGCTGACGCTGGAGGACGTGTACGCCATCAAGATCACCGATTACGCCGCCATCAGCGCCGCCGGGATCGCGCGCGGGGAGGTGGCTGCCAAACTGCTGGATACCTACCTGGAGCAGATCTTCGAGGACGGTTTCGTGCACGCCGACCCGCACCCCGGCAACCTGTTCGTGCAGCCGTTACCGGGCGCGGACGGGGCGCCGATGCGCTGGCAGTTGACCTTCGTAGATTTCGGCATGACGGCGCGCGTGCCGGAGTCCCTGCGCGACAGCCTGCGGGAACTGCTGATCGCAGTGGGTACGCGCGACGCGGCGCGGGTGGTGCGTTCGTACCAGTTGCTGGATATGCTGCTGCCCGGCGCGGACTTGAAGGCCATCGAGCAGGCCGAGGCGCAGGTCTTCGACCGCTTCTGGGGCATGTCCATGAAGGAGATCCGCAGCATCGGGCCGGACGAGATGCGCAAGTTCGCCCACCAGTACCGCGACCTGATGTTGAACATGCCGTTCCAGGTGCCGCAGAACCTGATCTTCCTGGCGCGCACGGTGGCTATCCTGTCCGGTATATGCACCGGGCTGGACCCGGATTTCAACCTGTGGACGACCTTAGCGCCCTACGCCCGCAAACTGGTGGCGGAGGAGGCTTCTTCGGGACTGGACGCCTGGCTGGATGAGTTGGGGGAGATGTTCAAGACGCTGCTGGCGCTGCCCGGGCAGGCTGGTCGCACGCTGGCGCTGGCCGAGAGCGGCGGGCTGGCGGTGCAGGCGCCGCAGGTGAGCCGCGAGGTGCGCGGCCTGACGCGCGCCGTAGACCGCTTGACGGGCGGCGTGATATTTGCGGCGCTGGCCATCAGCGGGGCGCTGCTGTGGGGCGCAGGCGAGGCGCGCGTAGGCGCCGGCCTGCTGGCGGCGGCCGGCGCGACGCTGTTATGGATACTAATGAGGAAAAAGGGGGATTGAGGGGAGACTGCCGCGCCTCGATTTCATGGGGCGACCTCTCCCCGCAGCCAAACGAGGGGACGCAGATTCACGCTGATGGGCGCAGAAAAAGATCCTGATTCTCCTGGATTTTGTGGTTGGGCTCTATTTTGCCCAAACCGTCCACGAATTTTCACGAATACACGAATGAGTCCACTGCAAAAAGGCCAAAATCAAACCACAGAGACACGGAGACACTGA
>JBMOMP010000044.1:0-15218 GCA_049323115.1 Chloroflexota bacterium
AAGTTGACCTCGCTGGATAATTGCTCCCAGTAATATCTGCCGTTGTAGGTTTCGGTCTGGTCCAGGTAGTAGCGCACCTCCCCGTATTGTGGCTGGAGCGCAAAGATCAGCGCGTTGGCGTCCGGCTGCGGCGTGTTCGACAGCGCGATCCAGAACTCTCCCTGGGTGAGGGTGCTCATTTCGACCCGCAGGCGAATAGTAGCATTTGTAGGGATAGAAGTCGCAATGCCGAACAGGCCTTGTTCCCTGAAACTGCTCTGCCCGAACAGCAAACCTGCATTCGATGTAGTAATCCCCAGGCCGGGGACGTTTGCGACCTTGCAGTCCCCGCTTGCGCCGGGCGCAACCAGGGAGGCTTCGCTCGATTTGATTTCCCAGCGGTCAAGACAAGTGATGCCAGGATCAACCGGTGTAGGGGGTGGCGCTATTGTCTCCGTTGGGTTGGGAGGAATTTCTGTCGAGGTAACTGTCGGGAGGAACTCGATCATTGTGGGAACTGGCGTGTTGGTCGCTGGAATAATTGCTGTCGGGGTTGCAGTTTCGGTGGGCGGTTTCAGGGCAGCAATGATTTGTGGTGATGTTGTAATCAAGGTAACAATGATAGTGCCGATTACACCGATGATCGCAGCCAGGACAGTGGGATTAGAAAAAGGCTTCTTTGTTTCTTCGCTCGATGCGTTTTTTTTGCTCATAAAAAATTCCCTGTGATAGTGGGTTTTACAATTTACACTTACAGTATTTTATACCATTTTGGTAAGAAATGATAGTTTATTTTTTATGTGCTTGCTATTTTTTCTGATCCCAGCCCTGCTCGCCGCGCAGCGGGACGAAGGCTACCCCTATGATGCTATCTTTTTCATATTTCTGGCCTTTTCGTTTCCAGGCTTCCAATTGCTGGAGTCCGCGCCCGCCAACGGGTAACACCAGCCGCCCGCCATCTGCCAATTGCTCCAACAGGGCCTTGGGTGCTTGCGGTGCGGCGGCCGCCACCAGGATGCCGTCGTAGGGTGCGGATTCAGGCCATCCCAACGAGCCATTGCCAAGATGGAGATGGACATTGTCCATGCCCAGTTCTTTGAGCAGTTTGCCTGCGCTTGTAGCCAATTCTGGCACGTATTCGATGGTGTGTACCTCCCTGGTCATCATCCCCAAAATCGCTGCCTGGTAGCCGGAGCCGGTGCCGACTTCCAATACGCGCTCGTCTCCTTGCAGTTGCAACAAGTCCGTCATCAGCGCCACGATGTACGGCTGCGATATGGTTTGCCCATAACCGATCGGCAGCGGTCCGTCCTCGTAAGCGGCGTGACGGTATTCCTGCGGCACGAACAGATGGCGCGGGACCGACTCCATGGCGACCAGCAAGCGCGGTTCATGCAGCCCCCGTCGTACGATTTGTTCTGCGATCATGCGCTCGCATTGCAGTTCGTAATCTTCGTTCATAAACTTCCAGCCAATTTTCGCGCAATTTGCCGGTCTACTTTGCCCATTGGATACGCATCCAACCCGTTTAGTTTAACCCATTCCAGGCGTTCGTCTCCTGCGGGGAATTCGACCAGGTTGCAGGAAAAGGCGTGGACAGTGACCCGGAAATGGGTATAAGCGTGATGGATGGTCGCCAGCGATTCGCCTCTTCCTACCCTCAGCCTGTATCCCGTTTCCAGGGCGGATTCCAACGCCTCGGCCGGGTCCCCGTCTACCCGCCCGTTGGGGAATTCCCACATTCCGCCCAACAGCCCCTTTGACGGGCGTTTTGCAAGCAATGTGTGGGGCAAATTATCGATGTTCTCTACAATGATTCCCGCTGCATGGGCGTAGTGGGGTATTTCCTTCTTTGGCTTCAACACAGGGCGCTGTTCCTGCGTCCCGTTGGCGCGCGCCTGGCACAATTCGGCGAGGGGACAAAGCAGGCAGCGCGGATGTTTGGGCAGGCAGATGGTTGCGCCCAGGTCCATCAATGCCTGGTTGTAATCGCCCGCCTGCCCCCTGGGAAGGTGTTCGGCCGCCAGCCTCCACAGGATTTGCTCGCCAGCCGGGGAGTCGGCTGGTTCGCTCACGTCGAAAAGACGCGCAAAGACGCGCCGCAGGTTGCCGTCCAGCGTCGGTTCGTCCAGGCCGAAAGCGATGGAAGCGATCGCGCCGACTGTGTAGCGGCCAACGCCGGGCAGTTGGCGCAGTGCGCCCAAATCCCTGGGTAATTCGCCGCCATGCTTTTCAATGAGGAGTTGGGCGGCCTTATGCAGGTTGCGGGCGCGGCTGTAGTAGCCCATCCCTTCCCAGGCGTTCAGCACCTCCTGCTCGGAGGCCTGCGCCAGCGACTCGACGGTAGGGAAACGCCGCATCCAGGCTTCGAAATAGGGGATGACCGCCTCGACGCGCGTTTGCTGGAGCATGATCTCGGAGACCCACACCGCGTATGGGTCGGGGTGTCCGCGCCAGGGCAGGGTGCGCCCGTTTTGGCGGTACCAGGCCAATAGTCGAGGGGAGATGCGCTTCGATTTTCGTGTAGCCAAGAAATTGCTGCCTGTCAATCAGATGCGGAGCAATCCGTCAGTCCCCTGTCGGAGAGGTAAGCCAGGTCATTGCTCGGGAAAGCAATCAACCGCGCTTCCACATACGTCCCACGCTCGCAGCCCAGAATGAGGGCGTCCATTGCATGGATGTTCGCCGCCTGGGTGTGCTTGACAGGCAGGACGACTTCGCGTACGCTCTCGTTCAGCAGAAGGAAGCCCACGCGCGGATAATCGCGGATGGCGTACGATTGCCAGGGATTGGACGACGACAGGCCAACGCCGCGCGGGAAGGCGCGCGGGTAAAGCGGACGGCCCAGCAGGGCAACAGCCTCGGACTGGCCGGCAAACTGCTGGATGTCCCTGGCGCTCACGCCCAGCGTCTGGACTTCGGGCAGTTGGGTCAGTTGTTCTTGGATAACGGCGGGGGCAAGGTCTGGGTAGCGCGGCGCGTTGACGCTCTTCGCGATCCAGGGAATAGCGCCGAGCAGCGCAAAACAAAGCGCGTAGGGGATGAACTGGATCGGGCGGGCGGCGGGGGGTAAGTTGCGGGCCTGCTCGCGTTTTGGCGCGCCAAATACCTGGCTGGCCCAAACCAGCAGTTCGGCCGCGCCGACCCCAAAGTAGAAGTAGGCGATCCAGTCGGCAGGCAGGTCGTAGCGCCAGCCGGAGAAGCGCCCGATGCCGTTGGCTATCGCGTAGCCCAGGTTAAAGGCCAGCGGCAGCAGTCCCGCCCAGCGCCAGCGCTTCCAGGCCGCGCCCAGGCCAATGGCAATGACAAGCAGGTAGCCGGTCAGCAACAGGATGTTGTTCCACCCCAGCGAACCGTCGAAGGAGGTCCAATACACATTGACCGGCGCTTGCAGCCCGTCGAAGGGTGCGATCAATGGCAGCGCCAGCAGTGCGCCAATTTCAGTAGCCAGGAAGTGGTTCAGGATGAAGCCGATGACGAAAGCAGGGTCGCTCAGGAAGAACGCCAGCAGGATGCCCGCCAGGCTTTTGCCCTGCACGTCCGTGCTGGTGTAATTCATCATGCCGTCGTAGGTGTATTGGCTGGCAATGAGTTGGTACTCGAAGGAGGTGTCGAAACTGAAATGGCCGTTGAGCAGGTAGTTGTGGGTCAGCCAGGGGGTGATGCTGCAAGCCAAGCCGAGCAGGAAGACCAGTAGCGGGACGAGCCACAGCGTCCCCTTTGGGGATAGCATCCCCTTTGGGGAAGGTCGTTTCTCAGGCCGCAGCGCGAAAAAAGCGACCAGGAACAACACCGGCAGGATCAGCATGGACTGGGTGCGCAGCAACAGCAAGACGCCGAACACGCCCCCGGCGATGAACGCGCCCAGGCGGTCCTTGCGTTCCAGCCAGCGGAAGGCCAGCAGGCAGGCCAGCAGGATGAGCAGCAGGGTGGGCAGGTCTACCAGCAGGGTCTTGGTGTTCGAGACGCGCGTTTCCGACGAGACCAGCAGTGTCGTCCACTCGCGAAAGACGGCCAGCAGGGCGATGACCAGGCCAGCGGTGCGGCTGTGGATGATTTTGCCCAGCGCGTAGAAAACCACCGGGATGAACGCCAGCGCCAATGTCTGCCCCAGGATGATGAGGTCGTAGCGCTCGCCGAAGAGCAGGTGGAGAATCGTCAGGAAAACAATGTACAACGGGCGGGTGGGAATCTCGCCGGTGTAGTCCGTCCCGATCAACAGGCTGTGCGCCATATAGTCGTAGTAGCCCGAGTCGGAATAGGGGAAGGGCGCATTGGCGGGCGGGTCGATGGGGAAGTAGAAACTGTTCTTCAACACTTCGTCTGGTACGCTCGACCAGATGCCCGCCGCCAGCGCCCACACCAAAAGGGGCAGCAGGAAATCCACCAAGCGTGGATGGCGCTCGAAAAAGCGGGGCAGGCTCAGGGTCAGGAAAAGAACGCCGCCCAGCAACGCCAGTCCCAGTTGCCAGCCCTGGATCGGCACGCCCGGTTCGCCCCAATAGGCCTTGTCTGGCGTGACGCCCAGGCGGGTCAGTGCGACAAACCCAAAGGCCAGCAGCAGGCTGGCGAAAGCGACCAGGGCCGGCTTGCGGGCATCGAAGTCCACCTTGTGGACGCCAAAACGCAGGGTGAGCAGCCAGAGGCTGGTTTGGATGCTGAAGACGAGGACGAAGGCCAGCAGCGGCCAGGCGCGTTCGAAAAAGGGCAACAGGCGGTTGGGGTCGTACCAGCGCAGCAAAAAGGACCCGGTGCCTGCTCCCGCTGCCAGCAGCGCAGACGCAGCTGCCAGGACTTCGAACAACCTGGGGCGCGCAGCGGCATCCAGCCAGCGGGTGACGAAAGCGGGTCGGCGGCGGGTGACGCGCGCCAGCGCCAGGCTGCCTGCCATGACAGCCATGAGCGGCAGTAGCATCGCCCAGCGCGCCGCCGAAAAGCCCAGGATGAGTCGTGCGCCCTCGGCCGGGATGCGCAACAAGGCGAGAAAAGCGACCGCTGCTTCCAGGAATGTGAGTTGGAAGAGCAGCGGCCAGAGAAGGGTAGCTCTGCGCAATTCTTGTGAGGTCATATCCTAGAACTGGAAGCCCCCTCGCGCTGGGACGATCTTGAAGGAAAAGTTGTTGACATAGCCGAACAACTGTTGCTGCAATTGAACCCATTCACGCGAATCCAAGGCGTTTTGTACGCCCTGGGCGTTTTCGGCCAATAAACCAACCTGGATCTGCGGATATTGGCCATAGATAGTAGCCCAGGCCTCAACAGGTTGCAGCCCCAGGCGTTGCACGCCGGGCACGAATTCCCCGACCACAAATTCGAAATATTCTTGGTCGCGTTCGGGTGAAATATCCCAGGTCATTAGCACTTTGACTGGCACGTTCGCTCCTAACTGCGCTGGTAATCGAGGGCTACCACGCGCGTTTCATCGGGCAGGCCGGTGCGGGTCACTTTGAGGGAGGGCTGTTTCTCGGCCGCGCCCAATCCCATCTCTTTCAGGAATTTATCCAGGGTATCGAGTCTGAGTTTGGCTGCCGGGGTAGCGTAGTGCATGGGGATGACGATATTGGGTTCCAGCAGGCTGACCACTTCGGCTGCTTTGGCCGCATTGAGTCCGCCGCCGCCGCCCACCGGGACGAGGGCTACATTGACTGTGCCAAGCGCTTCCACTTCGGTCTGGGTGGGAACTTGTTTCAGGTCGCCCAGGTGGGCGACGGTAATGCCGTCATAGTCGAAAACGTACAGGGTATTGCGCGGCTGTCCGTTATTTTTCTTGCCGTGCCCGTCGGTCTGCACGCCGGTGATGAAGACGCCGCCGATCTCGAACTCGCCGGGACCGGTGATGACGTGGGATGTCCCTTTGACGGCCTCGGTGTTGTTGTGTCCCGAGGCGTCGTGGCTGACCGTTACGATATCGGCTTTGAGTTTGAGCGATTCATATCCGATGCTGTCGTCGAATGGATCCGTCACCACCGTTGCCATGCCGCGTTCGGTGAGACGGAAGCAGGAATGTCCATACCAGGTAATTTCCATGAAAAAGAGTTCCTCCGGGCGTTATTATACTCTGATGTCAGGATGACTGTTGCAAGTGCTGTATCGCCAGGCTATGCCTGGCTCGCCGACCAAAGGTCGGCGGTACAACAAC
This sequence comes from Chloroflexota bacterium, assembly GCA_049323115.1. Lineage (GTDB taxonomy): Bacteria > Chloroflexota > Anaerolineae > Anaerolineales > Villigracilaceae > JAABUE01. The sequence goes on from JBMOMP010000044.1 coordinate 6,119, forward strand.
GGGTAATTGTACTATAATAGAACGACTGTTCACTCATTCTGGCGATCAAATCTTATGGAATTCAAACTTAACGCTCCCTTCCAACCGACCGGCGACCAGCCGGAAGCCATTCGCGGCCTGGTCGAAGGCGTCCATAACGGGGACCGGCACCAGGTCTTGCTTGGTGCGACCGGGACCGGTAAAACGTTCACCATCGCTTCTGTCATCCAGCAGTTGCAAAAACCGGCGCTCATCATGGCGCATAACAAGACCCTGGCGGCGCAACTCTACGCCGAGTTCAAGGATTTCTTCCCGGAGAACGCGGTCTCGTATTTTGTCTCGTATTACGATTACTACCAGCCGGAAGCCTATGTGCCGCGCCATGACCTGTACATCGAGAAAGAGACCGAGATCAACGAGGAGATCGAGCGCCTGCGGCTGGCGGCCACTGCTGCGCTCATCTCGCGCAAGGACGTCATCATCGTGGCTTCGGTCTCGTGCATCTATGGCTTGGGCAGCCCGGACGAGTTCCTCAAGGCGACCGTAACGCTGCGCGTGGGGGAAATCTACCGGCGCAACGCGCTCATCCGAAAATTGATCGAATCCCAGTACACCCGCAACGACCTGGACCTCAAGCCCGGTACGTTCCGCGTGAGAGGCGACACGCTGGAAATCGTCCCCGCTTACGAAGACAAGCGCGGCTATCGCATCACTTTCTTTGGCGATGAAGTGGAACGGGTGATGCAGTTCGTGCCACTAACCGGGGAAGTGCTGGCCGAGCCGGAAGAGGCCTCGATCTACCCCGCCAAACATTACATGACCGAGGGCGAGAAGTTCAAAGAGGCGCTGGGCAATATCGAGGCGGAACTCGAAGAACGGTTGGCGCTCTTCAAGCAGGAAGGCAAACTGCTCGAAGCGCAGCGGTTGGAGCAGCGTACGCGCTACGATATCGAGATGCTCAAGGAAGTGGGCTACTGCTCCGGCATCGAGAATTACTCGCGCCACCTGGACGGGCGCGCGGCCGGCACGCCGCCCTGGACGATGATAGACTTCCTGCCCAGCGATTACCTGCTGGTGATCGACGAGAGCCACATGACCGTGCCGCAGATCCGCGGTATGTACAATGGCGACCGTTCCCGCAAGGAGACGTTGGTGGAGTATGGTTTCCGGATGCCGTCGGCGCTGGATAACCGTCCGCTCAAGTTCGCCGAATTCGAAAAGGTGATGGGCTACACCATCTACACCTCCGCGACGCCGGGGCCGTATGAGATGGAGAAAGCGGACCAGGTGGTCGAGCAGATCATCCGCCCGACCGGGCTGGTGGACCCCGAGGTGGAGGTGCGTCCGGTCAAGGGGCAGGTGGACGATCTGGTCAGCGAGATCAGGCAGAGGGTAGAACGAGGCGAGCGCGTCCTGGTCACCACGTTGACCAAGCGCATGGCCGAAGACCTGTCGGATTACCTGATGGAGTTGGGGATCAAGGTCCACTACCTGCACTCGGAAGTGGAGACGCTCGAACGGGTGGGCATCCTGCGCGACCTGCGCCTGGGCGTCTTCGATGTGATCGTGGGCATCAACCTGCTGCGCGAGGGCCTCGACCTGCCGGAAGTCTCGCTGGTCGCCATCCTGGATGCGGACAAGGAAGGTTTCCTGCGCTCCGGTACGGCGCTGATCCAGACCATCGGGCGGGCGGCGCGCCATGCGAGCGGGCGCGTCATCATGTACGCTGACCGCATGACCGATTCGATGAAGTATGCGATTGACGAGACCAACCGCCGCCGCGCCAAGCAGGTGGCTTACAACCAGGAGCATGGCATCACGCCGGTCAGCATCCACAAGGCCATCCGTGACCTGACGGATGAACTCTCGTTGGAGGCGCGCGCGGTGGCCGAGCGCCAGGCAAAATATGAAGTGAAAGGCAGTGGCCTGCCGCGCGGCGAATTGCAGAAGATCATCGCCGAACTGGAAAAACAAATGAAGGAAGCCGCCAAGAACCTGGAGTTCGAGAAGGCGGCTGCCCTGCGCGACGAGATGTACGAGTTGAAGACCGTCCTGGCAGAGGAAGAGAATTTGAAGCCCTGGGAGCGGCTCAAGTTGATGGTGGGGGAAGAATGACAATGACCCAGTCGGCCTCGATCTGGTAGAAGGAACGAACATGAAAAAGAACCGAAAATGGCTGATTCTGTTTGTCCTGGTTGCAATCCTGGCGGGCGTGTATCTGTACCCTGCCCCTGTTGCGACATTCGACGAATTATATGCGAGCGTAGAGCCGGATGTCGCGGACTCCCTGCAAGCGTTTCGTGAAGCGCATCCCACCCGGACCTTGGGACTGGGCGGTCGAAACTGGCAATATCTCAGCCTGGAGCCCGCTTCCAACCCTGCCGGAACCATCCTGTTCCTGCACGGCATGACCGGCGCTTACGACATCTGGTGGCAGCAAATCGAAGTGTTGCAACATGACTACCGGGTCATCGCGGTCACCTATCCGCCGGCGAACAGCCTCGAGGAAATGGAGCAGGCTGTGATGGCTATCCTGGATGCGGAGGGCGTGGACAAGTTCAATGTGGTCGGCACATCGCTCGGCGGTTACTTTGCGCAGTTCCTGGTGGCCCGCCAGCCGGGCAGGATCCAGTACGCGGTCTTTTCGAACACTTTCCCGCCCAATGACATCATTGCCGAGAACAACAAGACGATTGGCGCGGCGCTGCCGTACTTGCCGGAATGGCTGGTAATGAATGTGTTGAGCGGCAGTATGCGTGAGAGCGTCTACCCGGCGTCGGGCTATTCGGAACTGGTATTGGCGTTTGGGCTGGAGCAGACGCATGGGCGCATGAACAAGGCGCAGGTGGTAGGGCGTTTTCATTGTGTGGTGGAGTCGTTCGTCCCGTCCACGCCGATTATGCCAGTGCTTATCATCGAATCGGATAATGATCCGCTGGTGGAACCTGCTTTACGCGCGCAACTGAAAGCGACATACCCGGCAGCGGCGGTATATACGTTTTCGGGCGCAGGACACTTTCCCTACCTGAACCGGCCCGATGAATATACGGCGGTGTTGCGGGAATTTTTCGAAACCGCGCCAGCGCGATGAACATCGATGATCTTGGCGATGGGGCCGCGATGCGTGAGCAAGTAACTGACCAGCAAGTTTGGGTCAATGACGACGCGCATTGCGGCTATTTCTTCGACGCTTCTCGGATGAGGTTTTCGGCCTGCTCGTCCGAATGTGCAGCGTACTTGCTTGCCTGTTCGGCGATGCGGCGCAGTTCGTTTACCCTGTCTTGCTGGGGTTTATTTTCTTCTTCACCGCACTCACACTCCATCCCCCTGGCCTTTTCGAAGGCTTCCCGCCCCTCGTTGACCGAGAAATAGATCAGCCCCAGTGCGCCCAGGCTATCCACAAAGCCGAATCCAGTGAATTCGTAAATCAGGCTGGAAGCCAGCAGCACCAGCGACATGTAAATACACACCAGCGTGCAATTTGCATCCGCCAGGATGGGCGCGGAATCGAGGGCGCGCCCCACCTTGCGCTTGCCGGATACCAGCGCCCACATGATGGCAATCGAGACCAGGGAAATAACCACTCCCGGCAGGGTGGTTTCCGGTTTGTGGCCGCTGGACAGGTTGTAGACGGCTGTCGCTGCCAGCCCAAGCGCGAGCAGGTAGAAACTTGTACCGGTAACCCGGAGGGCGCTCCGCTCGAAGGTGGAACGCTCGGTAGCGGGATTTTTACGGATGCGCAGCACCATGGCCAGGATGCCCATACCAGACATGACCTCGATGAAACTGTCCACGCCAAAGCCGAAGAGCGTGAGCGTTTCATCGCTGACGCCAAAATAGATGGATACCAGTCCTTCGGCCAGGTTGTACAGGACGGTGAAAATTGACAGTCCAAGGGCGTAGCGCCATAAGCGGTTGGAAGTCTCAATCGTTGTCGTTGTCATTCGTTCTCCTTACTTCTAAAAGAATATCCAAGTGTCATCGTTTCCAAGTTGATCGAAAAATCCATTGTACTTGAAACCATCTTCGTTTCAAGTACAATGGGCGCATGGCTGAACGCCCCCTGCTCACCAGCCCCTCCAACCCGCTTGTCAAACAGGCGCGCGCCCTGCGCGGACGGAAGGCGCGCGCCGAGAGCGGTCTCTTCCTGGTCGAAGGCCTGCACCACGTTGGCGCGGCCCTGGAAGCGGGATGGGAAATGGAGGCCTTGCTCTACGCCCCTGACCTGTTGACCGGCGATTTTGCCGCTTCCCTGTTGGAGGACGCCCGCCGCCTCGGACTCACGCCCCAGCCTGTTTCCGCTAAAGTGATGGAATCCCTGGCTGGAAAGGATAACCCGCAGGGCGTCCTGGCGCTGGTCGAACAGCGCACCGCCAGCCTGTCTGACCTGGAGGGCTTTCGCTGCGGAGCGGCGCTGGTCTCCCCGCAAGACCCCGGCAACGTCGGCGCCATCCTGCGCACCCTGGATGCGGTCGGGGCGGATGCCCTCTTCTTGTTAGACGGCGGCGTGGACCTTTATCACCCCACGCTGGTGCGCGCCAGTATGGGCGCGTTATTTTGGAAACCGGTCGTGCAAGTTTCTTTCGACGAATTCGTTCCCTGGGCAAAAACGATTGGCTGCCAGTTGATCGCTTCCTCCGCCCATGCCAGCCTGGACTACCGCGCATACCGGCCAAGCGACCTTCCCTGGGGTTTGGTGTTGGGCAGCGAGCAAAAAGGACTCTCTGCGGAGCAACTTGCCGCCTGCGATGTGGCCCTGTCCCTGCCCATGCGTGGGAGGGCCAGTTCGCTCAACCTGGCTGTGGCAGCCGGCATCTTGTTGTATGCGTTAAACGCATAGGGACGCGGTCTTGCCGCGTCCCTGCGTTGCTTTGGGAAAATTCTATATTTCGTCTTCGTCGTCTAGCCACAAGTCTTCGTCTTCCTCCTCCCCGTCATCCTCCCATTCTTCCAATTCTTCGTCTTCCCAGTCCTCGTCTTCCGCTGCGCCTTCCAAGGGAGAGAAAGTGGCGCAGCCGGTATCAGGGTCGATCTCGACAGCGGCAGCGCTGCAATAGCCTTCGTCAATGAAGACGCAATCCAAATAGTGACAGCGAATACGGGGCATGTTTTCCTCCTTGCTGGATTATGGTTGTCGCGCCAGGCGAATGATGGAGATCAAAAACAGGATCGTCATGGTAATCTGCGAAACCAGGCAGAATGGGCATAAGGCCTTTAGTACGGCAAATTCTATATAGATCAGGTAGATTGTAAAGAGAAAACCGGTCAGCGCCATGCCGAAGACCAGCAGGGGACCGTTTCGTTGGAAGAATTTATCCCGGTTTTCGTACCAGTGAGTCAACAAGATGGCAAAATACCCGGCAATGCCCACGCTGGCCACCGGAAAACCGTATATTTCCGAGTAGCGGCTGGCGTTCACAGTGGAGCAGTCGCCGCTGCCCAGGCACAGGGCGTCATTGGACGAAACCTTATAGATGGTCATGTAAATCGAAACCACTAAGCCCACAACCGCCAGGGCTAAGGAAACACGGTGCAACCATTTATCCATTCGAAAACCTCGATTAAAGCAGCCAGGCATCTGTTTCCATACCGGCAGCGAGCGATTTTACCCCAGCCGGGATGATTAGTAAAGCATTTCCCTGGACAATCGAGAGCAGGTTCCCGGAACCCTGGTGCCCCGCCAGGCGGGCGGACAGGACGCCATCTTGCTCATGGACTTCGGCGCGCAGGTAGCTCTCGCGTCCATCCGATTCGACCGGCTCTGCCAGGCGCACGCGCACCCTGGGCCTGGCGGCCGCTTTCAGCCCGCCCAGCCGTTCCAGCGCCGGGCGCACAAAGACCTCGAAGCCTACAAAGGCGGACACCGGGTTGCCGGGCAGGCCAATGAAGGGGATACCCCGATATTTACCAAAGGCCAGGGGTTTGCCGGGGCGCATATTCACGCGCCAGAAACCAAGTTCGCCGCGCGCCTCGACCACACTTTTGATGAAGTCGAACGCGCCCACGCTGACTCCCGCGGAGGACAGGATCAAATCCGCATCTTGTGAGACGGCGCTTTCGAGCAGCGCTTCCACCGCTTCGCGTCGGTCGGCGGCGATGCCCAGCGGCAGGACTTGCGCCCCGGTCTCCTCGACCAGCGCCGAAAGGGTGTAGGTGTTCGAATCGCGGATCTTGCCCGGTCGCAGCGGCGCGTCCACCGGGATGAGTTCGTCCCCGCTGGAGAGCAAGGCGATGCGCGACCGGCGGTAAACGTCGACCTGGGCGACGCCCAGCATGGCCAGCAAGCCCAGGTCTTGTGGGCGCAGCCTGTGACCGGCGGGCAGGACGGCCTGGCCTGCCTGCACGTCCATGCCGCGCAGCCGCACCGAGTCGCCCGGCGTCACGGCTTTGTAGGCTGTGACGGTTCGCGGGGCGGCGACGCCGGGCGCGCGTTGGTGGAAATCGGTGTCTTCGACCGGGATGACCGCGTCCGCTCCGGCTGGCAGGGGCGCGCCGGTCATGATGCGCGCGGCCTGGCCAGGGAGCAGGGTCGCCTCGGGGTGCGTACCGGCCGGGATGTCGGCGACCACCTTCAGGGTGCGGGGAGATGCGGGCGCAGCGTCCACCAGATCGGCGGCGATGACGGCGAAGCCGTCCATGCTGGAATTGTCGAATGAGGGCAGGTCGTGATTGGCGCGGATGTCGCTTGCCAGCACGCGACGCGCGCATTCTGCCAGCGACAGGCTTTCTGCGCCAATGGGTTGGAAATGGGTCAGGATGCGCGTGCGCGCTTCGTCGACACTGAGCAGGGACATAAAACCGCCTGTGCGAGGCGGCGAGATTATATCAAAGAATACGCTGGATGGGAGATTTTGTGGGAGGCGATCATCCCGGATGGATGCGCTGCGCTTCCATGATGTTGGGCAGGTTTTCGAGCCGGGTCAGGATGCGGCTGAGTTGCTCGATGTTGCGCACTTCGATCACCAGTTTTATGTCGGCCAGGTTTTGGTGTGTTTTGACGGTCACGTCCGCGATGTTGACGCCCTCGTTATTGAGCAGGTTGGAAACGTCGCCCATCAGCCCCTGGCGGTCGTAGGCGTGGATGCGCACCGGTACGGGGTAGGTGCGCACGTGTTCGCCCCACGAGACGTGCACCAGGCGTTCGCGCTCGCGCGTCCGCAGGATGTTGGGGCAGTCCAGGCGGTGAACGGTGGCGCCGCGCCCGCGCGTGATGTAGCCCACGATCTCGTCGCCGGGCGTGGGGTTGCAGCACTTGGCAATGGTGGTCAGCAGGCCTTTCAGTCCTACCACGTCTACGGCGTCGGCTGAGACGGCTTCGCTGGTGGGAGCGCTGGCGGCCAGGATATCCACGTTCTGCTCGTCTTCGGAAAGCGCCTTGACGATCTTGCCGACCGACATGTCGCCGGTGCCCAGCGCCACATATAATTCTTCGGGAGTGCGCAGTTCGAGTTGGTGCGCCAGTTTTTCGACGTTGGTCTCGTTGATGCCCAGCCGCCCCAATTCGCGCTCCAGGATGCCGCGCCCGGAGGCGAGGTTTTGTTCGTAATCCTGCTTCTTGAACCAGGCTTTGATCTTGGCGCGCGCGCGCTGGGTCTTGACCAGTCCCAGGTTGGAGTTCAACCAGTCGCGGCTGGGCCCCCCGCGCTTCGCGGTCAGGATTTCGACCTGGTCGCCGGTTTTCAGTTCGTGCTCCAGCGGGACGAGTTTCCCGTTCACCCGCGCGCCGCGGCAGCGGTGGCCGATGTCGGTGTGGACGTGGTAGGCAAAATCGATCGGCGTGGAACCGGCCGACAGGTCTATGATATCGCCGCGCGGGGTAAAGACGTAGACCCGGTCCTGGAACACGTCGGTCTTCATGCTTTCGACGAATTCCTGCGCGTCGTCCACGTCGCTGCGCCATTCCATCATTTTGCGCAGCCAGGTGATGCGCTGTTCATAAGACTTGTCGCGCGGTGTGCCTTCTTTGTACTTCCAGTGCGCGGCGATGCCGTATTCCGCGTTCTGGTGCATTTCGGCGGTGCGGATCTGGACTTCCAGCGGTTTGCCGTCATCGTAGATGACTGCCGTGTGCAATGATTGGTAGAAATTGTCCTTGGGGGCGGCGATATAGTCATCGAACTCGCCGGGGATGGGGCGCCAGTGGGTATGGATCAGGCCGAGGGTGGCGTAGCAGGCCGGCACGTCCGGGACGATGAGGCGCACGGCGCGCAAGTCCCGCACCAGGTCGAAGGACTTACCCTTCTTAGTCATCTTGCGGTAGATAGAGTAGATGTGTTTGGGTCGCCCGCTGATCTCGACCTTGATGTTGCTTTGCGTGAGCAGCCGTTCCAGCGCCTGGATGATGGTCTCGATCTGCGCTTCGCGGTCGGGGCGGCGCTCGGTCAGTTGCTCGGCGATCTCTTTATATTTTTCGGGATTGACGTAGCGGAAGGCCAGGTCTTCCAGTTCCCACTTGATCTGCCAGATGCCGAGGCGGTTGGCAAGCGGGGCGTAGATTTCGAGCGTTTGCTTGCCGATGCGGCGGCGTTTCTCTTCGGGCATGTATCCCAGGGTGCGCATGTTGTGCAGGCGGTCGGCCAGTTTGATGAGCACCACACGTACATCGTCGCCCATTGCCAGAAAGGTCTTGCGCAGCGTCTCGGAGACTGCGTCTGAACGGCGTCCCAGCGCGGCTTGCGGCTTGAGCAGTTCCACTTCGCTGCCGCCTGTTGTCCCGGTGTTCTGTTTTTCCTCGTGGCCGTTGTGGCTGACGCGCGGCAGGTTGCCCAGTTTGGTGACGCCGTCTACCAGGCTGGCAACCACTTCCCCAAAATCGCGGCGGATGTCGTCCAGGGTGACGGAGGTGTCCTCCACGGTATCGTGCAGCAAGCCGGCGGCAATGACCTCCGGCGGCACGCGCAGGTCTGCCAGGATGCTGGCGACCGCCAGGCAGTGATTGATGTACGGTTCGCCTGAATTGCGCTTCTGCTCGCGGTGGGCTTCTTCGGCCACGCGCCAGGCGCGCTGGACCAACTCCCGGTCAGCGAGGCTGAATGTGTTTGGGAGTTGCTCCATCAATTTTTCGAGCGGGACGGCCGTAGCAGTAGATTTCATGTACCTGACTATTTTACTACGCGGACGG
>JBMOMP010000045.1:0-14761 GCA_049323115.1 Chloroflexota bacterium
CTTTGGCGAAGTCCCTCCCTACATCTATGAATTCGAGTTGACAACGAGCGGCAATGAAGTGGGCGGTGAAATCAACTTGATCGATCTCTCCTCGCAAATTGTCAACTTGCCGAATTACCTGTTCCTGGGATATAGGAACAAGTCAACGCTGGGATCCGTGACCATGAAAGTCAAGGTTACCAAACTGGAAATCGAGTTGAACAAGTAGCCGTCAATCTCGCAAAACAAGGAAAGAGTACAGAAAAGTCGAGCAAATCAATTTGCTCGACTTTTTTGATCCCAAAGGTTTTCTACGTTTTGCTCAACGTCACGAAGACCATCGGGCGGCGTTTGGTTTCGTTGAACAGGAACGATTTGACGGCGCTGGCAATGTCCTTTTCGGCGTCCAGCCCGCCGCCATTGACGATGTCCATGATGCGCTGCCGCACCCCGGGCATCAACGTCTCGGCGTCTTCCGGGGAAAGGAAGCCGCGCGTGATGATCTCTGGATCGTGTAACAGCCGGCCGGAATACTTGTCCACATTCAAGTCGATCAAGAAGATGCCGCTGCGCGCCAGTTTCTCGCGTTCGCGCATCACGTCGTTGTCAATATCGCCGATGGATTGACCGTCCACGAAGACGTAGCCGCCGGGGATGCGCTCCGCCAGGCGCAATTTCCCATCGGACAGTTCCACCACATGGCCGTTCTCCACGACCACGATATTCTCTTCGGGGATACCCACCTGCCTCGCCAACACGGCATGGCGCTTCAATTGCCGCAACTCGCCGTGGATGGGGATGAAGTTCTTCGGGCGCACCAGGTTCATGAGCAACTTCTGCTCCTCCTGGCTGGCGTGACCGGAAACGTGGATGGGCGCGAGGGCGTCGTAGATCACGTCTGCGCCCCGCCGCAACATGCGGTTGATCGCCCGGCTGACGTTCTCCTCGTTGCCCGGGATGGGGTGCGACGACAAAACCACCGTATCGCCGGGCTTCAGGTCGAACTGGCGGTTCGTCCCGGAAGACAGGCGGCCAATGATCGAAGACGGTTCCCCCTGCGACCCGGTGCACATCAGCGCAACCTGTTTGGCGTCCATATTCAAGGCCTGCTCGAGCGGAACCAGGGTAGCGTCGGGGATTTCAAGGTAGCCCAAGTTGCGGGCGATCTTGGCGTTATCTACCATGCTGACGCCGGCAAAAGCCAATTTGCGCTTGTGTTTCACGGCCGCGTCGGCCACCTGCTGCATCCGCGAGATCAAGGAAGCGAACGAGGCCACGATCACCCGCCCAGGCGCGCTGGCAAACACATTGTCCAGGGCTGGACCGATGACCTTCTCCGAAGGAGTCCAACCCGGTCTTTCGGCGTTGGTCGAATCCGACAGGAGCAAATCCACGCCGCGCTTCGACAGTTCGGCCAGTTTGGCGTAATCGGTCGGCCAGCCGTCTACGGGCGTGTGGTCGAACTTGTAATCGCTCATGTGGACGACCAGGCCGGCCGGCGTGGTAATGCCCAGCCCGACCGAATCCGGAATGGAATGGCAGACGTGGAACAATTCGACCTCGAACGCTCCCAAGCGGATCGTCTGGCCGGCTTCCACCGTATGAAGGGAGGCCTTGCCGAGGGCGTTGTTGCGCGCCAGTTTGGCCTCGATCAGGCCGCGCGTCAGGGGCGTGGCGTAGACCGGGGCCGGGATCTCGGCCAGGACATGATGGATCGCGCCAATGTGGTCTTCGTGCCCATGCGTGATGATGATGCCCACCACACGCTCTGCCTTATCGAGCAAATACTCGAAATCCGGGATGATGTAATCTATCCCCAGCATGTCATTTTCGGGAAACATAATGCCGGTGTCTACGACCAGGATGTCCCTGCCATACTCGTACACGGTCATGTTCTTCCCCACTTCCCCTAAACCGCCCAGGGGAATGATTCTCAATTTTTGATTCTTACTCATTGTTTTCCTTTTCTTAAAAAGATAATTTCACCGCTTGAAGCGGATAAAGTCAGGACATAGAAAAACACCCCGTAAAACGTGCTGGCCGGGGAGTTTTTGTCATACTCGTACTGGCTTACTCAAAACTGCCATCAGGCAGGTAAAGTCATCAACCAACGCTGGGAGTATAGCAGGAGGGCAGAGATTTGTCAAAGCAGAATTCTCACCTTTTCACTTGCCTTTTGGAACGCTCCATAAGCAGATTGAAAGCCAACCGCTTTTGCTCCAATTCCTTGCGGATCGGTTTACGTTTTTCCTCATCGGGCGCGGAGGCCAATTTCTCTTCGAGCGCCGCGATGTGCTGCAAATATTCGATCTCCACCGGCGCGAGCCCGGCATTCTTCAACAAGGATTGCGCCACGCGGACATCTTCTGGCGCGTCGAAGTATGCGGTCAGGTCGATGCGCTTGCCTTTGCCGGGCAGGTCATCGAATTCGCCGCGCTCCATGGCCTCTTTGATAGCCGCTTCGATGATCTTGTCAAAAGACATGGTTTCACCTTTGATCTGCAGACATTCTGGATCATTTCACCAGGAAAGTCAAGTTTTTTCAAAGCAGCGGAGCAGTAATAGCCCAGTTCCCAGGTTGTTTGGAGAATTGCCGGTATTTTCTCTTGCCAAGCGAGCCAACCTGTTGTATAAAATTCGTATCAGACCTCTCGTACAAGCAGAGGTTCATTCACTCTTACAAAGTTTTGCAAGTGGAGGAACAAATGAGTGGTATCGCTCTTTTCATCCTGGGCCTGCTGATCGGCTGGCTGGTCGAATGGATCATTGACTGGCTGTACTGGCGGCGCAGGCGCAAGGCCTGCCTGGAAGAAAAAGCACGGCTCGAAGCCCGCATCAAAGAGCTGGAAAAAGAGCGCGAGGCGCCCCCAGCCTACAGCATCCCTGCCGGGCAACCGCAGGCCGCAGCAGATGACCTGACCCTCATCAACGGCGTTGGCCCGGTCATTGCAGGGATGTTGAAAGACGCCGACGTCGACACCTTCGAAAAGCTGGCGGCGCTTCCCATTGAAAAACTGCGCGAAATCCTGGGCGACCTGGTCGAGAGGCTGGTTGACGAACAAAGCCTGCTGGATCAGGCCAAAGAATTTGCCAAGGAGAAACGCCTTGCTAACCGCGCGCTTGCGCCCAAGAAGAGGGGTAAAGGCAAAAAAGGAAAGAAAGCCGGTAAGAAAGAAAAGTCAAGCGGCCAGGATGAAGCAAAGGGTTAGATGACGAAATGAACGCCTCTCTCTCCACCCGCAACTACGATCTGTTCAAACTGATCGTTGCCCTCATCCTGCTGGCGCTCCTGCTTGCATTCGCGCTGACCGCCAAACCCGCGCAACCGTCCGCGCCCACCGTCACCCAAGCGCCGCCCGCCGCCCCAGGAGAAACCAGTCAGGCCACCTCGATCCCACCAACGGTGACTGCCCTGCCCGCGGCGACGGAGACCGCCCTGCCTGCTCCACCTGCTGCGATGGCCTTGCCCGACTTCCCCGCCTCGAGCCAGACCTTGAGCCTGGACGCCGCCAGCGAGCACCTCCTGACCCCAGACGGAAGCCCGGTCTACGCGCTGGACGTGGAGGCGGCGGACTGGATTCCCGTCATCCCAGAGGAGGTGGCCTCCACCCTGCCAGAGGAATACGACCTGACCGAGCCGGCGCCGGACCAATGGGAAATCCACGAGAAAGAGGACGGCGGCCTGCTCCTTGCGTGGGACCCGGACGCACTAACCTGGCAAGAACCCGCTGAAAGCGAACCCGTCGCAGGAGAAGTGGACTGCCCGCTTGCCCTGCCGCCCCGCCTCCAAGTTGGGAAGCAAGCAAAAGTGCTGACCAACCTGAACATGCGTTCCTCCCCAGGCATCCAGAATAACTGGATCCTCACCAATGTCACTGGAACCAAACTGGAGGTCGTCGGCGGCCCGGTCTGCACACTCTACGAAGGCGGGGCGTTCCTGTGGTGGCAAGTCAAGAACCCGGCCGAGGTAACCGGTTGGTCGGCAGAAGCCCGGCAACAAGGGACTTCTTACTACCTTGAGCCGCTGCCGTAGCCTCCAGAGAACATGCATACCGACCTCGACCTCTACCGGCGGGAGATCCGCGTCTCGGCGCGCCCGCTGGTGCGCCTCTCGGCCATAGACATCTCGCCTGACCATCCCCGGCGGACGTTCGTCTTCCTGCACGGTTTCGGCGGGCAGGCCAGCCAGTGGAAGTACCAGTTGCAGGAATTTTCCCTGGAAAACCGCGTGATAGCGCTCGATTTGCGCGGACATGGCGCCTCCGACAAACCTGCCAGCAAGTACGATATGCCCCAGATGCAGGCTGACCTCGAAGCCGCGCTGGAAACGCTCAAGGTCAACGGGCCGTTCGTGCTGGCCGGTCATTCCTTCGGCGGCGCGATCGCTACGGAGTTTGCCCTCAACCATCCGGGGCAGGTCGAAGGTCTCATCCTGATCGCCACCGCAGGCGAGTTCAAACTGAACTGGCTCTACCGGCTCGGCCTGCGCCTGCCCAACACGGTACTGCGCCTGATCGAGCCTCTTACCCGCCAATGGCTGTCTGCCCCGCCGCACGCCCTCAAGCCGTTCTACATCAACAACCTTTCCAGGTGGGTCGGCTGGGACAAGTTTGCCGCCTTGCAAGTCCCCACGCTCGTGATCCGCGGGCACCGCGACCTGGTCTTCGAACGTCCCTTGTTCGAGAAGGTGGCGCGATCCATTCCAGGCGCGGAAGAAGCCGATATAAGGGTATCAGGACACATGGTCATGCTCGAACGGCGCGAAGCAGTGGATCGCTCCATCGAACGCTTCCTGGAAGGCGAATCCCAGCGCACCTGGCGCGACGACCGGCCCGCTTCCGCCAAACCGGGGCGCGAATCCCTGCGAAGGGGACGCCCCTGGCTCAACTTCTACGAGGACGGTGTGCCATACACGATCGGCATCCCGAACATCCCCGTCCATCACCTTTTGCGCTCGGCAGTGCGACGCTTCCCGAACCACACCGCCGTCGCCTTCGAGGGCAGCCGCCTTTCGTACCGCCGCCTCAACCACGAGGCCAACCGCTTTGCCAACGCGCTGCTGGCGCTGGGACTGGGAGCGGGCGCGCGCATCGTGCTGCTCATGCCGAACATCCCGCAAATGGTGATCGCTTTCTTCGGCGTACTCAAAGCCGGGATGACGGCCGTTTTCATCCCGCCCCTGACCGAACCGGAGGAACTGATCCGCATTCTCAAGGAAGTGGAGGCCAGCCTGCTGGTCACCGTCAAACCGGCGGCGGGACTGGCGCGCCAGGCGCAAGCCAATACCGAACTGCCGTTCGTCGTCCTGACCGACCCGGCCGATTACCTTTCCCTGCCCAAGAAATTCATTTCGCGCTGGCGCAACCGCGGCCTGACCGTTCCGGGGGCGATCCGCTTCCATCGCTGGCTGGCAGGCCAGGGGTCGCGTTCGCCGAGCGTGGAAGTCGCGCCCGAAGACCTGGCCGTCATCCAGTTCACGGGCGGCACCACGGCAGCCGCCAAAGGCGTCATGTTGTCGCACAAGAACCTGGTCGCCAATGCCCTGCAAACCCGCCACTGGATGCCGGAAGCGCGGGAGGGCCGCGAGCGTTTCCTGTGCGCGCTGCCCTTCTCGCACATCTACGGCCTGACCACCGCCCTGACCGTGCCGGTCACGCTGGGAGCGACGCTGATCCTGAAAGCCCGCTTCCAGGTCAAGGAGGTGCTGGAATCCATCCAGAAGCACCGCCCCACTATCTTCCCAGGCGTGCCGAGCATGTACGTAGCCATCAACAATTTCCGCGGGGTGCGCAAATACGGCATCCGCTCGATCAAGGCCTGTATCAGCGGTTCTGCGCCCCTGCCGGTAGAAGTGCAGGAAGCCTTCGAAAAACTGACCAAAGGCCACCTGGTGGAAGGCTACGGCCTGACCGAAGCCTCGCCGGTCACGCACGCCAACCCGCTGGGCGGCGCCGGCAAAGTGGGCAGCATCGGCGTCCCGCTGCCCTCCACGGAAGCCGCTGTCGTGGACCTGGCGCGCGGGCGCAAAGAGGTCAAGCCCGGCCAGATCGGCGAACTGGCAGTGCGCGGCCCGCAAGTGATGATGGGCTACTGGAAAAGCCCGCAGGCCACCCGGGAAGTGTTGACCTCCGACGGCTGGTTGCTCACCGGCGACGTAGCCCAAATGGACAACGACGGTTTCTTCCGCATCATTGCCCGCAAAGCCGACATGTGGTACCCGGAAAAGCCCGGCCAACCGGCCTTCCCCCGCGACGTGGAGGAAGTCATCTACGAAATCCCACAGATCAAAGAAGTGGCCGTAGTAGCCATCGCCAGGCATCCCTTTGCCTTCATCATCGGCGACCGCGAGCGCCCCACGCCCGAAGCCGTCCTGGCCTACTGCAAACGCCGCCTGCCGCCGCATCTCGTCCCGCGTTTCGTCATCTTCATGGACGACTTCCCACGCACCTTTATCGGCAAGGTATTACGGCGCGAACTGGCAAAAAGGTATGAGCAACACGTCACAGAAAAATAACCTTCACCAGGAATATACTGGCAAGGCGAAAACGCCCGCAGGCGACGCCAATTTCATATCACACGGAGAAGGCGCACCCGTTATCCTGGTCCATGGCCTGGCAGCCTCCCTGCACGACTGGGACGCGCTCCTGCCAGCGTTGGCCGAGCATGGTTATGCCGGGTACGCGCTCGACCTGCTCGGTCACGGCGAAAGCGCCAAGCCCGACTCGCGCGCCTATCACATAGACTGGCTCTTCGAACACCTGTCGGCCTGGATCGAAACGCTCCCCCTTGACCGGCCCCCGGTCATCATCGGCCACTCGCTGGGCGGCTACCTGGCGCTGGACTACGCCCGCCGCTTCCCCGAAAACCTGCGCGCGCTGGTATTGGCGGATCCCTTCTACCAACTGGCGCAACTGCCTGCCATCCTGCGCATCTCGTACCGCAACCCGGCGCTCAATACCACCATCATGGAGCGCATCCCGCAATGGGCCTTCCGCTTCATCATTGACATGACCAGCGTCTCCCTCGGCCACACCGGCGGCGCGCTGCACACCCTGCCCGTGCAGGTCCGCGCCCAAACCGCGCTGGACTACAAGCGGACGGCCCCCGGCGTCTACAACATCCCCCACACGCTTCACGACCTGACCCCCAGCCTGCCCTCGCTCGACCTGCCGAGTCTCGTCATCTGGGGCAACCGCGACCAGACCCTGGCCCCGGTCTCCTTCCACCGCCTGGTCGAAGCGCTGCCAGATGCGCGCGGCTTCGTGCTGCCCTGCGGTCATGTCCCCCACCAATCCAACGCAGACGGGTTCAACCGGGCGGTGATCGAATTCCTGGCCAATTTATAGAAACGTAGTAGACTTAATGCCCCCGTCACGCCGGGCGATCCCTGCTACTCTATACGGCGTCATTTACAGGATACATATGTGGTTTTTGATCATTCGATCCACCAATGAAGAATTACGCGACTACACCTTGAAACCTGGTCGCAATACCCTGGGCCGGGAGGCCGAAAATGATATTGTTATTTATGACGACGCCGCTTCGAGATACCACGCTGAGATTTACTTCGACGACAAAAAGAACGAGATAACAGTCCGGGACCTCGAAAGCACCAACGGCACCTTTGTAAACAGCCGGCGGGTTGACAATCAAATCATCCAGCATGAAGACCAGATCCGCATCGGGTTTTACCTGATTGCATTGCTCAACAGCGACTTTCTGTCTACCAGCGATCCCTTTGCTGTCCAAACAAAAAATACAGTGACCAAAGAACTGGTGATCGAGTCCATCGAACACTATGGCGGCTTGCTCCATGACGTCGGACAGCGCCTGGTCAATATGACAAGCCTGGACACGGCCCTTGACGAGATCACAAGGCTGGTCAGAACCATGCTTGGAGCAGACGAATGCCAGATCATACTATCAGATGAGTTCGGCAGACTGCCAGAAAAAGGGATTTCTGCCTCGCTGGCCCAAGACGTCATCGAACACCACACCGCCTACCTGACATCGCCGGAAGAAGCCAACAAGGACACGAGCGATCACGCTCCAGTCGCCGAATCAATGGTGCTGGTGCCCGTTATGATCGAAGACAAGGCGGCGGCGCTGATCTTTGCAAGGAAAAATAAAGCCTCGAGACCGTTTTATAAAAGCGATCTTCAATTTGTCCTGGCAGTAGGCAACCAGGTCGCCCTGTCCATCCAACGCAACCGCGTCCAGGCCGAAATGCTTCACAAGTCATTCCATGACAGCCTGACGGGCCTGCCCAACCGGACCCTTTTCCTCGACCGCCTGCAACAATCCATCGCCAGGGACAAGCGCAAATTAGAAGGTTTGTTTGCCGTTCTTTTTTTCGACATCGATAATTTCAAGATCGTAAACGACAGCCTTGGTCATGCAGCCGGGGACAAATTACTCGTAGCCATTGCAGCCCGGTTGGAGAAAAATTTCCGGGAAATCGATACGATTGCGCGCATCTCTGCAATTTCCCGTTTTGGCGGGGATGAATTTGCCGTCCTCCTCAATGATATTAGCAACATTGACCATGCGCTCATGATCGCAACGCGCCTGCAAGAACTGATGTCCAAGCCTTTTGAAGTGGATGGGAAGGAAATCTACACCAGCGTCAGCATCGGGATCGCCCTGAGCGCAAAACATTACGAAAAATCGGAAGACATCCTCCGGGACGCTGACATTGCGATGTACCAGGCCAAGGAACTGGGCAAAGAGCGCATCGAAATTTACGACACCGCGATGCACAACCAGGTCATGGAACGCATGCAATTGGTAACGGACCTGAAGAAAGGGGCGGTTGAACGAGAGTTCCGTCTCCATTACCAACCCATCATTTCCCTGAAAACCGGACGCATTGTTGGGCACGAAGCATTGCTGCGCTGGTACAAACCAGGGCGAGGCATCCTGGAGCCGGAAATGTTCATGGGCTTGTTGGACACTGGCGGGCTTTTATTCACCACTGATGGCTGGGTACTCCAGGCCGCATGTCTCCAGGCAGTCAAATGGCAGGAGGAATTTCCCCAGGACCCGCCCCTTTTCATGTCCGTCAATATTTCCGCAGCCAACCTGAAGCATCCAAATTTTGTCGATCATGTTCACCAGATTCTCCAGGAAACTGGTCTCGACCCGAACATGCTGTGGCTGGAAGTGACAGAAAATATCAGCGCAGTCAGCGACAAAGCGGCCATCGAGGTATTGAGAAAACTGCACGCTTCCGGGATTCGAATCAGCCTGGATGACTTTGGGACAGGCTATTCGGCCTTGAACTACCTGGTTCGGTTCCCTATCCATGCACTGAAAATTGACCGTTCCTTCATCCAAATGATAGGGGTAAACGATGAGAGTTTACGGGTCATCGAAACGATCAAAGCGCTCGCCGATCACTTGAGGTTGAGCGTGATCGCAGAAGGGGTCGACGATCCAAAACAACTGGCATTCCTCAAAGAACTGGGGTGCGAATACGTCCAGGGTTTCCTGCTGGCGCACCCCATGGATGCCGAGGCGGCCGCGAAAATCTTTACCCAACAGAAGATTTTTTAAGGTAAATCACCCATCAGTCCTCTTGAACAGGACGGGGAAATATGCTAAAATCTGGTTCATCTTCGCCATATATACGGGGATGCAGAGCCTATACGCCCATATATGGCGGCAACGTATGTTCTAATTATGGAGTGAACCAGATATGCGGTGTCCTTATTGCCAGGCCGACGACACAAAAGTGCTCGATACAACGCACGACAGCCACGGTGGCATTCGCCGCCGTAGGGAATGTATTCAATGCGGGCAGAGATTCAGCACATACGAACGCGCCATCCTTGCCACGCCGCTCATCATCAAACAGGATGACACACGTGAAGAGTTCGACCGGGAAAAACTGGCGCGCGGGGTGCGCATTGCCTGCGCCAAACGCCCCGTCTCGGCTGCGGACATCGAGCGCCTGATCGGGCAGATCGAATCGCAATTGCAGAAAATGGGGAAAGCCGAAGTCCCCTCGCGTGTTGTGGGAGACCTGGTCATTGCCGCCCTGAAGGAACTGGACCAGATCGCATACATCCGTTACGCCATCGTCTACCTGCGCCTGCATGACCTCCATTCGGTACGAAACGAAATAGACCGCCTGCTCGAAGGCTAGACTTTCCCCCGGCAGCAATCCCCTCTTTCCGCAGAGAGGCCTTGCTGCCGTTATTTGTCTGTCAATGCCAGATTTATATTTACATTGAAAAAGGAGAGAACGTCATGGTAACCAAAACCGCCGCAAACACCGACAAGAGCCTGCTGCCCGCCCCGCCCCTGCCTCGCGGACTTCCCAAGATCGAACTGACCGAGAACGCCCGCCAGGTGCTGCTGCGCCGCTATGTGCGCCGCGGCAAGGACGGCAAGCCGGTCGAAAGCGTGGAGGAAATGTTCTGGCGGGTGGCCTGGCATATTGCCAGGGTCGAGGAGATCTGGAGCGGGGATGCGATGGCGCGCGCGGTCGAGTTCTACCATTTGCTGACCAGCAAGAAGTTCTTTCCGAATTCCCCTACCTTTACCGGGGCCGGCACGCCGCTGGGACAACTGGCGGCCTGCTTCGTTCTCCCGATCACCGATGACATGGGGCGCGACAAGGCCGGCATCTTCCAGACCCTGCGCGATGCGGCCCTCATCCAGCAGACCGGCGGCGGGAACGGATTCTCTTTCTCGCGGCTGCGACCCAAGGGCGCGCTGGTGCAATCCTCGGCCGGACAGGCGACCGGGCCGGTGGGCTTCCTGCGCGTGTATGACAACGCCTTCGGCGAGATCGCCCAGGGAGGTTCGAGGAGGGGCGCCAACATGGGCGTGCTGCGCGTGGACCATCCCGACATCGAAGAGTTCATCACCTGCAAGACGGACGAGAACCACATCACCAATTTCAACATCTCGGTCGGCATCACGGACGCCTTCATGCAGGCGGTAAAAGACGACGCCGACTGGGAATTGCGCTTCCCGGATGTGCACCATCCCAGTTACCGCGAGTACGGCAAAGGGACGCTGGAACAGGCCGAGGCGGCCGGCGTGCCGATCCGCGTCTATAAGACGGTCAGGGCGCGCGACCTGTTCCAGAAGATCGTCGAACAGGCGCACCACAACGGCGAACCGGGCGTGCTGTTCCTGGATAGAGCCAATCGTGAGAATCCTGTCCCACACCTGTACCCGCTGGAGGCGACAAACCCATGTGTGACCGGCGAAACGCTCATATATACAGAAAATGGCCTGTATCGCGCGGACGAATTGGCTGCACAAGGCAATAAAGTTATTGTCACAACGGATGCTCGTTTTGGGACGAACACATTCTTACCCGCCACATGCGTATTCCAAACCGGCGTCAAACCAGTTCTTCGCTTGTTGACACGCCAGGGATATGAATTGCGCTTGACAGAAGATCACCGCGTGATGACTTCGCGTGGATGGACGGAAACAGGAAACTTGCAGCCGGGCGACCGTATCCACATCCTGAACCGCAAGGGCGGGTTTGGAAATGAGGGCACGCTGGAAGAAGGCCGCATACTTGGCTGGTTGATTGGCGATGGAACCGTTAATGTCGTCCGCGCCGTGCTTTCCTTCTTTGGAGACGAAAAGCGCGAACTTGCGCCTGCTTTTGCTGAAATGGTCACAAATTTGGTGGAGAAACCCGATCAACACCGCGCTTACCCTGTAGGCGTTACAGAAATAGACGACCGAGACGAAGCCCGTGTGGCCTCTAATCGCCTGCGGTTTTGGGCAGAAGGATTTGGCGTCACCAAAGAGAAGAAGCACTTTGTACCTGCCGCAATATTTTCTGGCAGTGAAGACATGCAAAAAGGATTCCTGCAAGCGCTTTTCACAGCCGATGGACAGGTCAACGATGGCGGCGAAAAAGGCTGCACTGTACGCCTGAGCGCCAGCCACCTGACACTTTTGAAGGACGTGCAGCGCTTACTGCTGAATTTTGGGATCGCCAGCCGCATCTACGAAAACCGCCGCACAGGCGGCTACCGCGCCATGCCAGACGGCAAAGGCGGCTCAAAAGAATATTTCCACCAGCCGCAACACGACCTGGCAATCAGCAAAAGCAACTTAGTTGCCTTTGCCAACGAGATTGGTTTCCTTACCGAAGCCAAGCAAACCAAACTGGCAGATTACCTCAGCCGCATGGTGCGCGGACCATACGAGGAGTCTTTCCTGGCAACGGTTATGGCTGTCGAGCCGGATGGCGTGGAGCCGGTCTATGACTTACACCAGCCAGATACGCATTCGTTTATTGCAAACGGGCTGGTCGTCCACAATTGCGGCGAACAATGGTTAGGCCCTTACGAAAACTGCTGCCTGGGTTCGGTGAACCTGAACGAGCACTGCGGGCCAAATGGGACGGTGGACTGGGAAGCGCTGCGCCAGTCGGTGGCAACCGCCGCGCGCTTCCTGGATGACGTGGTGGAGGCCAACGCCTACGTCCCGGCGGTGCCGCAGTTGAAGGAAGCCGCCCATCGCGCGCGGCGCATCGGACTGGGCATCATGGGGCTGGCCGACCTGATGTACCACGCGGGCGTGCGTTACGGCTCGCCGGAAGGACAGGAGTTCGGCGCGCAGGTGATGGAGTTCGTGCGTTACCACGCCATGCAGACCAGCATCGAACTGGCTATCGAGCGCGGACCGTTCCCGGCCATCCAGGGCAGCATCTACGACATGGACGACATGACCTGGCAGCCGCCCAAGCCGTTGACTCCCTACCAGGATAACTGGGGCAGGCCCGAGGTGCGGTGGGAAGCGCTGGCCGAAGGCATCCGCAAACACGGCATCCGTAACGCCGCGCAGACCACCGTCGCGCCGACCGGCACCATCGCCACCGTCGCCGGCTGCGAGGGCTACGGCTGCGAGCCGGTCTTTGCGCTGGCCTACATCCGCCACGTCAACGACAAGGGGGTGGACCTGCAACTGGCCTACGCCAGCCCGCGCTTCGACCAGGCCCTGAAAGGCGCCGGGCTGGGCGAGGAGAAACGCCAGGAAATCATCGAGCAGGTGATGCGCGCAGGCACTTGCCGGGGCATCGCCGAGGTGCCGGAAGACATCCGGGACGTGTTCGTGGTTTCGGCCGACATCAGCGCCGAGGAGCACGTGCGTATGCAGGCTGCGCTGCAAGCCTTCGTCGATAATAGCCTGAGCAAAACTGTGAATTTTCCCGAAACGGCCACGGTCGATGACGTGGCGCAGGCCTACCTGCTGGCCTGGGAACTGGGCGCAAAGGGCATCACGGTGTACGTGACCGGCTCGCGCGAGGTGGTGGTGCTGGAAACCCAGGCGACCGCGGAAAAGAAAGGGACGCTTCAGACTCCCCCCGAACCTGCCCAGCCTCCTGCGGAGAAACTCTGGCACGGCAGCAAGAAGCCGCGCCCGCGCGCCTTGATTGGGCGCACCTACAACGTGGAGACGCCGCTGGGCAAGGCCTTCATCACCGTCAACGAGAACGGCGGCGACCAGCCCTTCGAGGTCTTCATCAACACCGCCAAGGCCGGCTCGGAGACGGCCGCCGTCTCCGAGGCCATCGGGCGGCTGATCTCGTACATCCTGCGGCTGGCCTCGCCCATCGCCCCGCTGGACCGCATGCGCGAGATCGTGCGCCAGTTGACCGGCATCGGCGGCGGGCGTTCGCTGGGATTCGGCCCCAACCGCGTGCGTTCGTTACCCGACGGCGTGGGACAGGTAGTGGAGATGTACCTGCGCGAGAAGGACGGCATAAAGGACATCCCGGACGAGGAGAAAGTGCCGGGCAACGGCGGCCACCTGCTGGAAAAGGAAGCCGAAGCCGCGCAGCGCGCGCTCAAGATCGGCGACCTGTGCCCGGAGTGCGGCGAGGCGGCGGTAGTGAACGAGGAGGGCTGCCGCAAGTGTTACGCCTGCGGGTATAGCGAGTGTTAGCGCGACCGTCCCGAAGGTTTCTTACGAACCCTTACCCGTCGTTCAAGCCTTCGGGACGGCAATTCTCAGTATGGCTTTGCGGGATTGCCAAATCCAGCAAAAGGAAGAAAATGATAACGGTCGGCGTTCGCGAATTGAAATATAGAGCCAGTGAACTGGTGCGCATGGTGCGTGAAACTGGCAAGGAAGTGCAGATAACGTACTGTGGCCAGGTTGTCGCCTTGTTGATTCCGGTGAAGTCCACACGAAAAGACGATAAGAACGCCTGGTCAAAACTCGATCAGTTAGCCGCAGAGATTGGCGCGCGCTGGCCGGAAGGCGTCTCGGCCACGGATGCGGTCTCCGATGCGCGGCGATGACGAACAGTAAAATCTAGAGTTCGACAAAATAGCGCCGAACTGGCGCATTTTTGTTACAAGGCGTCTAATAAATTTCTAACATGATTCTTATAAGACAGATGTTCTAGTTATCTTGACAGGCAAAGACTCTAGTGATAACCTCACTGAAACCAATATATACGGGGTATACCCATATATACCCATATATATGGCGGCAACAAATGTTCTATTTCTTAAATAAACTTGATGGAGAATTAATGTAGGATAGTCATGGCAAAAGCTGTTATTCCTAGAAGGCAGGGTGATGAATTTCAAGCCCTTTTCTTCTGGTCACAAGCAATAAAATTGCTGACAGATGAAAACGTAAACAAGGTAACATTCGAAAGCGATCGATAGTGCAAGGATTTTTCTGTAAAAGTGATCTGGCATTCGTCGCGACAAGCCCGACGCGGCGCTTCGGAAGTAGAGCCCCTCAAATGAGTGACTCCAAACAGATAAAGTTCAGGTAAAATTATCGC
>JBMOMP010000046.1:0-85033 GCA_049323115.1 Chloroflexota bacterium
CATCCGGCCAGCGCAATTCGCGCACTACCGCAAAACACTTCGCATCATCTATCAGATTCTGTATGTTGACCATGAACCAATCTTATCAGAATCTGACCACCTCCTTGAATTCAGTTAAGAGCCTAAATATATTGCTGCAAAGATAGTTGTGAGATGGGCAAGCAGGGCAGCGATAAAACTGCCCAGTCTGCGGTACAATCACGGCCTATGAAGAAGTGGCAATTCTGGCTTGGGGTGCTGGTCAGCACCCTGTTCATCTGGCTGGCGCTGCGCGGCCTGCACCTGGACCAATTCTGGGACGCAGTGAAACAGGCCAACTACTGGTGGCTGTTGCCGGGGGTGGCGGTCTATTTTGTTGGCGTGTGGGCGCGCGCCTGGCGCTGGCATTACCTGTTGGGCCCCATCAAGAAGATCCCGACCAAAACCATGTTCCCGATTACGACCATCGGCTACATGGGAAACAACATCTACCCGGCGCGCGCCGGGGAGGTGCTGCGGGCGGTGATCCTCAAGCGCAAGGAGCAAGTTCCGGTCTCGGCTTCGCTGGCAACCATCATCGTGGAGCGCATCTTCGACGGCGTGGTGATGCTGGCCTTCGTGTTCGTCAACCTGCCCGAACTAGCCAAACTGACCGGCGAATCGGGCTTCGTGGGCAACATCCAGCAAGTAGCGGTGATCGGTACGGGAGTTTTCCTGGGGGCGCTGGCGGTCTTCCTGCTGGCGGCCATGTTCCCGCAGGCGACGGCGCGTGCCGGACAATGGTTCATTCGTTTCCTGCCAGCCAACCTGCGCGAGAAGGTCAGCGGCATCATGCACAAATTCCTGGACGGGCTGGCTTCGTTACGCTCGCCGTTCAATGTGTTGATGGTGTTCTTCACCTCGGTCATCATCTGGCTGCTGGAGACGGAAAAATACTGGTTCGTGATGCACGCCTTCGATTTCAGCGTCTCGTTCTTTGCCCTGATGCTGATGAACGGCATCGTCAACCTGGCGACCACCATCCCGTCCGCGCCAGGGTATATCGGCACCTTCGATGCGCCAGGGATCGCGGTACTCTCAGCCTACGGCGTGGAGCAGGCCACCGCCGCCGGTTACACGTTGGTTTTGCACGTGGCGCTGTGGCTGCCGATCACATTGCTGGGCGCGTATTACCTGGCGCGCGAGGGTATCAAGTGGAGCGATCAGATTCGGGACGAATTGGGGGGAAAGGATGCGGGTTGAAGTTGATCAAAGCGGGAAAATAGGCGATACGAAAGTGGACACGGCGTTGGCATTTTCCAATGACCAACAATATTCTATTTTGATACCTGCAACGGTGAAACGTGCTTGCATACAAAATTTACGTGGCAGCGAAAAAAAGAGATTGGAAACCAGGTACTATATTCAACTCTTTTCAATTGGACTCTACTTGCTATTAAAAAGCAAGATCAGCAAACTCGATCAAGTTGTTATTGACCAGGAATATCCCGGCCATGAAGCAAAGATTAAAGAGCACCTGCTCAACCTGTTGCGCCGCGCTGGCATACATATTGACCCAACAAAAATACATTTTGCTTCCGTCGGGAAAAAGTCAGAAGCACATTGGGTTGCGCTCCAGACGTTCAAGAAAATGACCCCTCCTGATAAAATCATCCAAGAGGATGATATTTTGATGGAGTTCAAAAAATAAAAAAGGGATCGGGGACCTCTTTCGGAGGGAAATCCCAGTTCAGCCGCCAGTGATGTGCTGGCAGGTCCCTGGGCCACCCGATCACTATCCTTATCATACACCCTGTAGAAACGAGAGTCAAGCATGAACATTGCCATCATCGGCGCGGGCTACGGCGATATGGCGGCCGCTTACGCCTTGTGCAAAGTAGACCCAAAATAGCCTGCCTGGTGGGCTGACAATGACCATTAGAATTTATGTGGACTGGTCTGGCGATCCCGGTTTTCGTTTCAGGCGAGGCTCGTCAGAGTTGCTCATCATTGCTGCAATGATGGCTGACGAGGAAATCACAGTTGCCCCCTTGCGAGAAAGACTGTCCATGTCGGATGATTTCGAATTCCATTTTTCGAAAGTGGATTACCGGATTCGTAAAGAGTTCTGCTCTTACATTAACGCCGAGATCGAAATTCCAGGCGCAGTCGTCTTGAACGTCAACAAGCAACTCCTGCCAAAAGACTCCCGCCTTAAGACCGGTGAGCAGATCATTGCGGATTTCGTTGCCCTGTGCGTCAAGGGCCTCCCAGCGCATTTGTTGCAAAATGCGATTTTGATTTATGACGGCAAAAAGGAACAAAAATCATTCAGGCATATTCTACGAAAGACGCTATCTGATGCGTTGAAGCCTGATATCTATCTGGGCGAAGTAAAAGCAATCCCTGCAAGCCAAAACGATGGACTGCAAATCGCCGATATGCTCGCGGGTCTGATCCGTACAGACGCAAAATCAGTTCGCATCAAGAACTTGAAAATCCTGGAATATCCACCATAAAACAAAAGCCTGGCTAGTTGGGGATGCTTTTATGCAGGTTCCAAGCGCCTGCAACCCAACCCGCGCTTTCGCACGTCTACGCCAGGTTACACACTTATAATACACCTTCGAGGAATTGGAGTCAAGCATGAACATTGCCATCATCGGCGCGGGCTACGGCGGTATGGCGGCCGCCTATGACCTGCGCAAAGCCGGTCACCAAGTGACCATCTTCGAATCGGCCGATTTCGTGGGCGGACTGGCCAGCGGCTTCAAGGAGCCGCACTGGGACTGGTCGGTGGAGAAGTTCTACCATCACTGGTTCGCCAGCGACAGGCATATCCTGGGCCTGATCGCGGAATTGGGCCTGGGCGACCGGGTGCTGTTCCCGCGCCCGTACACGGTGCTGCTGCACAACGGCAAATGGTATCCGTTCGACTCGATCCTGAAGGCGCTGCTCTTCCCAGGCCTGGGCTGGGGCTTGGACAAGGTGCGCTTTGGGCTGGTGGGCTTGTACCTGCGCTTGACCAACAACTGGCAGCCGCTCGAAGCAGTGACCGTGGAAGAGTGGATGCGCAAGTGGGCCGGGAAAACCGTTTATGAAAAGATGTGGCAACCGCTGGTGATCGGCAAATTTGGCCCGTATCACAAAGACGTCAACATGGCCTGGATGTGGGCGCGCCTCAAGGCTCGCACCACCCGCCTCGGCACCTTCCAAGGCGGCTTCCAGGCTTTTGCCGACCGCTTCGCGGAGATCCTCAGGGAGCAGGGGGTGGAGGTCAGGCTGGGGGCGAGGGTCGAGTCGATTAAACGGGAGCAGGCCGGTCTGGCCGTCGGAAGCGAGAAGTTCGACCAGGTTCTGGTGACTGCCTCGCCGCGTCTGATGGCGAAACTTTGCCCGCAGTTGCCCGAGTCCTATCTCAAAGGGCTGCTCGAACTGAAATCCATGGGCGCGGTGGTGATGGTGACGGCGCTCAAGCACCGCCTTTCGGAAGACGGCTACTACTGGTTCAACCTGCCCAAAGAGGACGGCTTCCCGTTCCTGGCGCTGGTGGAGCATACCAATTACGTCTCGCCGGAACATTTCGGCGGCGACCACATCGTTTACGCCGGCGATTACCTGGAGGCCGGGCACGAGTACTTTTCGCTGGACGAGGCCGCATTGCTGGAGCGTTTTGCGCCCGCCTTCCAGCGCATCAACCCCAAATTCACGCTGGATTGGGTCAAGAAGGCCTGGGTCTTCAAGACCGACTACGGCCAGCCCGTGCCGCTCTTGAACCACTCGCGGAACATCCCGCCCATCCAGACGCCCATCCAGGGACTGTATTTCGCTTCGATGAGCCAGGTCTATCCCTGGGACCGGGGGACGAATTTTGCGGTGGAGATCGGACGGCGCGCGGCGCGGTTGATGCTGGAACGGGGCATTGCCTAGAATTTCAGCAGCACGGTCAGGTCGTTGACGTTGGTGCCGGTGGGGCCGGTCTTCAACAGGTCGCCCAGCGCCTCGAAGAAGGGGTACGCATCATTCCTGGACAAGTAGTCTGCTGAGGCCATCCCCAGCCTCCCCGCCCGCTGACGGGTTTCCCCGGTGGCCACAGCCCCGGCTGCGTCGGTGGGCCCGTCTTCGCCGTCGGTGGCAAGCGTGATGAGCATGAGGCCGGGGGCGCCGGCCAGTTCCGGGACGGCCGCCAGCGCCAATTCCTGGTTGCGCCCGCCTTTGCCGCCGCCGGTGAGCGTAACGGTCGTCTCGCCGCCCGCGATCATGCAGACGGGAGAGGGGCCTGTCGCCGCAGCCGAGCGCAGCCGACGGGCCAACTCCACGCCCGCTTGGCGCGCCTCGCCCTGCCAATCGCTGCCCAGGTCAATTGCCCGGAAGCCTTCCCTCCCAGCCTGTTCCAGCGCCGCCTGGGCTGCCAGGGCGTTGTCGCCCACGATGACGTTTTGCACGCGGGCAAAGAGCGGGTCGCCCGGTTTGGGGGTTTCGGGAGCAGAGAGTAGAGAGTAGAGAGTGGACAGGCCATACTTCTCCAGCGCCGCCAGCGCATCCTCTTTCGTGGTCGGGTCGGGGGCAGTCGGGCCGGAGGCGATGGCTTCGAGCGGGCTGCCGACCACGTCCGAAAGGATCAGACTCAACACGCGCGCCTGGGTAGCCTTTGCAATGCCGCCGCCTTTGACGCGGTCCAGGCGACGGCGCAGGGTGTTGATCTCGTCGATGCGTGCGCCGCAGGCCAGCAGCGTGGAGGTGAGCGTCCGCAAGTCTTCGAGCGGGACGAGGGGCGCGGTCATCAGGGCCGAGCCGCCGCCGGAGATCAGGCACACCAGCAGGTCGTCGGCTGCGAGGCCGGAGACGAAATCGAGCGCGGCCTCTCCCGCCGCCAGGGAGCGGGCGTCCGGGACCGGGTGTCCGCTTTCTATAATAGAAGCAGGCACATCGGTCAGGGAGGAAGCGTGCTTGGTCACCACCAGGGCGCGGGTCAGGTGCGCGAAACGGGACAGGGCCTGGGTCATCGGGGTGGCCGCCTTTCCCAATCCCAAAGCGAAAACGCGGCGAGCGGGCGGCAGCGGGTGGGATTCGAGATAACGCCGCACGGCTGCGCCGGGTTCGACCGCCTCCAGCGCCGCTGACAGGATGCGGGCAACCCGCCCGTCTTGCAGGCTGTGGGTGAAGAATGGGGAAGCGTCCACGCTTCGAGTATACTTTGGGTATGCCGAAACCAAAAGTATTCGTCACGCGGGTCATCCGCGATAAGGGACTGGACCTGGTCAAGGAAGCCTGCCAGGCTGAGATCTGGCAGGAGGAACTGCCGCCAACGCGCGAGGTTTTGCTGGAACGGGTGCGCGGCGTGGACGGCCTGCTGTGCCTGCTGACCGACCGCATCGACGCCGAAGTGATGGACGCCGCCGGGCCGGGGCTGAAGGTCATCAGCAACCACGCGGTCGGCTTCGACAACGTGGACGTGGCCGCCGCCACGGCGCGCGGCATCGCGGTGGGCAACACGCCCGGCATCCTGACCGACGCTACTGCCGACATGGCCTTCGCCCTGATGATGGCTGCCGGGCGGCGCGTGGTGGAAGCCGAGAAGTTCCTGCGCGCCGGCAAGTGGAAGACCTGGGGGCCGTCGCTGCTGCTGGGCGCGGACTTTGCCGGGGCCACGCTGGGCATCATCGGCTTTGGGCGCATCGGGCAGGCAGTTGCCAAACGCGCGACCGGCTTCGACATGCGGATTCTATATTATGACCCAAACGTTTCGTTCACAGCCTCTTCGGCTCCGGGTCTCCCCGGCCCGACCGGCAGCGCCGGGGCGGGCGATATGCCCGGCAAGCACGGGCTACTCGACCCTCTGGATAAGGCCGTTTCGACGGATTTGGATACACTGCTGGCTGAATCCGACTTCGTCTCCATCCATGTGCCGCTTACACCAGAGACCCGCCACCTGGTTGACGCAGACTTCCTGTCGAAGATGAAGCCGGACGCCGTGCTGGTCAACACCGCGCGCGGCGGCGTGCTGGACCAGGACGCCCTGTACGAAACGCTGAAAGCGCGCCGCATCTTCGCCGCCGCGCTGGACGTGACCGATCCCGAACCGCTGCCGCTCGACAGTCCGCTGCTCGAATTAGACAACTGCCTGATCGTACCGCACATCGCCAGCGCCAGCGTCCAGTCGCGCGACATGATGGCGCTTCTCTCTGCCCAAAACCTGATCGCCGGGCTGCGCGGCGAGCGCCTGCCGCATTGCGTCAACCCGGAAGTGTATGCGCAGGCATCAGATGAGCGCCGTTGATATCGAGTTGTTGCGCCTGCTGGTCGGGCGCATGGAACGCCTGTCGGTCGATTCCATCTGGGCGCGGCGCGCCAGCGGATTGCGCGGCAACATGGTCAAGGTGCTGGAGGAAATCGATGCGGGGCAAGAGGTCGAGTCCGCGCGGGTAGACGTGTTGACCAAACGCGCCTTCGAGGTGCTGCGGAAGGCTGCGCAGGAAATCCCAAACCCACAACCACAGATAAACACAGATAGTACTGGCGACACTTCGGCAAGGTCTCGATGAACTCGACCCGGCGGCTCAACGGGGGAATCTATGGTTCATGTTCTCTCTGCTATAATCCAGCGCATGACCACGCTGCGCCGCGCCCTGTCGCTCTTCGGCTGGACCAGGCATTCCTCCATCCTGCTGGGCGGCTTCCTGCTGACCATCTTGCTGATCGTCTATGTCTGGTGGCCGCTGGCCGAAGAAGTGCTTTCTTACATCGACTGGAACGGTCCCTGGTGGCTGTACATGGATTGGCTGCTGGTTGGCGTCTTCCTGTTCATGTCCCTCACCATCATCTCGCGCGCCGACCTGAAGGCCGACGGCTTGATCGTCTTCGTGGGCGTTTTCGGCGGCCTCGCCATCGAATCCTGGGGCACGCAGACCAACCTGTGGCACTACTACACCGCCGAGCGCCCGCCGTTGTGGATCATCCCGGCCTGGCCGATTGCCAGCCTCTCGATAGACCGCATCACGCGCTTCCTGGATTGGCTCATCAAGCGAGTAAGCCGCAATCATGCGACTACTCTCCACTCTCTATTCTCTACTCTCTATTGGACTACCTTCGCCTCTTTCTACGCCCTGTTGCTGCTCTTTGTTTCCCCGACCTTCGACAAATCCTATACCATCCTCTCCCTGCTCCTGTGCGGACTGCTGATCCTGACGCCGACAGATTACCGCTTTGCCACCCTGACCTTTCTCGCTGGCGCAGGTCTCGGTTATTACCTCGAACTCTGGGGCACCACCCGCGAGTGCTGGACCTACTACACGTACCAGAAACCGCCTCTGTTTGCCGTGCTGGCGCACGGCATGGCCGCCGTCGCTTTCTGGCGGACGGGGTTGATCCTCAAGCAGGTCGCAGGGCAGTTCCGGCGCGGGTTGATGCGCGCCGATAAGGTGGTATAGTTGCAGGGTAGGCTCCTTTCTCTCGAAGGAACCTTTGTAAGCAGATTTTCGTCTTCTGGGTGTAAGATCACCCTCACCAAATGGAGAAGAGACCATGAAACGCTTATTCGTCCTTTCCCTGGTTGCCATGCTCCTCGTATCGGCGTGCGGCCCGACCTTAGCGGCAGCGCCGGAACAGCGCATGGATTTGCCCATTGCGCCGGAGATGATGCCCGCAGCGCCGGTAGACTCTTTCGAATCCCAACCTGCCAGCGAGACAGCCTCCGGCGCGGCCGGTTTTGGCGCACAGGCCGCGAGCGTGGAGCGCATGGTCATCAAGAATGCTGACTTGCGCATCGTGGTGGCCGACCCGGAGGCCAAGATGACCGCCATCCAGGTGATGGCTGAGGAGATGGGCGGCCACGTCGTTTCCTCGAACATCTACCAGACCTATACCACCAACCATGTCCAGGTGCCGGAGGGGAACATCACCATCCGCGTCCCGGCCGAAAAACTGAATGATGCCCTCGAAAAAATCAAAGCCGACGCCGTCGAAGTGCAAGCGGAGACCGTTTCGGGCGAGGATGTGACCCGCGATTACGTAGACCTGCAATCCCGCCTGAAAACGCACGAGCAGGCCGCCGAACAGTTGAGCGAGATCCTGGAGCAGAAGACCGAGTCCGCCGAAGTGATCGAAGTCTTCAATCAGTTGGTCTATCACCGCGAGCAGATCGAACTCATCAAAGGGCAGATGAAGTATATCGAAGAGTCGGCTGCGTTTTCCGCTGTCAGCGTGCACATCACTGCCGAAGAGACGCTCCAACCGCTGGAGATCGGCG
Organism: Chloroflexota bacterium; assembly: GCA_049323115.1. Lineage (GTDB taxonomy): Bacteria > Chloroflexota > Anaerolineae > Anaerolineales > Villigracilaceae > JAABUE01. The sequence goes on from JBMOMP010000046.1 coordinate 8,207, forward strand.
GCTGGAAGCCGGTCGGCGAAGCGCGTGACGCCCTGCAGGCGCTCATCAATTTCTTCCAGGGTTTCGTCAATTTCCTGATCTGGCTGGTCATCCTGATCATCCCTGCCGGGTTGCTCATCCTGGTTTTGCTCTGGCTGGTGTGGAAAGGCTTCCGCTTCGTGTGGCGCAAACTCTTCCCACGCAAGGAAAAGAAAGAGAAAGCGCCGGAAGAAGGTAAATCTTGAACTCAATCGTTGGGGCAGGTCTGAGACCTGCCCCGATCCTTTTGGAATATAATTTCGCTTATGGAAAAACTTGCCCAGGATGCGCAGTCCCTGTTCAACGTCCACTTGACCGGACGGCAGGTCATGGCGCTGACCACCTACGAGCGCGAACTGTTGGAGTGGAACCAAAAGTTCAACCTGACCGCCATCCGCGATGCGGCCGGTATCCGCACCAAACATTTCCTGGATTCTTTTTCCTGTGTGCTGGCTTGGAGAGCCAACCCTCCCGCCCGCCTCATTGACATTGGCACAGGCGCGGGGTTTCCCGGCATCCCCCTGAAGATCATCTATCCCAATACACAGGTGACGCTGGTCGAATCGGTCGGCAAGAAGGCTATGTTCTGCCAGCACATCGTCCGCCTGCTGGGGCTGGAGAAGGTCGAGGTCATCCAGGCGCGCGCCGAAGACCTGGGCCAGATGCGCGAACACCGCGAGCAATATGACTGGGGTGTGGCCCGCGCGGTCGCCAACCTGCGCGTGCTGGCGGAATACCTGCTGCCGCTGGTGCAGGTCGGCGGGGTGATGCTGGCGCAGAAGGGAGACAGCGGCCCGGCGGAAGTCCACGCTGCCGAAAGCGCCATCAACCTGTTGGGCGGGAAGGTGCGGCAGTTATTGCCGGTCACGCTGCCGGGCGTGGTGGAGGAACGTCACCTCGTTTTAGTGGACAAGGTGGCAGCCACGCCGCCGGGGTATCCGCGCAAGCCCGGGGCGCCGGCCAAGAAGCCGCTATAACGGGATCAGCAAGAGGCTTGGTCCAGAAGCGTGATCTTGTCTTCCTGGTTGGGGATGAGGCACAGGAACTCGAATGGCTCGTCCCCGATATTTTCGTAGAAGTGGGGGATCCCCTCCGGGATGAACACCACGTCTCCCTGCCGGACCTCGTACACCTGCTCCCCGATCCCGATCCTGGCTCTCCCCCCCAGCACATACTGTTCGTGCTCGACGGTGTTGGTATGCAGGGGCATCCCGCCGCCCGGTTTCATCGAGAACTTGCGCATGGCAAAGTGGGGGCCTTCCTGCGCGGAGATCAGCACCTGGATGGTGGTATCTTTCCCCGCTGCAACAGGTTTGGCTTCCACTTCATGGGTGTGTTTGACAGACATATCTACCTCGCTTTCACATCAAAAGCCGCATCAAAGAAATCTACCATCCGATTCGAGTATTCTTCTGGTCTGGTAAGCGGCCCGTCACAGTGATGCGCCTCGGGGATGACCCACAGTTCCGTGTTCTCCCCGGCGTAGCGGACGTATATCGGCAGGCGGTCGCCCTCGCTGCCGATGAAGGCCTTGGGCTGCCCGCCGCCAACCAGCATGATGGGACGCGGCGCAATATCGCCGATGATGGCGATCATCGGCGGGGGCGCTTCAATGTCCAACTTGAGTTCGAACATCCAATCCAGCATGTAATTCGCCGCCAAGATCAGGGCATAGATCGGGTTGGTGGGCGCAGGGACATCCTGCGCGCGTATCATGGATGGGCCGTCCGCCCACACCGCGCCAATCTGCGGGTAGTAGGCCGCGCCCTGCAGGGCGATCTGCCCGCCGATGGAGCAGCCTGCAATGCCGACCTTTCCCGGGTCCACTTCCGGCCTGTCGTCCAGGAAAGCCAGCGCCCCGCCCACATCGCGCGCGTCCTCCCAACCGTACGAACGATAGTTACCCTCGCTCTCGCCGGAGGCGCGCTCGTCGTACATCAGCACGCCGTAGCCGGCCTCCACCAGCCGCTCGGCGTACCAGCGCATGCCCAGGCGGTTGCCGCGGTAACCGTGCAGCAAGATGACGGTCGCGCCGTTTCGAGGCGAGACGAACCAGCCTGCCATCTGCAAACCGTCTTCGCTGGGGAAGGTCACTTCTTCCACCTCGAAAGGCAGGTCGGCTGGAATCTCCACCTGGCTGGGCGTGGGCGCCGTATCCGCCAGCACCGTCACCCAATCCCGATAGATGATGATGGCAAAACTGACCAGCAGGAACGCCGCCAGGCCGAATCCCAGCAGGCGCAACGTGTGCGATGTGTATTCCCAAAGTCTGCGTTTTGCCGATCGTTCGACCTCCTTGTGCTTCATACGCCGCGCGCGTAAAAAGAACAACAGGACGGCAAATACCCCCAACATCAAGACCACCTCGACCCACAAATATCTCAGTAGCACCATCCTATTTCTCCTTCCGATGAATGTTCCCGCCCTGCACAGTCCAGACCTCGGCTCGCTCCACGAACTCCGGTGTGAACAGGTTCAAGTCGGTGGTCGAAAAAAAGGCTTGCTCGCTTTTGTCGAGATACGCCAGCAGGTCGGCGCGGCGTTCCAGGTCGAGTTCCGCCATCACCTCGTCCAGCAGGATGACCGGCCATTCGCCGCTGCGCTCTCGCAGCCAATCCACTTCCGCCAGTTTCAGCGCCAGCAGGGCCGTGCGAATCTGTCCGCGCGAACCGTAATGGCCCAGGTCGATGCTGTTGGCAAGGAAACGCAGTTCGTCGCGGTGCGGGCCGATGGTCGTCACGCCGCGCGCGATCTCCTCGGCGCGGAGGCGTTTCAGGCGTTCCAGGAAGCCGTGGCGGATGTCCTCCAACTCCAGCCCGGCGCGGTTCACGGCCGTGTCCAGGCCCAGTCCCAACTGACCCTCCGGCTGCGGCAGCGGCTCGAAGGCCGGCTGGTAGTGCAAACGCAGCACTTCCCTGCCGCGCGTCAGTTGGCTGTGGACGCGCGCCGCCAGCCGCTCGATCTCCTGGACGGCCTGGATGCGCCACAGGATGATCTGCGCCCCCAGCCGCGCCAGCGCCTCATCCCACACCCCCAGTTGCTCCCCATTCCCGGCCTTCGACCTGCCCTGGGCCGGGACCCGTTCCCCCAACGCCTTGAGCAAGGCGTTCCGTTGCGCCAGCGCCTGGTTGTACTCGCCCAGCGCGCGCACATAGGCCGGGACGGCCTGCGCCAGCGCCAGGTTCAAGTAGCGGCGGCGCTCCTCCGGCCCGCCCTCGATGATCTGCGACATCTGCGGCACGAACACCACCGCGTTGAATTGTCCGATGACATCGCCTAAGGACCGTTTCACCCCGTCCAGCAAGGCTTCCTTGCGCAGGCGCTGCCCTACCTGCGCCAGCGCCGCAGGCACAGGTGAGCCTGCCTGTCCCCGCAAGGGGGTCGAAGGGCGCGCGCCGTTCACGCCGGTCGGTTCCAGGATCAGGCGCGCCTCCAGCCTGTGAGCGCTGCCGCCGCGCCGGAAATTCGCCGCCAGGCGCGTCACCACCACCTGCTTGTGCGCCTCGCGCGCCGCGATGAAGTTGACCAGTTGCCGGTCGACATGTGTTTGGAAGGACGTGAAAGTTGCCAGGAAATAAACAGCCTCCAACAGGCTGGTCTTGCCCTGCGCATTGCCGCCCGCCAGCAGGACAACCCGCCGGGGCGTATCCAGGTCCAGGCGGGCAAAACTGCGGAAGTTGGTGAGGGAGAGGTGTTCGAGGTACATACCATCCGACAAGAGTTGGGTTACAGGGACAATTCGAGTTCGATCTCGTCCAGCAGTGGGATGCCATTCCTGCCGACCAGCGGGATGGCCGGCTTGACCTTGCGGGCCTCATCCACCGCGCCAGGACGGATGGCTACCAAGCGGAAACCGTGCCTCTGGTAGAAGCCCAGCGCGTGCAGGTTGTCATTCGTCGTGACCAGGAAGACGCGCCGACAGGCCTGCCTCCGTGCCGCTTCCACGACTTCTTCGATCAGCCTGGCGCCGATGCCCTGTCCTTCGCGCAGGCTGTCCAGTGAAACGATCTCGCACGTGCCATCTGCCACCACGAAGGTGACCAGACCCATCCACTCCTCGCCATCCAGCGCCGTGAAGCCGTCCAACTGCTCCGGCCGGCAGGTAACGCCATGAACGATTATTTCGTCGCCGCCCCAGTGGTCCAACCAGAACTGGCGCAGGCGGGGCAGGTCATTGGTGGTCAGGCGGCGGAAGGTTGCCATCAAACGCGGTCCTGGGCTTCTTCCTCGGTCTGCGGCTGCCAGACCTGTGTCGCCAGGTCGGTGAAAAGCACGCCGTTCAGGTGATCCACTTCGTGCTGGAAGATACGCGCCAGCCAGCCATCTACCTTGAGTTTCATCGGCTGGCCGCGCCGGTTGAAGCCTCTCAACTGGACGGCATACTTGCGTTCCACCTCGCCTACCAGGCCAGGCACGGAGAGACAGCCCTCCACGCCGTTCTCGGTCTCTGCCGAGGCTTTCACGATCTCCGGGTTGACCATCACATACAATCGCGGCTTGACCTCCTTTGGCTCCTGGCCTTCCTCTACTTCTTCCTCTTCCGCATATTCCACCACGATCACGCGCTCCGAGACGCCCACTTGCGGCGCGGCCAACCCCACGCCCGGCGCGGCGCGCATGGTCTCGACCATATCATCGACCAAGGTCTGAAAATTTTTATCGAAAGTGGTCACTGTCCGGGCTTTGCGGCGCAGGACCGGGTCCGGGACATTAACAATCGTTCTCACTGCCATACAAGTCTCTACCTCCGAAAATGGAAACGAATCATTTTACTCGCTTTTTGGCTTTGCATCCTTCTCTTCCTGCTCACGGCGGAATTCTTCCACATTGGTGTGATAGGCTGCCATCCAGTCTGCCATGCGGCTGCGCTCGGCGGTCATCTCAGCCTGCTTCTTGGCCTCGATGCGCGCCATGCGACGCCGGTCGATGTCAGATTGCACCCCGGCCGGATCCATGACATCCTCGAAAGCCAGTTGCGTCCCGCCGACCGAGATGTACACGGTGCCGAAATTGAATACATAGCCGACGAACCCCGTCCGCTTGTATTCAGTGCTCAGGATATTGTCCAGGGGCGCGGCGCGGCGCTCCTCTGTCCCGAAGGGTTTGCGGTCAATATCCATGATCTGGTCGTTGGTCACGCGGAAGATGTCGTTCGTCCAGTCAACGTACTGGTACAACCACCAGCCCAGGAAGGGCACCATCAGCAGGGGCAGGGAAATGGCAATTGTATCCATGCCGCGGCTGCCGTCCGGCAGCGTCTGGATGAAAGCCAGGCCGGGCGTATTCGCCAGCGTAAACAGGCGGACAGCGGTCAGCCCGGTCAAGGCTGCCAAGATGAGGGAGGGAAGACCGACCTGATGCAGCAGTACGATCCAATGCTTGCGATACGTGATCGTGGCGCCCTCTTCGAAGCGTAATTTGAACAGGTTGGCGCCGATGATCTTCAGGATGTTCGGCTTGTACAAGCGCGGGAAAGTGGGCGACTTCTCCGGCTTCGGGGGCGTCGGTTCGCCCTTGGAAGGCTCCAATAACCCCAGGCGCTGGCGCAGCGCGGTCTTGAAGGCTTCTTTTTCCGCCGTTGCCGAAACTTGTTTGGTGCGATTCCAATACTCCTCTACCATGTGCGCGGCCTGGTTGGGGTGGTTGACGAACTTGAACGGGATTGCGCCTACGAAGGTGCGCACGATCACATTCCCGTAATCGAGGATGCGGCCGGCCATGTCCGATTCTACGCCGACAGATAGGATGGTGCTGAGCGGCGCCTCCGTGCGGCTGTCATACATGCCGATGATCTTCTCCATCCAAACCACACGTTGGTTGGTAACGACATAGTAGTCGTTGCCCCAGTCGATGGCATTCCACGTCCCCCAGCCCAGAATCCCCAATAGCGCCGCCCCGCCAAACGCCGCTGCCGCCGTGGACTGTGCCAGGTATCCCCACCCGAACAGGAAAACAGGTAGCAGCAACGACAGGGCCGGCGCGATCAAAACCCGGAGGAGGAAGAACGGGTGCTTGCGCGCCAGGAAATATACCACTTCGTCAGGGCGCAGCCATTTGAAGCGCAGCGTGCGAGCCAGTTTGCGGCTTTCAATCGAAACTTCCAGGTTGGGTTTGAGGCTGGGATATTGTTTCAGGAGTTCTTCGAAGTCTTTTTTCGACAACCGCAACAACAACGAGGGCGCCAGGGCAGTCACATTGGCTGAACGCCCGTGATGTGAAAACAGTTCCATTTCGCCCACGTAATCGCCCGCCACCAACACCGCCAGGTCCTGCTCGCGCCCATCGCGCCGCCGGAATACGCGCACCTTCCCGGAGTAGATGATGTAGAAACTATCTGCCGCAGTGCCCTGCTCTAGGATGATTCCGCCAGTGTCGAATGAGACCTCGGTTATTTTTTCCGCAACCTTCAATAATTGCTCGTCTTTCAGGTCGTGGAACAAGTGGATCTTCCGCAAGAATAACGCGCACTGGGTCGGTTCCATAGTGAATTTATTCTAGCACGAATCAGGGATACCGTACGATGGTACACCCGAATGGTTGCGTCTCCGCCAATTCCGGCAGCGAGCCCCCCAGGAGCGCCTCCACCGCCTCCTGCAAGAATGAGCGGGTTGCCTCGTGTTGACGGAACGTGACATCGTCCACTGCGCCGCGATAACGCAGGATGCCCAGGCGGTCGGTCACGAAGACATGCGGTGTCGTGAGCGCCTCGTATCGATCCGCGACCGAGTGGCCTGCATCTCTTAAAACGACCGGCAGCCCCCGCCGACGGGCTATCCCGGCAACCATCCCATCCGGTTCATTGTCGTTAGAAGCAATCGTCAACAGGGCAATCCCCTGACCCCATCGCGGTAAGCAGGCCAGGGTCGAGGTGTCGGTGCGCTCGCAGTGCGGGCAGTCTGCCGACCAGAAATTGACGATCACGATCCGCCCGCGATAGTCGCTCAACATGTGGATGCGTCCGTCAAGGTCGGGCAAAGTGAATTCGGGGGCGGGTTGGCCGTGCTGCATGGCGCAAATTATACAGGAACTGAGAAGGCTCGTCCCTTTCACCCAACCCAGATCGCAAAAAACGGGTTTGACAGTCTCCCCAGACTGTGGTATCCTGCTCGTGAAGGATACTGGTAAGTTCGCGGTACAGTAGGGGCGGGCCTCGTGCCCGCCCAAGTACGACGAAGGCGGCTCACGGGTGTAATCCGTGGGCTTTTTTGTTCGACTGCCCCGATGGAACGAAACAAGTACCTGAAATACCCTTTTTCTTTTGCCACAAGGAGGCAAATCCAATGTCAGAACGTATCATCGGCACAGTCAAATGGTTCAACGGGAGCAAGGGCTACGGCTTCATCGCTCACGATGGCGGCGCAGACGTGTTCGTCCACTTCTCCGCCATCCAGGGCGAAGGCTTCAAGAACCTGCAGGAAGGCCAGAAGGTCGAGTTCGAGATCGAACAAGGCCCCAAGGGTCTGCAAGCCGCCAATGTTGTACCCGCGTAACCAACCTGTGTGATACAACGAAGGGCTGTCCAGGAAACCGGGCAGCCCTTTTTTGATTCAAAGGCTTATTGTGATTTTTTTCATTGACATTCTTGCGGCATATTCGTACACTAAAGATGATGGATAGGTATCCGTTCCGTATTTCTTTCGAGGAGGTTCGATGGACCCTGTAACCCTTTCCCGCTGGCAGTTCGGTCTGACAACCGTCTACCACTGGCTCTTCGTTCCTTTGACATTGGGACTGGGCTGGTTCGTGGCCTACATGCAAACCCGCTACTACCAGACCAAAGATGAAACGTACCGCAAGATGTACAAGTTTTGGGGCAAGTTGTTCCTGATCAACTTTGCCATCGGGGTAGTGACAGGCATTGTCCAGGAATTCCAGTTCGGCATGAACTGGTCGGAATACTCGCGCTATGTAGGCGACATCTTCGGCGCGCCGCTGGCTATCGAAGCCCTGCTGGCCTTCTTCTTGGAATCGACCTTCCTGGGCGTCTGGATCTTCGGTGAAGGCAGGGTGCCCGAAAAGGCGCACCTGGCCTCTATCTGGCTGGCTGCGATCGGTTCGAACCTGTCCGCGGTCTTCATCCTGGTCGCCAACGGTTGGATGCAGCACCCGGTTGGATACATTATCAACGAGGCGACCGGGCGCGCCGAACTGGTGGATTTCTTCGCCCTGCTCACGAACGAAAAGGCCTGGGTTTTCATCTGGCATACGCTGGCTGACGGCCTGGCAACCGCCTCCTTCCTGATCATCGGCGTCAGCGCCTATCACCTGTTGCGCAAACGACACACCGAAGTTTTCAAACGCTCGTTCCAAATGGGTGCGCTGGTCGGTTTGATCGCCAGCGTGCTGGTCTTCCTGGGCGGTCACAGCATGGGACAGTTCATGTATGAGGCCCAGCCGATGAAACTGGCCGCGCTCGAGGCAGTATGGGAGACCGAGCAGCCCGCATCCTTTTCCCTGCTGACCATCGGCGACCTGACCGGCAAGCGCGAGGTCTGGTCGGTGCGCATCCCCTACGCCATGAGTCTCCTGGCCTGCAACAACTTCACCTGCGAAGTAAAGGGAGTCTATGAATTACAGGAGCAATACGCCGCCCAGTTCGGTCCCGGCGACTATATCCCGCTCATGGTGGTTACGTATTGGACATTCCGCTTCATGATGGCGATCGGGTTCCTCATGATGGGCGTGGCTGCCTGGCTGCTGTATTCCACGCGGCGCGCCAATTACGAAGATGCAAAATGGTTCAAGTGGGTGCCCTTCTGGGCGATTTTCCTGCCTTACGTCGCCAACATCAGCGGCTGGGTACTGACCGAAATGGGGCGCCAACCCTGGATCGTATATGGGCTGCTCAAAGTGCAGGATGCGGTCTCGCCCAACCTGACCGCTGCCGACTTGCTAATTACGCTGATCGGTTTCACGGTCATCTACGGCGCGCTGGCGGCTGCGATGTACTACCTGATGCGGAAGTATGCCATCGCCGGCCCGGAGGCTGCGCTGCATGAATCGGTCGATGTTGCCCCTTCGTTCGTTGGGGCGCAGGATTAACGGAGGCGTAGCATGTCTTACATATTTCTCCAAACACTCTGGTTCGTCCTGATCGCCGTACTCTGGATCGGCTTCTTCTTCCTGGAAGGCTTCGATTTCGGCGTCGGCATGTTGCTCCCTTTCCTGAGCAAAAAGGACGAGGAACGGCGCGCCATCATCAACTCCATCGGCTCCACCTGGGACGGCAACGAAGTCTGGCTGCTGACGGCTGGCGGCGCGACCTTTGCGGCCTTCCCGCACTGGTACGCCACCATGTTCAGCGGTTTCTACCTGGCGCTCTTCCTGCTGCTGACCGGGCTGATCATACGCGGCATCTCCTTCGAATACCGTTCCAAAGATCCCAGCCCCAAGTGGCGCAACACGTTCGATTGGATGATCGCGGTCGGCTCCTTCCTGGCGGCCCTGTTGCTCGGCGCGGCCTTTGCCAACCTGGCGCGCGGTGTGCCGATTGACGAGAATATGATGTTCACGGGCAACCTGTTCACGCTGCTCAATCCCTACGGATTGCTGGGCGGCGTAACCACCGTAGCCATCTTCCTGCTGCATGGCGCAAACTTCCTGGGGCTGAAACTGGAAGGCGAACTGCGCGAGCGCGTCAATGCCGCCGCAAAAAAACTATGGATCGTGACCACAGTCCTCTACATCGCCCTGGCTGCTTTCACATACGCTTCCGGCTTCTGGGCGCGCGGCGTGATCGATCCCGGCATTGCTCCTATTACCGCTATCGTCGCCTTGCTGGTAGCAGGCTATTTCATCAACCAGAAGCGCGAAGGCTGGGCCTTCGTCATGGTGGCGCTCAACATCGTCCTTACCCAGGTGACTTTCTTCAGCATGACCTTCCCCAACGTGATGACCTCCAGCACCAACCCGGATTGGTCGCTGACGATCTACAACGCCTCTTCCTCGCAATACACACTGACGGTCATGTCCATCGTCGCCCTGATCTTCGTTCCCATCGTGCTGGCTTACCAGGGCTGGACATACTACATATTCCGCAAGCGCGTCAGCACTGAGAAAAAGAGCCTGGTCTACTAAATGCCTCAATTGAGCGCTGGAAGGTTGAAGGACTGCCCTGCAAAGGGTATACTCCCTTCGACCTTCCTGCTTTAATTTTCACCCTGCGAGCAACTGGACTCATGCACCGCCGACTTCTCTCCCTCGCCCGCGAGACCCGCCTCGCCCTGGCTTTGACGATTCTTTCCGGATTTCTGGCCGGCCTCCTGACCATCTGGCAGGCCTGGCTCCTGAGCAACACCGTCAACGAAGTTTTCCTCGCAGGCCAGACCCTTTCCCAGGTGTGGGACCTGCTGCGCCTGATGTTGTTCGTCATCACGGGGCGCGCCCTGCTGACGTGGCTCAATGAAGTCTCGGCCAACGCGGTCGCGGTGCGGATCAAAACCGACCTGCGCGAACGGCTTTTCGCCCACATCCAGGCGCTCGGTCCCGCTTACACCCGCTCGGAACGCACCGGTGAACTGACGACCGCCGCCGTGGAAGGCATCGAGGCCCTGGACGCCTACTTCAGCCAGTACCTGCCGCAACTGGTCATCACGGCGCTTGTCCCGCTTTCCATTTTGGTTTTTGTTTTTCCCATAGACCTGCTCTCCGGCGTGGTCATGCTGGTCACCGCGCCGCTGATCCCCTTCTTCATGATCCTGATCGGCAAAGGGGCAGAAATCGTCACCAAACGCCAGTATGAGACCCTCAGCCGGCTGTCGGCCCATTTCCTGGACAGCCTGCAAGGCCTGACCACGCTCAAAATATTCGGGCAGTCCAAGCCACACGCGAAGAACATCGAGAAGGTCAGCGAGCAGTTCCGCGACGCCACCATGCAGGTGCTGCGCATCACCTTCCTGTCTGCGCTGGCGCTCGAACTGTTGGCCACCATCAGCACGGCCGTCATCGCCGTGGAGGTCGGCCTGCGCCTGCTGTACGCCCGCATGGACTTCCTGCAGGCGCTGTTCATCCTCGTCCTCGCGCCGGAGTTCTACCTGCCGCTGCGCATGTTGGGCCTGCGCTTCCACGCTGGCATGGACGGCACCGCCGCCGCGCGACGCATCTATGAAATTTTGGACTTAGAGATCAGGGAGCAGAAAATAGAGAGTAGTGAATCAGTCGGACTAATCTCTACTCTCGAATTATCTAATCTCGCTTTTACCTACCCCAACGAATCCATCCCTGCCCTGCAAGGCGTCGACCTGCGCACCAAGGCAGGCCAACACGTTGCCTTGGTGGGCAAAACAGGCGCGGGCAAAAGCACGCTGGTCAACCTGCTGCTTGGCTTCATCCAACCAACCGAAGGCAGCATTACCTTAAACCAAAAATCGTCAATTACGAATTACGAATTACGCAACCACATCGCCTGGGTCCCCCAGCGCCCCCACCTCTTCCACGACACCATCGCTGCCAACATCCGCCTCGGCAACCCGGACGCAAGCCAGGAACAACTCGAAACCGCCGCCAAAGCCGCCTCCCTGCACGACTTCATCGCCTCCCTGCCAGACGGGTACGAGACCGTCATCGGCGAGGGCGGCGCCCGTCTCAGCGGCGGGCAGGCCCAACGTCTGGCCCTGGCGCGCGCCTTCCTGAAAGACGCCCCCATCCTGATCCTGGACGAACCCACCTCCAGCCTCGACCCCGAGACCGAAGTCCTGCTCGAAGAATCCACCCGCCAACTCATGCAGGGACGCACGACCATTACCATCGCCCACCGCTTGAACACCATCTTCCAGTCCGACCAGATCATCGTCCTCGACCAAGGCCATATTGTGGAGCAAGGCGCACACCGCGAACTCATCGCGAACAACGGCCTGTATGCAAGCATGGTGAAAACGTACGAGACGAAAGCCAGGGTTAAACCAGTAGACACGTACACACGTACCCAAGAAGAGCCTGGTCGCCAATCGCCAAGCGCGAATTACCAATTCCCAATTACCAACTACCAATCTGAAATCGCAAATCGTAGATCCCCTTCGGGGACGATGTCGCAAATCCTCCCCCGCCTGCTCTCCTTCCTCAGCGGCTCCTGGGACTGGGTCGCCCTGTCCGTGCTGCTGGGCGCGCTGACCATCGGGGCCAACGTCTCACTGATGGGCACATCGGCCTGGCTGATCTCCACCGCCGCGCTGCACCCGTCCATCGCTGCGCTCAACGTCTCCATCGTCGGCGTGCGCTTCTTCGGCATCAGCCGCGCCGTCTTCCGCTACAGCGAACGCCTCGTCTCGCACAACGTCACCTTCCGGCTGCTCGCCCGCCTGCGCGTCTGGTTCTACCAAAAACTCGAACCCCTCGCCCCCGCCCGCCTGGTGGACTACCGCTCCGGGGACCTGCTGGCGCGCGTGGTCGGGGATGTGGGGACGCTGGAAAATTTCTACGTGCGCGTGGTCTCCCCGCCGCTGGTGGCTCTGGTGACAGGCGCCGGCGTCGCCATTTTTCTCGCATCTTTCTACCCGCTACTTGCCGCCGTTTTGACTGGCTTTTTCCTCACTCTGGGCGTTATCCTGCCGCTCTCCTCCCTGCTGCTGGGACGCGAACCCGGAAAAGCCCTCATCGCCCTGCGCTCCGAACTGAACACCCGCCTGGTGGACGGCATCCAGGGACTGGCCGACATCCTGGCCTATGGCCGCGCGGACGACCATGCTGCGCAGATCGCTGCCACCGCGCGCGCGTATGGCGAGGCGCAAAGACGCATGGCACGCATCAGCGGATTCCACAGCGGGCTGGCTGCCCTGCTGACCAATCTTGGCCTGTGGCTGGTAGTCTACCTGGCCATCCCGCAGGTGAACAACGGCCACATTCCCGGCCCGATGCTGGCTTCGCTGGCCCTGCTGGCGCTGGCCTCCTTCGAAGCCGTCACCCCGCTGCCGCTGGCCGCGCAGATGTGGGAAAGCGTGCGGGCCGCGGCGGGCAGGTTGTTCGAGATTGTGGATGCTCGACCTGCGGTTGAAGAGGGCAGGGAGAAGAGAGAAGAGAGTAGAGAGCAGAGAGTAGATGGCAGGGAAGAGAGACTGCTCCCTACTCTCCAATTCTCTGATCTCTCCTTCTCATACCCAGGTCAAACAATTCCTGCCCTCCAAAATATTTCGTTCAACCTGGAGTCCGGCAAGAGCCTCGCCATCGTCGGGCCGAGCGGGGCGGGCAAGTCCACCCTCGTCAGTTTGCTGCTGAGGTTCTGGGAGTACAGTTCGGGGGACATCCGCCTGGGTGGGGAGTCGCTGCATGGCCTGGAGCAGGACCAGGTCCGGGCGCGATGCGCGGTCGTCTCGCAGGCTTCGTACTTGTTCAACACCAGCGTCCACGAGAATCTGCGGCTGGCGCATCCATCCGCATCCCGGGAAGAGATCGAGGCAGCGGCGCGGCAGGCGCAAATCCACGAATTCATCATGGGGTTGCCGAAAGGCTACGAAACGTCCATCGGCGAGCAGGGACTGCGGCTTTCGGGCGGCGAGCGCCAGCGGCTGGCGATTGCGCGCGCGCTGTTGAAGGACGCGCCCATCCTGATCCTGGACGAGCCGACCGCCAACCTGGATCCGCTGACCGAGAAGCGGGTGCTCGAAACGCTGTTCGAGGTGATGCGCGGCAAGACAGCGCTGCTGATCACGCACCGGCTGGTGGGGCTGGAAAATGTGGATGAAATCCTGGTGATGGAACACGGGCAGATCGTGGAGCGCGGCGCGCAGGCCGAACTGTTGGCGCGGGGCGGCGCGTTCCGCCGCCTGTGGGATTTGCAAAACCGTATCCTGGCAAGTTAATATCAGATGCCCGGCCTCATTCCCGCCGTTTCAACCAGGTCTCGATGGACGTGCGCGTGTAACTGTCCAACGGCAACCCCAACGCTTGCCTGGGTTCGATCCAGATAAATTTCTGCGCTTCCTCGTTCAGTGCGACCTCGGCGCTATCCGTCCTGGCGGCGAAATCGAAGAAGATGAAATGCCGCCGCTTCCAGAAGGCCGGATCGTAGATGAATTGCTGGAAGTTGATGAACTCCAGGTCGTAGACATCCAGGCCGGTCTCTTCTTTGGCCTCGCGGACGGCGGCTTGCTCCAGGCGTTCGCCTAGTTCGACATGCCCGCCAGGGACGACGTATTTGCCCGGCCATTTGTGCGATTCCAGCAACAGCAGTTTGCCTTGCGCATCGAAGATGAAAACGCCGACGGTAGGTTCGGGGAATCGTTGTTCGCTCATGCGGCTATTTTACATGGGAATCCGCGCCCCGTTGACCCTCCCGCTTCGTCCGAACACAGGAATTCAATCGTAGAGCGCCTTGACCTGTTCTTCGGTCATGCCTTCTAAAATTGGGCGGTCGGTCTGCTCCACCAGGTGCGGCTTGCCGCTGAAGTCAATGAAATGTCCCGACTTGGCGGCCTTGGTCTCCAGGTAGAAGCGGTTGTGGTCGTTGGGTTCCATGATGTGCGGGATGCGCTCGCTGACGCGGATGCCGTGCTGGGTGAGTTGCTCGATCTTCTTCGGGTTGTTGGTGATCAAGCGCACCGACCTGACCTTGAGCGACATCAGCATGTGCGCCGCCACGGCGTAATCGCGCTCGTCGTCGCGGAAACCGAGAGCAAGATTGGCCTCCACCGTATCCAGCCCCTGGTCTTGCAGGCTGTAGGCGCGGATCTTGTTGATGAGACCGATACCGCGTCCCTCCTGGCGCAAGTAGAGCAGGATGCCTTTGTCCATCTGGCCGATCATGCGCAGGGCGCCTTCCAGTTGGTCGCGGCAGTCGCAGCGCAGCGAGCCGATCACGTCGCCGGTCAGGCATTCGGAGTGCAGGCGCACCGGCACGTCTTCGGCGTCGATGATCTCACCCTTGACGATGGCGACGTGTTCCTTCTCGTCGCGGTTGTTCCAAAAGGCCACGATATGGAAATCGCCAAAGCGCGAGGGCAGTTCGGCAATCGCCTCGATGCGCACGCAGACCTTATCCTTGCCCACGCCTTCGCACTCGTGGCAGCAATTTTCCTCGATCAATTCTTCGATTACTTCATGTGTGAATGTCGTCATTTCGACTCCTGTGGGACAATTTGAAAAATTGTCCCTACAATTTGTAACGTAACAAGACCCCGCCATCCTCCCACGCCTCGGCATCCACCAACCTCAATGGGACGGCCTCGCTTCGCGCCAGGCCCGGGCCTGCTACCATTCCCGGGGCAGATTCGCCCCCGAAGATCATCGGCGCCACGTAAAGGGTCAATTCGTCCACCAATCCCAGGCGGAGCAGTTCGGAGATAAGTGTACCACCGCCTTCCACCATCAAGCGTTGGATCCCATGCGTTTTCAAGGTTCCCAGGGCAGCCGCCAGGTCTACGCGCGGCGCATCATGCACAAACACATCCGCGCCCTGCGCCCGCAGCATGGCGACCTGCGCCTCGTCGGTCTGCGGGGTGGTGAAGAGAAAGACACGCGCCGGGCCGGCCGTCAGGAAAGCGGAAGCAGGCGCAAGGTCCAGGCGCGAAGCGATGCCCACTTTGGCGGGGTTGGGCGGCAGTCCGCGCCGTTCCCGCTCCGCGCGCAGTTCCGCCGATTTGACCGTCAGTTTGGGGTCTTCGTCGCGCAGGGTGTTGCCGCCCACCATGACGGCGTCCGATTCGGCGCGCAGGCGGTCCACCCGCTCCTTATCGCGGGGGGAGGAGATGGCGGCGCCGCGCCGCTCGAAGGTATCCATTTTGCCATCAACGGTCACGGCAACGTTGATGTGGACGTAGGGTCGTGTCACCTTGATTTGAGACAATAAGCGGTTGAGTATCTTCTCAATAACTTGGGGATGGCGGCGCACCGTCCCGAAGGTTTGAGCGGCTCAACCAGGTTCTCAAGGAAACCTTCGGGACGTTTCCCCTTCTTTTTGAGATGATACGCGGTTGAAATCTTACACTATTTCAGGAATTCGAGTAGTAGTTGGTTGACTTCTTCTGCTTCGTCATGCTGTACCCAATGGGTGGCATCTTCGAAGAAGACCAATTTGCCATCCTTGCAATAATCCAGGCTGAGGCGCGCCATACGGTGACTGAGGGCCACATCCTGCATCCCCCACAAGATCAGCGCCGGGACATGGACGCGCAAATCTTTCGGCAGTTTCGGGCGGTGACGCAGCATGGCGCGATACCAGTTGAGCATGGCGGTCATAGCGCCGGGCTGTGACCAGGCCTTTTTGTATTCAGCAATGTCTTCCTTCGAGAAGGTGTGAATCTTGCCGCTGCCGCGCAGCACGCGAACCGCGTTGCGCCAGTCATTTTTCCGCAGCAGGTATTCTGGCAGCCAGGGGAGTTGGAAGGCAAAGATGTACCACGAACGGCGCAACTGTTCGGGGTCGCCGCGCCGCAGGAAGTTGAGCATTACGGCCGGGTGCGGCACGTTCAGGATGCCCAGTTTGCGCAGGCGTTCGGGATGCCAGAGCGAAAAAGCCCAGGCCACTGCTGCGCCCCAGTCATGCCCGATCAGGTTCACCTGGTCATACCCAAGCGCATCCAACAGGCCAAGCGCATCAGCAACCAGTGTGTCCAGGCGGTAGGCTCCGACGCCTTTGGGCTTGTCGCTCAGGTTATAGCCGCGCTGGTCGGGAACAATGACGCGATAGCCAGCGCGCACCAGCGCCGGCACCTGCCGACGCCAGCCGAACCAGAATTCCGGGAAACCATGTAAGAGCAGGACGGGCTGTCCCTCTGGCGGGCCAGCCATGACGACATGCAGGCGAATGCCATTGGTCTCGATGCTGCTATGCTCGAAGCGTGAATCCGTCTCTGGCAAAGAGCCGGCAATGTGGGAAGCAGGTCGACTCATTCGTTGAACATTTCCCCGACACTGCGGCCTTCGTGCGCGCGCAGGATCACTTCTCCCAACAGGCGGGCCACGGAAATGATGGTGATCTTGTCTTCCAAATATAACATCTTCTCTGGTGGGATCGGAACGGAATCGGTCGTGATGATCCCCTTTACCGGCAATCTGCCCAGCCGCTGGGCGGCGTTATGCGATAATATGGCGTGCATGAATACCAGGTACACACCCTGCGCGCCCTTCTCCTTGACCAGATACACGGCCTGGGAGATCGAACCGCCAGTATCCACCTCGTCATCCACGATAATGACATCCCGCCCGTTGACATCGCCAATCAGGGTCAACGCCTCGGCCTTGGCATCGTTGGCTGAACGGCGTTTCTCGATGAATGCAATCGGCATATTCAAGTCAGCGGCCATGTTGCGTCCCTTCTTGGCAAAGCCCAGGTCTACTGCCACAACTACAGGGTCTTTCATACTGGTACGCAGGTTCTGGTTGACAAAATCAGTCAACATGTGTGAAGCCGTGAGCACATCGCCAGGGATGGAGAAAAATCCCTGAATCTGCCCGGCGTGCGGATCGAGGGTCATATAGCGGTCGGCTCCTGCTACCTCGATCATGTCTGCCACCAGGCGCGAGGTGATCGGGACGCGCGGCTGGTCCTTCTTGTCCGAGCGGCCATAAGCCAGGTAAGGCGCCACCACCGTGATGCGCGCTGCCGAATCCAACCGCAGCGTTTGCACCATGATGAGCAATTCCATCAAGTTGCGGTGTACATTCGTCGCTGTTTGCTGGATGACGTATACATCCTGGCCGCGCACGCTGCTATGCAGTTTGATGAACAGATTTTCGTTGGGAAACTGGATGATGTCACGGCCGCACAGGGGACTCTCCAGGTATTCGGAAATTTTTTGCGCCAGTTCCGGCGAACCGGTGCCGGCGTAGAGTTTGATATCCCCATATACTTTCATTTCATGGTGCAAATGTTGCGTCATCAAGCCTCCTCCCGGGCGTCCCATTCCCTGCGCAGAACGCTCATCAACAGAACATCCTGGTAATTGCCATGTTTGTAGATTGCCTGCCGCATCCGCCCCTCATGGACGAATCCCGCCTTTTCGTACGCGCGGATGGCGCGCCCATTGTCGGAATAGACCCGTAAATAGACCCGATTCAGGTTCAGGGTCCGGAACCCGTGGCGCAAGATCAACCCCAATGTCTCTGTCCCGTAGCCCTGTCCCCAAATTGATTTATCCCCGATCATGATGCCAAATTCCCCGGCATGGGCAATCCAGTCGAGATCGAAGAAGGCGCAATTGCCAACTAACCTCCAGGCCTCGCCGTCTCGTATCTCGATAGCGAGCGGCCTCTCCTCCTGCGGATGCTGCAGGACGCCGTCGAACCACTTCTCCTCGTCCAGTGTAGACATGGGCAGGTAGAGCGTCAGCCCGGCGGTCACTTCGGGGTCATTGACCCAATCATAGAATTTCGATACATCATCCCGCTCCAGCGCCCGCAAGCGCACACGCTGCCCATAGAGTATGCTCATTTCAGCCTTCCATTCAATAAAATTTCGACCGCTTCCCATGGCGCCAGGCTGCGCTGGAAGACCTGCTCCAGCACTTCCTGGTAACGGGACTCAGTCACCTGCTCGCGGAAGCGGGAAAGGAGTTCCTGCTGAAGCAACGCCTCCAACTCAGACCCCAGCCTGCTCTGCTCGCGAACGGCCCAGTCCCCGCTCTGGCGGAGGTGTTCCGCATGGCGGGCGATCTCGGCTGCCAGTTCGGGGACACCCTCGCCTGTGGTGGCGACCGTCTTCTGGATGGGCGGAATCCAGGAATTGTAAACCGGCGCGGCTGGCGCCTCGACCACTTCCAACTTCCCGTGATGCCGAAAGACGTGTTGTACGGGGTGCGCCAGTTCCAGCGCGCTTCTGAGCGCCCTGAGCGTATTTTCCACGCCCGGCCGGTCGGCCTTATTGACGGCCAGGATGTCGGCGATCTCCAGGATACCGGCCTTGATGGCCTGGATGTCGTCGCCCATGCCGGGCGCTTCGACCACCAGCGTGGTATGCGCCAGGCGCGCAATATCCACCTCGCTCTGCCCCGCGCCGACCGTTTCGATCATAATCACCTCGAAACCCGTCGCATCGAAGACTTGCACCAACCCGGCAGTGGACTGCGCCAGACCGCCCAGCGAACCGCGCGAAGCCATGGAACGGATGAACACACCGGGATCGCCTGCCAGGTCGCGCATACGCACGCGGTCGCCCAACACGGCCCCGCCCGTGAACGGGCTGGACGGGTCCACCGCCACCACCGCCACGCGCTTCCCCTGCGCCCGGAAGTGCAGCGCCAGCCGGTTCACCAGCGACGACTTACCCGTCCCGGGCGCGCCAGTCACTCCAATCAGGTGCGCCTGGCCGGTGCGCGGGAAGAGCGCCGCCAATGCCAGGCGACCTTCGGGGGTATCGTTCTCCACCTGCGTCAACAAGCGCGTCAACGACAAGCGGTCCCCAGAGAGGGCAGATTCGACCAGCGACATCTCGAATTAGCCCGCCACAGCCTCTTTGACTTGCCGGATGATGTCCTCCGTCGAAGCGCCGGGCCCGTAGACGCCCCTCACCCCCATCTCTTCCAGGCGCGGCAGGTCTTCATCCGGGATGATGCCGCCAATGAAAACCTTGACCTGTTCCTGCTTGTTGTTCCTGAGTAACTCCAACACGCGCGGCACGAGCGCCATGTGCGCGCCGGATAAAATGGACAAGCCGACTACATCCACGTCTTCCTGTAAAGCGGCTTCGGCGATCATTTCGGGCGTCTGACGCAGGCCGGTATAGATGACCTCCATGCCGGCGTCGCGCAAGGCGCGCGCAACGACTTTTGCGCCGCGGTCGTGTCCGTCCAAACCGGGTTTGGCTACCAGTACACGGATCTTTCGTTCACTCATACAGCCTCCACAAGGGTATCTATACCAGATTATACTATGGGTGACCGAGCGCCCCGTTTCCCCGCAGGGCAATCGCATCTAAATTCGGGTAAAAATGGCTATCCCTGAATTGCTCAAAATGCTCGCCATTTCGGGCTGCATTGTCCCGGCTATTTGCGCCTCATCCGCGGCGCACAGGTTTGGATGGGGTAAGGAATAAAGTACTTGTCAGGCAATCCAACCTTAATATTGTGGACGAGGCGTTTACAGCCTCCGGGCAGCAGCCGTCTTGATGACCTTTACCGCTGCCCCCACCCCATCTTCCGCGCGGATCATCCTACCCGCAGCCTGCGCGCCGTTTCGAAGGGCATTCCCATCCGCCTCGGCCAACGCCGCGGCCAGCCTTTCGGCCGTCAACTTCTTGACCGGGATAGGACGCGGCCCAGCGCCAATGGCATGGACGCGCGCGCCCCAGAAAGGTTGGTCGGCGGCAAATGATATCACAAGATTCGGGATTCCGGCGCGCAGGCCGGCGGCCGTCGTCCCTGCGCCGCCGTGATGGATGACCGCTTTGCAGCGCGGCAACAACCAATCGTGTGGGGCGGCATCTATAACCAGGATTTTGCGGGGCAAAGAAAAATCCTGCAAGTTGCTCCAGCCGCTCAGGATGACAGCGCGGTTGTGGGTTTGTTCCAGTGCGGCCAGCACGGCGCGGTAAATGCGTTCGGCATCGCGGTGGATCATGGAGCCAAACGTCACGCAAACAGGCGGCTCCCTGGCGGCCAGGAAATCTGCCAGCGCGGCCGGCGGCCGGTAGGATTCAGGCGCATCAAGGAAGAAATAGCCCGGAATGTGGATGTGGGACGCGCGCCAATCGTCGGGGCGGGGAATGACAGTTGGGCTGCAAGCAAGCAGCAGCGGGGTCGCGAAGCGGGTTCCGTCCGGCGTAAAAGGCCAGCGCAGGTCCAGGTCGAAGGTTTCGGGGTCGGCTTTGCGCAGTCGCCTGAAGCCGATGTCCCCGCCGCGCCAGAATATCTGGGTCTGTAACCAATGCCCGAAATAACAGGGGAGGCCGGGAGGCAATCCCGGCATGGAGACCGGCGGGAAGGCGCGCGTGGGGGCAAAGATGGGGAATGTCTGCACGGAAACGTCGGGGAGGCCGCGTTTGCGCGCCAGGGCGTGGCCGCCGGTGGTGAACAGGAATGAGTGGACGACCAGGTCGGCGTCGTCGCAGGCAGCCGAGGCCTGGCGAGTGACCTGGCCGGCAATCGAGAAGATGTAGTCGCTGATGGCGCGCACCATGCGGATGGGGTTGGCGCCGGCGTCGTTGAGGCGCTGGCTGATGATTTCGGGATCGCCCGGCAGAGGGGCAAATGGGATGCGATAGGCGCTGACAAATGGTTCGAAGCGGCGCGGCGCCGCCAGTTTGACGCGCTGCCCGGCTTTTTGCAGGCCAACCGCCAGCGCCAGGAAGGGCTGGAGGTCGCCGCGCGAGCCGTAGGTGAGGATGGCAACGTTCATCCAAAATTGTAGGGGCAGGTCTGTAGGGGCAGGTCTGAGACCTGCCCCTACTCCATTTCCTGCCGCCCGGCCAGCGCGCGCAGCAGGGTGTTCTGGTCGGCGTATTCCAGGTCGCCGCCGACGGGCAATCCGCGCGCCAGGCGGGTGATACGCAAGTTGTACGGTTCCAGTTGCTGTTGGATGTACAGGGCGGTGGTGTCGCCTTCCATGCTGGGATTGGTCGCCAGGATGATCTCTTTCACGCCGCCGCGCGCCACGCGCTCGACCAGGGGCCTGATCTTGATGTCGTCGGGACCGATCCCCTCGATAGGTGAAAGAACGCCGTGCAGGACGTGGTACTTGCCAAAGTAGCCGCCGGTGCGTTCGAGCGCCAGCACGTCGAGGGCTTCTTCGACCACGCATAGGATGGAGGCGTCGCGCTTGGGCGACTCGCAGATTTCGCACAGATCGCGCCCGGCGGAGGTGATGTTGAAGCATTCGGCGCAAAAGGCGACTTTGTCCTTCAAGCGGGTCAGCGCCTCGGCCAGGTCGTCCGCAAAGGAGGCGTCGGCGCGCAGCAGGAAGAACGCCAGCCGCGAGGCAGACTTGGGGCCAATGCCCGGCAGCCGCTCGAAGGCGTTGATGAGTTTCTGGAGGGGGTCGGGGAGGAGCATGGGGCTAGAACGGCAACCCACCTGCCAGCGGACCGAGTTTCTGCGCCGCCAGTTCGCGCGACTGGTCGAGCGCCAGGTTGACGGCGGACAGGACCAGGTCTTGCAGCATTTCGGCGTCGGCGTCTTCGAGCAGGGCAGGGTCGATGACCACTGCGCGGCATTTCTGGTCGCCGGTCATGGTGACTTTGATCGCGCCGCCGCCGGCTGTGGCGGTGACGGTCTCTTCGGCCAAGGCGGCCTGCGCCTCGGCCAGTTGTTGCTGCATACGTTGCAGTTGGGCCATCATGCCGCCCTGCCCGCCCATGGCGGGACCTCGATTGAATCCTTTTGCCATAAATTTTCCTCTTTCTGTACACGGTAGGACTGCACTTAACCGTGATGTCTTGTTCGCGACCTTTGTCAAACCGCAAAGAGCGCTAAGAACGCCAAGTTTTAGGGGTTTTTTTCGCGGACTTCGCGGTCTAAGTACCCAGAATGGGTATAGCGGTTCAACTTGCTCAACCACGCTTAGGTGCGGCGCTACCGCGTAATCCGTGTACAGGTTTTACTCTTGCACATCCACGATTTCGCCGCCGTTTTGGATAGCGGTGGCGACCATGCCGTCAGGGTTGATGTCGGGCGGGAGTTGGCCCCTGGCGGTGGTGACCACGCACTTGATAGCCAGGTCTACGCCCAGCAGGTCGCGGAGGGCCTGGCGGGTGGCTTCGATCTGGTCGGGCTTGTCCATTTTTTCGACCAGGACGGCGCTGGCCAGGCCAAGCACCAGGGTGGAACCCTGCACGTCAATGGACTTGACCGAATTGAGCAGCGCAGCCAGGTTGACAGAGTGTCCTTTGACGTGCGCCTGCACCTGCTTCCAGGCCTGGATGACCTGGGCGTTGCTGACCAGCGGCGGCGTGGAGGCGGACGGTTCCGGCTGGGAGGCAGCGCTGGCGGCCGGGGCGGCTTCCATCGGCGGGGCCGGCTTCGGCGCGGGGGACGTTTTCCCGGGCGCGGGCGGAGGCGGCGCTGGCGCGGCGGATGTCACTGGCTGGGGCGCTTCGAGGGCTTCGGCCAGCGCCAGTTCCAGTCCCAGGCTGGGCTGCCAGCCGCCGCGCGTATCGGCAGCGGCTGCGTTGAAGACCTTCATCATGCGCAAGACTTCATGCGTGGAGAAGGCTTTGGCGTGCGCCGTCATAGTGGACTTGACTTCTTTGGCGGCTTCAACCTGGTCAGCGTTGCCCATTTGGACGAGCAGCAGCCCGCGCAGGTAGTCGACGATCTGGCGCGCCAGCGAGCGCGGGTCGGCGCCGGAGTCGAGGGCGCGGTGGATGGCGTCCATAGCGGGAGCAGGCTGCTGGTCCGCGATAGAGGCGACCAGGTCCAGCACGGTCTGGGAGGTGGCGGTACCGAGCACGGTCTGCGTGAGCGCCAGGTCTATTTTTTGTCCGGTGGAGGAGAGTTGGTCGAGCAGGGAGATGGCGTCGCGCATCCCGCCAGCGGATTGGCGTGCAATGAGGGTCAGGGCGTCTTCATCGGCCTTGATTTTTTCGTCCCTGGCGATGCGTTTGAGTTGGGCGACGATCTCGTCCACGGGCACGCGGCGGAACTCATGACGCTGGCAGCGCGAAAGGACGGTGGCCGGGATTTTGTGGATCTCGGTGGTAGCCAGGACGAAGATGGCGTGCGGGGGCGGTTCTTCGAGGGTTTTGAGCAGGGCGTTGAAGGCGGCCGTGGAGAGCATGTGGACTTCGTCGATGATGTAGATTTTGTACTTACCCTGGGATGGGGCAAAATTTATTTTGTCCCGCAAATCTCGAACATCGTCCACGGAGGTGTTGGAGGCGGCGTCTATCTCGATCAGGTCGAGGAAGCGGTTTTCGTTGACGGCGACGCAGTGGTCACACTTGTTACACGGACGCTGGGCGGGGTCTTCGTGCAGGCAGTTGACGGCCTTGGCGATGATGCGCGCGATGGTGGTCTTGCCGGTGCCGCGCGGCCCGGCGAACAGATAGGCGTGACCGACGCGGCCGGCGCGGACAGCGTTGGTGAGCGTCTGGACGATGTGTCCTTGTCCGACGACTTCGTCCCATTGGTGGGGGCGCCATTTACGGTAGAGGGCTTGGGTCATTCAGTGTCCAGTTTTCAGTTATCAGTTATCAGTTGTCAGTGAATAGTTTACAGGTTTCCGCATGGAGCAGGTAATCCGTCTTCCCGTAAAGCCGCGCTGTAAACGTCAATCGCTTCTTTGATGTTCAGGACTGCTTCTTCGCGCGTCTTTCCCTGGCTGATACAGCCGGGCAAACTCGGACATTCAGCCACAAAGTATCCGTCTTCGCCAGGATAAATGATCTCTTGTCTCATTCTTTACCTCTCACGGCACACGATAGATGGCGCGCAAATTATCCTGCAAATCGTACAGGCTGGCAACTTCGCCCGATTCCCAGACAGGGTCGCGCCGGCCCATGTACAGGTCAACGACCGTGTCCGAGCCGGAAGCAGTATGCACCTGCACAGCGCCGTTCGGGAAAAGGGTCAACTGCGGGAAGGTGAAGGTATTGCCGTCGTCGTCCTTGAGTTGCCAGTTGGCCAGCGCCAGTTCGCCTTCGCCGTTGTAGCGGATCACCACCACCTCGGCGTCGAGCGCGCCTGCGCCGACCACACTGACGATCTCCACCGGGATGTCTGCATCGGGTGCAAGGGTAGCGGCGGGCGTAGAACCGTCCTGCGCCGGGGCAGCGATCTGCGGCGCAGGACTCAACTGGGCGCGATAGGTGCGGTCATACCAGAACAAGATCGCGCCCGTCATGCAGGCCGAGATAAAGATATTCAGCAACAGGTAGTAGGCCAGTCGGCGGCGATCCATACCCTGTATGATAGCATAAAGTACAAACGCAAGGAAATATTTTAACCAACACAATTTTCTAATGTAATCTCAACACTTCCATAAAAAAGAATATGCTACAATATCATCCTGTAAAAATCAATCCTATGGTTTGAGGCATGACTACGAACGTACCAGGAATCTTTTGTCCAGCATGTAAAATGAAAAATGAGCCAGGGGTGGAAATATGTATTTACTGTAACACCCCCATCAACGGTAGCCAACGCCAAAAAACAGTTGTCCTGCCAAGGGTAGGCGAAATGACCGGCGCGCTGACAGGCTCCCTGGAGCATGTCCTGGACGCCCCCGCCGAGCGCTTCATGGACTTCGAACTGCCTTCCAAAGGGATTGCACTCATCAACCTGGAAGACGGCCGGCCCATTGCGATCCTGGAAGAAAAAGCGTTCATCCTCGGGCGCACCTCATCCGAGATCACAACCCAGGAACCCCTGGTAGACCTGACCGCTTTCGGCGCCCTGGAATTAGGAATTTCGAGGTTACACGCCATGATCCGCAAAACCAGAGACGGATACCAGATCACAGACCTGGGCAGCAGCAACGGCACCTGGCTGGAAAGCCAGCGTCTGATGCCCAAGCAACCTTACCCGCTTGACAGCGGGGACCGCATCCGCATGGGACGTTTGAACGTGCTCGTCTTCTACCCCTAGCGGACCAAAGACAGCGCCACCCAATCCTCCATCTGCTTGCGCGCGTTCAAAACCAGACCCCTGGCCTGCGCGGCTTCGATGACCTTTTGCTCCTGCCCTTGCAGGATCCCGCTCAAGATGAGCGCCCCGCCCGGTTCCGCCAGGTCAGCCAACCCTGCATCCAGGAGGCGGATGATGACCGGCGCAAGGATGTTTGCCGCGACCAGGGGCGCCTGCCTGAGGGGGAACCGACCGTCCAACACTTCCGCCACCGATCCCTGCCCGATGATGAACTCTGCGCCGATCCCGTTGTGATCGGCGTTTTCGCGCGCATTCCTGACCGATTCGATGTCGATGTCCACGCCCAGGGCGGTCTGCACGCCGAGTTTGAGCGCGGCAATGGACAGGATGCCAGAGCCACAGCCAATATCAATCATCTTCGAGACCCTGAAGGTCTCAGAGACCTTTAGGGTCTCGAGAGTTGCTTCAAGCAATTCCAGACATAATTGCGTGGTGGGGTGCGTGCCCGTGCCAAACGCCATGCCGGGATCGATCTTGATCGCAATGCGCTCCGGTTCGGGCGAATCCAGCCAGGCAGGCACAATCATGAGCCGCTTGCCGATCGGGATCGGCTGGTAGCGCTCCTTCCAGGCCTCCATCCAGTTCTGGTCCGCCGCCTGCTGGTAGACCGGCGGCGGCAGCGGCTGGATCATGCCCAGGTAGTAGAGCGCCTCTTCGAGTTTCTGGCGCGTCTCTTCGATATGCTCGTCCATCTCCAGGTATGCGCGGACGATGATCGGGCCGGTCGGCGTGCCTTCGTCCTCATCGTTGACGAATCTCACGCCCTGCTCGGTCGTCACACCATTGGGCGCGAAACGCGCCAACACATCTGCGACGGCCTCCGCCAGTTCGCCGGAGACGGTCAGGGAGACTTCAAGCCAATCAGTCATATCAGATTGCTCAAACACAGCCGTAAAGTCACGATAACCATAAAATCTCGACTTCGCCCTCCAGTTTCTTGAATTCCTTATCTCCGGTCACCAGTATCCCATTTTGAATTTTAGCCAGCGCGGCGGCAAAACAATCTGCATAGGAGATATTCCCTGCCATTTTGTATTCCGCCGCACAGCGAGTCAAATCCCAATTCGCATCCACAATTACGATTGACAGACCAGATACAATCTGCACATAGTGATCGGCGACATCAGGAGAATGATCTCGCGCAACGGAATACCAAACCTCTCCCAGGTTGGTCACAGACATTACCAGGCTGATCTCGCCCTTTCCAGCATGCAAGAGTAATTCACGGACAGCATCGGCTCCCGGTTCGTTTTGAAAAAAGGACAAAAGCGCGTAGGCATCCAGAACATACCTGGTGCCTGTATTCATTTGTCCCTCGCTTTATCTTTTTGACGCTCCTCCAACAGAATTTGGAGCGCCCTGGAACCTTTAAGGGAGCCTTGTAAGTCCCGCAGATATTGATCTGTGACAGGTCTCAGGATAATCTCTGTCCCATTATCCACCATGACGATCTTAGTTTTCTCTGTAATCCCATATTTACGGCGTAGCACAGCAGGGATGACAATTTGCCCTTTCGTTGTTGGGTAGACTTCCATAAGAATTTCTCCTTTTTCTCCATCAATCTTACCTCAACCGGAAAGGTAAGTCAACGACAAATTCGTGTTCATTTCGTCATCAGGCAACACAACATAGATCGTCTTGGCCGATCTACCCTCCCAACGCCTCATTCAGCCAATCCAAAAACCCTTTCTCCTTGGGCTTGACCGTCGAGCCGAGCGATTCGGCCAGTTTCTCAAACAACTCGCGCTGTTCCCGGGTCAACTTTTCGGGGATTTCCACGTTGACGATCACCAACTGGTCGCCCCGCCGCCCGTTGCTGCGCAAGTGCGGCACGCCTTTGCCGCGCAAGGTGAAGACCTTGCCCGGCTGTGTGCCAGAGGGGATCTTCAAGGCTTCATCCCCGTCCAGGGTCGGGACCTTGACCTCCGCGCCCAGCGTAGCCTGCGCCACGTTGATATCCAGGTTCAGCAAGATGTCATTCTCGCGGCGTTTGAAGAACTGGTGCGGCTTGACATCCAGTACCAGGTACAGGCTGCCATGCGGCCCGCCGTAGACGCCGGGACCGCCCTCGCCCGCCAGGCGGATCTGCGTGCCGGAATCCACGCCCGCAGGGATCTGTACCTTCTTCTTGACGGTCTTGCGTTCCAGGCCGCCGCCGCGGCAGGTGTGGCACGGCGACGAAATCACCTCGCCGCGTCCGTTGCAGGCCGGGCAGGTAGCCGTCTGCATCATCTGCCCCAGGAAGGTCTGGCGCACCTGGCGGACTTCGCCCTGCCCGCCGCAGGTGGAACAGCGCGTGGGAGACGTACCAGGTTCCGCGCCGGAACCGCCGCAAGTGGAACAGGTCTCCTCGCGCTGGAACTCGATCTCTTTCTCCACGCCAAAGGCGGCTTCTTCGAAACGCAATGTGACCGCCATTTGCAGATCGCGCCCGCGGCGAGGCGACCGGCGCGAGCGCCGTCCACTCGTAAAGCCAAACCCGCCCAGGATTTCCTCGAAGATATCGTTGAAATCCATGGTGGCGAAATCGGGCATACCGCCCAGGTCGCCCAGGCCAGCGCGCCCGTAACGGTCATAACGCGCGCGTTTGTCCGGGTCGGACAGCACGCCATAGGCTTCGTTGATCTCTTTGAATTTCTCCTCGGCGTCCGCTTCCTTGTTGACGTCCGGGTGATACTGGCGCGCCAACCTGCGGAACGCAGCCTTGATGTCATCGTTGGACGCGCCCTTGGGGAGGCCGAGGATTTCGTAATAATCGCGGTTGGTCATAGTACCCAAGGAGTAGAGAGCAGATAATTAGAGAGCAGGGGGTCTCGACTGTTCCCTACTCTCTACTCTCTATTCCCTTACTCCTTCACTTCTCCGTCAATGACATCCCCATCGTTCTCACCAGACGATGGGCCTGCTCCCCCGCTATGCGGGGCTTCGGCTCCCGACCTGCCGTTCCCAACTTCCTGGCTTTCGTACACACTGGCGCCGATCTTCTGGATGGCCTCGCCTAACTTCTCAGTGGTGGTTTTCATGACTGCCACGTCTTCGCCTTCCACTGCCGCCCGGACTTCGGCCACTTTGGCCTCGATGTCCGCTTTCACCTCGGCAGGGACTTTCTCGCCGAACTCCTTGAGCGCCTTTTCCGCCGCGTAGGCAGTGTTGTCGCCGTGATTGCGGGCTTCGATCAGTTCCTTGCGCTTGCGGTCATCCTCGGCGTGCGCTTCGGCGTCCTTCTTCATCTGCTCCACCTCGCCATCAGACAAGCCCGACGAAGCCGTGATGGTGATATGCTGGCTGCGACCGGTGGCCTTATCCGCGGCAGTGACTTTCAGGATGCCGTTGGCGTCGATATCGAAGGTCACTTCGATCTGCGGGATGCCGCGCGGCGCGGGCGGGATGCCGTCCAGGATAAATTTGCCCAACGACTTGTTGTCCGCTGCCATCGGGCGTTCGCCTTGCAGCACGTGGATTTCGACCTGCGTCTGGTTGTCGGAGGCGGTAGAGAAGACCTGCCCCCGGCGGGTGGGAATGGTGGTGTTGCGCTCGATCTGCGGGGTGGCCACGCCGCCCAGGGTCTCGATGGAAAGCGTCAACGGGGTCACGTCCAGCAGCAGGATGTCCTTCACTTCGCCGCCCAAGACGCCGGCCTGGATGGCCGCGCCGACAGCCACCACTTCGTCGGGGTTGACGCCCTTGTGCGGTTCCTTACCGAAGAAGGCGCGCACCCTGTCCTGCACGGCGGGCATACGGGTCATGCCGCCCACCATGACGATCTCGTCCACCTGGCCGGGATTCAGCCCGGCGTCGGACAAGGCCTGTTTGACGGGAGCAATCGTCCGGTCGACCAGATCTGCGGTCAGTTGCTCCAGTTTGGCGCGCGTCAGCGTCATCACCAGATGCTTGGGGCCGCTGGCGTCGGCAGTGATGTAAGGCAGGTTGATCTCGCTCTGCAGGGTGGTCGAAAGTTCGATCTTGGCCTTCTCGGCGGCTTCTTTCAAGCGCTGGAGCGCCTGGCGGTCGCTGGACAGGTCGATGCCGTTGTCTTTCTTGAACTCGGCGATCAGGTGATCCATGATGCGCTGGTCGAAGTCGTCGCCGCCCAGGAAGGTGTCGCCGCTGGTGGAGCGCACCTGGAAGACGCCTTCGCCCACCTCCAGCACGGAGATGTCGAAGGTGCCGCCGCCCAGGTCGTAGACGGCGATGATCTCGTTGTCCTTCTTGTCGAGGCCGTAGGCCAGCGAGGAGGCGGTAGGTTCGTTGATGATGCGCAGCACTTCGAGGCCGGCGATCTTGCCCGCATCCTTGGTGGCGTTGCGCTGGGCGTCGTTGAAATAGGCCGGGACAGTGATGACGGCCTGCGTGACCGGTTCGCCCAGGTAGGCTTCCGCATCAACCTTGATCTTGGCCAGGATCATGGCAGAAACTTCGGGAGGGCTGTACTCTTTGCCGTCCAACACCACGCGCACGTCGCCGTTTTCGGCGCGCCCCACCGTATAGGGTACGCGCTGGCGGGTGCGTTCGACTTCGGCGTCGTCGGCCTTGCGCCCCATGAAACGCTTGATCGAGAAGATGGTGTTCTGCGCATTGGTGATGGCCTGGTTACGGGCCACGCGCCCCACCAGCCGTTCGTGGTTCTTGTTGACCGCCACCACCGACGGGACCAAACGCTCGCCTTCCGCCGATGGGATGACAACCGGCTCGCCGCCGCTCATCACAGCCGCAACCGAGTTGGTGGTGCCTAAGTCAATGCCGATGATCTTTGCCATGAAATAAATTCTCCTGTGTCAAATTGTCATTGCGAGGAGCACTTCGACTTCACTCCGTGTAAACTTCGCGACGAAGCAATCGCAAGCGGCTTGTAAACATGGGATTTCCGCGCGCCCTTGGTCTCGATACGCCGCTTTGCGGCTACTCGACCAGCAGACGCAATGACATCGAATCATTATTGCGCCACCCTCACCATCGCCGGGCGGATAATCCGCTCGCCCAGCATGTACCCATTCTGCACCACTTCGATCACGTGGCCGCTTTCCACTTCGTCGCTCGGTTCGCTGGAGATGGCTTCGTGGACGTTCGGGTCGAAGGGTTGCCCGGCGGCCTCGATGCGCTTCACGCCCTCGGCTTCCAGCGCATTTTGGAACTTGCGCGCGATCAACTCCATCCCGTCCGCCCACGCATCTCCCGCCGGGCGGTTGGCCAGCGCACGTTCCAAGTCATCGAGAACAGGCAGCACCTTCTTGAGGATGTCGCCTTTCATGGAGGCGTAATCCAACTCGCGGTCGCGCTGGACGCGGTTCTTGTAATTGACGAACTCCGCCTGGGCGCGCTGCCAGCCATCCAGGTTCTCGGCGGCCTTGGCTTGCGCCTCTTCGAGTTGCTTTTGCAACGCCTCGATCTCAGCCTGGGACTGCCCGCCATCTTCGGGCATTCCGGCAGCCTCAACCGGAATCCCGGTCTCTTCTTCGGGTTGGGTCTTCTTGGGTTTCTTGTCTGTCATATCTTCACCATCATAAGAATTACATTTTACGTTTTACTCTCCGCCAATCGTGTCGTTCACCAGGTCGCTCAACAGGCCAGCCACGAAGCGCACGGTGGGGATCGTCCTGGCATAGGACATGCGCATCGGGCCGAGAACGCCCAGCATCCCGGTCGCCAGTCCCGGCACGCCGTAACGCGCCAGCACCATCGAACATTGACGCAACTCTTCCCAGCCGCCTTCGCCGCCGATCAAGACCTGCAAGCCGCCGACCATGCTGTTGTTGGTGGTGCGCGCCAGCAGGTCCTGTAAGGTGGAACGCTCTTCGAAGATCTTCAGGGCGCGGCGGGCATCGTCGGACTCGGCGAATTCGGGTTCGGCCAGCACGTTGGTCAGGCCGTCCGTGTAGATGTTGCCAGAGACGCTATCCGCAGCGCGGCGCATCTCTTGCAAGATCAGGATCAGGATGTCCTGGTCGAGGGCGTCGGAACGGGCCGGGGTCTGGGAAATCCTGTCCACCGCCAGGCCAGCCAGAAGTCCGTTAAGACGCGCGGCGCATTGGCTGAGTCGCTCCTGTGAGACGGGTTCCGCCAGCGTCAAGATCTGCTGCGAGACTTCGCCTCCCGCCAAGACCATCACCATCAGCACCTGGCGTCCCTGCGTGGAGATCAACTCGACGTGTTTGAAACGCGCCATATCGGCGTGAGGGGCAGTGACAACCGAAACGCCCTGCGACTGGTGCGCCAATACCGAAGCGGCCAGCGTCATCCACTGGTCTATGTCGGGGCGCGCCTGGTAGAACTGGTGCGCGATGGTATGTTGGATGGGTTCGGGCAGTTCGGCCTGGTGCATCATCTGGCTGACGAAGAAACGGTAGCCCTCCTCGGTGGGGACGCGCCCTGCCGAAGTGTGCGGCTGGCGCAGGTAGCCCATCTCGGTCAGCATGGACATTTCGTTGCGGACGGTGGCAGAACTCAAGTCCAGGTGGTAGCGTTCGACGAGCGGCTTCGAGCCGACGGGCTGCGCCGTCTCGATGTAATCGCGGATGATAAGCACCAGCAGGGTTTTCTGTCGTTCGGTCAGGTCGGTCATGATATTCACGAGCGCCATGCGCTACGAGCGCAAATACACATCACAATTTAGCACTCTCTGTTCGAGAGTGCTAATACCATTGAAACAATGATAACATGCCTGAAAATGAGCGTCAATAAGAGGAGTGTAAGAAATATCCTTACAATTCGCCCGCTACAGTTCGCCCGCAGTTCAACTGCGGGCGAAACACATGCGTGATGATCGAATTTTACGGAATTTGGATTGGCCGCCAAGCCGGGTCGAAGTCATCGCTTGGATCGGTGGTCAGGCGGGTCTTGGTCGCGCCGCTGGCGGTCATGTAATAGATGTCGTGGTTGTCCTTCTCGTCCACACTTTCGTATACCATCCAAAAGCCGTCCGGCGCAAATTGCAAACTCTGGATGCCAGCCACGCCCAATTTCACACGCGTGGCATCCTGGGTTTCGCGGTCTTCGTAGCGGATTTGCATCATCCACGGCAGGGAGGGGACATTAACCTGGCGCTGGCTGAAGAAAATGTATTGACCGTCGGAAGACCAGACCGGCAGGAAATCCCAATATTGCTGGCCGCTGCGTACCACCTGCTGCGCGCCTTCGCCGGTATCGGTCATCGTCCAGATCTGCAACGCGCCCACCCGCAGTTTGGTAAAGACGATCTGGTTGCTGAAGGGAGACCAGGACGGCTGGCTGTTCTCTTCGTCGGTGGGCGAATCCGTCAGGCGGATCACAGCGCCGCTTTCGACATCCAGGC
Organism: Chloroflexota bacterium; assembly: GCA_049323115.1. GTDB lineage: Bacteria > Chloroflexota > Anaerolineae > Anaerolineales > Villigracilaceae > JAABUE01. The sequence continues at coordinate 41,018 of JBMOMP010000046.1, forward strand.
TGTAGATTTCTTTATGCCCGTCGCGCAAGGAGGTAAAGGCGATCCGCCTGCCGTCCGGCGACCAGGCCGGGTCGAAGTCGCCGCCGGGCGCAGTGGGCAACGGGATTAAGTTGCTGCCGTCGAAATTGACCAGGTACAGGCTGGAGGCGCGGTACGAATCGGTGTTCAATTTGCAGGGCGAGGTGAAGACCAGCCTCGATCCATCCGGCGACCAGGAAGGCTGGCAAGCGCCTTCAGGCTGGTTCGTGATAGGATGCAGGTCGCTGCCGTCTTGCGCGTTGACCAGGTAGATCTGCGGCACGCCGGTGCGCGCGGAGGCGAAGGCGATCTGCCCATACCCGCCGCCAATGGGCGTGGACGAGGGTGTCAGCATGGTTTCGGGCGTCGGCGTGAGCATGAGCCCGACGGTAGTCGGGAGGGAGGTCGGGGTAAATGTCCAGGTCGGCAGAACGGTGGCAGTTGGAGGCGGGAGGGTGAGCGTAGCCGTCTCCACGGCCTCCGGGAGGGGCGTGGGAGTGTCCAGCGGCAGCGGCGTGGGGGCAGAAGTCGGCGTGGCCTGCGCCCGCATCCACGGGATCGCGCCAGCCACCGAAGCCGGGATCAGGTTGGGCAGCAGGAACGTGGCGCTGACAAAAGCAGCCGCCAGCACCAGCAAGGCCAACAAAACCACGCGCAGGCAGCCCAAACCCTTTCTTCCGCCCCCGTTGTTCTTTTTCTTCTTCTTTTTGGGCGGCTTGAATTCGATCTCTGGCTCAGGCGCGGCCAGGTCCAAATGATCGGAAATTGGCTCCCGCGGGGTCTTTTCCCTGCTCCCGCCGTCTATGGCGGCTTCGACTTCGGCAGGCGGCGGCGGGACGGTGTAATTCCCAGGCAGGCGCTGGGTCTTGGCCTTGGAGCCCAACAACGCCTTCTTGAAGTCCTCCGCCGTCTGGAAACGGTCAATCGGATCGATTGCCATGGCCTGCTCGATGGTGGCCGCCAGGCGGCGCGAGGTCTTGCCGTTTCGCTTCCGCAGGGGGGTCAACTGGGCATTGTCCATGGCGCGCGCCAGGCCGTCTTCCGGGATGATGCCGGTCAGCGCCGCATAGAGGGTGGCGCCAAGCGAGTAAATATCCGTGCGCGGATCGGTGCGGGCAGTGCCATACTGCTCGGGCGGCGAATAGCCCGGCGTCATGGCGCGCGCGCCGGTGGTGGTGGCCTGGCTGCCATGCACCACTTTGGCAAGGCCAAAGTCCACCAGGAAGATGTGACCGTCCGGCGTGATCTTGACGTTGCCGGGTTTGATGTCGCGATGCAGGATGGGCGGCTTGCGTGTGTGCAGGTAAGACAACGCATCGCACATGGCTGCCCCGATCATGATGGCTTCTTCCTCGGAGATGGCGCCCTGGCGCTCCATGCGCTGGCGCAGGTCTTCCCCGTCGATGAAATCCATCACCAGGTACTGGCCCTGGTCGCCCACCACAAAGTGATCGGACACACGCGGCAGGTTGGGGTGCCGCAAATTTGCCAGGATGACCGCCTCCAGGCGGAACTGGCGGGCGTATTCATCGGTCGTAAACAGGTTCTCTTTAAGCGCAATATCCACGCCGAGGTTTTCATCCACAGCGCGATAGACCGAACCCATCCCGCCCTGTCCCAGAATCTCTACAATGCGATAGCGCTTATGCAGTAATGTGCCGCGTTCCAGTGTCATCTAGCGAAGATACTCCAAGTAGAGGTGCTTTTTGCCCAAGATTTGCTGATTATATCATCCTCCCCCCCACAGGTAGGGTCAGGATAATTTCAATTTCGTGAAAATTTGGGGCGCGCCGGCCGATACCCACAAGCCAAGCAGGGCATAGCGAATATAACGCAGGACATACGGCAGCAAGGACTCGCCGCGCGGGAAGAGCGCGCCCAAACCGTACCACAGCAGGAACACTCCCACCAACCCCACCAGGTAACGCGCGGCCCGCTTCCAGGCCGGACCCGCAGCCTGCCAGCCGCCCCGAGGCGCCATCCAGGCCACCCCAACCAGCAGCCCGAAGAGCGCGCCGGCGTTGGTCAACGCGCCGCCCAGGCTCAGCGGGGCAGGGAGTTCCTCCACGCCAGCCTGGGCAGCCATTGCCGTCCAGTCACGCAACGCCGCCTGCCCCTGCTCCTGCCAGGCGGACAGGAACAGGGCGTTGAGCAAGACGATCCCCAGCGAAACCAGGAAAGCGAAGAGCGCCTGCTTCCCAAACGACTGTCGCCTGGCCCAGTCTGCCACCGGCTGCCAGTAACGCAAGAACAGCCACAAGAGCGCCAGTCCCAGCAGCCAACCGGCAAAGACATCCCCGAAGAAATGCACGCCCAAAAATGGGCGCGAAAGACCGATCATGAGCATCAAGAAGGCGGCCGCTCCCCAGGCCCAGGCGCGCCGCAAGTGCGCCGCCGCCATGCCCCACACACTGACCGAGATCTGTGCATGGCCGGAGGGCAGGCCAAAGGAGGTCTCTGCCGACAGGGCCTTGACATCGGCGCTCACCCAATACGGGCGTGGACTGTGGAACGCCAGTTTGAACAGGTCATTGATCCCGCCGCTGACCAGCAGGATCACACCCACCCGCAGCCCCAAGGCCGCATCCAATGACCAGTACAAGACCGGCAGGACCAGGATGAAAAATTCCTCGGAACCCAGGAAACTGAAGACCTTCATCGGCGCAACCAGCCAGTTCCCAAACGATTGGAAGGCGATGATCCAAGACAAGTCGACTTGCAAAAATGTAATCACAATTCATCTCCTTTTCATTGACGACCGTGTGCGGATATTGTACACTCATTGCATGAAAAAGATACCGTTGCGCCGCTGGGATTGGACATCCTTCGCCTTACTTGTGCTTATGCTGCAAGTCGCATCGGTACGGCTGGTCATCACGGATTGGGCTGAGTTCCTGTTCTTGTCCGAGACCCTGGCCGCGCTGGGTGTCATCCTTGGCCTGGCGCTTGGGTGCAGCCAGTTCAAGCGCTTGGGGGTGTTCTTGCTGGCGCTGGGTTACTCGATCGTCCTCATCCCCTGGCAGTTGAGCCTCGTCACCCCGGGCGACGTGGCCTTGCTGGAACGCCTCGCCAGTGTGGGCGGGCGGTTGCTGTTTTCCGTCGACCAATTCTTCCAACGCGAGGTCGTGGAAGACACCTTGCTGTTCGTCGCTTTCATTTCAACCGTTGTCTGGTTCATCAGCCTGGTCTCCGCTTACTGGTGGGCGCGGCATGAAAATTACCTGGCGGCTGCGCTTCCGGGGGGCATCTTCACACTCACCATCCACTTATATGACCCGCTTATCAGCAGGCGCATCATGGCGCTGGGAATATATACCCTGCTGGCGCTCTTCCTCCTGGGACGGAAATATTACCTGAACAATTGCAAAGATTGGCGCACACGGCGCGTCTTCCAAATGCAGGGCACCTCCTTCGACCTGATGCGCGGCATAGCAATCACGGCCACGCTGATAGTCTTCCTGGCATGGACGGTCCCGGCCTCGGCCGCCGGGTGGGAATCCGCCATTCGTTCCTGGAACCGGGTCACCCGACCCTGGCGCGAAGTACAGGAGTGGCTCTCCACTGCCGTCGAGTCGCTCGAAGCGCCGGTCGGTCGCGGCAGCGGCGATTTCTACGGCAGCCAGCTCGACCTGGGCATCGGCAACCCGCTGGCAGATACCATCCTGTTTACTGTCAGGGTCAACAGCCTGCCGGAACGGCCTCCCCGCCTGTACTGGCGAGGCTTTGTATACGATACCTATGCGAATCAGCATTGGATCAATACCTACACCGGGACAGACGAGTTCAGCCCCGACCTGGAACCCTTGTCCATCCCAGACCTGACGGGACGCAGCCCGGCTCGCTTCACGATCACCACCCAGATCAAACAAGCCCTGTTGTACATGGCCTCCCAACCGGTATGGATCAGCCGACCGGGACAGATCAAGGCGATCACGGTTGCAAACGAAGAACGCGACCTGGCCGCCTGGTACGCCGACCCGCGCCTGTCGCCCGGCGAACAATACCAGGTGCAGGTTGCGCTTGCCAACCCGTCCATCCAGGACTTGCAAGCGGCGGGAACGGACTACCCGGCCTGGGTCGCGGAGCGCTACCTGCAACTGCCCGAAGATTTCTCGCCGCGCATCCGCGCCCTGGCCGCAGAAGTCACTGCCGGCCAACCCACTCCCTACGACCAGGCGACCGCTGTCACCCGTTACCTGCGCAGCGAACTCGAATATACGAACCCGTTGCCGGCCCCCCCGCCGGAAAACGCCGACCCACTGGAGTGGCTCCTCTTCGAGGACAAACACGCCTTCTGTAATTATTATGCCACCGCCGAAGTGCTGATGTTGCGTTCGCTCGGCGTCCCGGCGCGCCTGGCAGTCGGTTTCGCCGAAGGCGAATTCGACGCCCCCGACCTGTACGCCATCCGCAACCTCGACGCGCACGCCTGGCCCGAAGTCTACTTCCCCGGCGTCGGCTGGGTGGAATTCGAGCCCACCGGCAACCAAAGCCCCCTCATCCGCCCGGACATCCCCGAACCTGCCGGGCCGGACGACGAAAACCCGCTGGACAGGCTCCAGGCCGCCCAAGCCCTCGGACGCGAGCCAGACGACCCCCGTCTTGGACGAGGCGTGGAAGATGTGGAGATCCCCACTGCCAGCAGCCAACGCGCGCCCAGCCTCCTCTTCCTGGGCCTGGCCGTCGTCCTGTTGGGCGCGCTTTTCCTGCTCGACCGCAAGTACGCCGTCGTCGGGCGCTTCCCGGTCTACCTGCAAACCGCCTACGAAAAAAACGGCGGACAGGCCCCCACCTGGATCGCCCGCTGGGCAGGCTGGACGCTGCTCACCCCCATCCAACGCGCCTTCGAAACGGTCAACCGCAGCCTGCGTCTGCTCGGCGAGACCCCATCCCCCTACCACACCCCGGCCGAACGCGCCCGCGCCCTGGAGCAGCGACTTCCCCAAGCCGCCAGCGCCATCCAGAGCCTGGCAACCCAACACCAGGCCGCCCTTTTCACCCCCCAAGCGGGTCATACCGGCAAAGCCCGGCGTGCCAGTTTTATGATTTGGTTGTATACTTTACGCATGCTCCTGCAACGCCTCTGGAAAAGACTGGATGATCGTTTCGGCAACACTGGACAGTTCTCATGATCGGCAACAAGACCAAGCCCACTACCCTACATGAACAACTTTTGACCCTCAGCCAACAGGCTGGGATGATACGCGGCATGTTGCACAACAACGCCACATTGCCCAAGACCGTTGTGGACAACCTGTTCAATCTGGAGAACTCGCTCGTCTACCTCAGCCAACAGATCGAGTCCTTCGAGATCGAGCATGGCAACCTGCGCGCCCTGGCCGGCATCGGGCAGGTAGTCAACTCCACCCTCGAGCTGGATTCGGTGCTGCAAATCGTGATGGACACCATCGTCCGGCTCACGCGGGCAGAGCGCGGCTTCCTGATGCTGCGCGACGAAAACGGCGAAATGACTACCCGCATCGCGCGCAACTGGGAGCAGGAATCGGTCAAGCCCAACGAGGCCGCCGTCAGCCGCACGATCATCCAGCGGGTGATCGAGGCAGGCGAACCGATCTTGACCACGAACGCGCAGGACGATCCCCGCTTCGGGCGGCAGGAAAGCGTGGTCGCCTTCAACTTGCGTTCCATCCTGTGCGTGCCGCTGAAGGTCAAGAACGAACTGATCGGCGTGATCTACGCCGACAACCGCATCCGCACCGGCATCTTCTCCGAGAACGAACGCGACCTGCTGACCGCCTTTGCCAACCAGGCGGCTGTGGCCATCGAAAACGCGCGCCTGTTCTCCTCCCTGCGCCACACGCTGGACGAAGTGATCGAACTCAAAAACCTGATGGACAACATCTTCGCATCCATCGCCAGCGGCGTGATCACCGCCGACATCCAAGACCAGATCACCCTTTGCAACCGCGCGGCCGAGGGCATCCTAGGGCGCGCCGCCATTGAGATGATCGGCCACCCGTTGGACGAAGTCCTGCCTGGCGTGGCTGGCAGCATCGTCCCGCACCTGGTCGCCGTGCGCAAGACCGACAAACCGGTGGTGGGACTGGAGATCAGCCATACCCTGCCGCAGCGCGGATTGGTGGACTGGCGCCTGAACCTGTCCCCGCTCAAGGACGCCGACCAGACCACCCAGGGGGTGGCCATTGTGCTGGACGACATGACCGAGCGCAAACGCCTGGAGGCCCAACGCCGCCTGTTCGAGCGCATGGTCTCGCCGGCGGTGATCGAGCAACTGGACCCCAACAGCCTGCAACTGGGCGGCAAGCGCGTAGACCTGACGGTGCTGTTCGCCGACATCCGCGGCTTTACCTCCTACAGCGAAAAAATCTCCCCGGAGCGGTTGGTCTCGATCCTCAACCTGTACCTGGCAGCCATGGCCGAAGCCGTGCTGGCGCAGGAAGGCACCATCGACAAGTTCCTGGGCGACGCGGTGATGGCCTGGTTCAACGCCCCCATCCCCCAGCCCGATCACACCCTGCGGGCGGTCAAATCGGCCCTGGCCATGCGCGCGGCGGTCGAACGGCTGTACAAGACCCTGCCGCCCGATTCACACCTGGCCTTCGGCGTGGGCATCCACTACGGCGACGCGGTGCTGGGCCTGATCGGCACCGAGCGCCGCCTGGAATACACCGCCATCAGCGACAGCGTCAACACCGCCAAGCGCATCCAGGAGAACTCGGCCAGGAACCAGATCCTGATCAGCAAGGAAGCCTACGAGCGCGTCCAGCGCGAAGTGCAGGCGCAGCACTTCGCCCCGCTGATGGTGAAAGGCAAGACCCAGCCGGTGGAAGTGTACGAGGTGTTGGGGTTGAAGTAGGTCATGCAAACTTCGAGGCCTGCCTGCGCGGCTGGATCAACCACGTCCGCTATGCCGATACATGGGGATTGCGACGGGCATTGCTCGCGACCAGCAATATACGAGACAGTCACTTTGCAAGATGACTGTCTCGTGTCCATTACAGATCACCCCGCCCGCAAGGCAGCCAGGGCGCGCTTGCCCGGCTCCACCGCCAGCAGCAGCAACGCCGTCATGATGACCGCCGAGGTCAGGCACCAGGCGCAGGTGGCGCCGATGACGAAGGGTTCCAGGAAGGTCAGGTAGACGGAGAAGAGCGTGCCGCCCAGCGTCATGCCCAGCAGGGACAGGGCGGCCCAGTCGGCCAGGGGGCGGCGGCCAGAGCGCATCGCCAGCCAGGCCAGCAGGATCAGGACGTACCCGGCCAGTCCCAGCACGCCGATGGGCAGCACGCCGAACAGGCGCGCGTATTGGCTCTGCTGGACGGTGTTGCAGTCGCCCACCGGGCCGCATACGGCTGCGACCTGCGCGCTCTCGACGTAGGCCAGGTAACCGGCCACGCCCAAGCCAACAACGCACAATAATGGAACCAGTAGGACAGGTCTGAGACCTGTCCCTACAGGCTGCCCTTTTTTCGAGTGGGAGATAACCGGCGCAACGCCGAAGAAAGCCCTGCCCGCCCACGCCAGCGCGCCCAACATCCCAACCAGCACGATGACCGAAAGCGTGTTCCCGGCCAGGTCGCGGGTGAATTTTTCCTGCCAGGTCAGGTCGTGCGAGTCGGGAGCGAAGTCTTCCTGCGCGGGATCGGCGGGCGCGGTCGGCGTCACAGCCGCTTCGGCAGCCGCAATCGCCTCCGTCAGGCTGGGGATGGCCGGCCAGTCCACCCCGCCCTGCGCCAGGTATCGGGCCACCAGGCCGGGAAACTGCTCGGGGATCTCGGCCGAACCGACCAGGATAACGTCATCCACGACCAGGGCGGGGACGCCCAGGCGTTCTTGCGGGATCTGGAAAGCGTCAACGGCTTCCATGTACAAGGCCTGGCCGTTCGGCTGGGAGATGTCCACACCGATGATCTCGAGCTGCGCGCCGTACTGGTCGAACAGGGGCGGCAGGTCTACCTGGATGACCTGGGCGCAATGCGGACAGGTGGGCGAGTAGAACAGCACCGCGCGCACGACCGGGTCGGGATCCTGGGCATAGACGCGCACAGGCAGCGACAATAGAAAGAGGCCGCACAGCGCGGCCAGGGGCAGAGTGAATCGAACAGGGTTCGTCCGCAGGGTGGATTGCATAGGGATGATGATCACTCCTTTTGGCGCACAAAAGTCAACAGGCGCACACCCTCCACCTGCCGGAAGGAGGCCCCCTGCCCGACCGTGCGCAGGACGGCGGCCTCATCCACGACCCGCGCGCCAGACAGGATGTCCACGCCGTAGTCGAAGAGCACCGGTGAAAGCGGCGTGCTGGGACCCAGCAACATGACCGTAGACTGCGGCGGGCAGAGCGCCAGCAGGCCGTCCAGGGTGCCGTTGACCAGCGCGCTGCTGGTGATGGCTACCAGGTCGGCGCGCGGCAGCAGGTCGGGGGCAGCCTCGGCGGGATACTCCCCTTCCGAGGGGCGCTGCTCGATCACCCACAACTGCCCGGCAGACTGGCGCAGTTGCGGAATGAACGGGAAACTGCCGATCAGCGCCACGTTGCGGTCCTTGCCGCGCTCGGCCAGCACCTCGGCGGCGTTGACCTCGACCGCCTGCGACTCGTCCACCTCCAGCAGGGAATTGAGCGCCGCCACGCCGATACTGGCTTCCAGGGGCGAGGCAGAAAAGGCCAACTCTGCCAGTTCGCGGGCAGACCTGGAAAGCAGCCTGCCCGCATCACGAACATCCGGCGCGCCATGCGGGTGGTCAGCGCGGATGGCGGCCGCCATCCCGCAGGAACGGCTGCACACCACGGCCCAATGCACGCCGACCAGGATGGAGCGCACCGGGGCGTCTCCTTGTACGCTGGAAATCAAATCTCGCAGCAGGCTCATCGTTTATCTACAACTCCTGGGATACTTTGTTACAAACACCCTGACATTATAGTACAAACATCACCTATCCATTATGTTTGTCCTGTTTCATTGTGTGCAGGCATGGCCGGGCGCTAAAACACCAACCGCCAAACCCCGCTGACAAACGCCAACAGTTGCTCCATACCGCGCGCCGCCGGTTCGGTGTGGATGTACTCACCAGGGGTATGCGCCCCTCCGCCGGTCGTCACGCCCAGCACCAGCGCGGGGAAGCCGCGGCTCAACGGCGCATTGGCATCCGTCGAACCGACCGTCAACTTCGGCTCGACGCCCTGCGCCAGCAGGCAGCGTTCCGCCAGCCTGACCAGGGGATGACCGGGCGACAATTCCCCCGGTGGACGATGCCCGATGCCCTGCGCTTCGAACCGCACCCCGGGCCTGCTCCCCGTTCCAACCAGCGACTCCACCCGCCGGACGAGGTCGTCCAGCGCCTGCAAACTCTCCGAGCGCAGGTCCAATTCCAGCCAGGCCTCGGAAGCGATCGCGTTGACCGAGGTGCCCCCGCCCATGCGCCCCACGTTCAAGGTCGTGCGCGGCTGCTCCGGCAGCGGGATGGCGGTCAACTGCGCCACCAGGCGCGCCAGTTCGTGCAGCGCCGAGGGCTGGCCGTAATCCGACCAGGAATGCCCGCCGCCGGTATGCGCCGAAATGCGATAGCGCCGCACGCCCAGTCCGCGGTGCTGGATGAAGCCCAGCGACAGGCCCTCGATCACCAGGTAGGCGAGCGCCTGCGCGCCGAAACGCTCTACCACAGCCCGCATCCCGCGCAGGTCGCCCAGGCCCTCCTCGCAGACGTTCGCCACCAGCCACAGGTCGCCCGGCAGCGAAAGGCCGCGCGCGCGCAGCATCCAGCGCAGGCCGAACAGGGCGGCCACGCCCAGCGAGTTGTCCCCGATTCCGGGACCAGCGATCCGGTCGGGCTGGATGGAGACCGCCAGGTCGGTCTCGAGCGGGAAGACCGTATCCAGGTGCGCGCTGACCACCAGCGGCTTGCCCGATCCCTGTCCTGGCAGGCGCGCGTACACATTCCCCGTCGCGTCCAGCGAAACGTCCTGCAAGCCTTCGGCCTCGAACAGGCTTTTGACGAACTCCGCCCGCTGCCCTTCCGCAAAAGTGGGGGCGGGAATCTGCTGGATACGAAGGACGAGATCGAGGAGATTTTGCATGGATGGCTTGTCCTACACTTCCCGCGCCAGGTTCCTGAGCGCTTCCAGCCTGGCCTGCGCCAGTCCCGGCATGACCTCCATCGGATAGAACGCGCCGCTGCCTTCCATCTTGAGCGAGGCCGAAACATTGCCGTACAAGGCCGCTTCCAGGGGGCCGTAATTCTGGCGGTAGCCGGCCAGGAAACCGCCGCAAAAGGCGTCGCCTGCGCCGGTCGGATCTGCTACGCGCGCGGGGTAGGCCGGGATTTCCCAGCGGTGCTTGCCAACCGCATCGTACAACAACTGCCCGCGCGCGCCGCATTTGACCACGATCAGTTCGCAGCCATAAGCGCCCAGCGCCGCGGCCATTTCCCACAGGTCATTGGTCTGGCCCCAGAACAAGGCGCGCAACTCCTCCTCCGAAGGCAGGAAAGCCGTCAAGCCGTTGAGCAGGGCGCGCAGGTCTTTGAGGAATTTGGGGAGCATGTAACCGGGCGCAGGGTCCAGGGTAAGCGTCACCGCCGCCCCGGCCTTGAAGGCCGCCAGCAGCTGTCCCTGGCTGGCCAGGTCCATCGGGCACAGGTGGACAGCGCCCGCCTCCAGGTAATCCTTCGGGATGTCGCCCACCGCAGGCGCGTGCGGGTGCGGCTTGCGCGCGTCTTCCTGGAAGGCGGGCGGCGCCTGGTAGCCCAGCAGCGCCTTGGGGAAGGTCAACCCGCGGCGCGCAAAATGCGAGACCGGGTTGCCGAATCCCACTTCCAGCGCATCCGAATAGACGCGGAAGGCGCGCAGGTCCAGCGCGCCCGGCAGGATGCGCAGCCCGCGTGTATCGAAGCCGCGCGCTTCGAAGTCGCGCTGCCATTGGTGGGGATAATCCTCGCCCACGCGGCCCAGCAGGCCGATTTCCGCATCCCAGGCGCGCAGGCCTCCGGCGGCATACAATAGGCTGCCGCCCGGCGCATCCAGCAACGGATGCCCGAATGGCGGCAGCAGGTATTCGCGCTGTAACAGGCCGGCCAGGACAAAACGAGGTTCCATGCCGCTCAGGCGGTGAAGACGCTTTCAGCAGATTTGAACGGCGCTTCGGTGACCGGCAGGAGGAAGGTGAAATTGCTGCCCTTGCCTTCCACGCTTTCCACCCAGATGCGCCCGCCGTGCATCTCGATCATGGCCTTGGCGACCGAAAGTCCCAGTCCCATGCCGCCGTGCCGCCGCGTGAGGTGCGACTCGACCTGGAAGAAACGCTCGAAAACCTTCCCCAGATCCTTGACCGGGATGCCGATCCCATTGTCGATCACAGAAACCTGCGCAAAGCCCGGCATGGTCGTTACTTTGACCAACACCTGCCCGCCCGGGTCGGTAAATATGATCGCATTGCGAACCAGGTTGCTGAGCGCCACGCCGATCTTGTTGGCATCCGCCTCCACGAGCAGGTCGCGGTCGCCGGTATCCATGCGCAGCGTAATATTCTTGCTGGCCGCCATGTCTTGAAAGGAAGAAACCACGTCCCTTACAACGGCGGGAATAGACATGGCATTCTGGCGCAAACGCGCCATGCCGCTCTCCACGTTGTCCACGCTGGTCAGGTTCTCGATGATTTCCTTGAGCCGGTTGGCGTTGCGGATGATGGTCTCCATCGGTTCACGGTGTTCCTCGGCGATTGTCTCGCGCAGGAAGGTTGCGTGGCCGAGGATCAATCCCAACGGCGTGCGCAGTTCGTGCGAGGTAATGGCGATGAAATTGCTCTTCAGGCGGTCCAACTCCTGTCTTTCGTCCTGCGTCGCGCCCACGCGCGCTTCGAGGCCCGAAGACCACAACGCCAGGGAACCGTAGAACCCAAGTATCTCTAGAATTGTGACATCATCCTCGGTATAATGGGCGTTGCCTGTCTTGTTGAGCACTTCGAGAACGCCCAGAGTTTCTCCCCCGTATGTCATCGGGACAGCCAGCAACGAGGAGGTCGTGAACCCAATCACCTGGTCCACTTCCTTGAAGTGACGCGGATCCGCCGCCGCATCCTGGATGAGCAACGGTTCGACCGTGCTGTACACCCAGCCGGCCGCGCTCCCATCCAGGGGCACGTTCACGTCCTTGAGTTGTTGCTGATGGAACCAGGGCGCAGCGATGAAACGCAGGCAACCCAGTCCCGGATCGAACTCCAGGATGGAGGCGGCTTCGCTATCCGTCAGGTCGGTAGCGGCAGATGTCAGGCGCTGCAACAACTGACCGGTATCGGAAGCAGACCGAAGTCCGCGTATGACTGCGAGCAGGTCGCCCAATTTTCGGGTTGATTCAGACATTGTCTGCCTCTTGGACTAAAGTTTCTTCCATTATACAATACAGGTCTTCCAAGAATGGCAATGGGAAGACGGTCTCCGTCTTCTGTCAGTAAATTGTAACCCATCCACAAGGAGTACTTCATGGCAAACAAAAAAGTGCGCGTCGCAATTATCGGTGCAGGGAACTGCGCTTCCTCGCTGGTGCAGGGCGTCCACTACTACAAAGACGCCAAAGACGACGCAACCGTCCCCGGCATCATGCACGTCAACCTGGGCGGGTATCACATCCGCGACGTTGAATTTACCCTCGGCATCGATGTGGTCGAGGGCAAAGTTGGCAAGGACCTCTCGGAGGCGATCTTTGCTTTCCCGAACAACACGTTCAAATTCACTGATGTACCTCACATGAACGTGCCGGTGGTGCGCGGCATGACCCATGACGGCCTGGGCAAGTACCTGATGCAGGTGGTCAAGAAAGCGCCCGGGCCTACCGCCGATATCGTCGGCCTGCTCAAAGAGACCAAGACCGATGTAGTGGTCAACTTCCTGCCGGTCGGTTCGGAGATGGCGACGAAATGGTACGTGGAACAGGCCATCGAAGCGGGCTGCGCCTTCGTCAACGGCATCCCGGTCTTCATTGCCTCGTCCGAATACTGGAGCAAGCGCTTCCGCGACGCCAAACTGCCCATCCTGGGCGACGACATCAAATCGCAGGTCGGCGCAACCATCCTGCACCGCGCCATCGCCAGCCTGTTCGTGGACCGCGGCGTGCGCATCGACCGCACCTACCAACTGAACTTCGGCGGCAACACCGATTTCCTCAACATGCTGGAACGCGAGCGCCTGGAGAGCAAGAAGATCTCCAAGACCGGCGCCGTCACCAGCATGATCCCCTACCAGATGGACGCCGATAACGTTCACGTTGGCCCCAGCGACCACGTCCCCTGGCTGACCGACCGCAAGTGGTGTTACATCCGCATGGAAGGCACCACCTTCGGCGACGTGCCGCTCAACGTGGAAACCAAACTGGAAGTATGGGACAGCCCCAACTCGGCCGGCGTGATGATCGACGCGGTGCGCTGCGCCAAACTGGCGCTCGACCGCAAACTGAGCGGCCCCATCATCGGCCCATCCTCGTACTTCTTCAAGACCCCGCCCAAACAGTTCAGGGACAACATTTGCCGCGAAATGACTGAAGCATTCATCAAGGGCGAGGGCAACGAATAGCGTTTGAAGATTATACGATAGGACTCTATCCTATCTCGCATCTCCTATCCCGCCTCTCCTGACGATGAAACGCATCTTCCTGATACTTCGGCTACGCTCAGTACAAGCCCTCAGCCTGCTGGCCGTTACCCTGGCCACCTGCCAGCCTGCGCCTGCCTCCCCTACCCCCGACATGGGCAGCGTGATGACCCAGGCCGTGCAGACCGCGCTGGCGGGCATGGTCACGCCCACGCCCCTGCCAACCGAGACGCTCGCGCCCACCGCCGCCCTCCCGCCGCGCACCCCACCCGCCCTGCCGCCCACCTACCAGAGCAGTTTACTCCATCCGCTGGACACGCCGCATACCTATATCACAGATACCTGCCAATACCTGCAAAACAAGTGGAACCCCAACAACGCCGCGCCGGGGACTGTGGTGATGGTCATCATGTTCCACTCCATCAGCAAGGACAAAGCCACCGACATCAACCAGATCAGCGCCGACGAACAACGCAGGCTAATGAAAGACCTGTACGAGCAGGGCTTCCAGGCCATTGACATGCAGCAAATGGCAGATTTCATGGAGCGCAATGCATACATCCCGCCGCGCTCGGTCCTGCTGATCGTGGACGACCGTCACTTCGCCGAATACTTCAATACCCATTTCCGTCCCTTCTATGAACAATGGGGCTGGCCGGTGGTCAATGGCTATATCGCCAAAGACGAGCGCCCCGACCTGTGGGCCGAGAATGCCGCGCTCTCCGCCGAAGGCTGGGTGGACTACCAGGCGCACGGCGTCATCCACAACATCCCCATGGACGACAATTCCAGCGACGATTACCTGACCAGCGAATTGCAGGGCGCCATCACCAATATCCAAAAATACTACAACAAGACGCCCATTGCCGTCATCTGGCCGGGCGGCGGGTTTGGCGTGCGACCGGTGCAATTTGCGCGCCAGTTCGGCTACCGGTTGGGCTTCACCGTCAACCCGCGCGGCCCGCTGATGTACAATTGGGTGCCGCTTGCCGACCAGGCTGACCCGCAGCGTCCATTCTACATCCCCGAAGGCCCGGTTGGCGACCCGCTGATGACCCTGCCCCGCTACTGGGATACAGATGCGCGCGCCCACCTGGACAAAGTGCGCAACCTGGGCAACGAAGCCGCCGCCTACGCCGAGCAGAACAAAGCCGCCGAATTGGAATACTACGACATCGTCTGCGCGCCGACCTACGGCCCCCTCCCGACCGCGCCGTAAACGACAACATCACGATTGGACAACCGTCCCGAAGGCTCGAAAGACAACCAGCGTTTTCGAGAAAACCTTCGGGACGTTATTCACCATCAGTCAAAAAGGACTTGCCCAACCAAAGCGCAAGTCCTTTTACTACTCTCTGCTTTTCTCTATTCTCTTTCTCCCTACTTCTTCCCCAACCCTCCACCTTTCAACCTGCTCTCAGGTTTGCGCTGCTGGAAGGCATACCACCCCAGTCCCAGCCCGCCCAGCAGGAGCAACCCGCCCAGGATACCCAGGATCGGGGAACTGCCGCCCCCGCTGCTCTCTTGCTCTGCTTCGCTGACCGTCACTGTTTTCAGTTGCGCGCTAAAATCCACAAAAGCCCGGTCGCCGGCCTTGATCGAGAACGTATTGGTCAGGGACATGGTCGGGTTGTAGGTATCCGGCACCGCCATACTGATGGTGTATTCGCCTTCCGGCACATCCGTAAAGCAGACCTGCTGCGGCTCCTCGGTGTCCGGGTCAATGGCCGAGACGGTCACTTGCGTTTCGGAATACGTCCCGGCCGAGTTGCTCACGCTTACCGCCCCCCCGGCGATGCCCAACTCGGTCTCCTGGCGCAGGGCGTCGCCGTTGACATCGTCATAGAGCAGCACGCAGATCTCGGTCGTGCCGGGAGGCGGGGTAGGCGTCAGGGTCGGCGGCGCAGACGTGGGGGAAGGTCCCGGCGTCGGGGAATAGGCCGCCGGTCCCCCGATCCCCAACATCAATTCCTGGCCTTCCTGAATCAACGTACAATCGCCCAATTGTGGGTTCAGGGCCATCAATTCGTCAATGGAAATCCCATTCAACAGCGAGATGCGCGTGCAGGAATCGCCCGGCTGGATGATGTAAATGATGCGTCCATCCGGCCCGGCGGTTGGGGTGGCATACTGCACCTGCCCGGAAGACGAGGCCTGGGCAGGCGCCATCACCCCAAAGAACAGGAGCAGGCACAGGAAAAGAAAAACAGCAAGAAATCTCTTCGCATTCATACGCGCGGATTATATCAGGATTCGCTTACACAAAAACCGGCGGCCATCCAACCGAATAGCCGCCTGGTTCTGGTTGTCCATCGCCTTTCACGTAGCGGTGGGAATGCGTCTCACCGTCCGCTTGGGGCGAAACTTACTTCCCATATCGCTTCCGTATTTCCGGCAGGAAATACGCTTCGAAGAATCTGTCTACATCATAATCCGGCTGCCAGCCCCATTCCGCCCGCGCCAGGGAATCATCCAGGTCTTCCGGCCACGAATCGACGATCCCCTGGCGGCGGATATTGGGCTCGAAGCGTACTTGCGCGCCCGGGAAAGCCTTCACCGCCCGATCGCGGAACTCGCCCGCCGTCAGGCTGAAGGCCGCAATGTTGTACACGGTATGCGAAAGGCTGGCGCGCGGCGCATCCATCAACATCAACAGCGACTTGATCGCGTCCGGCATAGCCATGAACGAGATCTTGGTATCCTCGCGCACGAAGCAGGCGTAAGGCTGTCCCTGCGCCGCCGCATGAAGCATCTCGGGCCCGTAGTCGCTCGTCCCGCTGCTGGGCAGGGTGAACGCGCTCACCAACCCTGGGAAACGGATCGCGCGGAAATCCAGCATGGTGGGCGGGTTCGGCTCCAAGTGGCGCTGGCCGTAATAGCGGCTGTAATACAGGCCCAGTTTCTCACAATACAACTTGTTACAGCCATACATCGTATGCGGTGTGTTCCACTCATCTTCCCGGACGCGCCCGGCAGTCTTCTTCTCTTCCAGGCTCGGGAAACCATACGCCGCAATCGAACTGGGGAACAGGAATTTGATCTCTTTTTTGTATTTCTCGGAGCGATACGCCGCCATCATCAACAACTGCATCGTCCCTTCCACGTTGATGCGATGCGCCTCTTCCGTCGCCACTTCCGCCTTCGACGAAAGCGAAGCCGCCAGGTGAAAAACGATATCCAGATCGTAGTCGTAAAAAACCTTGACCTTGTTGACCAGGTCTCCCTGCACATGCTCGGCTGCCAGCCCCCGGATCGACTCCGGCAACGGCATCAGATCCGCCGTCACGATCCGGTAGCCTCCCTGCCGCGCCAATCCCTGCACCAGCGCCTGCCCGATCTCTCCACATGCGCCCGTCACCAGGACCTGTTTTTCACGCATAGTTTTCTCCTTTGTGCTAGAATGGACAAAAATAACTCCGCATAAGGCAAAGCCGCGCAGATTCTCCTGCGCTCTTCGTCCCATGCGGACAACGCGACAAACGAGAGCAAAGTTGCTCCATTGCTGTTTTATTGTACAACATCCTGGGCTGGATTTTTGTCACCAAATGCGCATGACTTTTCATCGTCTCTTTTTCATCTCACTCGGATTGTTCCTGGCCGCCTGCTCCGCCATCGGGTTGGACGCGCCCACCGCCACGCCGCAACCCGCCAGCCCTACCCCGCTTCAAACCCCGACCATTAACTGGTTCCCCGCAACGGCCACCTACACCCCCCAGCCGATTCCCACCCACCTTCCCACCCCAGAGCGCCTGGTCGGCCTGGGCGGCGTAATCGCTACCGACGATTTCAGCAACCCGGGCGCGTGGGATACCGCCGTTTCCGACCAGGGCGCGGCCTCCATCAGCCGTGAGCGGATCACGCTATCCGTGCAGCCCGGCGTCTACCTCATCAGCCTGCACAGGGACATCGTCGCCGGCGACTTCTACGCCGAGATCACCGCCCGTCCCAGCCTGTGCCGCGGCGAAGACGAATATGGTTTCCTGGTGCGCGCCAACGCCGCCACCTACTACCGCTTCTCCCTCACCTGCAACGGGATGGCGCACGCCGAGCGCGTCAGCGTATCCGAGCGCCACGTTCTGCAAGCGCCTGTCCCCAGCGGAGACGTTCCCCCCGGCGCCCCCGGCGAAGTGCGCATCGGCGTGTGGGCCGCCGGCCCCGAGCTGCGCTTCTTCTTGAACGAGCGCTACCAGTTCAGCGCCGCCGACTTCAACCTGCAATCCGGCGCAGTAGGCGTCTTTGCCCGCGCCGCAGGCGACACTCCTGTGACCGTCACATTCAGCGACCTGGTTGTCCGCTCTGTAGAATACACCCCTCCGACCAACACACCCGCCCCTTGATGCAGATTTTAGCCGCAACCAAAATGGGACGCGGATTCCCGCTGATGAACGCAGAGAAAAAATTTCGCGTAATTCGCCCAATTTGCGTAATATCGTACCCGCAGGGTATTCGCGTTAAGCGCTTGCTCAATTGCACAGAGTCTACACATGAGCCACAAACTTTAGCGCAGAACTCACTGAATAGGCAGGATACGGCTGGTGAGAGCATAAGCGCTCAAAACACTTTCACCACCGACCCGCGCGCCGTCTTTTCCACCTCGATGCGGTTCGGGAAAGCGTCCTTCAGTTCGTCCAGGTGTGTGATCACTAAAATCTTGGCAAAATCGTCCTTGACCAGGTTGATGGCCTCCACCAGGCGCTGGCGTCCCTGGGAATCCTGCGAGCCGAAGCCCTCGTCGATGACCAGGGTTTGCAGGCGTGCGCCCTTGCGCTGCGCCAGCACTTCCGAGAGCGCCAGCCGGATGGCAAAATTGACCCGGAAGGCCTCGCCGCCGCTATACATCTCATAATCGCGCATACCCGCGCCGTCGCTGATCTGGATGTCGAGCGTCTCTTTCAGGTCATCGCGCTTCTTGTCCTTGTACTCGGCCTGGGTTACGAAACGGACGCTCATCGCGCCGCTGCTCAAGCGGTCGAGCAGTTCGTTGGCGCGCGCCTCGATCTGCGGCAGCGCCTGCTCGATCAGCAGCGCCGGCACGCCGTCCTTGCCGAAGGCGTGTTCCAGCGTCTTGTGGCGGGCGATGCGTTGCAGTTTCTCCTCCCGTTCCGCCGCGAGACCCGTCTTCCGTTGCCGCAAGGAAGCCAGCACCTCCACCCGTTGGCGCGCTGCGCCGACTTCCTGGTTCTTGGCGTTTTCCTGTTCCTGCAATTGGAGCAGGGCGCGCTCGGCTTCGTCCAGGCTGACGCCCGGCTTCTTGACCTCCGCCGCGAATTTCTCGCTGGCGAGGAGCGTTTCCACTTCCTTGAGCCGCGCCGCGCCAACCGACTCCCACTGCCGGACGGCTTTCTGCGCGGCCTCGATCCGCTCCGTCCACTGCGTTACCGAATTGGATAGGGTCAGCCGTTCCCGTTCCGCGTTGGCCAGCCGCGCCGCCTGCGTTTCCAACCCCGCGGTCTGTTTTGCCAGTTCATCCATTCTTGCTTTGTTGGCGCGGAAGCGGTCCCCCTTTTCCTTGCCATCCGCTTTGAGTTGCTTCAGCGTGGACTGGCGATGCTTCTCGCTCAACTCCTGTCCGCATAAGGGACAAGTCGCGCCCTCCGCCGATTCCAACTGGTCCATGCGCGCCTTCAGTTCGTCCATCTCCAATTTGCGCAACTCGTTCTCCGCCTTCAGGGTGGCAAACTCCTCCCGCGCCGCGTTGCGCGCCCCTTCGATCTCGCTGCGCTTCTCTAGCGCGGCCTCTGTCTCCACGAGCGCCAGCCTCGCGCCCTCGATCTTTAACGTCAACTCACCGATCGCTGCTGACTGATCACTGATCACTGAAAACTGCCCCCTCAACCCCCGCCTCTCCTCCTCCAGCCGCGCCTTCTCCGCCGCCAGGCTTTGGTCCAGCATGGCCGCGGCCTGCCGTAAACTTTCCAGCGCGGCCTCCTGCGTTTTACGCGCTCCGGCCAGCCGCTTCAGATCGGCTTCGAGTTCCATCAACCTGCGTTTGCGCGCTTCCTCTTCTGCGAGTTCGGCTTCGATGTCGGCGATGGCGTGCTCGATGCCCGCAATCTCCTTCTCGATCCCCTTGCGGCGCTCCGCAGTTCGTTCCCTATAATCCTCCCAAACCTCCAATCCCAGGATGCTGCCCAGCACCTGCTTGCGCTGGCTGGCGTTCTGCTGGGTGAACTGGTCGGCCTTGCCTTGCAGGAAGAAGGAGGCGTTGACGAAGGTGTCGTAATCCAACCGCAGGGTGGCGGCGATGCGCGCCTGGGTATCGCGCAGCGTTCGTTCGGTGAGCGGCCGCCACGCACTATTCTCTACTCCCTGCTCCCTACTCTCTCCTTCCGCAATTTGAAATTCCAACAGCGTCCCCTTGCCCCTGGGCAGGATGCGGATGATGCGGTAGACATTCCCTTCATAAGAGAACGTCAGCGAAACTTCGGCGGCCTTGACATCGGGATGCAGGTTGATGACCTGGTCGCTTTTGCCGCGCGCCTGCCCGAACAGCGCCCAGGTGATGGCGTCTAGCAGGGACGATTTGCCCGCGCCATTCTGCCCGGAGATGCAGGCCAGGTCGAAGGAGGTGAAATCCACCTCGACCGGGTCGCGGTAGGAGAGAAAGCCGGAAAGTTTCAATTGCAGGGGTATCATAGGCAAGCGGATTATACCTGTTATCTTGCCGGAGTCCCTCAGGCATGTTATCATGCTCGGCATGTCGGAAACCGAGTCGACCCGCGCGCGCCGCCGCCTGACGCTGCTGATGATCACGCTGGCTACCCTGCCGTGTTACTGCCTGGGCTGGATGGCTGTCCGGCTGGCGCCCGACCCGGACGCGGTCACAGCCACCCCCACTGCCAGCCTGACGCCGACGGAAACGCTCATCAGTTGGACGGAGACCCCCAGCCTGAGCCCCACGCCCGAAATCCTGACCAGCACCGCCTCGCTGACGCCCAGCGCCACTCCCTCGCCCACCCCGACCAACACGGCTTTCCTGCCCCCCACGTTTACATTTACCATTCCCCCTTCCTCGACCTTCACGCCCTCGTTTACGCCTACTCCCACTGATACCCCCACCCCAACAGCAACCAACACACCCTTCGCGCCGCCCACCTCCACTTTCACGCCGTCGGTCACACTCACCCCCACCATCACCTCCTTTGCGACTTCTGTGACACCATAGCCTGCATGGCAGATATCCTTCCATTCCTGAAATCCCTGCTTTCTGCCCCCGGTCTTTCCGGCCACGAAGGCCCGGTTGCGCGTCTCATCGAGCAGCAGTGGCGGCCCCTTTCCGATGAACTCAGCCTGGGCCGCCTCGGTTCGGTCCATGCGCTCAAACGCGGATGCGGGCCGGCGCCGCGCCTCTCCATTTTGTTGGCTGCCCATGCGGACGCCATCGGCCTGATCGTCACCCAGGTGCAGGACGGCTTCCTGCGGGTGGACGCCATCGGCGGCGTGGACGCGCGCATCCTGCCCGGCCAGGCGGTGACGGTGCATGCGACGGGCGGAGGCCGGCAGGATGACCTGCCGGGACTGGCGGTCATGCCTCCGGCGCGACTGCTGCCTCCCGGCGCAGGCGACGGCGCAGTGGAACTCTCGCATCTTTTCGTGGACCTGGGCCTGCTCCCGTCACAGGTGGCGGAATCCGTCCGGGTGGGCGACCTGGTCTCCTTCGGCGCAGAAGCAGTCGAAATGTCGGGTGAGATCGTGTGCGGGCACTCGCTCGACAACCGCGCTTCCGTGGCCGCCGTCACGCTTTGCTTACAGGAACTCCAGTCCAAATCCCACGCCTGGGATGTGTGGGCGGTCGCCACCGTCCAGGAGGAAGTGACCTTTGGCGGCGCGGCCACCTCGGCCTTCCACTTGCGGCCCTCCCTGGCGATTGCGGTGGACGCCACTTACGGAAAAGGTCCCGGAACGGATGGCTGGAATACGTTCCCGATTGGGAAGGGCCCCACGCTGGGCTATGGGCCGAATATCCATCCTACCCTGTACCAGCGTTTCAAGGAACTGGCCGAACGGCTGGAGATGCCGTATGCGACCGAGTTCATGCCCGATTCATCCGGTACGGACGGCATGGCAATGCAGGTGACGGCCGAGGGCATCCCGAACTTCGTGCTGGGCATCCCCATCCGCAATATGCACACGCCGGTGGAGATGGCCGCCCTGAAGGACATCCAGCGCGCCGGGCGGCTGCTGGCCGCGTTCGTGGCCGGGCTGGAGATGGATTTCCTGGAAACGATCACATGGGACGCAGCATGAAGGACATCACCGTCGAGCAGTTCGCCCTGCTGGAAAGGCTGTGTAACGCCTGCGCCGTCTCCGGCGACGAGGGCGAGGTGCGCCGGATCGTGCTGGAGGAAATCCAGCCCTATGCGGACGAGATCAGGGTGGACGCGCTGGGAAACGTTCTAGCGACCAGGCGCGGCGCGGGGGAAAAGCGCCTGCGGGTGATGCTGGATGCGCATACGGACGAGGTCGGCTTCATGCTGGTGGCTGACGAGGGCGAGGGCGTCTATCGCTTCGAGGTCATCGGCGGCATGGATGCGCGCTACCTGCCGGGCAAGCCTGTGCTGGTGGGCAAGGCGCATACCCCCGGCGTCATCGGCGTCAAACCGATCCACCTGACGAAAGAAGATGAGCTGACGCATCCCATCTCGGCCGATGACCTGCGGATAGACACAGGTCCCGGCGGAAAGGCCAAACCCGGCGATTGGGCGGCCTTTGCCACACAGTTCAGGCGCGTCGGGCCGTCCATCATGGCCAAAGCGATAGACAACCGGATTGGCGTGGCGACGCTGGTCGCGTTGCTCAAGTCTGCGCCGCCGAACATCGACCTGCTGGCTGCCTTTACTGTGCAGGAGGAGATCGGCCTGCGCGGCGCAAGGGTAGCCGGGTATGCCTTCGCGCCCGACCTGGCAATCGCTATCGATTCTACGCCTGCCCATGACCTGCCCACGCACGACGGCGCAGAGAATACCGCCTACAACACCAAACTGGGACTTGGCCCGGCCATCTACGTTCACAATCACTCCACCCTGGACGATCCGCGCCTGGTGCGTTTCCTGCGCGAGACCGCCGAAGCCGGGAACATCCCCTACCAGATCCGCCAGCCGGGCGGCGGTGGGACGGACGCCGGGGCCATCCAGCGCACGCGCGCAGGCGTGCCGGTCGTCTCGGTCTCGGTGCCGCACCGCTATACCCATTCCCCGGCCAGCATCGCCCGCGTGGACGATTGGAAGCACACCCTGGCGCTGCTCCAGTCCGCGCTGGAAAAGATGACGCCGGATTTGATACAATCAACGGGTAGTAACTGCGCCGAAGTGAAGATCTAATTTGACAAAATCAGGAGATTATGTATAATGAAAATGCACTTGCTCCACACCATTGGTGTGAACGCTTCCAAACCCAAGTGCAGCCAGGCGACTCTTTTCTGAGTCGCCTTTTTCATCACTAACGAGGAGCGCCAAGCAATGTCAACTTGTGTAATTTATATTGATGAAGCAGGGACCCCATACGGACATCATGTTCCACTTGAAAACGGGGAAACCCCTATTTTCACTTTGGCGGCGCTTGCTTTTCCACTTTGGGAATGGCGGGCAAGAGACAGGGCGTATTTATCATTAAAACGCCAATTTTTCCCAGATTTGCTAGGAAAGCCGGATAAGCGAGATGAAGAATTCGAAATCAAGGGAAGAGATATAGCCGCTCCGCACAATAAGAAAAGCGAACGCAGGCAAGAGTTCAATAGAAGGGTTTTGTCTTTTATTGCAAGCAATTCAGGCATTGGGTTTGGTGTTTCATTCTTAAAGAATAGCCAACATCCCGCTTCTCACCAAAGTATATATACCCAGGCATTGCAAATCCTTGTAGAAAGATTTAGTCTGTTTGTAGCAGAACATCCTGCTTACGACAATGCTATCGTAATTTGTGATTCTCGCATGAAAGGAATAAACGGGAGTCGCCAAGATATAACTGTAGCGCGTTCCCATATGAGTTATATTTTTGGCAATGAAACAGGCAGGCAATTTATCAATATTTTAGAAGCGCCATTGTTCGCAGATTCCCGCCTCACAGTTGGCTTGCAGTTGGTTGACATTTTTGCTTCCAACCTGTTTGCCAATCAATACTATTACTATTTAAGAAACATTGAAGGCGGGATAGATTATTCACATATGCAGGGGTATTGGAATATGATAAACAGACTTCAGTATAAAAGTCGTCAATCCATCGACGGATATCAGGTTTTTGGCTACAGAGTTGTTGACCAACGCCCTAAGGAAGCGGTCTAAGAAAGCATGGTAAGCAACGTTTATACTTTGCTGGATCGGAAAGTTGCCATGACCGGACTCATCACCCTGCTCGGCTCTGGCGCTCATTCCATCTGTGTTCATCAAGTTTATCTGTGGTTACTTTTATGAAACAACTCCTGCAAACCCTCACCGAAATCTTTGCCCCCTCCGGCTATGAACAGGCCGTCCGCGAAGTGATTATGAACGAGATCCGCCCGCTGGTGGACGAACTGCGCGTGGACGCGCTCGGCAACCTGATCGCCCGCAAAGGGACGCGCGCCGAAAACGGCAAGCGCGTCATGGTCGCCGCCCACATGGACGAGATCGGCCTGGTCGCCACCCACATTGACCAACATGGCTTCGTGCGCTTTACCACTGTAGGCGCTGCGTCCCCTCGCTTCTTGCTGGGCGGGCGCGTGCGCTTTGCCAACGGCGCGCGGGGCGTCATCGGCGCGGAACGCGCCGGGAAGGCGAACGAACTCTCCCCGGTCGAGAAACTGTTCATCGACGTAGGCGCTGCCAGCCCGCAGGACTGCCCGGTGAAGGTGGGCGACGCGGCGGCCTTCGATTATCCCTTCCACGAAATGGGGCGGCGGCTGGCGGCCAAAGCGCTCGACAACCGCGCCGGGGCGGCGGTGGCCGTCGAAACGCTGCGCAGGCTCGGGCGTGGACCGAACGAGGTTTACGTCGTCTTTACCGTCCAGGAAGAGGTCGGCGCGCGCGGCGCAAGCGTCTCTGCGTATGGGATCGATCCCGAAATCGGCCTGTCGCTCGATACCACCCCCGCCGGCGACACGCCCAACGTCATCCGGCGCGAGATCGCCCTGGGCAAAGGCCCGGCCATCAAGATCAAGGACGCGCACATGCTGGCCGACCCGCGCGTGGTGGACTGGATGACCCGCGCCGCCGAAGGGGCGGATATCCCGACGCAGCGCGAAGTGCTCACCACTGGCACGAGCGACGCGCGCGCCATCCAACTCAGCCGCGCGGGCGTACCCAGCGGCGGGCTATGCTTGCCCTGCCGGTACGTCCATTCGCCCTCCGAAATGGTGGACCTGGATGACCTGGAACACGCCGTCCAACTGCTGGTCGCCTTGCTGGAAAACCCTATCATAATCGAATGAAAAAACGATTTCGACTTACGTACGTTTTCACCCTGCTCGCATTCCTCGCCGGGTGCGCCGGACTGCCCCCGCTTCTCTCCACGCCTGAACCTGCTTCCGTTTCGACAGCCACATCCACTTCCCAAGCCGCCGCTACCAACCTGCCCACGACCCAGCCCACGCCAGGCGGCGCGCGTATTCTGCGTCTCTGGGTGCCGCCGCAGTTCGACCCGGCTGCCGAAACACCTGCCGCTGCCCTGCTGCAAGCCCGCCTGGATGAATTCGCAGCGCGCCGCCCCGGCCTGCAAGTGGAAGTGCGCGTCAAGGCCGCGAGCGGGACCAACGGTTTGCTCGAGTCGCTGGCTGCGACGGATGCCGCTGCCCCGGTCATCATGCCCGACCTGGCGCTCCTGTCCCGCGCCGACCTGGAAGCCGCCGCGCTGCGCGGCCTGCTGCACCCGCTGGACGGCCTGACCACCGTGCTGGACGACCCCGATTGGTATCCCTACGCGCACCAGTTGGCGCGCATCCAGAACACGTCTTTCGGGCTGCCGGTTGCCGGCGATGCGCTGGTGTTGGCCGGTTACGCCGATCCGCTGCCTGCCGACTGGGAGGCGCTCGAAGACAAGACCTTCCTGTTCCCGGCCGCCGATCCGCAGGCGTTCTTCAGCCTGGCGCTGTACCTTTCGGCGGGCGCTTCCCTGGTGGATGCGCAGGGACAGCCTCGTCTTGATGAAAGCGCAATGGCCGAGGTGCTTTCCCTCTACGCACGCTCGGTAGCCGCTGAGAACCTGTCTTCGACGGTGCTTTCCTACCAGGATGACGCCGCTGCTTGGGATGCCCTCAAACAGCAACGCGCCAACCTGGGGATGGTCTGGACTTCGAGTTATCTTGTGGAAAGACCGGCCTCGGTATCCCTGGCGGTTTTGCCCGGCTTGGAAGGGGATGCGATCACGCTGGCCAGGGGGTATGTGTGGGCGCTGGCCGGCTCGGAACCCGAAAAACAGGCGCTGGCCGTGGAATTAGCAGAGTTCCTTTCGGCCAGCGAATTTCTAGCGGAATGGTCTGAAGCAGCGGGGGTGCTGCCCACGCGGCCAACCGCCCTCTCGTCCTGGGAAGATGCGGCGCTGCGCGTTGTGCTGGGGGAGGTGAGCGAGTCGGCCCAGTTGCTGCCCGGCAGCGACCTGCTGGCCCTCGTTGGGCCGTCTTTCCAACAGGCTGTGGAGGCGGTCTTGAGCGGCGAGGCGCTACCAACCGAAGCCGCTCATGCGGCGGCGGAGCAGTTCAAGTGAAATCAAGAAATCGCCCCGAGGGCCGCAGAAACCTTCGGGACGATTGTTTCAAGGTCGAATGGTTATCCTTGCTCGGCGATGATTTGCATGAACCGCTCCACCACCTGCGGGTCGAAGTGCGTACCGCTTTGTTCTGCGATGTACTTGAGCGTCTCGTCCCTGGTCCAGGCTTTGCGATAGGGACGGTCGCTGGTGAGGGCGTCGTATACATCCACGACAGCGAAGATGCGCGCCGCCAGGGGGATTTGTTCATCCTTCAACCTGCGCGGGTAGCCTGTGCCGTCCCATTTCTCGTGGTGGCACCAGGGGATATCGAGCGCCGGGCGCAAGTAGGAAATAGGCGCGAGCAATTCATAGGCCAGGTGCGGGTGCTGCCGCATAATGACCCATTCCTCATCGGTCAACGGACCGGGCTTGAGCAGGATGGAATCGGGGATGCCCATTTTCCCGATATCGTGCAGCAGGGCGCCGCGCCGGATGTGATTCAGGTGCGGGCCGTTCAGGCCGAACGTTTGGGCCAGTTGGAGGGTAAGCGTAGTGACGCGCCGGGTATGCCCTTCGGTCTCTTCATCCCGTAAGTCCAGCGCCCGCGACCAGCCCTCGATGGTGGCGTCGTAAGCAACGGCCAGGTCCAGGTTGGCGCGTTGCAAACCATCGAACAAGTGGCTGTTATCCACGGCAATGGCGGCCTGCCCGGCCAGGGTCTCGAGGAACTCGAGCCGCTCTTTATCGAGGGAGAGCGTTGTACGGTGGAAGGCTTCCAATACGCCTTTGATCTCTCCTTTGGAGACCAGTGGGGCGACGTAGTATTCCTCGAAGTTTTCTTCTTTCGGCAGTTCGTCGCGCAACGTTCCGGCCAGTTTGGAGGCGTGAAGCAGGGTGCGTTCCAGCGCAGCGCGCCCGGCAAGTCCCTGCCCCAGGCGCACCGGCGGGCGGGGGACGCCCGGGTTGTAAAAACCGCGTCCGGTGGCGTATTCGAGCGTTTGTGTGAGCGGGTCCAACAGGAGCAGGCTGGCAGCGTCCGCGCCCAGGCGGGATATTGCCTGGCTGATGACGATCTCCAGCACCGGGCGCAGGTCGAAACTGGAACTGATGGCCTGGTCTACCATGTGCAGGGATTGCAGGTCTTCCAGGCGACGCACGGTTTGCTGGTGCAGGACAATCCGGTGCAAGGCAGCGCCGGTCATTTCGGCGATGGTGTTCATCAGGCGCACCTGCCCCTTGCTGAACTCGCGCCCGCTCGGAATAGCCACCAAAAGCACCCCCAGCGCTTGCTCAGGCGAGTTGATCGGTACGCAGGCCCCGCCCCAGCCGGCCGGCAATTGCGCGCGCGCTTCGTCGCGGGTGAGCGAATCGCTGGCAAAGTCCTGTGACAGGTGCATCTTCCCGCTGGCGAACACCGACCCGAAAATGCCCTCACCGGCTTTGATGGGCGACTCGGTCACGACCGAGAGCCAGCCGCGCGCAATGACCTTATGCAACGCTTGGGCGGCCTCATCCCACAGGTTGATGGAGCCATGCGCGGTGCCGAGGGCGTTCAATGCTTCTTCCAGGACGATAGCCAGCATTTCATCCCGTCCTGTGACAGCCCGCAAGGCGACGGAAACGCGGTTCAGGGTTTCCAGTTCGACGGCCCGGCGACGGGTTGTTTCGAACTGGCGAGCGGTCTGCACGGCAGCGGCAGCCTGGGAGGCCAGCGTGGTGAGCAGGCGTTCGTCATCTGCGTCGAAGGCCGCGCCGATCTCGCTTTCCACGCCGATGACGCCCAGAACTTCTTCCCCGGCTTTCATGGGCGCGTACAGGCCGGAGCGGATGCCGGGATAGGTTTCGACGTAATGGGGATCCTCGGCTAAGTTGTCGCAGCGCACTGTCTGTCCGTGCTGGATGGTCCAGCCGGTCATGCCCTGGCCGACGCGCTGGATCAGGCCGTTCAAGCGTTCGATCTCACCCTGGTAATCTTCCAGGCGCAGGCCGGGCGCCCCATAGCCAATGACCTCCAACTCGTCGCTATCCGGCTGCCGGAGCCGCACGACGGCGTGATGCCAGTCCAGCCGTTCGGCCAGGATTGCGACGATCTTCTGCCCGATGGCCTGTGGTTCGAGCAGCCTCCCCAACGCCAGGCCGCTTTCGTACAGCACTTCCAGTTCTGTTACGCGCTGGCGCATTTCCTCGAACAGGCGCGCGTTTTGCACAGCCACCGCCGCCTGGTTGGCGAAAGGAGTCAGCAGGTTGAGGTCTGCCTGTGTAAATTTACGCTCCGAGTCGCCGGCTTCTTCGACTGACAGCACGCCGATCAGTGCGCCTGCGTACAACATCGGCGCCTGGATGACGGCCCTGAAAGGAATATCTTTGTATTGCTGTGCGCGGCCCTCCCAGGTGCGGTAATCGTCCACGATGAGCGGCTGGCGGCTTTGCGCCACGCGCCCGGCCATGCCGTCGCCCATGTGCAGGCGGGTGCCAAGGGGGACCGCCTCGCCAATCGTTACGATCATTTCGAGGTCGTTGCGCGCCGCGTCGTACAGGTAAATCCCGCCGCCGGGAGCGTGCAGCAGGGCGCAGGCGCGTTCCGTGATGGTGTGCAGCAGGGGGATCAGGTCCTGCTGCGCGGCCAGGTCGCGCGTTGTTTCGTACAAGGCGGCGAATTCGTCGGCGCGGCAGCGGAGTTCGGCCTCCGCTTCCTTCCGGGCGGTAATGTCGGTGATGACGCCTATAGTGCCGGCAAACTCCCCTGTTCGTGGATCGAAACGCGGACTGCCGCCGATCATGACCCACAACGGCGCGCCGTTTTTGCCTTCCAGCCCGAGTTCGTAACGGTCGGTCTGTCCAAGCGGGCGGCGCTCATCGGCCGCCTGGGCAATCGCTTTCTGATCGGGCTGCACGAGGGCCAGCCAGGGCTGGCCAATGAGTTCCTCCGGCGCGCAACCCAACAGCGCTGCCATGGCAGGGTTTACATACGTGATCGCGCCCCGGGTGTCCGTGGTGACGATCCCCTCCATCATGTTCTGGACGATGCCCTCATTGAACTCCTTGAGGTTCCGCAGCCGTTCTTCCGCCTGTTTCCTTTCGCTGATGTCCTGCTTGACGCTAATGAAATGGGTAACCTTACCGCTTGCATCCGTGAGCGGGGTGATGATCCCTTCTTCAGAGTAAAGGCTTCCGTCCTTGCGGCGATTGACGAATTCGCCGCGCCAGGTTTTCCCGGCCAGGATGGTATCCCACAAGTTTTTGTAAAAGGCTTCGTCATGGTATCCCGATTTGACCAGGTCGCGCGGGTTCCTGCCGATGGCCTCCTGGAGAGTGTAGCCAGTGAGCGCGCCAAAGGCCGGGTTGACCCATTCGATCAGCCCGTCGCGGTCGGTGATGACGATGCCGTTGGCAGTGGCCTCCAGCGCGGCGCTTTGCAGGCGCAGGGTTTCTTCGACTTGTTTGCGCTCGGTAATATCTGCAATCGAAACGAGCACCTTCGACAGGTCTTCTTCATGGCCCGGCGCAGCCGACCAGCGCAGACTGATATGCAGCCGCCGGCCATCCAGGGTCTGGTTGACGCCTTCCCATTCGAAGTTCGTCTTGCCTTCTGCAATATATGTAAGTTCCTCGCAGAAATGTTCATAAGACTGATCGCAGAAAACCAGCGCCAGGTTTTGCAGCAGGTCTTCCTTGCTTTTCGCCCCGTAGAGCGCCAATGTCGCCCGGTTCACATCCACAATGCGCACCAGCGCGGCGCATTCGGCCACCACTTGCGGGTGCGATCGGAAATAGGCGCGGAAATCCTTCACCGCCCGCCTGCTCAACCGACCCAGGCGTTCCTTGACGGCCGAAAAATCCTCCTCCCATAGGGAAATGGGGGACTCCTCGAACAGGATGCGATGCCGCGCTTCGCTTTCGCGCAGCGCATCTTCTGCCTGTTTGCGCTCAGTGACATCGCGCAACATACCCTCGTGGTAGGCGATATTGCCCTGTTCGTCATGTACGTAGTAGCCGCGATCCTCGACCCAGATCTCCGAGCCGTCTTTGCGGCGCATACGGTAGACATCTATTTCTTCCTGGCCGGTGTCCAGCAGGTGGCTGCCGCGCTCTTCAGGCGAGAAGTACAGTTCGTTCTTGATGTCCACCGCCATCATTTCTTCCCTGCTGGCGTAGCCGAACATGCGCGCCATGGCCGGGTTGACCTCCACAAAGCGCCCCTCGCGCGTGCTGCGGTACATGCCGTCCAACATGCGCTCGAACAACGAACGGAAGCGTTCCTCCGATTCGCGCAGCGCCGTTTCGGCCTGCTTGCGTTCGGTGATGTCGTACATGACGCCCTGGAACCAGCGCGGTTGTCCCTTTTCGTCGCGCAGCATCACCGCCTGGTCGCGGAACCAGATCATGCGGCCATCCACGGCCGCCAGGCGATATTCGCAGTCCAACGGTTCGCCGGATTCGAACGCATGCAGGTACGCGGCCACGGTGCGCTGGCGGTCGTCCGGGTGGATGCGATCCGCCCAGATATCGAGTCCCTCCCGCAGCCATTCCTCCGCGCTAATCCCCAACACTGTTTCGATTAGCGGGCTGACGTACAGCGAATGACCGGGCTCGGCGGTCGCATCGTCGATGTAAACGATGGCAGGCAGTTTCTCGACCAACGCGCGGTAACGCGCTTCGCTGGCGCGCAAGGCGTCTGCTGCCTGCCTGCTTTCAGTGATGTCGCGCGCCATACCACGCACGACCGGGGTGTCCAGCCCCTGCATACGCAGGGTGTTGTTATATTCCAGGATACGCCTGTCCCCACTCTTGGACTGCGCTAACAGCAGGCCGCTGGAGAAGCCTTTTTCTTTGATTTCTGCCAAGTAATCATCGAAACGGGCGCGCGTCTCCGGCGCCAGGATATCCCGCAAGTTCATCTGCAATAATTCTTCCTGGGTATAACCGCTGATTCTGACAGCAGCCGGGTTCACAGAAAGAAGCCTGCCTTCAAGGTCATGCGTGCAGATCAGGTCGTGACTGTGCTCCACCAAATCGCGGTAACGGTCTTCGCTGACGCGCAGGACATCATCGGCCCGCTTACGCTCGGTAATGTCGGTAATGGTTCCGATGTAGCCCGTAATTTCCCCCGACAGGCCGGTTTCTGGCACGGCCTGGCCCAGTCCCCAGGCAAGCGTCCCATCTGGCCGCAGGAAGCGGTATTCGGCGGTGGAAACGCGCCCGACCTCGGTTGCTTCCTGCCAGCCGGCGGTCAATTTCTCGCGGTCATCGGGGTGGACGGCGCGCAGCCAGCCGTCGCCCAGCGCCTGCCCGGCCGGCAGCCCGGCGATCTCACACCAGCGCGGGTTGACGTAGGTGGTTGCGCCATCTACATCTGTGCGGAAGATGCCGACCGGCGAGGTCTCGGCCAGCGCCTGGTAACGCTTTTCGCTCTCACGCAAGGCGATTTCCGCTTCCCGTTTTTCCACCGCCCGCCGGATGGTGAGCAGCAATTGCTCCACATCGAACGGTTTTTGCACATACGAGTAGATGCCCAGGTTGGCGGCTTCGATGGCCGATTCTTGCGAGGCGTGGCCGGTGAGCAGGATGCACTCCGTCCCCGGCGCGTGCGCCTTGATGCCGCGCACCACCTCCAGCCCTGGCATGTCCTCCAGGCGCAGGTCGACCAACGCTACTGCATAATCTGCCTGCTCCACCTGGTCGAGCGCCGCCTGACCGCTCCCTACTGCCAACGGCGCGAAGCCCTTGATGTCCAGGAGGTCGCGCAGCACCGCCTGCGTGCCCGGATCGTCATCCACGATCAAGATGCGCGGCTTGTTTCTATGCGTTGCATCATTCATTGCTACTGATCACTTCCCTCAAGTGAGATAACTGCAAACCGGCCAGCATCTCCAACAGTTTTGGAATTTCCAACGGCTTGTACAGGCAGGCATAAGCGTTGATCTCCAATGCCTGTTGGATGGCCTCTGCTGTTTCCTGGCGGTAACCGGTCACCAGCAACACGGGCAGGAACGGGTATTTGGCGCGGATGGTCTTCAACACGTCCAGCCCGCTCAGGCTGTTGAGTTTCATGTCCAGCAAGACCACCTGCGACTCGGCGATGAGCGCGTCCATGTCGGCGTGCGGGTCGGTGATCCTTGCCACCTTGAAGCCGCGTCCCGCCAGGATGTCGCCCAGCGTCTGGCAGAAGGTCGGGTCGTCGTCCACGATGGTGACTGTGCGCGCTTTGGCCAGCAAGGCAAAGAAATGCAGCAGTTGCGCCATATCCAGCGGCTTGTCGAAGGCGGCCACAATGCCTTCATCCAATCCCTGGCGGATGAGTTCGTCGGCCGCGTAGGCGGTCATCAGGATGATCGGCAGGCCGGGTTGGGCCTGCCGCAATTCACGGTGCAGTTCCACGCCGTTCATACCCGGCATCTTGAAATCGGTCAACACACAGTCGAAGGCCTGCGCGCCAGCCAGTTGGATGGCCTGTTCTGCGGAAAAGGCTTCCGCGGCTTCATGCCCGGCCAGCGACAGGATGTCGGCCAGGGTGCGCGTCATGCGCCGGTCGTCGTCTACGATGAGGATGCGTAGTTTGGGGTTCATTTGGTTTCCTTGTACACAGGCAGGTACAGTGTGAAGACGCTGCCCGCTCCCGCCTCGCTCTGCGCTTCGAGCTGGCCGCCGTTGGCCTCGGCCAGTTTGCGGCTGACGGCCAGCCCCAGCCCGATGCCGCGCGATTTGGTGGTGAAGAGCGGTTCGAAGACCTTGTCCATGTTCTCCTGCGGGATGCCCACGCCGGTATCCCGCACTGAAATTAATATCATATCACCATCTGCAATAGCGGCAATGGTCAATTCTCCTCCATTGGTCATGGCCTGGCAGGCGTTCGTCACCAGGTTGCCCAGGATCTGTTCGACGTGGCGCGGGTCGGCGTAGGCCGGTGGGAGGTCGGGCGGGATGTCGAGCGTCACTTCGACAGGGGGGGGCGCGGGGTGACGATCGAGGGTGGCCTGCGCCGCTTGGGAAACGGAAACCGGCGCCTGGTCCAGGGATTTGACCCGCGTGAAGTCCAGCAGGTCGGTGACGATCTTGTCGGAGCCTCGCGTCTCGTTCTCGATGATGTCCAGGTATTCCTTGACCCTGTCGTCGGCCTCCGGCTGGGACATTTTCAGGAAGTAGACCGCGTTGGCGATCACACCCAGCGGGTTGCGCAGTTCGTGGCCGATGCTGCCCGCCAGTTGGCCCAGGACTGCCAGGCGCTCCTGGCGGACGAGTTTTTCCTGCGCTTCGCGCAACTCGCGGGTGCGTTCATCCACGATTTCTTCGAGCCTTTCGGTATAGCGAGCGAGTTGTTCTTCCGCCTGCCTGCGTTCGGAAATATCCGTGGCGATGAGGAGCACTTTTTGGGCAGATGTACCCGGCATCCGGACAAATCGCACCCGGAACCAGGTCATTCCCCGCCCCGGGCCGACCGCGCGATATTCGATTTCGGTTACTTCGCCCGAATCGACCGTCCGCTGGATGGCCTGTTCCGCGATTTCCCGGTCGGCTTCCTCCAGCCACATAAGCCAGTCCGAGCCAAGCACCTCTTTCTCATCCAGCCCCGGCGAGACGTGGTTGATATATTGGATTCGCCCCTCGGCATCCAATAGGACTACATTGTCCAGCATGGATTCCAGGATCGTGCGCTGTCTCTCTTCGCTTTCGCGCAGGGCCTGCTCTGCCCGTTTGCGCGCGGTGATGTCGAGCAGGATGCCCTGCCAGAACAGGGGGCTTCCCGATGGGCCATATATCAGCGCGGCTTCGTCCCGTATCCACGCTTCGCGGCCATCAGGCCTGACCAGGCGATATTCCGCCTCGAAGGACTGGCCGGTTTCATTGGCGTGTTCGTAGGCTGCCGACACCCGCTCCCGGTCGTCCGGGTGCATAATCTCGATCCAGAAGTCCTTGTCAGCCATCCATTCTTCGGGGACGTAGCCCAGGACGGTTTCGATCTGCGGGCTGATATAGAGGGTCTGACCGGTTTGTTCCACCGAATCCCGATAGATGATGGCCGGGATCTGTTCCACCAGGGCGCGGTAGCGCGCCTCGGCCTCTTGCAAAGCCTGTTCGGCCCGCTTTCGTTCGGTGATGTTCTCGACTACAGCCAAGATGCTATCGATCTTGCCGTCATCGCCTGTCAAAGGTACTGCCCGGTACAGTTGATGTTGGTCATTGATGAACAACTCGAATTCTGTTTCCGCGCCGCCAAAGGCTTTCAGGTAGTTCTCGCGCACGAAGGGGGCCTGTTCGCCGAAGACCTGTTCGAGCGTCAGGCCGACGAAACTTTTGGGGTCCAGCCCCAGTTTCTTGAATTCCTGCCCGGAAGTGAAGCCAATGGTCAGGTCTTTTTCGATGATGGAAATATACGAGTTGGGATAATTGGCGGCCATCTCGCGCAGCAATTTCTCGCTCTCGCGCAACGCCTTTTCCGCCTGCTTGCGCTCGGTGATGTTGCGGGTAATGTTCAGGATGTGGGGTTCGCCATCCAATCGGATAATGACCGCCGACATCAGGCCAATGATCTCGCCGTCCCGCGTCAGGAAGGGCGCTTCATAGTCCCGCACTTCGCCCCTGGCCTGCAAGCCCTCGACAATTTTCCGCCGGTCTTCGGGATCCTTCCAGAGATGGATCTCAAGCGAGGTCTTCCCGATCACCTCTTCCCGCATGTAGCCGGTGACCTGTTCGAAGCCCTGGTTGACCGAGACGAACGTACCGTCGGACAACCGGGTGATGGCGACCGAATCGGGGCTGGTTTCGAAGGCCAGCCTGAATCTTTCCTCGCTGGCGCGCAGGGAGTCGGCTATCCTGGCCTGCGCCCGGTAGTAGCGCACCCGTTGCTGCCGCCAGGTCAGTCCCAGCCCCGCGCCGGAAGCCAGGATGAGCATGCCAAAGAAGAGCAACGTTTGCCACAGGCGCTCGCGCAGCGGGGCGTAGACTTCGGCGGCGTCCATGCGCGCCACCAGGAACCAGGGCGTACCCGGCACGGGGTGGAGCGCGCCGATCACCGGCTGGTTGCGGTAGTCCAGGCCCTCGGCCACGCCGGTTTCGCCCAGTACGGCTTTTACCGCCAAGATATCCGTGTTGGTGAGCGGGGTACGCAAGTTCAGCGCCGAATCGGACTGGAAGCGCAGCGGGTTGAGGAACAGCACTTCATCCCCCTCTACCTGCACAAGCAGGGTCTCGGCAGTTTCGCTGGGCGCAGGCCATTCTTGGAGATAAGGATACAGGTAGGTGGATGGGTCCATCTCCAGCGCTAACACGCCCAGCGGCCGATTTAGGTCCTGGTTGGCATAAATGGGAATCAGGAGGCCGAGACGGATCTCGCCGTCGGCGTGGCGGTGGAAATCCAGGAAAGTCACGCGGCCCGCTTGCAGCGCCGGCAACACATCCCCGGCCAGGTGCTGCGGAACAGCCACTGTTTCAGGCAGCGAGACGAGGCGCTCCTGCCCATTAGCATCCAGCAGATAGAAGTTGCTATATTGATAAGCATAAAGCAGGGAATCCAGCCAGTTCTGGAGTTCTGCCTGCGCCTGGGCATCGGCGGGGTTCTCAAGCACGCGCTGCGCCAGGTTGGAAAAGGCGGTATTGTAGAAAAGGATGTCGGCGTCCCCTATCCGCTCTGCGCGCCAGTTTACCAGCCCGTCCACTTTCAGTTCGACGATGGCAAGCAATCCTTTTTCGGCCTGGGCGCGGTGCTGGCGCTCGAAGTTCCGGTACGAGAAATATCCGGCGGCTGCGATCCCGGCCGTCATTGCCAGGAAGACCAGGCCAAACAGCGCCAGCGAGCGCTTCTCCTGGGCGTCCAACCCGGTGAGGGGCCTCGACGCTTCTCTCATCGGCGCGCCTTTCAGGAATTGGAAGCGGAAGATGGCCAGCGCATACAACACCGCGCTCAAGCCGATGCCCGGCGTGAAGGGGTTGAACCAGGCCTGCGGGTTCAAATTGAAGATCGGGATGATCGAAACGATCACGCCGGTCAGCGCGCCAGCCGACAACAACAGCGCCCGCCCCAGGTAGGCTTTGCGTTTGCCCCAGGCGGCGACGAGCAGCACTACAATGCCCGCCAACATCAACAGCAGGCTGTAGAACGAATGCGCCAGGAACCACACGCCGGGAACGCGCGCGCCCGTCTCGACGATCCACAAGGGGCCGTTGCGATGGAACGTCACTTCGTGAACCAGCCACAGGCCGTGCAGGCTGTTGCTCCACAGCATAACCTGGGTGATGACCGGTATGGTAAACAACCCGACCAGCAAGCGTTTCGAAAGCCATTCCTGGCGCCCGCTGTAGCCCAGCGCAAACACCAGGAAGAGCACCGGCATGGTAGCCGTAAAGAGGAAACGCGCCTGGAACCAGGACAAGGCTGTCTCCCGGTTTGGGCTGAGCATCGAAAACGTTTCGCACAAGGCCAACAGGCACTCCGCCAGCGCCAGCCAGGCGTAAGCGCGCACGCCCGGCAGGCTGCGCCGCTGCCAGGCATACCAGGCCAGGAAGCCGGTCAAAAGGCAGGTGAGCAGGATGGAGACAAAGTAAAGGGCGGTTGGCAGGGTCATGTAGACTCCTTATAGGCGGGCAGCGCCAGCGTGAACACTGTGCCCTTTCCCGCCTCCCCCTGCGGGGACGAGGCGCTCTGGACCTCGATCCGGCCGCCGTTGGCCTCGGCCAGTTTCCTGCTGACGGCCAACCCCAGCCCGATGCCCTTGATCTTGGTAGTGAAGAGCGGCTCGAAGATCTTGTCCAGGTTTTCCGGTAGGATGCCAACCCCCGTATCTTGGACAGAAATCCGCACCCACTGACTGGTACTCGGCGCAGTCGAAGGATCACTGTCCACTGAACACTGCTCACTGAACACTGATCCTTCGACGCGGCTCAGGACAAGTAACTGGCCTCCCTGCGGCATGGCCTGGCAGGCGTTCACCACCAGGTTGCCTAGAATCTGTTCCACCTGGCGCGGGTCAGCGTAGATGGGAGGCAAATCGCCGGGCAGGTTCAGCGAGACGGTCACGCCAGCGGGGACGGGACAACGCCCCAGGACGCGCTGGACGAGTTCGGGAACGGAAACAGGCTGCCGGTCCGGGCATGGAGGCTCGGAGAAATTCAGCAGGTTGGAGATGATGTTGGCCGCCGTCCGGCTTTCGGTTTCCAATATCATCAGGTATTCACGGACATTCTCGCGCTTCTCCTTGTTTTCCTTGCCTGGCACGATGGATTGCAGGATGGATTGCAAGTAATAGACGGCGTTGACGATGACGCCCAGCGGGTTGCGCAGTTCGTGCGCCACGCTGCTGGCCAGGTGGCGGAACAGTTCCCGGTTCTCGCTGAGGGAACGGTTGGTCTGCTCCAACTGGATCATCTTGTCTTCCAGTTTACGGACGAGGGCCTCGTTGTATAAGCGGTAGAAGACGGTTTCTTCTTCCAGCGTGGGCACGCCGGGCGGCAGTTGGCCGCCCGGGTGGGCTTGCAGGACTTCGCGCAGGATGGACAGGAACTCGCTGTTTTCGATTGGCTTGGCAATGTACCGCGCCGCGCCCAGCCCCAGGGCCAGTTCCTCGTCGCGCGGGTCGGTGTAGGTGGCGGTGTAGAAGACGAAGGGGATATCGCGCAAACCCTCGTCGCGCTTGCACTCGCGGCACAGGGTGAAACCGTCCATCTGCGACATGAGGATATCGGAGAGGATCAGGTCGGGGCGGACGCGGCGCGCCAGGTCGAGCGCCTCGACGCCGTTGGCCGCTTCCAGCACTTCGTAGCCAGAAGCGGCCAGGAGGGTGCGCAGGAGGTAACGGTTCTGCTCCAGGTCGTCTACGAACAGGATCTTGGTCATAGTCATCCTTTAGCATTCGCCCGAGGCGGACGAACCAAGTGGGAGATAGGCGAGGATCTGGTCGAGGAAGGTTTCGGGGTTGATGGGCTTTTCGATGTAACCTTCGCAGCCAGCGGCAAGGATGCGTTCCCGGTCGCCGGCCATCGCATAGGAGGTGACAGCCACGATAGGAATGTGGGACATCCCCACGTTGCCGCGCAGGTGAACGGCCACGGCGTGGCCGTCCATGCCCGGCAATTGGATGTCGAGCAGGATCAAGTCGGGGCGCAGGTCTTCGGCCAGGCGGATTCCCTGCGGGCCGCTGCGCGCCTGCGTGACGCGATGGCCGTGTTTTTCGAGGATGAAAGTGGTGAGGTATAAGTTTTGCTCATTGTCTTCGATGATCAGGATGTGCGCCATATCAGCCTCCTTGCAGACCGAGCGGCAGGGCGACGGTAAAGGCGCTGCCCTGGCCCCACTCGCTTTCGGCGCGCATCTCGCCGCCCAGCAGGGTTGCCAGGCTTTGGCAAATGGCCAGCCCCAGGCCGGTGCCTTCATGGCGGCGGGCCAGGCCGGTCTCCAGTTGCTGGAAGGGCCGGAAGATTTTTTCCATGTCTTCAGGGCGGATGCCGAGGCCGGTATCGCGCACGCAGATTTCGACGCCGCCGGGGCGCGTCTCACATTCCAGGCGCACTTCGCCCCCCTCGGTGAACTTGACCGCATTGTTGAGCAAGTTGATGAGAATCTGCTCCACCCGCCGCTGGTCGCTGCATATCGTTCCCACGCCGGAGGCGACGACCGCGCTGAGGGACAGTCCCTTCTTCTGCGCCAGGGGCGTGACCATGCGCAGGGCGCTTTCGATTGCCTCGCGCAGGTCGAACGGGTCACACCGGACTTCGAGCTGCCCGGCTTCGATCTTGGAGATATCCAGCACGTCATTGATGAGCGCCAACAGGTGTTGGGCGCTGTCGCGGATCATGCCCAACTGCTTGATTTGCTCGGCCTCCAGCGGCCCGGCCAGCCCTTGCAGCAGGATGCCGGTGAAGCCGATGATGGAGTTGAGCGGCGTGCGCAACTCGTGGGACATGGTTGCCAGGAAGGCCGATTTCAACCGGTCGGCCTCCTGGGCTTTTTGCAGGGCAAGGTCGAGTTCCTGTGTGCGTTCGGCGACGCGCCTTTCCAATTCGGTGTTGTAGAGGATCATCTCCTCTTCGGCCTGCTTGCGAATCGTGATGTCGGTGATCGTGCCAACGTAGCCGAGAATCTGGCCCTGCTCGTCGCGTTCGGGCACGGCCTGCCCCAGCACCCAGACGATGGTCCCATCGGGGTGCAGGAAGCGGTAGTCCGAGAACGCCATTCCACCCTTTTCGACAACCTCCTGCCATTCACAACGCAACCCCTCGCGATCCTCCGGGTGGACGGCTTTCATCCAGCCTTCCCCCATCGCCTGCGCGTACGACAGGCCGGACATGGCGCTCCAGGCCGGGTTGACGTAGGTGGTGTGGCCGTTGGCGTCGGTGCGGAAGATGCCGACCGGCGAGATGGCCGCCAGGGTTTCGTAGCGCGCCTCGCTCTCGCGCAAGGCAGTTCGCGCCAGCCACAAGCGGCGGGTTCTGGCAACCAATTGCCTGCGCTGCGCCAGGGTCAACCCAGCAAGCGCCAGGGCCAGGAACGCCAATACCCCTAAGGTCCAGTAGAGGTATGGCGGCGTGCGGTAGAACAGTGAAACATCTGACCAATGGCCCAGCGTGGTGTAATACGCCGAGCCGGGCTGCGGAATCCACTCGGTCAGGCGGGATTCGATTCCCTCGAGCAGGTCGGCGTTGCGCCCCTCGGCGACAGCGTAATACAGTTTCGTGGGATTGAACTCGATGCTGGTTTTTTGTAGACCGTACTGATGGTGGAAATAATCGCCAAAGAGATGGTTGGCGATGGCTGCACCTGCCTGGCCGGTGGAAGCCAGCCCGAACGCCTCTGTGAGCGAATTGGCCGGGACGAGGGTCGCGTCGTAGCCGAAACCGCTCATCAGTTGCGTGAAGACCTGCTCCTGGATAGAACCCTCCAGCACGGCCACCCGTTTCCCGTCCAGGTCGGTCAGGGAGCGGATACTTGAGCCGGGAGCGGCATAGACCCGCGACCAACTCTCCAGCACGGGCGTCTGGTGGAAGTCGAAGCGCTGCTCGCGTTCCTCCGACCAGGCCACATCGGGCATCAGGTCTATCTGTCCTTCTTCGAGGGCCTGCAGGCAGGCCTCCCACTCGCAGGGGAGGTAGGTGAGCGTCCAACCCTCCTCGGCGGCGATCTTTTCCAGCAGTTCGATGAAGAGACCGGCGGCCTGCCCGTCCTCGTCTATGAAGATTTTCGGCTCGTTCTGGTAGACGCCGACGCGCACTTCGCGCGAGGCCGCCGCCTGGCCGGTTGGGGTTGCGCCAACCAGCAGGGATAGGAGCAGGCCGAATGCCAGGAAGAGGCGGGCGCGGTTGTTCATCGCTCCCTCTTTAAGTAATTATCCTCGACCGCTTTCACCAGCGTCAACAGCAGATTCAGGTCGAGCGGCTTGGCGAGGACGGCTTTGGCGCCCTCCTGGCGTCCTCGCTGGATGAGGTCGTCGGCAGAGTAAGCGGTCATCAAGAAGGCGATCAGGTTGTTGGGGATATGCTGGCGCGCCTGTACGAAGAGGTCCACGCCGTTCATGCCGGGCATGATGACATCGGTGAGCAGGATGTGGACCTTTTCCCGCTGGATGACCTGCAGCGCTTCGGCGCCAGAGGTGGCGGTATGCACAGTATAGCCTTCCAGCGCCAGGATATCGGCCGTGGTTTTGGCCATGGAGGGGTTGTCGTCTACGATGAGGATAGAGGTTCGTGCACTCATGCCCCTCCTCCCTTTGCGGCTGGTAGGACAAGGGTGAACACTGTGCCCTTTCCCGCCTCCCCCGGCGGGGACGAGGCGCTCTGGACCTCGATCCGGCCGCCGTTGGCCTCGGCCAGTTTCCTGCTGACGGCCAACCCCAACCCGATGCCCTTGGGCTTGGTGGTGAAGAGCGGCTCGAAGATCTTGTCCAGGTTTTCCGGTAGGATGCCAACCCCCGTATCTTGGACAGAAATCCGCACCCACTGACTGGTACTCGGCGCAGTCGAAGGATCACTGTCCACTGAGCACTGCTCACTGAACACTGATCCTTCGACGCGGCTCAGGACAAGTAACTGGCCTCCCTGCGGCATGGCCTGGCAGGCGTTCACCACCAGGTTGCCTAGAATCTGTTCCACCTGGCGCGGGTCGGCATAGACGGCGGGCAGGTCACCGGGCAGGTCGAGCGTCACGCGCACGCCCTCGGGGGCAGGGAAGCGCTCCAGGGTGCGTGTGACCAGGCCTTTCACGGAGGCGGGCCGACGGTCTGCGGCTTGGAGGCGGGCAAAGTCCAACAGGTCGTTGATGATCTTGTCGGCGTTGTGAATCTCGCGCTCGATCATGCCCAGGTATTCCTTGACCTTCCCATCCGTCCCCGGCTGGGCGAGTTTCAGGTAGTAGACCGCGTTGCTGATGACCGCCAGCGGGTTGCGCAGTTCGTGTCCCACGCCGCCGGCCAACTGGCCCAGCACGGCCAGTTTTTCGTGGCGCACGAGTTTCTCCTGGGCCTCGCGCAGTTCGCGGGTGCGCGCTTCCACCATTTCTTCGAGTTTTTCGGTGTAGTGGGCAAGTTGTTCTTCGGCTTGCTTGCGCGCGGTGATGTCCAACACACTGCCGAGGCAATACAGGGGGGTCCCTTGCGCGTTGCGCACCAGGTTGGCGTCGAGGATGCCATGCACCACACGCCCGCTCTTGTGGATGAAGCGTTTCTCCATGCGGTAGTGCTCGATTTCACCGGCCACCAGTTGGAACTGCTTGTGCAGGTTTTCCTCGATCATCTCAGGGTGGGTGATGTCGCGCAGGTGCCTGCCGATCAATTCCGCTTCGCTGTAGCCCAGCATGTTGCAATAAGCCTGGTTGGCGGCTTCGATGTGGAAATCCAACGAAACCCGCGCCACTCCCACCTCCATGTGTTCATACACCTGGCGGAAACGTTCCCCGCTCTCGTGTTCCTTGGCCTGCAATTCCTCCAGCGAATCGAGCATGGAATTGACGCTGGTTGCCAGCATGGAAATTTCATCGTTCCCACTGGCAGCCAGGCGGGAGGATATCCCCTGGCTGCCGATCTTCCTGACGCTGGCGGCCAGGCCGGCCAGGCGGGCGATCACCACCCTGTCGAGCAACAGCAACATGACGAGGCCCAGGACGATGCCAATAGCGAACAGCGCAGAGCCCAGGTAGCGTATGCTGGTCTTTGCCTGGGTCAATACCTCGCGCGGGGTATCGATCCGCAAGAGCAGGGCAGGATTTCCATATATGTCATCGACAAAGGTATAACCAGAAACCACCGCCTCGCTTTGCGTGGCCACCCATACCGTTCCAGCCTCGCTCAACACGCTGCGCGCCCGGGCAACATCATCAGGCAGTCCGGCGTCCTGGTAGGGGAAGGCGCTGACCGTGAGTTGCGTCCTGTGCGCCAGTTCTTCGAGCGTTGTCCCATCCAGCCAGCGCCCCATGATGAGCGTCCCCCGGATGGGGCCCTCGTTCTGGCTGGTCAAGATCGGGTGCGAAGCGATGAGCATCGCCCCCTCCGGCAGGGAGAGCAGGCCGGCTATGGTATCTTCCGGCGTCTGGTGATCGAGCAGGCGGCCGCCGGGTTGCAGTTCCCGGTACAGGCTTTCGGGGATGGGGAGTTCCTCCAGGCTCTCCAGTTCGATCCTCTTGCCGTAGACGACCTGCCCGTCATTGTCGATGAACAGTATCAGTTCAACCCCCAGGTTGGCCAACGTCTCATTGGAAAGGTTGGAAACGATATAACTGTTGTCCCTGCTGAGAATGAATTCGTAAGTCTCATCCCAGGGCGCCCAATCGCCTGCCGTTGCGTCCAGCACCTCGACCTGGTAATCCAGGGCTGCCAGCAGGCGGGTGAGATCGCGCGTGGCGCTTTTTTCTTCGGCAATCATTACATTCTGGTATATCGACCACCGGGAAGCCGCGAACAGCATTCCCACCAGCGCCAGGAAGGTCAGGCTGATGATGATCAAAATCTTGGCCCGGACGCTCATTCGCGCCTCCATTATTGACGACGGAAGTAGGCAGTTTCAACCGCCTGCACCAGCGCAAGGAACAGGTTGATGTCGAGCGGTTTGGTCAGGATCGTGCGGATGCCCTCGGCCATGCCCTGGTGGATCAGTTCGTCGGCGGAATAGGCCGTCATCAGGAAGGTGACCATGCGCGGGTGGTTCTGCTTGACCTGCCGGTAGAGCGTTACCCCGTCCATATCGGGCATGACCACGTCTGTCAGCAGGATATCGATGTTCTGCTGCTGCAAGACTTCCAGCGCTTCGGCCCCGCTGTAGGCCGCATAGACGGCGTAGCCCTTCAGCGTCAAGATGTCCGCCAGGGTTTTTACCATCGGCGGGTTGTCGTCCACCACCAGGATCGATACGGGATCGCTCATGATTTCTCCTGATAGACGGGCAGGTACAGCGTGAAGGTGGATCCCACCCCCGCCTCGCTCTGGACCTCGATCCGGCCTCCGTTGGCCTCGGCCAATTTCCTGCTGACGGCCAGCCCCAGCCCGATGCCCTTGGGCTTGGTGGTGAAGAGCGGCTCGAAGATCTTTTCCAGGTTTTCCGGCGGGATGCCCACCCCCGTATCCCTGACCGCGATCCGCACCCACTGGCGGTCATCGTCCGTACACTGGTCACTGATCACTGATCCTTCGACGCGGCTCAGGACAAGTAACTGGCCTCCCTGCGGCATGGCCTGGCAGGCATTGACGACCAGGTTGCCCAGCACCTGCTCCACCTGGCGCGGGTCGGCAAACACGGGCGGCAGGTCACCGGGCAGGTCGAGCGTCACGCGCACGCCCTCGGGGGCAGGGAAACGTTCCAGGGTGCGTG
>JBMOMP010000047.1:0-14126 GCA_049323115.1 Chloroflexota bacterium
TCTGACCGCACCCTGGACTCCATCACCACCAGTGAACTGAACCGCTACTTCGAATGGATGGAAAAGGATCGCCCCGTCCCTTGCAGCCCCAAGACGCTGGCGCGACGCATCACTTCCACCAAGTCCTTTTTCCGCTGGCTGCACCAATACGGAGTGTTGCTGCTCGACCCGGCTGAAAAAGTACTGCAAAGGTCGGTGATGAGCCCGCTGCCGGTGGTGCTGACCGAGGCAGAGACGCAAGCCGCGCTCCAGGCTGCTGACCGTCACCGCCGCGAACGCAAACCGGATGCTCGGCCGTACACCCTGCTGTCCCTGCTGCTCGCCACCGGCATCAAAAAAAGCGAATGCCTGGGCATCCACCTCAACCACATCGACCTGGACGCGCCGGAAGGCCCGCTCGTCTTCATCCGCTACGCCAGCCCGGCCAACCGCTACAAGGAACGCAAGTTAGCCCTGCCAGAAGATTGGCTGGCCGCCTACAAGGAATACCTGGCGCAATACAAACCGGTCGACCAACTGTTCCCCTGGTCACCGCGCAGGCTCGAATACCTGCTGGAGGACATCGGCGAGGAGGCCGGGCTGACCGGGAAACACTTGTCCTTCGACATGTGCCGCTGGACCAGTACGCTGCTCGATTACCGCGCCGGGTTGGAAACCGAAAAACTGCGCCAGAAACTGGGCATCTCCAAAATCCAATGGCGGGAGGTCAACCTAAAACTGCGGCAACTCAGCCAGCAGGAATAACCGTTGCAGCAAAACGTCCCGAAGGTTGCCGCCTGGCGACCAAAGCGCCCCCAAACCTTTGGGACGATACAGTCGTCATTTCCGCGCCAGTGTCAGATACAAGATCTGGCGCGTTTTGTCTGTCAAGACAAAGGGATGCGCAAGGCGGTAGCCGGGGATCCAGATGACGGTATCCCCTGCACACAAAAGCGGCCAGCCGTCGCGCGCACGTTGCGGCAATTTCTCGTT
Source organism: Chloroflexota bacterium (assembly GCA_049323115.1). GTDB lineage: Bacteria > Chloroflexota > Anaerolineae > Anaerolineales > Villigracilaceae > JAABUE01. The sequence goes on from JBMOMP010000047.1 coordinate 973, forward strand.
GATAAAGAAATCCGACAATTTCATGGAATGACCGTCCATGCCAACCGGCTTGAAACGGTCGCCCGAACGGCGCGCGCGAATCTCCAGACCCGGCGGCAAACTGGCGGCATCCATCCATACCTGGAAGGGATCATCGTTTTGCCGGGACTGCTGCATAGCCAGGGAAGGCAGCCGCCACTGCTCGCAGGTCAGGCGCCAGCCGCCTACAAGGTCCAACTGCCCCGGGATGGGCAACCGCAGGGCGTGCGCATCTTTTGGCATTTGGGGCCAGCGCTCGAACGGCAATTCTACATCCTGTCCCGCTACATAAACATGCTCTCCCTCCCGGAACAAACGCACACCGCCTGTCAGGTCCATGCGGCCATAATCATGGGAGGCGAGAAAACCGACCGCGCGATCCAGCACGGAAAAACGCATATCGGTAAGCGCCGGGGCAACCCGGTCTAGCGCACGGCGGATCAAATTCCGCTGCAAGCCCGGCGCATAAGAACACAACAGCGCCGCGTCGAAAGAGACCAGGCCGGGCTGCTCCGACAGGACGCATTTACCCCAGGATGTTTCCAGGAGTTCCATCAACGAAGCGTAATCCCCGTCCAGGGAACGGGAGGCGCGCCAAACCGCTTCCCGGAAGCGCGGATTGTAACTCTCCAATTCCGGGATCAACAAATGGCGGATGCGGTTGCGTAGGAAGTTCAGCGAATCGTTGCTGGGATCATGGTATGGCCGCAAACCGTTGGCGGCGCAGAAGACCACTGTCTCTTCGCGCCAGACGCCCAGCAGCGGGCGCACCACCGGGATGTCCCGGTCGAAAGACGGGATGAAGGAGCGATAACTCATCCCTTTGAGGCCGGTCAGGCCGGCGCCCCGCAGGAAGTGCATCAACACCGTCTCTACCTGGTCGTCGGCGGTATGCCCAACCGCCACGGCCTGCACTCGCAACTGCCTGGCCTGGGCAAACAGGAACTGGTAGCGCAAGGTACGCGCTGCATCCTCGATAGACACATCCATGCGATCAGCATAGGCGCGCACATCCCCCTTGCCCAAAACGGAAGGAATGTTCTTCCGGGCTACCGTCTGCTCGAGCAGGTTGGCTTCCACATCCGAATCGGGGCGCAACTGGTGGTTGAAATGCGCCACAACGATCGGGTACCCAGCCTGGCGTAACGCCTCCATCAGGCACAGGCTGTCTGGCCCGCCAGAGACGCCAACCAGCACCGGTTTGCCGGGAACCAGTTTGCATTGCTCGCGAAAGACGGTCTGGATTTCCTGCAACATTCCTTTAACCAGAAATCGGTTTTCAGCCTTTACAACTCATACAACTCCACCAACACGCCTGAAGCGCTCTCGGGGTGGATGAAGGCATATTTCTTGCCATCTGCCGTCATGCGCGGCTCTTCGTTGATCAAACGCACGCCCCGGGATTTCAAACGCGCCAGCATCCCCAGGATGTCGTCCACTTGCAGGCAGATGTGGTGCATCCCCGCGCCGCGCTTGGCAAGGTATTTGGCAATCCCAGACCCTTCGCTGGTGGGCATGACCAGTTCCACTTCCGAGCCTTGCAGGGGCAAAAAAGCCACCCGCGACTGTTCGGCCGGCACGTCGCGCATTTCATGCAGTTCGATCCCCAGCGCATCGCGCCAGAAGGACAAGGCTTTTTCCATGTCATCCACTACGACCGCAACATGATCGATACTCTTGACGCCTGGCATATATCCTCCGTTCTATTGGGATTAGAATGACCTAGACCCGATTCTCGAGGAGGTCCATGTAGGCGCCCTCGATCAGCGCTGCCTCCCCGACCCCCAGCCTGCCCATCAAATCAGACGCGATAGCCTGCCCCTCGGCCTCTCCCTGCCCCTCCCGCAGGACGACTTCCAATTCCATGAAGGTCCCCAACCCCTCCACATCGTCCAGGTGGATGCGCGTCTGGCCAATCATGTAAAGGTAGCGGGTTTTCTTGACCACGCCGCGTACGCCCAGCGCCAGGGAAAGGGTCTCCTTCAGCCGCGCGGGATCGTCAGTGGGAAAGATGCGATAGTCCGAGCGTTTGGGGCCGGCAGCGTCGGGGCGGGCATAAAAGATCAATTGCGCGGAGGCAGGCCCCAGTTCCCGGAGTTTGAGGCGGCCTTTGTCCGTATGGAAGAACGTATCCACCTGCGGGATGACTTCCACAGGCGCGTCGCTCAACTGTTCGGCGCGTTTCTTGAACGCATCAAGGTCCGAAACGCGGGCTTTGATTTCGATATTGGTCGGCATGGTATGGCGGATAGTTTACCATACCACTGTTACTTGAATCTACTAATCCCGGCACACAATTGTGTGTATTTCCAAATGCAAGTTGACCGATCCACAATTTGCTGCAAGCAATGTGGAAATCTTAGGGGCTTGCTACTTTCCCAACACGATGCCGGTTGGATCTATTTCCCTTAAAACCCGCTGCTCCTCCGCTGTTGGTGGCTGCGTGAACGGTACTTCCTTTGGGACGAGAATCTCGAAGTCGCTGTTGGCCTGCACCTCTTCCACGGTCACGCCTGGATGGAGACTGAGCAGGGTCAGGCGTTTGGATTGCGCGTCAAAACCGTAGACGCCTAGTTGCGTGATGACGTGGTATGGACCGCAGCCCGTGGGCAGCCCCGCGGCTTCGCGCGCCCCGTCTCCGCTCAACCAGCCGGGCGTGGTGATGAATTCCAGTTTCTTCATGAAGGTGCGCTGACTCTGGTTGCGCATGATGTACAGCGTCCGCCAGCACAACGAGCCCAGGTCGTTGGCGCCGCCGGAGCCTGGCAGGCGGACTTTGGGCTGATCCCAGTTCCCGATGACGGTGGTGTTCAGGTTGCCATACATATCCATCGCCGCCGCGCCGAGGAAGGCGTAGTCAATGTAGCCCGCCTGCGCCGCGGACATGACATCGTGCATGGATGAAGCCGCCATCGCCTTGTAGAACGTGCGTGAGTCGCCGACCGAGATTGGCAGGACAGGCACTTGAGGTCCGATCCCGCCCGCCTCGAAGATGATCAGGATATTTGGCGCGTGGGTGCGTTGTGCCAGCATGGTGGAGATCATCGGCAAGCCAGTGCCGACAAACACGGCGCGGTTGTCCTCCAGCAGGCGGGAGGCCACGCAAGCCAGCAACTCGGACAGGTTGTAGGTGGTTGCACGATTGTCGAGTTCATCGAGACATTGGGTCATGGCTTGGCTCCATTATGCTTCCGCGTTCGGCAGGGGGGCGCGCAATTGCTCGACCTGCTTGAGTTGTGACAGTATCCGCAGTCCGCCGATCTTTTCAAGATACTCGTTGAAGTCCGCCGCGCCGAAGACATATTTGTCGAAGTACTGCTGGGCGCCTTCGGGGGTTTTTGCGAGCGTCATCCATTCGCGGATGTGGTTTTCGTCGAAATAATATTGATACGGCATAAGGCTGGGATGTGCGCCGTACGGCACTTCACAGACTCCGTCCACCACGTAGAACGGGATGGCGGTGCGGTCGGGTTCGCGGCGGACCTCCTCGTTGGGGATGATCTCCTCGGTCGTGATGATGACGCGGCGGGCGGCGCGCGCCAGTTCGAAGTCTTCGACCAAGATGCCGTCAATCTGCGCGTTGCCATACTGGTCACAGCGCGGAACGTGGAAGAGCGCCACGTCGGGATACGCGGCTGGAATCAGCGTGACGGGCTTGCCGCTCCACGGATCGCGGATCTGCTTGGCAGAACTCTTTTCGAAGGTGTCCGTGCCCGCCAGGTTGCGGGTCGGGATGAAGGGAATGCCCATCATGCCCGCCAGGAAGCGCCACTGGTAGCCGCCGTTGGAAATCTCCGCAGCCACCTTGACCTGTCCGCTTTCGACGGCGCGGCGACCTGCGGGGGAAAGTCCGCGCAGTTCGTGGCCGAACGAATAGGCGCACTCGACCTTACTGATACAGCCTGCACCGATCAGCACGTCGATGTCGTGGACAGCGGTCTTGCCCGCCATGATCAGGTCGCGGCGTCCCTGTCGGATGATCTCGTAGACCAGCGCCATCGGTACGCGCACGTGACCAAAACCGCCGACAGCCAGGTAATCGCCATCTTTGACAAAACGTGTCACGGCATCCTTGACGCTCATGCGCTTGTCGATCAGGCCGCGCGATTTGTTTTCACGCACCCAGGCGCGGTTTTCGTCTGGGTCGTGCCAGCCGATGAGTTCGCCTTGTCCCTCTGCCAGGATTTCGATTGTTTTCGCCATGGTTGCTCCTTGCCTGTGGTTGTCTCAGCCCCATGATAACACGCGCCTCCGCAAGTGATGAAGTTGTTTAACCAAAAACGCCCGTTTCTGGGCGCCTGGGAAATAGTAGCGGGGAGAGGACTCGAACCTCTGACCTCCGGGTTATGAGCCCGACGAGCTGCCACTGCTCTACCCCGCATCGAAGCCTGCCGATATTACCATACCTGAAAGCGAGAGTCAAGCAAAAATCGACTGGTGCACACATTTTTCTTAAAGTCCTGTCAGACAACTTGCTCTTGCGTTCGTTCTGCCGTTTTGACTGAGGTGTGAGCCAAAAATGCCCGGAAAACCAACAAACTTTGCGCTCTTTGCGGGCTTCGCGGTTCGAAAAACAACAGGATTTCACACACTGCGCGCCGACTTTAAGAAAATCCTGCCAGCCTCCTTCCCCTTTCTTGACGAACCCGTCTATATCGTTTATAAATAACTTGTTGTTTTTTTGCATGTTCGTTAAAATTCTTTTCCGAAAACGACAAAATCCGCATTTATTTTGTCCTTTTTATGCAAGAACATAACCAGCCGTCCCTGGATTGAATCCTAGTGCCAATCAGGAGGAGCCATGTCGCCAAACGTTGATACGATCATCGCAAATGCGCATGTTTTCACAAGCAATCCTGCCGCACCACAGGCAGAAGCAGTCGCTATCAGGGGAAACCGAATCGTGTTTGCCGGAAGCAATTCCGAGCTCCAGGCATGGCGCGGCGCAGGGACGCGGGTCATTGACGGCCAGGGAAAAACCCTTCTTCCCGGTTTCATCGACTCGCATTTTCACCTGCTGTGGGGGAGCATCTGGCTGGGCAACGCCCAACTGCGGGAGGTCAAAAATCGGTCCGACCTGAAGCAAATCCTGCTCGCTTTTGCCGCCGAAAACCAGACGTCGGAATGGGTGGTCGGGCGCGGCATCCAGTACAGCATCGTGTCCACCCGCCAGGAACTGGACGAGATCATCGCCGACCGCCCGGTCTACGTGGGCGCATACGACGGCCATACCGCCTGGGCAAATACCAAAGCGTTGGAAATGGCGGGCGTGCTCTACGAGGATAAAAACCTGGGTTCCAACGGCGTGATCGTCCGCGACGAAAGCGGGGCTGCAACCGGCGAACTGCGAGAAAGCGCCATGGACGCAGTCCACCACCTGGTTCCCGAACCAGGCGAGGCGCGCAAACGCGAGTTGCTCAACCTGGCTATGAAGCAAATAACCGCCTCGGGCGTGACCAGCGTCCACAATATGAACGGCGACATGCAGGAGATGATGATTTACGCCGCAGCGGAAGATGCTGGCGAGATGCTCCTGCGCGCCTACGTCCCCTTCTGGGCCAAGCCGGAACACACCGAAGAAGACCTGGCCGAAGCGGCGGAAATGGCAAAAGTCCAGGGAGAGTACGCGCGCGGCGGCTGCGTCAAATTTTTCATGGATGGCGTGTGGGAATCCTACACCGCCCTGAACATTGCCCCATACGCCGACGACGCCAGCGCCCAGGTGGAGGGCATCTGGAGCCCGGAACAGTTCACCCGCATGGCGGCCGCTTGCGACCGCATGGGGCTGCAAATCTTCGTCCATTGCTGCGGCGACGGGGCGGTGCGCAGGACGCTGGACGGCTACGAAGCGGCGCAGAAGATCAACGGCAAACGCGACAGCCGCCACCGGGTCGAACACATCGAGGTCATCCACCCGGACGATATGCCGCGCTTCAAGCAACTGGGCGTGATCGCCTCCATGCAGCCCCTGCACGCGCCGCTGACAGTCCACGACGCGGACGTGTGGCTTTCGCGTACCGGCGAAAAACGCTGGCCGTTCTCCTTTGCATGGCGCGAATTGAAGAACGCCGGGGCAACGCTGGCGCTGGGCAGCGACTGGACGGTCGCGCCGTACAACCCCATGCTGGGATTGTACGCGGCGCTCAACCGCCAGCCATGGAGCCCGGAGGATCCCGATCACCGCCTGACGCTCGAGGAAGCGCTCATCGGCTACACGCGCGACGCCGCCTACGCCGAATTCCAGGAAAACCAGAAAGGACAACTCAAGGAAGGCTACCTGGCAGACATGGCGCTGCTCTCGGAGGACATCTTCCAGACCCCGCCGGAGGAGTTTCCCGACGTCAAACCGGTCATGACAATGGTCAACGGGAAGATCGTTCACGAGGCTTGAGCGATGAAAGTCTACGCCCTGCGCCGCATCCTGCAAACTATCCCCATCCTGCTCATTATCAGCATCTTGCTGTTCTTCCTGGTGCGCGCCGCGCCGGGCGGGCCGCTGACGGCCGCGCGCCGCAATCCCAACATCACCATTGAACAGATCGAAGCGCTGGAAGAAAAATTAGGGCTGAACGACCCGCTCATCGTACAGTATGGCCGCTGGATGGGCGGGATGTTGAAAGGCGACCTGGGCGAATCGATCAAGTTCCACCGCCCGGTCTCAGAAATGATCGCCGAGCGCATCCCCAACACCCTCATGCTGGTCGGCGCGTCGTTCCTGGTCACGCTGCTGATCGCGTTGCCGGTCGGCATCCTTTCGGCGCGCAAACCATATTCGATCTTCGATTACGTCGCAACGACGATCACGTTCATGGGACAATCCCTGCCGGTTTACTGGCTGGGACTGGGCTTGATCTTGATCTTCTATGTGACACTCAAAAATCCCTTCAACGGCAACCCACTCTTCCCCGGCGGGGGCTTGAACACACTCGGAAAGGAAGGCGAGTTGCTGGATATGCTCTGGCACATGGTACTGCCGGTCACCGCCTTGAGCCTGGGATGGGCGGCCTGGTACTCGCGCTTCCTGCGCTCCAATATGCTGGACGTGCTGCACGAAGACTACATCCGCACCGCGCGCGCCAAAGGCGTGGCAGACAGGCTGGTGTATTACAAACACGCCCTGCGGAACGCCATCCTGCCGCTGGTGACGTTGATCGCGCTCGACCTGCCCAGCCTGTTCGCCGGGGCGCTGTTCGTGGAGACCATCTTCTCCTGGCCGGGCATGGGGCGCCTGTTCTGGGATGCGGCGCGCGGCCGGGACTACCCGGTGCTGCTCGGCGTGGTGATGATTACCGCGGTGCTCATCATTGTTTCCAACATCCTGGCCGACCTGGCATACGGCCTGCTCGACCCGCAGGTGAAATATGAGTGAACTCGCCATCCCCAAAGAACAAGGGCTTCGCGAACAAAGCATGGCGCTCCTGATCCTGAGGCGGTTCTTCAAACACCGGCTGGCGGGGTTTGCTGTCCTGGCGCTCATTTTCCTGATCCTTGCCTCGGTCCTGGCATTTCTCAGTCCCTACACTTCTACCCAACAGGAACCCGCCAACAGTTTCCAGCGTCCCAGTGTGGAACACTGGTTCGGCACCGACGAACTGGGGCGCGACATCTTCACCCGCATCCTGTACGGAGGGCGCGTGTCGCTGGCGGTGGGACTGCTTTCGACGTTCCTGTCCATTTTGCTGGGAGTCATCATCGGTTCTTTATCCGGATATTTTGGCGGCTGGCTGGACTCGGTCTTGATGCGCGTGACGGACGCCTTCCTCACCTTCCCCACCCTGTTCGTGCTGATCGTGCTGGGCGCATTCCTGCGCGAGCAACCCATCCCCTGGTTGAAGAACAGCGTGATGATCGTCATCATCATCATCGCTGTCCTTTCCTGGATGTGGCCGGCGCGACTGGTGCGAAGTTTGTTCCTGGTGCTGCGCGAGCGGGAATTCGTGACGGCAACGCGCGCTCTGGGCGGCAGCGACACCCGCATCATCGTGAGCCACATCCTGCCCAACTGCATCGGGCCGATCCTGGTCAGTGGGACGCTGCAAATGGCCTACGCCATTATCACGGAATCGGGCCTGAGTTACCTGGGCTTCGGCGTCCAGCCGCCCACCCCCACCTGGGGCAGCCTGCTGTCCACGGCGCAGGTGCACGTCTTCAAAGCGCCCTGGATGGCTTTTTACCCGGGTTTGATGATCTTCATCACGGTCATGACGATCAATTACATCGGCGATGGCCTGCGCGATGCGTTCGATCCCTATGTGATCCACACTGGCAAATAGCGGACAAGCCAGTGCCACCAAACCAAAAGGAGAAGAGAGAATGAAAAGCAAACTGTTGATCCTGTTCCTTGTCCTCGGCCTGCTGGTGAGCGCCTGCGGCCCGGGAGGGGGCGAGACAGCCGCGCCAGCGGAACCCGCTCCCAGCGAGGGAGAGGCTGCGCCCGCCGAGCCAGCCGCCGGCGGCGGGGGAGGCGGGACCGTCACCCTCATCATCCCGGAAGAACCGACCATGCTGAACTATTTCGGCGGCGAGGCGGCCATCATCCGCCAGGTGGCCGAGGCGACCAGCATGACCGGCCTGGTGACCATCAACGAGAACGGCGAATTCGTCCCCATGCTGGCGGCTGAACTGCCGACGAGCGAAAACGGCGGGCTTTCGGACGACCACCTGACCATCACCTGGAAACTGAAACCGGACCTGAAATGGTCGGACGGGGAGCCAATTACGTCCGATGACATCAAGTTCACCTGGGAAGTGCTCTCGACCCCGGAGTCGGGCGCGCTGGTTGGCGCAGCCGCCTTCGACCAGATCGTTGCGGTGGAGACTCCGGATGAATTGACCGCCGTGCTCACCTACTCCACACCCTACCCCGGCTACATGGACCAATTCGCTTACGGCTTGCTGCCGCGCCACGCCACCGGCGAACCCGCCGACATGTCCAACTGGGAATGGAACCGCAAGCCGGTCGGCGCTGGGCCGTTCGTGGTTACGGATTGGGTTTCCGGGCAGAGCATCACGCTGGAGCGCAACCCGTACTACTTCGAGGAAGGAAAGCCGTACCTGGACCGCCTGGTCTACCAGATTGTGCCGGAACCCGCCGCGCAGACCGCCATGATGATGCAAGGCGAGGCGCAGGTGCACCTGTGGCCGAGCGAGAACGAAGCCGATTACAACAAACTGCTGGAAGGAAAAGCCAAGCAGGTGCTGGTGCCGGGCATCTGGAACACGGCCATTGACTTCAACCTGAGCGCGCCCTTCGACGGCGACCCGGGGCCGACCCCGCCGCATCCCATCCTGGGCGACCTGCGCGTGCGCCAGGCAATCGCACACGCCATTGACTACGAGACCCTGGTCAACGATGTGCTGGAAAAGACGGTCTCGCCTTCCACCAACCCGTTCGCCTACGGCTGGTACGAATGCGACCTGCCCAACCCGTATCCGTACGATGTCGAAAAAGCCAAGTCCCTGCTGGAAGAGGCCGGCTGGGTGGAAGGGCCGGACGGCATCCGCGTAGCGCAAGGCGCGATGTACGCCCCGGACGGCACACGCCTGTCGCTGGAACTGCAAGGCTACACCAACTTCGAACCTATCCAGCGCACCGAGGAATTCGTGGTGGAAAACCTGAAAGCGGTCGGCGTGGAAGCGCGCATCCAGAACTACGATTTCTCGATCATCTTCGGCACCTACGAAGACCAGTCGCCGCGCATGATCGGCGATTTCGACATGCTGCTGTTCGACCGCGGTTTCACCATCGAGCCGCACGGCTACAACAAGGAGGCCTACACCTCCACCAACATCCCGACGGCCGAGAATCCCATCGGCAGCAACTACTTCCGCTGGGTGAACCCGGAGGTGGACGCGGCGCTGGAAGTTGCAGGCAGCAACTTCGACCTGGAAACCCGCAAGCAGGCCTACTGCTCGATTGCGGAACAGATCCACAAAGATGTGCCGCAGATTTACTTGTATGTCTTCCAGGACGGTTACGGCTTTGCCGAGAACCTCGAAGGCTACACGGTCAGCACCTGGGGCAGCATGGCCTGGGGCGCGCAGAACTGGAAATACAAGTAGCAAGTAGGAGTAGCAAGTAGCAAAATGAACGTCCCGAAGGTTTTCGAACCTTCGGGACGTTTTTTGTTACGCTATGTGAGTTTTTCTTCCACCACCCGCGCAACCCGACCGAGCGCCTCCTTGACCTGACTGGCGTCCGGCAAACTTCCCTGGGCGAGATTGGGACGCCCGCCGCCTCTCCCGCCGATGCCTGTGATGAGATCCCCGGCCTTGAGCCCGCGCTTGACGAGGTCCTCGGTCACCGCGGCGATGACAGTCGTGCCGGTCGCCAGCACCGCAACCGCCGCCCGCGGATATTTCTCGCGGAATTTATCAGCAAGCATTCGAAGGAGGTCTGCATTGGCATCAGATACTTCCATCGTTAATATATCGATACCATTCTCAGACCGAACATTGGCAAGATGAGTACCAAATGTAGATAACGCAATTTGCATGCGTAAAGCACCTACTGTTTTTTTCAATTCAACAACTTCATCCTGCAAGGCTTCCACCTTCGTGGGGACTTCCTCGACGGTGGCTTTCAACGTGCCTGCTGTTTGCTTGAGGGACTTGAAGCGTTTGGCGATCAACTCGTACGCGCCGCGCCCGGTCACCGCTTCGATGCGGCGGATGCCGGCCGCCGCCGAGCCTTCGCTGGTGATAAGGAACACGCCAGCATCGGAGGTGCGCTCCAGGTGCGTGCCGCCGCATAGTTCGTAGGAATATTTGTCATCCGGGTCGCCAATCGTCAACGTGCGGACGGTCTCGCCGTATTTCTCGCCGAACAAGGCCATCGCGCCTTCAGCAATCGCTTCTTCGCGCGGCTTGCTGACGGGGGTCACTGCGTAATCGGCGGCAATGGCGTCATTGACGATTCTCTCCACGCGCTCGATCTGTTCGAGCGTCATGGCGTCAGGATGGGTGAAGTCGAAGCGCAGGTGGGTCGGCGCGACCAGCGACCCGGCCTGGCGCGCGTGTTCGCCCAGGACTTCGCGCAAGGCCTTGTGGAGCAGGTGCGTGGCGGTATGGTTGCGCATGATGTCGTGACGGCGCAGCATGTCCACCTCGGCGACGCAGGCGTCGCCCACTTTCGGCTGACCCGAAATGACCTGTCCGACGTGGGTAATCACGCCGGCTGCGGCGCGGCGGACGGAGGTGATTTCGATCTCCCAGCCCCCCTCACCCCCGGCCCCTCTCCCGGCGGGAGAGGGGAGAGAGCGGATGTAGCCTTCGTCGCCGACCTGACCGCCAGATTCGATGTAAAAACCTGTCTTGGGAAGGATAACTTCGACTTCATCGTCGAGCGAGGCAGAGGCAACCGATGCGCCGTTGACGATCAGCGCCAGGATTTCGCCTTCCGCGCGGGCGCTGGTGTAGGGATCGTAGTCCACGCCGTGCTCGCCAAGTTCCCCTTTGGCCCGCAACTCTTTCAGGATATTGGCAAAGTATTCGGAATCTTCGCCGCCGAGTACGCCCATAGCCTTGCCGCCGCCCGAGGCTTTGGCGTGTTCTTCCTTCGCCGCGTTGAAGCCTGCTTCATCCACATCAAAACCTTTTTCACGGGCAATGTCGCGCGAGATTTCAAATGGCAAGCCATAGGTAGCATATAAGTCGAACGCCTGGCGTCCATCCAAGGCATTGGCGGAGCCCACAGTCTTTTCAAGCCTTTCAATCGAATCGCCTGCCTCAATTTGTCTCTGAATGAACTTTTGCTTGTTGTAAAGTTCGAGCAGAAGGGAGTCCAAATGGGCAGTACCAGCCTCCACCGTGCGCGCGAAGCGGATCTCTTCCCGCGTCAGGTTGTCGAGGATGGCGGCCTGGTTCTTCTTCAGTTCGGGGTAGAAGTCGCCGTATTCGGCAATGACCGCTTCCGCCACCCTGGCAAGGAAGGGTTCGCGCAGCCCGATCTTGGCGCCGAAGCGCGCCGCGCGGCGGATGATCATGCGCGTGACGTAGTTGCGCCCGCCGTTGCCGGGGACGACGCCGTCGGCGATGAGGAAGGCGGCCGAGCGGGCGTGGTCGCAGATGACGCGGTAGGGCGTGAAATTGGCGAGCATCCCTTCTTCGGTGTGACCGGTGAGCGAACGCAACACATCCAGCGAACCGGTGAAGAGGTCGGTCTTGTAGTTGGAATCCACGCCCTGCAACACGGAGACGATGCGCTCGAAGCCCATGCCGGTGTCCACGTGCTTGGCGGGCAGGGGCTCGAGGCGGCCATCTTCGAAGAGGTTGTATTGGATGAAGACGTTGTTCCACAGTTCGAGGAAGCGCGCGCATTCGCCGTTGACGCCGCAACGATGCGGCTGGCCGCGCAGGTTGTCGCGCTCCTCGCCCAGGTCGAGGTGGATCTCGGAGCAGGGTCCGCATGGCCCGAACTCGGCCATCTGCCAGAAGTTTTCCTTGCGCCCGAAGAACAAGACGTGCGAGGGGTCAAAGCCGGGTTGCTGTTTCCAGATGCCAGCGGCTTCGTCGTCGCGCGGGACGTTGCCCTTGTCGTCTTCGAAGCAGGTGGCGTAGAGTTTGTCCCTGGGCAGACCCCACACTTCGGTGAGCAGTTCCCACGACCAGGCAATGGCTTCCTTTTTGTAGTAGTCGCCAAAGGACCAGTTGCCGAGCATTTCGAAGAAGGTGTGATGCGTGTCGTCGCGCCCCACGTCTTCCAAGTCATTGTGCTTGCCTGCCACGCGCATACACTTCTGCGAGTCGACGGCGCGGGTGTAGGGCTTCTTGTCGGTGCCGATGAAGACGTCCTTGAATTGCACCATGCCCGAGTTGGTGAAGAGAAGCGTGCTGTCGCCGCCCGGGACGAGGGACATGGACGGCACAGCGGTATGCCCGCGTTCGACGAAGAAGTCAATGAAAGTCTGGCGGATGTGGTTGCCGGTGAGTTTTTTGGTCATACGTGCTCCGAGGGGTAGAATAATTGCAAAGCCGAATTATACCAAGTGATGCAAGAGGAAAGAGGAAAGCGCATTGCCTCATAAAAAAGGTAACTTTGTGAAATAACGTTGCCTCAAAAAAGATGTAACTTTGCGACAGTATACCAGTACTGTCGGAGGAGCATATGATGAGTCAACGGAGCAAGCGCGAGTTAC
>JBMOMP010000048.1:0-13904 GCA_049323115.1 Chloroflexota bacterium
AGCTATGGTATGATTTGCCATGGTAATGGGTCCTTTGGCTACGATCTTTTGTCAGCGCAATAAGATTACCATGCTTTGGGCCCATTACTATCCTTTTCATCATCACCAGTTAGCGGAAACTAAAGTTCAAAGGATATTGCCAAAAGGTTCGAGGATCTGGCCCGCTTTTGGTTAAGGCATTTCCATCAAGAATTGGGAAAACTATATTCAATTTATCTGAATCCTGTGTCCAGTATATATCCGGTTCCCAAATATATAACCAAGTGGATGGATATGTGGTCAGATTGTGGCGAATGGTTTTGCCATCTAATCCAATCACATCAATATGATCTGCTGCCTGAATTCCCACCAGTTTTCCATCCGGTGAAACTCGGAAAGCAACACTCTGTCCAGGTTTTAGGAGCTTTTTGATCTCAGATGTATCCGTATCGACGAGAAGAAGATCTTGGTTTGAAAGTTTATATTCATACTCAAGATTTCTTGTTTCGATGTACAGTGGGCTGAGTTGATGTGTGTTAAATAGCAATTGATGTGTTCCGGGTACAAAGTCCAGGGTTCGCAGTTCTGTGAAAGCATCATATCCTAATCCGAGGGCAATTAGCCTGCTGCCTGTCACAAGTGCTTGTTCTTGGCTCCCATCTGTGTTGATAGAATACACTTCGTATGGAAGTTCACCGCGGAAGAAGACGATCTTTTCCCCATCATCTGAAAAAATTGGGGCGTGATCTTTCCCACTATCGGTCAGTTGAACAGGCTGTTCTCCGCTATCTTGCAGGTAAAGATTGCCATCAACAATGTAGGCCATCCGAAGTCCTTCAAGTGAAGATAGCGGAAGTGGCGTTGGTGTCGGCGTTGTTGAAGGAGTATCTGTTGGCAAGGCAGTAGAGGTTAGTGGAAAAGGTGTGAAAATTGGCGCGCTCGTGGACGCTGAAGTGTCAGGCCGGTCTATGGGGACAGGTTCGCAGGCGGTCAATAAAAGAATAATTGTGAGAAAAAATATAAAAGCGTGGGGCATTTTGAACCATCCTGAATTGTTATGTTCTAATGATTATAGTTGAAACAGATGGTGATAAGCCTGATTCTAAAAGCATCATTTTCTACAAGGTATAATTGTGGTGAAACAGGAGAAAACCCCATGACAGAAACCTCCTTACAAGATATGATTCGTGCCTTGCCGCCTGAATTGCAGAAAGAAGTACACGATTTTGTAAAATTCTTATCTGCGCAGCGGGCGAATAAACCTAAGGCCAAAATGCGCTCTGCATGGCAGGGCGCATTGAAAGACTTGCGATCGCAATATACATCGGTCGAGTTACAGCACAAAATTTCAGACATGCGCGCAGGTTTTGATTAAACTACTTCTCTTCGAATTAACCACAGAGACACAGAGTTTCTTATCTCTGTGTCTCCATGGTTTTCAGGTTGGGAACGAAATATGCAGCCAGCGCCACCCTATGACCAGACCAGCGCGCCGGACTGCCGGTAATAGGCGGCAAGCAACTCCAAATCCAACACATTGATCACGCCGTCGTTGTTCAAGTCTGCCGCCGAGGGGAGCGCGGTATTGTAACTCATGCCGATGGTCATCGCGTCGAACTGGTCGATCACGCTGTTCCCATCGATGTCGCCCGCAGGCAGGGTGACCGTAGACAGGGTAAGGATGCTCCCATCGGCCAGTGAGATGGTACCCTGCGCAGTGAGGTATCCCTCCGCGCTGGCGACGACGGTGTAATTTCCAGCCACCGTAGTAAAGTTGAAAGTGCCGTCGGCATTGACCGGGACCGAATTCACGAGGGTGGCGCCCTCAAATAAATTCACTGTTGCAGGTTTGTACGCGATCACCCTGCCATTCACCACCGGCGACGTTCCAAGGCTCGTCCCGTTGATGACCAGGGTAGAAGGTATGGACGGAATCGCTGTCAGTTGGTTGTCGCCGCTGGACACGCGGGTCTGGCAATCTATCACTGCCTGCCCGGCCATCAATCCTTTCACGTAAAACGTGAATGCAACGCCATCTGTAGTAGCCCGATTGCCCCGGCTACCCGCGATAGCAACAATGAAATTTCCACTTTGAGGCCCATTGATAGCCGAAGCAGGATCGGGGCCGAACAGGTCCGCGATGGTGATATTGCTGATCTCCAGCAAGGCAGGGTCTACACTGCACGTAAATTCTGCGCTGGTCAAACCGGAGGCAGGCACGTTGTTCAAACGGACGCTGACTAGCGCCGTCTCGCCGACATTAATCGTAGATGGCTCGATGATAATCGAAGTAGACAGTTCGTTAGAGAGCGGTCTCGTCAGTATGATGCTATAAGAACCGCTTCCATGCTGCGGCTGCACCTGGACGAAATAGTTCCCGGCCGGCTGTGTACTGGTCAATACGCCGGTAGCGCGGGTGATCTCACTGCCATTCGCATCCATGAGGATCAACAATGGCGACAGGTCGCCGGAGGTCGGGTTGACTGTCACGGTGAAAGCGCTCGACTCGGTCAGTTGCAGGGACCAGCGTTCATAGCGGTAGGCATCCACATTGCCCGTGTAGAGCGTGTCCCAGGCCAACAGCTCACGCTGTACGATCTGCGTATCGAACGCGTTCAAGATAGGCTGGAAAGACCCCAGGCTTTGGCCGTTCTTGTTGAAGGTGGTCTTGTTTTTCTTCACGTCGTACTTGATCAACCAACCTGCAAGGGTAGCGCCAACGATATTCGGGCGGATAGTAAAATGCAAGTGCGGACCGGGCCAGAGATTCCCGACGCATACCTGCCCCAGGGCATTATTGTCAATGATCGCCAGGCGCTGGTTTTGGGCGACGACCTGCCCTACCTGCACCTGGATGTTCCCAAGGTGGTAATACTCTGACGTCCAGCCGTTGGCGTGGCTGATCTTGATGTGACAGGAAGATACTTCGATCACGGTCCCACTTGCAGCGGCCGTCACCCAGGCATTCGAGGTGTCTTCCCCGATCTTCATACCGACATGGGGGGCAAAATCCACCGCGCCGCCCATTTTATAGTTATGCGGGCTGGACGAGAGGCGCTTGGTGCCGTTGTCGATGCCATCCATTGCGATCCAGGCCAACCCGCGCTCCCAGGGCAATTGGAACATATCCACAGGCGGGAGGGTCAGCGCATGTACTTTCGATGGGAGGAATCCCGCCAGAAAAACAAGCAAGAGGACAGCGCGAGAAAGGAATTTATGCTTTAGCATCACATTTTCCTGTTTCCTGATCAGAATGGCGATAAACAAGGATCTTTACCAAGAACCTGAGGATGGTTTACGCAAGAAAATGACAGCAACGATCACGCCGGCCACACTGGCGCCGATCACCAACAAGATGACCAGCCAGAAGGGAATTCCCACCGCAGGAGGGGAAGCAGGCGCAGGCTCCGGGGCAAGCGGGAGAGGCGTCCCGCCAGAGACGGCGGGAGCGGCCTCGGGGTTGCCAACTTCCTTGTCAATCGCCAAAGCCACAGTTTTCTCGCCGACGGTCACATTCGGAAGGGGCGCAGCGAACCCATCCGCATTGCGGACAGCCAGCGCGGCGCTTTCGAGCGTCAGGTTTGTCTGGCAGCCGCCCAGGGACAGGAAGCGTACTTCAGCGATGACGCCGCCAGCCACTTGAGGCGTGGTGCTCGCAAAGGTCGCATCTACCAGACCCGGCGTCTGCGGGAGCGCCAAACCGTTCATCCCCGGAATGGGGCTGGCTGCGCCAATCGGCTGCAAGCAAGCCGGGTCATAGCGGATCTGGAAGGTAAATCCCTGGATTTGCGTGCCTGAAAGGGCATTGACGGTGACAATGACTGTTTCGTTGGTCTTGTAAGAGGTCGCGCTGGCCGATAGCCAGACGGTCTCGGCAGACTGGGCGGCAACAGCGGGAACAAGGAAAACAGCAACAAGAACAGCCAGGATAAAGGACAAGATCGGTTTCATTGATGAAGGCTCCTTGAAAGGGGCGCGCCTGTTACAGCGCGCCCCTGAGTGTTCGCGCCTTATTGCCAGGCCAGTGCGCCAGATTGGCGGTAGTTGGCGGCAAGCAGTTCTAGGTCAAGGACGTTGATCGTACCGTCGTCGTTCAGGTCGGCGGCGGTAGGCAGGTATCCGTTGTAGTTCATGCCGATGGTCATGGCATCGTACTGGTCGATCACATCGTTGCCGTCAATGTCGCCGGCCAGCAAGGTAACCGTTGGCATAGTAGTGGTATTCCCGCTTGTGATAACGGCAGCGCCTTGCGCGTCCAGGTAGCCCTCGGCCGTGGCAACAGCCGTATACGTGCCTGCAGGAGCAGGCAGGCTGAAGGTGCCATCCTCGTTGGCGACGACAGACGTGACCAGGACAGAGCCGGCGTCATACAGACCGACCGTCACCGGTTTATAAGCCAGGACGGTGCCTGCAAGCGTGCCTCCCGGAGGGACGATAGACAACGTCGCAGAAGCGGGCTGGAGTTCCGTGAGGGTATTGTCCCCTGTCGAAACACGCGCCGTACAAGTGATGGTCGCATCCCCCAACTGCAAGCCTGTGGCAGTGAACGTAAAGACCGGCCCGCTGGTGGTAGCCTTTTGGCCGTTGCTGCCTGCCAATGCGACAATGAACATGCCGCTGGCGGGTCCGTTCACAGCCATAGCCGAATCCGCGCCGAACAACCCCGCATCGGTAATGGCGCTGACTCCAATAAGGGTCGCATCATACGTGCAGGTGAATTCGACGCTGGCGAGTCCCCCCTCAGGGAGATCGCTCAAGCCGACCGTGACGATGGCAGTCCCATCCACGCTGATGCTGGACGGGTTGACGCTCACGGAAGCGGACGTCCCTTCGACAGGCGCCTGGGTTTGGCGGATCGTCATTTCATAGTCGCCGCTCCCCGATTGAGGCTGGATCAGGATATAGTAATTGCCCGCAGGCTGGGAACTGGTGAGCGAACCGGCCAGCGACGCCAGCGGATTCTCGCTTGCATCCAGCAGGGTGATCAAAGGCACAAGGTCGCCCGAGGTTGTGGTCGCGGTGATGACAAAATCGTCGGCCTCCGTCAATACCAGCGCCCATTGCTCGTAGCGCGTCCCGTTAACCGTACCCGTGAAAGTGGCATTCCAATACGTAGTTTCGCGGGGAACGATCTGCACATCGGTGGCAGGTTGCGCCTGCACCGGCTGACCTGCGCTAAACAGGCTGAACAGCAATACAACCAGGGTCAAGGTCTGGAAAAGGGGTTTGAACTTCATCAGGTATATCTCCTTTCAAGCAAATGGATGGAAATAGAACTTCAACTCAGCGTATGTTTCGTATCTTCCATTTCACCTCCGCAGGCAGGAATCCCTGAAAGGGAAAAAATGCGTAAACCTTTCCCGTTCATCAACAGTCTTTTGCATTATAGGGCGGGGATTGCCGCAGGAACGTTACAGCAAGGTTACTGGAAGATTACAATATGATTGCGGAACGAGAAAAAAATGCCACGCACTTCAAAAGTGCGTGGCATTCCTGCCAGCAAGGACGCGGGGGAGGATTAAAGATAACGCCCATCCAGGCGAGCCAGGCCGGCCTGCCCGGCCATTTCGGCCGCCGCCGCATATTCCCCAGGCATAAGGCAGCGGTTCAACTCCGGGAAGCGCCCGGCATGGTAGGAAGGATAGTACTGGCTCATCAAGTTGAGATACGTGTTTGGGGAGATTTCGTCCGCCAGGAAGCGCACCGTCTGGCGCGCCCCGGCCAGGTTGTGGGGCAACACCAACAGACGCACCAGCAGACCGCGCACTGCCAGCCCATGCTCATCCAGTTGCAGGTCCCCTACCTGGCGGTGCATGGCCTTGACCGCTGCGCGGTTGACGCGCGGATAGTCCTTGACGCGCGAATACTTGTACGCCAGGGCGCTGCTGGCATATTTCATGTCGGGCATGTAGATGTCCACCACGCCGTCCAGCAGGTCGAGCGTCTCCAGCGCGTCATACCCGCCGGTATTGTAGACCAGCGGCAGGCGCAGTCCGCCTTGCGCCGCCACAACCAACGCCTCCAGGATCTGCGCAACCACGTGGCTGGGCGAGACCAGGTTGATGTTGTGGCAGCCAACCCGCTGTAAATGCAGCATGATGGCCGCCAGTTCTTCGGGCGTCACTTCCTGTCCGGCATCCGCCTGGCTGATGGTATGGTTCTGGCAGAACTGGCAATGCAGGTTGCAGCGCGCAAAGAACACCGTCCCGGACCCGTTCCAGCCGCGCAGCGGATCTTCCTCGCCGAAGTGGGGCGCGTAACTGCTGACCCTGGCGCGCAGCCCGGTCTTGCAGACCCCGCGCTCGCCAGCCAGCCGGTTGGCCCCGCAGGCGCGCGGGCAAAGGTCACACCTTTCCAGGCGCGCGCGGGCCTGCCCGGCGCGCCGCGCCAATTCAGCCTGCGAGAGTTGTAAATAGGCCGGGGTAAAAGTCATTTTGCCTCCGCATGACAAGCAAGGAGGCCTTGTTCGGTCGCAATCCAATCCATCGGCACGTCGAATGTCCCATGCGGGAGCTCATCCAACAGCAGCGCGGCATAGACGACTCCCAAACTCACCCCTTCGAAATCCTGCAAGAAACGGTCGAAGTACCCGCCCCCGTAGCCCAGCCGCCAGCCGCGCCGGTCGTAAGCCAGGCCCGGCGTCAGCACCATTTGCACTTCGGTCGGCAGGACTTCCGGTAGATCGGCGGCCGGTTCCAACATCCCAAATTTATGGCGCACCAGGCGCTGCGGATCGTACACATGCAAGGCCATACGATGGTTTTCCTCCGGCAGGATGCGCGGCGCCAGCCAACGCTTCCCAGGGTGACGAAGCAGGAGGGGCGTCAAATCCACTTCGCCGCGCATCGGCAGGTAGGTCAGGAGCACGCTCGAGCGTTGGAAGAAGCGCCAGGTCTCGATATGGGCGCAGATGGCCGCGCTGGCCTGCATCCGCGCCTGCTCACCCAGCGCCCTGCGCGTCTCCCGGCATTGCTGGCGGAGTCGTTGTTTCAGGTCCGAAACGGCGTCGGTCATAGGACAATTATACAGGCACGTGCTATACTTTGGGAAAGGAGCAAAGCATGGACGAAATAGAGCAACTCATTGCCCGCCTGGACAAGGCGCGCGGCAAGATCGAAGCCTTGCTGCCGCGCGTAGACCCTGCCAAGGAAATCTATCCCGGCTGGAGCATCCACCGCTTCCTGGCGCACATGACCGGCTGGGACGAGGCCTTCATCGCCTCGCTGCGCGCTCACATGGGCGCAGGGGAATACGGCATACCTGCCGCGCGCGGCGTGGATCACTTCAATGCACAAACCATCGAGACGCACGAAACCTCCAACCTGGAAAAGGTCGAACAGGAATGGCGGCAAGCCCGTCTCATTTTCAAGGACGTGCTGCGTTCCATGCCCGAGGAAAAATTCCGCCAGGAAATGGTGGCTCCCTGGGGGGCGCGCGCCAGCGTTGCCCGGCTGGTCGAGGTCTTCATCCATCACGAAGACAAAGAGCACGGCCCCGACCTGGAAAAGTGGCTCCAAAATCCCGATCAGCCGCTGGAAATCTGAGACCGGTTTAAAAGCGACCGACGCCGCTACACGCAAACAACCTGCAACCCGGCTGCCTCCTGCCAGGCGACGCCCAGCGCCTCCCCGTTTTCGCCGAGCAGCCTGGGCAACTGCGCCTGGAAATCCATTACGCTCCCCGACGTGAAGAAGCGGACTGCGCCGCGCCCTCCCACCGGACGCTTCGATCCGCCCGCCTCCAGCAGACGTTGGGCCTGCTTCGCCACCGCCGGGGCCGGGTCTATCACCCGGGCTTTCCCTGCCACCATCTCCTCGATCAACGGGATCACGAACGGGTAGTGGGTGCAGCCCAACACAACGGTATCGATGCCCCGTTCCAGCATGGGACGCAGCGCAGAGTCCAGGATGGCGCGCGTGGTTGGCCCGTCCAGGTCGCCGCGCTCGATCTGCCCCACCAGCCCCGGGCAGGTATCCTGCAAGACCGTCACGCCGTTGGCAAAGCGCTCTACCACTGAAGCGTACAACGCGCCCTGGAAGGTAGCCGGGGTCGCCA
Source organism: Chloroflexota bacterium (assembly GCA_049323115.1). GTDB lineage: Bacteria > Chloroflexota > Anaerolineae > Anaerolineales > Villigracilaceae > JAABUE01. The sequence goes on from JBMOMP010000048.1 coordinate 8,035, forward strand.
GCACGCCCACTACGCCGCTGCGGGTCTGTTCCGCCGCCGGTTTGACGGCCGGTTCCATGCCCACGAAAGGTGTGTGCGGGAATGTTTCCCTCAGGTGGTGCAGCGCCGCCGCCGAGGCCGTATTGCAAGCCACCACGACCAGTTTTGCGCCTTGCTCGAGCAGGAAGCGCGTGATAGCCTCCGAGAAATCCCGCACCTGCTGCAAGGGGCGCGGCCCGTACGGCACGTGTCCCTGGTCGGCAAAGTAGATGGCTGGCTCCTCGGGCATCAACCGCCGCATGGCGCGCAGCACGGACAGTCCGCCTACGCCAGAGTCGAAGACGCCAATGGGTTGGCTTTGCAGGGGCATTGGGAATCCATGTTCGTCCGTGAAATCTGTCAAATCCGTGTACCCGGGTTATCCCGCTCGCCGCGCGCCGCCTCCACGAACGCGCGGAACAGGTTACGCGTCGGCTGCTGGTCGGTCAGCCATTCGGGGTGCCACTGCACCGCCAGCGCGAAGGGATGGCCGGGCAGTTCCACCGCTTCGACCAGCCCATCCGGGGCATGGCTGGTTACGCGCAAATCAGGAGCGATGTCCTTCAGGCCCTGGTGATGCAGGCTGTTGACCATAAGCCGCGGCTCGCCGAGGATGCCCGCCAGGCGCGTGCCCGCCTCCACGTCCACCTCATGCACCAGCACCGTACGCAAATTGCCGGGATAGTCATGGTCGAGCGCGTTGGGGAATTGGTCGCGGAGGTGCGTGTACAGCGTACCGCCCAGGGCCACGTTGACGAGTTGGATGCCGCGGCAGATGGCGAGCAGCGGTTTGCCGTCCGCGACCGCAGCACGGAACAGGCTCAGTTCAACGGAATCCCGCAGCGGGTCCACGCCATAGACGCGCGGATGCGGCTGCCCATCGAACAGGTCTGGCGCCAGGTCCGCGCCGCCGGAAAGGAGGATACCGTCCAGCCGCGCGTAGACGGACTCCCAGCCGGCCTCCGCCAACATGGAGGGGATCAGCACCGGCGCGCCGCCAGCCTGCAACACGGCGCGGGCGTAGGACTGCAAGACCATGACCGACGGCAGGTCATCTTCGTTCTTGCTCTGGTTGGTGGTGATACCGATCAGGGGTTGCATACCAGCCTCGTTTAGAAAAGAAACCCCAAAGGCCTGAAACCTTTGGGGCTGGATGTCGACGCTGAAACCTAGTCGAACTTTTGCTTGAGGCGAGCGGACTTGCCCGTGCGCTCGCGCATGAAGTACAACTGCGCCCGGCGCACCCGCGAATGGCGTTCGACCACTACCTTGTCCAGGCGGGGGGAACGCAGCAGGAAAGTACGCTCCACGCCGATGCCGTTGCTGGCAACACGGCGCACGGTAAAGTTGGAATTGTTGCCGCCCTTGCGCAGGCGGATGATGGTGCCCTTGAATTCCTGGATACGCTCACGGTCGCCTTCTTTGATCTTGACGTGCACGCTCACCATGTCGCCAGGGCGAAGTTGTGGAATATTTGCATTCGCCGAGGCTTCCACGGCCTTCAAAATCTGGTCTGTCATGTCGTTCGTCCTTACTCAAATGATTTGGTTGGTATGATAACGCGAGGGCGGATTATAGCACGCCTTTCCGTATCACACAAGTTTTTTTACACTTTTTCAGCCATACTTCCTCACGGCCAGCACGGCGTTATGCCCGCCAAAGCCGAAGGCATTGCTGATAGCCAGGTCTACTTTTTTCTCGCGCGCATGGCTGGGGATGTAGTCCAGGTCGCAATCGGGGTCGGGGGTCTCATAATGGATGGTGGGCGGCAGGATGCCCTCGCGCACGACCTGTACGCAGAAGATGGCTTCCAGCGCGCCGGTGGCGCCCATCATGTGCCCGGTCATGGACTTGGTGGAGGAGACGGGGATGCGATAGGCCAATTCCCCAAACGCGCCCTTGATGGCCTTCGTTTCGGAGACATCGTTCAACGAGGTCGCCGTGCCGTGCGCATTGATGTAGCCCACTTCTTCCAGGTTGGCCTCCGCCGTTGCCAGCGCCTGCCGGATAGCCGCCGCGCCGCCCGCGCCGTTCTCGTGTGGGGCGGTGACGTGGAACGCATCTGCCGTAGCGCCGTAACCGGCCAACTCCGCCAGGATGGTTGCGCCGCGCGCCCGGGCGTGACCCTCGCGTTCCAACACCAGGACGGCTGCGCCCTCGCCCATCACCAGGCCATCGCGGTTCTTGTCGAATGGCGCGGGCGTCATCGAAAAATCGTCATTGCGGCGCGAGGTGGCGCCTACGCGGTCGAAGGCGGCCACGCCGGTAGAGGTGACGGTCGCTTCCGCCGCCCCGGCCAAGCAGGCATCTATCATCCCGGCCCGCAGCATCGTCCACGCCATGCCGATGCCGTCCGCGCCCGAGGCGCAGGCCGAAGCCACGGAAAAGCACGGGCCGGTGATGCCGTGATCGATGGCAGCCAGCCCCGCCGCGCCATTAGACATCAACATCGGGATCAGGAAGGGACTGACGCGGCGCGGTCCCTCGGTATGGTTCGTGATGACCGCATCCTGCAAGGAGCGCAGCCCGCCGATGGCCGAGGAGATGATCGCTCCCACCCGGCCGGCATTCGCCTCCGTGATCTGCAGGCCGGAAGCCGCCAGCGCCTCGCGCACGGCGGCCGTGGACAACTGTTCGAAACGGTCGCGCCGCCGCGCTTCGCGCGCCTCCATGTAATTTTCGGGGATGAATCCTTTGACCTCACAGGCAATCTTGACTTGCAAAGCACTCGGGTCGAACAGGGTAATCGGCCCGACCCCGGAAACCCCTGCAATTGCATTCTGCCAGGATTCCGAGACATCCAGCCCCAAAGGGTTGACGGTTCCCATGCCGGTAATCACAACGCGCTCCTGCATCCTGCCTCCTTTGGCTGATAAGAGAGTTTTCTATAAATCAAGGTTTACCGCAGATCCCCAAAGGGGACGCTGTAAACACGGATGAACATTGACTTTTGATGAAAAGACCGATTGAGGTTCCCAGGCACTCTGTAAAACCCCTGATGCGCTTGCAAGTCGCGCAATGGATACTGGGTTACCTGCCGCCTCCGCTCACGGGCGGGAACATGGCGACTTCGGCTTGTGGAGGAATGACTGTTTCATCGAAGGCAAATTCACGGTTGATGGCAATGACGACCGTATCCATGGACTGCGCCAAGCCGGGATACGCGCGGATAAGATGGTCCTTCAAATCCTGTATAGTGGCGCTATCCGGCATATCCAGGTCGAGCGACTTCATCCCGGCGCGGTCGCGCAAGGTGGCAAAAAATAAAACGGTAATATGGTTCATTGAGGTTTACCTGACAGAGATTGCTTCGTCGGCCTCGGTCTCGATACGCAAAGAACGCTACTCGACCATCGGTCCCCTTGCAACAACAAGGAAACTGCGCTACTCATTCACCACGTCGCCGCTGCGGCCGCCGCGCTTTTCGACCAGCCGGATGTTCTGGATGCGCATGGTCTTCTCGGCGGCTTTGGCCATGTCGTAGACCGTGAGCGCGGCAACAGAGACGGCGGTGAGGGCTTCCATCTCCACGCCGGTCTTGCCGACCGTCCTGGCAGCAGCGGTGATGCGCACGCCGGGGAGCGCCTCGTCGAGCGCCAGGGACACATTCACCTGGGTGAGGGGCAGCGGATGACACAACGGAATCAGGTCCGCGGTGCGTTTGGAGGCGCTGATGCCGGCAATCTGGGCAACGGTCAAGACATCTCCTTTTTTCATCTGTCCGGCGCGGATCAGTTCCAGCGTCTCCCTGCGCATGTGGACCTCGCCTTTTGCGATGGCAACGCGCCCGGTATCGGGCTTGCCGCCCACGTCCACCATGCGGGCGCAGCCGGCTTCGTCGAGATGGGTCAGTTTGGGTTCGGGCATAGGGCGGATTATAACGCAGGCTTGCCAGTGCTGTTATAATCAGCCCGCTATGAGCGGAATTCTCGGACACCAGACCAGCGGCTACACGGTGCAGATCCCGGTCTACGAGGGACCGTTGGACCTGCTGCTGGACCTGATCGAACGCGCCGAACTGGATATCACGGCGATTTCGCTGGCGGCGGTGACGGACCAGTACCTGGCCTATTTGCACCAACTGGAGCAGGCGCGCGCGGACGAGATTTCGGCCTTCCTGGTGATCGCCGCCAAACTGATCCAGATCAAATCGGAGGCTTTGCTGCCCAGGCCGCCCGCCCGCGAGCCAGGCGAGGAGGAGGTTGGGGTTTCGCTGGTGGAGCAGTTGCGCCTGTACAAGCGCTTCAAGGAAATCGCCGGCCTGCTGCAAGAGCGCGAAGCGAAAGGCTTGCGCACCTACCTGCGGCTGGCGCCCCCGCCCAAGATCGAAGGGAAACTCGACCTGTCGGACATCACGCTGGCCGACCTGCTGGAGGCGGCGCAGGCTATCTACGCCAAAGAGCAAGAGAAACTTTCGCTGGGGACGGTGATTGCGGCGCCAAAAGTGACCATCCGCGAGAAGATCGAGTTGATCTCCCAAACCCTGTCTGATCGGGAACGCGCCCAGTTCAAGGAACTGCTCGGCGAACATCCTACGCGCATCGAGATCGTGGTGACATTCCTGGCCCTGCTGGAACTGGTCAAACGCTACCGCGTGTCCACCCGGCAGGAGGGGCTGTTCAGCGACATCCAGATCGAACGCATGGAAGATTGGGACGCAGAGGAAGAGATCGAGATCGAGTTCGAGTAGGCAAGGTCATCCACGAATTTACGCGAATTTTGCTAATTTATTCGCGCAGGAGGACAGCACTCAACCGTGGAGTCTTGTTCTAGACCTTTATCAAACCACAAAGGGCGCTAAGAACGCTAATCTTCAGGATGTCCCCGGTAAAAAGCGGTCTGCCCACAGCAAGGCCAGCGCTGCGCCGCCAGAATCGATAAGCACATCCCAGGGGGAGGGGTGACGACCGGGCGTGAAGGATTGGTGGAATTCATCCAGCGCGGAGTAAAGCACAGCCAACAGGAAAGCCACAAGATAACGCCTGCGCCTGCCCGGGGCCGGTTCCGGCCGAGACTTGGAACGCAAGCCGCGCGCATACGACAGCGCCAGCAGGCCGTAGCCCAGCGCATGGCCGCCCTTCTTGACCAGGCGGTCGGCCCAAGCGAAGTCGGGCAGTTCGTCGGATGGGATGGAGGAAAAAACGAAAATGGCCGCCATGAGCAGCACAGCGGGCAGCCAGCGGATTATCAGTTTTTGCAAAGTAGATTTCTCCCTTACACATACGCAGGTGACGGTCGCTTGCGAAGTGACCGTCACCTGCCAGAGCCCGCTTTACATATCTTCCAGGCGAATGCTCACATTGACAACGCCATTGCCCAGGTCAACGCCCTGCACGACGACGGCTTGGCCGCTTTCATGCCCATCCCAGACAATGCTGAAGGTGGTGTCGCTGATGACGGTGGTGATCTCGCGTTCCTCGTAGCCCGCTTCCGCGAACGCATCGCGGTAGAAAGCAATCACTTCCTCCAGCCCCATAGAGGTTTGGAACATGGTCACGCCGCCAACGTCTTTCAGGTCGCTGTAATCCGACGGCAGGGGGAATTCGGACGAGACCGCACCGCCCCCGGACTCCCCGGCAGGCGCCTCCCCAGCGGGCGGATTCGACTCCGTACCGGCGCTCTCCCCGCCCCCGCCAAGCAGGCTGCAGGCCAGCGAGGCCAGCAACAGGACGGCCAAAAAAGAAACCAACTGCATTCGTTTCATGTCTCTTCTCCGAGAAAAAGATTTGGCTCTTAACTGAATTCAAGGAGGTGGTCAGATTCTGATAAGATTGGTTCATGGTCAACATACAGAATCTGATAGATGATGCGAAGTGTTTTGCGGTAGTGCGCGAATTGCGCTGGCCGGATGG
>JBMOMP010000049.1:0-83265 GCA_049323115.1 Chloroflexota bacterium
CAAAGATTTGAAAGTTGACGACAGATGAATTTCCTGATTACTGGCGCAGCCGGTTTCCTCGGTTCGGCGCTTGCCAACCATCTTGCCCGCGAAGGCCACCAGGTGCGCGGGTTGGACGACCTGTCCACCGGCGACCCGCAGGCGCTCTCGCCGGACGTCCATTTCACGCGCGGCGACGTGAACGACCGCCCCAAGTTGTGGACGCTCTTGCAGGAAGTGGACTGCGTCTACCACCTGGCGGCGCGCGTGTCGGTACCGGAATCGGTGCTGTACCCGCGCGAGTACAACGCCGTCAACGTCGGCGGGACGGTCAGCCTGATGGAAGCCATGCGCGACGTGGGCGTGCGGCGCGTCATCCTGGCCTCCTCCGGCGCGGTCTACGGCGACCAGGGCGAGCAGCCGCTCAAGGAAACCGCCACGCCCGACCCGCGCTCGCCATACGCCGTCTCGAAAGTCGCTGCCGAGTACTACGTCCGCACCATCGGCAAACTGTGGGAGATGGAAACGGTCTGCCTGCGCATCTTCAACGCCTACGGCCCCGGCCAGCGCCTGCCGGCCTCGCATCCGCCGGTGGTGCCTCTCTACCTGCGCCAGGCGCTGCGCGACGGGACGCTGGTGGCGCACGGGAACGGCCAGCAGACCCGCGATTACGTCTACGTGGACGATGTGGTCAGCGCCATGGTGGCCGCCGCCACCGCGCCCAACGTCAACGGGCTGGTCATCAACGTCGGCTCCGGCGTAGAGACCAGCATCCGCGACCTGGTCAAGAAAGTGGGAGAAGTTACCGGACGCGAAGCAAATATTCTCTACAATTCGAACACCTCCGGCGGCGTCTCGCGCATGAAAGCCGACCTGACGCTGGCGGCGCAGAAACTCAACTACCGCCCCTCGATCAATCTGGACAAAGGCCTGCGTCTCACCCTGCAACGCGATCCGCGCTTCAAGTGACGGCCATCCCGTTTTTGATGTAAAATCATGATATGAACGCCTTGCAAACTGCCCAACCGCCCTACCTGGCCGAAGTCGTGGAGCGCATCGTGCGCAAATTCAATCCGGTAAAGATCATCCTGTTCGGCTCCTGGGCGCGCGGCGAAGCGACAAAGGACAGCGACCTTGACCTGCTGGTGGTGTTGCCAACGGTGCAGCACAAACGCAGGGCGGCTATTCAGATCGGGAATACACTGAGCAATTTGCCAATCAGCAAAGATGTCATCGTTACCACGCCAGAAGAAATTGTGCAATACGGGAAAACGGTTGGTAATATCCTGCGTCCTGCGCTAGAGGAAGGGAAGATCGTCTATGAGCACGAGTGAAGCAAAGCGTTGGATGGAATATGCAAAGTCAGACTTGGACGCCGCTTATACGCTACTCGAAAAGGGAGATTTCTTCCCGCGCCAGATCTGTTTCATGGCGCAACAAGCGGGAGAAAAAGCGCTTAAGGCAATCCTGGTTTATCTCGACCTTCCTTTCCCGCATACCCACGATCTCGACCATATTCGTGAGTTAATTCCAGCAGGATGGGAAGTGAAAGAAAAATTTCCTCAGTTATATGATTTATCGGTCTGGGCAGTCGAGTCGCGCTACCCTGGGCATACCCCCGATGTGGTCGAATACGAAGCGCGGGAAACGCTCCAATTGGCGCAAGCGGTGTTCGACGCCGCCAGGGACGAGTTAGAAAAGCGCTATTCCTGAGTTCCCTGCCGTGCGCCTTTGCGGGGAATAACAGGCGTTCCACAAATGTTCCTAGGCTTTGAGCGAGTTCGCCGGGGCTTTGAGCGAGTTCTCCCAGGCTCTGAGCGAGTTCGCCGGGACTTCCAGTGTTCCTCTATTCTTTAGTGAAAGAACTGGTACAATCTATTCCGTGGAGATGAAGAAAATATGAACACCAAAGACGGTCTGACTCTTCAAGAGATTATCGAAGATATTCACGCGCTCATGGAAGATATAGAAGTCTATGAACGAAAGTATGGGGTTTTATCAGAAACTTTTTACGAATCGTATATCAACGGCGAAGAACCCGAAGATGACACGTGGGTTTTGGATTGGAGCGATTGGGCGGGGGCATACAAAACCCTACTACGCCGTCAGGAACAATACCGTCGCACCATTCGACGCCTGCGTGAACGGACACCAAACATCGTAGACGTAATCGAGAAGACGACAAAACGTGAACCCATTCCGGTCGTTTCGTGAATACGAAGAATATGTATACACGCTAAAACAGCGTTTTTCGAATATTCAGCGCTCCACATTGGTCGTTATTCGGCGCGGGAAGCGCGCAGCGATACTCAAGGGTGAAATAGCGTTTGAACAAGGGTATCGGGTTACCGTCCAGGAGCGTTTATCGTTTGATACTGGAACAATCGAGATCGAGTCCTACGGGTATGAAATATGGCGCAACACCCAGAAGATAGCCTGGTATGACTCTCAGCCTCATCCCGATGACCCAGAACTGGAAAGTACGTATCCCCATCATAAACATATCCAACCTGACATAAAACATCACCGTATCCCAGCGCCAAATGTGAGTTTTGCACACCCCAATATTCCCGTTCTTATCGGCGAGGTCGAAAACCTGATTGCGCGCTCATTCGAGATAGACAACGATCCCCAATCCACCTAATCACCTGCCAACAACTTCTCATACACCTTCCCCAGGCGTTTCTGGGCTTCATGCCAGGTGAACGATCCCAGCGCGCGCGCCGAGGCCGAGTCCGCCAGGCGCTGCGAAAGGGACACATCGTCCAGCAGGGACAGCGCCTTCTGCGCCAGGTCGTCGGGATCGTTCGGCGAGAAGAGCAGCGCGTCCACGTCTTCGCGCGCCAGTTCGCGCACGATGGGCAGGTTGGCGGCCAGCAGCGGACGCCCGGCGGCCATGGCTTCCAGCACCTTGATCGGGCAGGCGCCCTGGGTCACGTTGCGGTCGTTCAGGCCGAGCGGCGCGACGCAGAGGTCGGCCGCAGCCATCACAGCCGGGACCTGGTGGTGCGGCACGGCTGGCTGGAAGGCGACATGCTGCTCCAGCCCCAGTTTGCGCACCTGCTTCGACAACAATTTGCGCTGGCGGCTGCGCCCGCGCCCGACGATCTGCAAGCGCACCGGCCGCCGCGCGAGCATCTTCGGCAGCGCGCGGATCAGAACGTCCAGTCCCTGCCAATCGGCCAGCGTGCCGACGTAGAGCAGCACAGGGACGCGCCCTTCCCTCCCCGGCAGGGGCGAGGGGGAAAAGTCCGAGGGGCTGACCCCGTTTGGGATAACGGTAACAGTTCCCCGGTCCACGCCCAGCGAGGCGAGGTAGTCCCTGGTCACACGCGAGGGACAGACGATGGCGTCGCTCAGGTGCAGGGTCGCCAGTTCCTGTTCCTTGATCTTGGCCAGCAGGGCCGGCTCCAGGCCGGGATAGTGATATTTCAGTTCCATCGAGGGCAGGCCGTTGACCTCGAACAACGTCCGGTAGCCAAAACGCTTCTTTTCCCTTGCCAGTTGGAAGCCGCCCCAAACCGAACGGTAGTGGACAACGTCGTAAGGCGGCGCAGCGGCTACGTGCGCCAGGGCTGCCTGCCCGAAGGCCGCCGCCCGCGCCAGGAAATTGCCGCCCCCAACCGGCGGCGGAACGCGGGTAACGCGCGCGCCTTCTATGGTATCCTCGGAGGGCAGCACGCCGTCGCCGGGCGTGAACAGGTGCACCTCGAATCCCCTGTGTCCACTGGGGGGGTTGACGAGGCCGCGCAAAAAGTGGAGAATATGCGTACTGGCCCCTTTGGGGCTGGGTACGACGTCGAACGCAAGGTAGAGTACGCGAGGCATAGCCTGAATTATACAGGAGGTCGCATGGAAGCATTGATCGGTTATGGGATTTTAGCGTTTGTTTTTTGCGTCATCCCGCTCCTTATCCTTGTGCTGGTATTTTTCGCGCTCCGCGCCGCGCGCAAGCCCAGGCAGGCGGCGGCCAGGGCAGTTCCCGTCCCGCGTCCCGCGCAGACGGTCCCTGCCCCGCGCCCCAGCCAGCCGCTCCCCGCCAATGCCGCCCCGCTCCCCGGAAGGATGAACCCAGCCTCCATCCGCGCTTCGACCGGGAAGAAAGCGCCCATCTACCTGACCCTGGGCAGCCAGCCCGTGTCCATCTTGGATGGGATGGACAAACTCGTCGCGCAGACGCGGCAGGCCAACGCCTCCAACCAACGCTGGAAACTGCTCCCGCGCCTGGGCTTCCTGGGCGGCCTGGGCATGATCGCCATTGACCTGTTGCTGCGCCTGCTGGGATACAAATCCCTGGTCTTCTCGGCCGGCGGCGTCGCCATCTGGATCGCCGCCATCGTCCTGTCGGTGATCCTGCGGCGGCACCACAGCGCCGAATTCCCCAACGGCTACCAGACCGCGCGCGAGATCATCCGCACCCTGCGCGACGACCTGAAACCCGGCGCGCCCTTCCTCGGTCACCTCGACCTGACCGGCTACAAGCAGCCCGCCAAAGTAGCGCGTGAAACGCAAGACACCCAGAGCCGCACAACCCAGCACTATCGCGACGAATGGCTCAACCTGAAAGCCAAACTGTTCGACGGCAACGTGCTGCGCGTCTCTGCCATCCAGCGCGCCAAGATCCGCAAATCCTACTGGAAGCGCAGCCGCATCAGCGGCAAGATGAAGATGAAGCCCGAAAAGTTCAAAGGCAGCCTGAACGAACTCAAGGTGCGCATCGTCGTCAACCCCGAGGTGTACCAGATTGCGCAGAACGACCAGGTCGCGCCAAATAAATCCGTTGGACAATACACCATCTCGCAGGTCAATACCGAAGGCGGCATCGTCAACCTGACCGCCGCCGCATTTACCGATGAAATCCAACCCGAAAGCATCCTGAACGTCCTGCACTCCGCTTACAGTCTCTTACAACGAAAGGCCGCGTAATCTATGAGCAAAAAGATCATCCCCCTCGCCATCGCCGCCGTCCTGGCCTGCCTGGTCATGGTCGTTGCGGGCGCCTTTGCCTTTAGCGGCGCCATCGCAGCCGAAAAGATCTCCAGCAGCATCGCCTGGCAACGGCCATACAATACCGCTGAGAGCATGAAGATCATAGACCTGACCGGCGACGGCCAAGATGAACTCTTCATCCAGACCACAGACAACTTGAGCGCCTTCGACGGCAGCGGTAATTATCTCTTCGGTTTCGGCTATACCGCGCCCAAGACCACCCTCGGCGATGTGGACGGCGACAACGTGGAAGATATCCTGGTCTTCTACCCCAGCGGCGTAGACCTGATCCGCGCGGGGCAGGTCTCCACGCTGGCAAGCGGACTGGGGCTGGGGACGCCCGCCCGCATTGCCCTGATCCGCTTCGCCTCCGGCCCCCAGATCGTGCTCGGCGATACCTGGGGCAACCTGCTGTCCCTGTCGCTGTCCGGACAGCCCTTGTGGCAATATCCGTTAGGCAGCGACGAGATCCGCGGCCTGGACGACGCCGTGATCAACGGGCAGCCCTACCTGGCCGCCGCCGACCGCGCCGGTGTGCTGGCTGTATTCGACGAGGCGGGCAATCCCGTCTGGCAGAATGCCACCGAAACCCTGCGCCGGATGCGCGCCTTCGACCTGAACGGCGACGGTACAAGCGAAGTCATCTTCGGCGGCGAATACGGCGCGTTTGCCATTTACAACGCCGCCAACGGCAGCGCGCTGTTCACCACCTCCCTCGGACAGGCCGTCTCCGAGGTGCGTGAAGTGGAACTGGACGGCGATCCGTCCGCGCGCGAGATCGTTGCCGGGGGCAAGGAAGGCGGCGTGTGGGCCTTTTCCTACACCGGCCAGAAACTGTGGTCGGCTTCCCTGTCCGACAAAGTGACCGAGATCGCCGGCATCGACCTGGACGGCGACGGCGCAGAAGAAGCCGTCCTGGGCGACGACAGCGGGCAGGTGGCTGTCTTCTCTAAAGATGGGACGCGCAACAACCTGTCGTCGCATTCCAGCGGCATCACCCGCATCGACGTGGGCAAACTGAACGGCCAGCGTTACGTCGCCATCGCAGACTATGACAACGTGGAAATCCATGACGTGCAATTCGACAGCCTGCCCGGCTTCCAGTACACACCCCTGGTCGTGGGGCTGATCGTCGCAGCCGTCATCATGGTCATTGCGGGCGTCATCGCTTCCCTGCCCGCCAAACCGGAGACCAAGGTCACCATCCAGGATACCAGCCGCGAAGCGCTCGAAGCCCAGCGCCGCATGTTGAAGGAAAGCATCGCCGACGTGGAACGCCTGCGGAAGTCCGGCGAAATGGGCGGCGAGGCCTACCTGGCGCGCCTCAAACGCCTGCGCGGCGACCTGGCCGAGAACGAAGCCGCCTTCAAGGCCGCCGGTCATGCCGTCAAGGTCGAAACCTTCCAATGCCCGCACTGCGGCGGCACGCTCGAACTGGGCATGGACAAGTGCGAATACTGCGGGCAGGTGTTGCTGACGTAATTCGTAATGCGTAAAACGTAATCCGTAAAAGTCGAAGAGGCGCTCTCCCATCGAAAGCGCCTCTTTCTTTCCTCACGCATTACGTTTCACGTTTCACGTTTTACTCATCATTCTCTCCCTCCCGCCACGCCGTCAATCCATCCAGCCTTTCCTTCTCTTCCACAGCCAACTTCACATCCAATGCGCCCAGGTTTTCCTGCAACTGCTCGGTAGAAGTCGCGCCAATGATCGGGCTGGTAACGACCGGGTCGGCCAGCATCCAGGCCAGCGCCACCTGCGAGACGGTCGCCCCATGCGCGGCGGCGATCTCGTCCATAGCGTCCAGCAGCGCGAAATTCTTCTCGGTCAGCGCGTGCTGCAAATTCTTTGCGCGGCGGCTGTCGGGCAATGGCTTGTCGCGGCGGTATTTGCCGGTCAGGAAACCGCCCGCCAGGGGGCTGTATGGGATAACGCCGATGCCGTACATCTGGCAGACCGCCCGTAGTTCGCGCTCGAACTCCTCGCGGTGCAGCAGGTTATAGTGCGGCTGGAGCGAGTCGTAGCGCGCCAGGCCGTGTTTATCCGCAACCCACAAGGATTGCATCAACTCCCAGGCGGCGTAGTTCGAAGCGCCCAGGTAACGCACCTTGCCTTGCCTCACCAGGTCGTCCAGCGCGCGCAGAGTCTCATCGATGGGCGTGGCCTCGTCCGGCCAATGCGTCTGGTACAGGTCGATGTAATCGGCCTGCAAGCGGCGCAGGGAGGCCTCCACGGCCTGCATGAGGTGGACGCGCGACAGTCCCTGGTCGTTGGGACCGTCACCCATCCGCCCGCGCACTTTGGTGGCAATGACCAGGCGGTCGCGCGGCACCCCGGCCTGCTTCCGCCAACGACCGAGCATCTCCTCCGAAACGCCGCCGGGATTGCCGTCCACCCAGTTCGAGTAGATATCCGCCGTATCGAAAAAATAGACGCCAGCCTCATAGGTCTGCGAAAGGATGCGCTGCGATTCGGCCTCGTCGGTTACTGACCAGCCGAATTGCATCGTCCCCATACACAGGGGCGAAACCTTTAACCCGGTCCTGCCAAGCGTACGAGAATCCATCGGAAAACCTCCTTTCAGGGCATCCTCTCAAGAGAATGGGCGCTTGCACCATCCCGAAGGTTCGAACAACTCGATCCTGTTTTTTCGAGGAAACCTTCGGGACGCTTCCCACCCGTGTTACTGCACGCTGAATGGGATGGACTGCACAAAGTTCCCATTCAAGTAGATGTCCACTTTATACTCGCCAGGCGTCCAGCCGCTGTCATTGGACAACTGGAAGTAGATCGTGCCGCCGAAATTATCTTCCGTGAAGTCGTTGATTGTTTGCTCATAGATCGACTCGCCCGCAGCGTACCCTTCGATCTGTACTGCCAGCCACCGGGCTTCGACCACTGTGCCGGCGGGCGCATTCGCCAGGTCGCCTACGGCAAAGAACACATCTGTGGTGGAATACACGGAAGTGGGGTTGGCTCCATCGCTGTCGAAAGCCATCCGCAGGTTGGTCAGGCTCATTTCGTTGGAAAAAAGACTGCACGCCAATGTAACCGTCAGGATCGCAATGGCAGCCAGCAGAGGGGCTATTTTTTTGTTCATGGCAAAGACTCTCCTTGTGAAATCAAATCATGCCAGCGGCTCGGCCAGCCGACAAGTCATCTCCACGATAACACGGCGAGGCAATGCGCTGGATGGGACATAAGTCCTAATTCAGACAACTTCGATATAAATTCTTTTGTTGATCGCGCCTTTGCTTTTGTAATCCACGACCTTGATGCGACCAACTTCGGACGTGTTCCCGACGTGCGTGCCGCCATCGGCCTGTAGATCCAGCCCGACGATTTCCACGGTACGGACTTCGCGGATGCCCTCCGGCAGCAGGTTGATCTTGGTGCGGATCAGGTCGGGGATCTGGAAGGCCTCCTCGCGCGGCAGGATCTTCACGCGCACCTCGCGGCCCATTTCCACTTCCTTGTTGACCGCCGCCTCGATCTCTCCCACCAACCCGCCCTGCAAACGCTCGAACTCGAAATCCATGCGTCCCTGCAGCGGCTCCATGTTCCCGCCTGTGACCAACGCGCCGTAATCGCGGAAGACTACGCCGCACAGGATATGCAGGGCCGTATGCGTGCGCATCAGTTTGTAGCGCCGCTCCCAGTCAATTTCTCCGCGCAACGTTGCGCCGACTGGCGGCAAGTCCCCTTCGACGACATGCAGCACGTTCTCCTCCATCTTGCGGACTTTGACGACGTTCCAGGCCTGGGAGCCAGATACCAATACGCCCACATCGCTCGGCTGGCCGCCCCCGCCCGGGTAGAACGCGCTGCGATCCAACACCACTGCGTTCTCTTCCGGAAAAGTGGCGCTCACAAGCGCATCGAACCCTTTTAGATAACTGTCGGTCTGATAGAGTAAAGTTGTCATACTGCCTCCATGGAAAGTAGTTTACAATAAAAAGATAGGAATAGCAACTCCCAATTCACAAAATTCCAGGAATAGCAGGAAAACGCCATGCCTACAGAAGACCTGACAGACTGGATCGTCGAATTGCTTGCCGACGGTCACTCCACAGACGACATCATCCTGACCCTGTGCGAAAGGAACGACCTGTCCTGGTCAGAAGCGCAGGCGATGGTCGAAACCATCCAGGCGGAGAATCGCGCGGCCATTACCCGCAAACAATCCCCCTTGCTGGTCATGCTTGCCCTGTCCACGTTCCTGGGCGGGAGCGGCATCCTTGCTTACCTGACATTCCTCTTCTACGCCCTCTTGTCGGAGTACAACGGCGCAAGCCCGCCCTCCCTCCCGCCGTTGGGATACTATCTCCTGCGATACGGCGACATCCTTGCCAGCCTGGGTCCCCTCGCCATTGCAATGCTCATGGGCAGTATGCTTGGGATGCGCAGCGTATGGGAGGCGTTCCTGTTCCCTGGCAAAGATTAGTGTTTGATTAGAATTTCACATTCCGCTTGACTTTGCCCCCGTGATTGCTGTATAGTAATCACGGTAAAAACCATCCGGCACCGCGCCCTCGGGTTGCTGTGCCTTTTGTTTGTCAACCTGTCAACAAGGAGATGTTGATGATTCGAGTTAGCGGACTTACCAAAGATTACGGGATGCGCCGCGCTGTGGACAGTCTGACGTTCGAGGCCGAGCAAGGCGAAATCCTAGGCTTCCTGGGACCCAACGGTGCAGGCAAAACCACCACCATGCGCATCCTGGCCGGCTACATGCCGCCCACAGAAGGGGAAGCAACGGTAGCCGGGTACGACATCGTATCCGAATCCATCGAAGTGCGCCGCCGCGTCGGCTACCTGCCAGAGACCGTGCCCCTCTATACCGACATGACGGTCTTCGATTACCTGAAATTCATGGCCGACCTGCGCCACCTGCCTGACGCCGCAGACCGCGTGGACGAGACCCTGGAACTGGTCGGCATGGAAGATCGGGCGGAAGGCTACATCGGCAATCTCTCGAAAGGGATGCGCCAGCGCGTAGGCCTGGCCCAGGCGCTTCTGCATCGCCCCGAAGTACTGATCCTGGACGAGCCGACCATCGGCCTCGACCCCGGCCAGGTGGTGGAAGTTCGCAACGTGATCCGCGAGATCGGCAAGGAACGCACGGTGCTGCTGTCTACGCACATCCTGTCCGAAGCGCAGCAACTCTGCGACCGCGTCCTCATCATCAACAAGGGCCGCATCGTCGCCGAGGACACGCCTGCCAACCTGCAGGCCAGCCTGGTGGGCGCGGAACGCAACCTGCTGCGGGTGCGCGGCGAAGCGGAAGAACTCGAAGAGAAATTGCTCGCGGTCAAGGGAGTCAGCAAGGTGCAGCGCAAGGAAGACGGCCTGTTCGAGTTCCATTTTGCCCCCGGGCAGGACGTGCGCCCGGAAGTTGCCAAACTGGTCGTCAACGCAGGTTACGACCTGCTGGAAATGCGTCCCATCGGAATGAGCCTGGAAGAGATCTTCCTGCAACTCACCCGCGAAGAGACCAACGAGACGGAAATGTGAGGCCAAGATGCGCAATATCTGGACCATCGCAAAACGCGAATACAAAATCTATTTCAGCAGCCCGCTTGCTTACATTGTGATGCTGATTATCCTGGGCGTCGTGGGCATTGTCTTTGCCTATAACATCGTCAGCCTGACCTCCAATCCCTTTGGTTCAGGACAAGCGCCCGACATCTCCATCATCACCGGGCCGATGGCCTTCATGTTCGTTTTCTCTGTCCCAGCCCTGACCATGCGCCTGCTGGCGGATGAACAGCGCATGGGCACGATGGAACTGCTGCTCACCGCCCCGGTCCGCGACTGGGAACTGGTGGTAGGCAAATGGCTGGGTTCTTTCCTGTTCGTGTTGACCATCATCGCCATCACCCTGGTCTTCCCGCTGATCCTGCACAACCTGACCTCGCCCGGCATCGACCAGCAATTGATGCTTTCCAGTTACCTGGGGATCATCCTGGTCGCAGCCGCATTCCTGTCCATTGGGGTCAGCATTTCGGCTATGTTCAGTAACCAGTTT
Source organism: Chloroflexota bacterium (assembly GCA_049323115.1). Classification (GTDB taxonomy): domain Bacteria; phylum Chloroflexota; class Anaerolineae; order Anaerolineales; family Villigracilaceae; genus JAABUE01. The sequence goes on from JBMOMP010000049.1 coordinate 10,997, forward strand.
GCAGCCTTCTTCCTGGCGATGGGCGTCCTGGTCATTTTATGGTTCCTGATCGGCATCCCTTCGCAGTTGTTCTTTTCGGGCGGGGAATTCTTCAGTTACATCGACATGAATTCACGCTTCTACGACTCGCTCAACCGCGGGATCATCAACCTGTCGGACATCGTCTATTTCCTGAGCGTCACCGCACTGGGACTGTTCATCGGCACACTTGCCATTGATATTCGGAGGTGGCGATAATGAAAACCGATCCGCGCCGCTACGCCCCCATCGGGCTGATTCTCTCCGGGCTGGCCTTCTTGACCATTCTGGGCATCCTGGTCATCCGGGTCTTTACCACCGTCGGCATGTACACACCGCCCGACCCCGACTTGGTCGACCGGATTCTCTACATCGCCATCGCCGTTTTCATCGCCGGGTATGCCATCTTCGCCATCCTGGACCCCGACCGCGTGCGCAAATTCCTGACCGGCCGGCAGGCGCAGTATGGCAGTAATTCACTGATCCTGTTCGTGGCATTCGTCGGCATCCTAATCGCGGTCAATATGCTGGCCGACCGCTACCCCCAGCGCTGGGACGTGACCGAAGACAAACAGCACACCCTGGCATCCGAAACTATCGAAGCGCTGGAAGCCCTGCCCGAACCGGTCACCGCGACCGCATTTTACAGCATCCGCATGAACTCACAGAGCGCCGAAGAACTGCTGCAGGATTTCAAAGCCAGCAGCAACGGGAAGTTCGACTATCGCTTCCTGGACCCCGACGCCAACCCGGTGCTGGTCAAAGACCTGGGCATCACCGGCGACGGCAAGATCCTGCTGCAAATGGGCGAGAACAAGGAAATCGTTTCCTTTGCCTCCGAGAATGAACTGACCGGCGGCCTGATCCGCCTGCTCAACCCCTCCCGCCCGGTGATCTACTTCCTGACCGGCGAAGGGGAACATGACACAGAGAATCCCGGCGACGCGGCCTATACGCGCATCCGCCAGGTGCTGGAAAGCAAGAACTACGCGGTCAAAACCATCAACCTGCAAGCCGTCAGTGCTGTTCCCGAAGACGCGGACGCAATCGTCGTAGCCGGGCCGCTCGTGCCGCTCTCCGAGAGCGTGGTCAACAACCTGAAAGAGTACCTGGCAAACAAAGGCAGCCTGCTGGTGCTGGCAAACCCGGTCCCGCTTACGGAATTCGGCGAAAAAACCGACCTGTTGGCCGAGTACCTGGCCTCCGACTGGGGCGTCCAACTGAACAACGATATCGTCGTGGACACGAACTCCTCCTCCTCGCCCTTCTTTGCGGTGGCAGCGCAATACGGCCCACACCCGATCACCGAAAAAATGCAGAACGTGGCGGCCATCTTCCCCTACTCGCGCAGCCTGACCATTGCCCAAAACGCCAACGCAACCGCCGATCCGCTGGTCTACACCATCCAGAATTCCTGGGGCGAGACCGATTTCAGCAGCATCGAAAACAACGACCTGCGTTATGACGATGGCGCTGACCAACCCGGCCCCATGCTGCTGGCCGCCGCCGCCGAAAACATTACCACCGGCAGCCGCGTGGTCGTCTTTGGCAGTTCCTCCTTTGCCCAAGACAGCAACTTCGACTTCTCCGGCAACGGCGACATGCTGGTCAACTCGATAGACTGGCTTGCCCTGCAAGACGCCAACATCGGCATCACCCAAAACGAGTCCACCCTGCGCACCTTCAACCCGCCCGGCTCCACGCAGGTCATCCTGCTGGTCGTGACCACCACCTGCCTGATCCCGCTGGCCGTCATCGTGGGAGGCGTCTACGCCTGGGTAGCGCGCCGCAAGCGAGGCTAGGGAATGAAACGCTCAACCTGGATCGTCCTGTTCGTTTTCCTGGCGCTGGTCGGCTTGATGGTGTATTTGGACCAGAAAGAAACGCCAACCGATGAGACCGCCGCAACCACGCCGACCGTGCCGCCAGAGAAACTGTTCAACGAAACAGACGGGACGCCGACCAGCATCGAAATCGCCAGCCAGGACGGCCGGACGGTAAAACTGGCCCACAATGAGGCCGGGTTATGGACGCTGGAAAAGCCCATCGAAGCAGAAGCAGACCAGGGGGCGGCAGAAGCGGCGGCGACACAAGTCGCCTCCCTGCGCATCCTATCCAAGCCGGAGGTTGCTCCCGCTGATGCAGGCCTGGTCTCGCCTTCTTTTTCGCTGACCGTCAAAACGAGCAGCGGCGCAGAGAAGGACATCCGCATCGGCGATACCACCCCCACCGGAAGCGGTTACTACGCGCAAGAGGCTGGCAGCGACGCCGTCATCATCCTCGACAAGACCGGCATAGATGTCCTGTTGGGCTTGTTGGCTTCCCCGCCCTACCTGAACACCCCCACTCCCTCGCCGACCCCAGCGCCGCCCACCGAGACGCCAACGCCGCTGCCCGAGGCGCAGGCATCGCCAACCAGCACGCCTTGAATCATTGCAACTCGATAAAAGGGTATTGAATTTCACACAAAAAAAGAGTATTCTGGACTCAACTCAATTGCAGGATGTGTTTTTGATGGATATGGAAAAACTGTTGATTGCGGACGAAGAGGAAGAATTCCCGGCGATTGCGCGCCTGATCGAACTTGGGCGGCAGAAATCTTATGTCACGCTGGATGATATCCTTCATTTCTTCCCCGAGGCCGAGCAGGATGTCGAACAATTAGAGGAAGCCTTCTCGGCCTTGTTGAGCGCCGGTATCCCGTTCGTGGAAGATACAGTCACAACCGAACCCAGCGAGGACGAACTGGTGGCAGTGGAAACGGCCGAAGAGACCGAGCCGGAAGCCGAACTGACCATTGATGATTACCTGGCTAACATCGACACCGACGATACGATTGGCCTGTATCTCAAGGAAGTCAGCCGCGTCCCACTGCTGACTGCCACAGAAGAAGTAGAACTGGCCCAGCGCATCGAGCGCGGGCGCATGGCGCGCGAGGAACTGGCCAAGGGCAACGTCAGCCCGCGCCGCCGCACAGAATTGCGCCGCCTGATCGAAGACGGCTGGGCCGCGCGCGAACATCTCATCACCGCCAACTCGCGCCTGGTCATCTCAGTCGCCAAGAAATACATGGGGCGCGGCGTGCCATTCCTCGACCTGATCCAGGAAGGCAACATTGGCCTGATCCGCGCCACCAAGAAGTTCGACTACCGGCGCGGGCATAAGTTCTCCACTTACGCCACCTGGTGGATCCGCCAGGCTGTCACGCGCGCCATTGCCGACCAGGGACGCACCATCCGCGTGCCGGTGCACATGGGCGACCAGATCAACAAACTGCTGCGCGTCCAGCACCAACTGACCCAGCGCCTGGGACGCGAACCCTCGGTAGAGGAACTGGCCGACGCGCTGGAAGTGCCGCCGAAAAAGGTCGAGAACATGATCCAGGTGGCGCGCCGTCCGCTTTCGCTGGAGACGCCCACCGACGACGAGGAAGACTCCGTTCTCGGCGACTTCATCGAGGACGACGAAGCCCCCCCGCCGGACGACACCGCCACCTACAACCTGCTGCGCGAACACCTGGGCGAGGTACTCAACGGCCTGCCGCCGCGCGAAGTGCGCATCTTGCAACTGCGCTACGGCCTATTGGACGGTCAAGCCTACACCCTTGAAGAAGTCGGCCGCAAGATGGGCGTCACCCGCGAGCGCGTGCGCCAGATCGAAGCGCAAGCATTAAGCCGCCTGCGTCACCCAACCATCCGGCGCAAGTTGCGCGATTATCTCGGCGAATAGAAAGATATGCGAACACAACAGGACGCGCTCGCCCCGCGTCTTGTTTGTATTAGAAAATGAAGGGGGGAAAACACCTGCCCCCGACGCTGAACAAGCATCCATGGGATGGTCACATGTTCAACGAGTTCAACCGGGGAGGTTACCTGCTTTACCGATTATGGCCGCAGCAAGGCGTGCTCTTGGACAGCCAGACAGATTTCTACGGCGAGGCGGCGGTGCGCGAATATCAAGCAGGCTGGGAAGTCTACGTCGATGAGGCCAGCGTCATCTTACGGAGGCGGTAAGAGGCGGGCAAAGATGACGACTTCCGGCGATTCATAGACCAGTGCATAGTTGGGAGAAACGCGCAAGAGATATGCTAACAAGGCGGGGTTGCTGGAGGCGGTCTGACCGCCCGTGATAGCTGCCTTTTGCAAGTAAAGGTAGTCATAAGAAAGGCCGATGTCCTCTGCGCCCGCTTCCACACAGGCGGGGTCGGCATTCAGGCATCCTTGTAAATCGCTCACGGCGTCATGGAACGCTATGAAATCCGCGCCCAGCGACCATTCCCTGCCTTGAAGCGTGGCAACACTGACGCGCTTGGCAAGGACAGGGAACCACTCTTGCACCGGGTCGGCAAAAGGATCGTCAATGCCAGTCACCAACAAAAAGGCGCTGTCAGGTGGAGTATTCTCCCGCACCCAGGCCATGGCTTCTTTGCCAGACTCGGGTAAGACTGTACGCACAAGCGGTTGGTTGTAGGCATACGCGCCCAACAAGGCAATGAAAACGAAATAGCCCAACAGCCAGCGCACAGGGCGTTGGCTGGCAAAGAGTTCCGGCCAATCCTTGCCCGGCGGGGGCAGGGTTTGCTGTCTTGCACGCGCCGCCAGGGCGGCTACCGCTGGCACGACCAGGTCGTTCAGGCCGATACCGGCCAGCATCGCCAGCGAAAGGATCGCAACCGAAGAGGCCGAACGCGGATCAACCACAAATGGGATGAGCAGCAAGAGGGGCAACAGGTACTGCCGCCGGATCAACTGCGCCGCCAACCCCAACAAACCAAAGATGGTAAAGAGCGTCAAGAATTGTTCTTCTGCAAAGGTGGGCAGGAGCAGGGGAAGCCAGAATAACGCCCCAGAGAAACCGCCGGTTTGGGAGGCTGCCAGGAAAGGCGCAAAGCCGTGCCGCAAGGCAACTGTCAACCACCAAGGAGCGGTCAACAACGACACACCAAACGCAACGACCAGAATGCGCGAGAAAGCCCTCCAATCCAGGAACAACCACAGGAAGGCGCACAAGGCAATTGCATGCAACAATTGACCCGGATGGCTCAACGCAACCAATGACCCAAAGAGAATCGTCCATAGGATGTAACTGGCTCGTTTCTGAGTCAATACCTGGTATATTCCCCACACAACCAACAGAAGAAAAAACTGTCCCAGCGCACGGCTGACCCCGCCTCCCATCACGAACCAGGTGTAGGCGCGCGGCATCAACGCAAAGGCCACCGTTGCTAACACTGCCGGAGCGGAAGATTTCAATATGACCCTGGCCAACCTATAAAATGCCAAGATCGATAGAGTAGAAAAGGCGGCCGGGAGCCAGCGGAACAATTCCTTAAGCGGAAGCCGGAACAGGTCCGAAAGAAGCGCGGTCAGGTAAAAGGGCAGGGGCGGGTAAGCAAAGGGGATGTCTAGGTCATTATAAGAAACCGTTTGCGGCAAAGCATAATGGTGATCCATCAAATCATGAACCATACTGTAGAACATCCCGCCGTCATTGATCACGTCTCCCGCCATAACCGTTGGTGAGAAGCGTAGCCAGGTTCCCAGCATGATTGCCAGGATCAAGATCATTTTTTCCCACTGTGCAGGGGTTGGTTTATTCATAGCCTGTTCCTCGTCAAAGCCAGATTTCAATTGTAGCACACGGTTACTGGGTTATAGTTGTTGAGCACGGTGTGGAATGACAGAACTTTATGTCTTTTGATTTTTTAATAATTCCGTTATTGACTTTCTCTATAAACGTTATATAATTTTAATAGTTTGTTGTACCAACATACTATTTAATTCCCAGTCCGCCCTATACATCACAATGCCGTCAAACCTGGTCAGGGACTGGGTCTCGCAAAGGCAATCGGAATCCAAAAAGCACAAGTTCAGGTGTCTTTTATGTATACAAACGCAGAAACCAACTTGGCTAGTTTCGTTCTTTGTGCTTTGGACAATGCTACATACTTTCGAATAGCGAACAGGAGGTGAAAATCAGGCATCAGATATAAAAGCCCTTCCATTTACATCCAATAAACCATACGAAAGGAGTAGAAAAAATGTCTAAGAAGATCTGGTTCAGTATGATGGCTATACTGATGATCGCTACTACGGTACTTTCTGCTTGTGGACCAGCCCCTACGCCTGTAACAGTCGTCGAGACGAAGGAAGTCCAAGTAGTTGTAACAGCAACCCCCGAGCCCAAGGAGAAGAAACTGGAAATCTTCCACTGGTGGACAGCACCCGGCGAGCGCGAAGCGGCTGATGCCATGTTTGCGGCTATGAATGCTGCTTACCCTGATGTTGCAGTCGTTGAGAATCCAGTTCCCGGCGGTGGCGGCACCGAGCATCGTGTGGTCCTGAAAGCCCGCATTACCGCGGGCATCCCACCGGACACGTTCCAGACCCTGGGTGGCGCCGAACTGAAGGACTATGTAGACAGTGGTGTTTTGGAACCCCTGGATGATTTCTATGCCTCGACCGGTTACGGTGACGTGATCCCCAAACCGCTTCTTAACGCAGTCACCATTGGCGGACATCCCTATTCTGTTCCGTTGAACATGCATCTGGAGAACATCCTGTACTACAACAAAAAACTGTTCGACGAGCTAGGCATCAGCGCCCCGACCAAATACGATGAGTTCATTGCAGCCTGCGATGCCATCAAGGCTGCCAAGCCTGATATGGTCTGCCTTGCTGTAGGTTCAAAGGATAACTGGTCAGATGTCTTCGTACTCGATACCATCATGCTAGAATTGGGTGGTCCTGAGTACTATGTTCAGTTCCTCAAAGGCGAAGTTGATGTCGCCAATGATCCCATCTTCAAAGAGTCGCTGGAGAAGTTCGCTGCCCTGCAAGCCTACTCCAACATGAGTGATCACTCCAGCCTGACCTGGGACCAAGCCGTCAGCGCGGTCGGTTCTGAGCAGGCCGCCATGACTATCATGGGTACCTGGGCGATTGGTGCCTTTGTCAAAGGTTCCAACTGGCAACCAGGCGTTGATTTTGGCGCTGTGAACTATCCTACGGTGCCTGATCGCATTCTGCTCTTCCACCCAGACACCTATGGCTGCACTGTTGGCGCCCCCGACCCAGAAGAATGCCAGGATTGGCTAAACGTTGTAGCATCTCCTGAACTGCAGATCCCGACCGATGTCACCCAGGGCGGCCTGTTCGCTCGTACTGACATCGATCCGACGGAATTCCCAGATCCCATCCGCCAGGAAATGCAAGAGTACGTGGCCAAGAATCCTGATAAATTGATCCTGGATCAACACGGGACCATCTTACCCAATGCTGCTCAGGTACAATACCGGGTCATCATCTCAACCTTCTTCGCCGATACCACTCCAGACGTCGAAGGGACCATCAAAGCAACGGCTGATATGATGGAAGTCTTCAACGTGAAGGAAGGCGCAGCCTGGTACCAGTGGCCGTAAACGTCAATAACATCAACCGCCTTGTGAGCAAAAACCCGTTAGGTTGGTAGCATATTCATCAAGTAGGGACGCACGATTTTCGTGTGTCCCTACTTGAACAGGATAGTAGAAATTATTCTTCCAATGGGCAAAATGGACGAACACAGGAAGCGATATGGCTGCAATAAAAAGGCATAAACTACGCAGGATATGGGTAACACTCTCAGAGTTTCTGGTCTTTACATTACCTCTGCTTCTTTTCTTGCTTGTCCTGTATGGCACTCTGCTCTGGAATTTTTATGTATCCATGGCGGATTGGGTCAACATCAACGTTGACTACACTTTTACCGGGTTGAAATGGTATCAATTTTTATTTGGTCAAAGCCGTTTTTGGGTCGACGTCCAGAACAACCTCAAATGGCTGATTTTAGGAGTACTACCTACTGCAATGGCTGCGATACTCCTGGCTTACTTGCTAGAATTAGCCCCTTTCCGAGGCGTTGAAGCATATGTCAGGACACTCATCCTATACCCTGTCGCCATGTCTTTTGTGGTGACCGGGACGATTTGGTCATGGATGTACCAGCCAGAGAAGGGCGTGTTCAATACCATACTTGGCTCGTTGGGCATTCAGTCTCCATTTACATTTACTAACAACCCAGATATGGCTACTTATTGGCTGATCGTAATCTTCATCTGGCAGTATTTGGGTTTTTCAGTCATCATTGTTCAATCCTCTTTTCGCACTACTGAACTACAAGAAATGATCGAAGCAGCAACTGTTGATGGGGCTTCCAAACTCAGGATCCTTTTCTCAGTGATCATTCCTAACATTCGCGCAGGCCTTATGGTTTTGGTATCTCTTTTGCTCATTAGCTCCTTAAAAGTTTTCGACATTGTTTGGATCGTAACCAGGACCGGCCCAGGTATCGCAACCGACGTACTGGCAACGAACATGATCGTCACCGCGTATGATCAACGCCTGGCATCCGCTGGCGCTGCAATTGGCGTAATAATTTTCCTTATCGCGTTTATCCTTGTTATTCCATACACTATCTACGCTTTCAGGAAGTGGTTCGAATGAAAAGTAAAAACGCAACCCTTACGTTAATCGTTTTGGTCGTCCTCCTCATGCTAACCTGTGCATATATTCTTCCTATCTATGTCATGATTACTAACTCCCTGAAGACGCTGCCGGAAATCACACAAAGGACTTACCTGGCGCTTCCCAGTCAACCACAATTTAAGAACTACGCTGATGCCTTGTTCGGCAGCCGGGATTTCCTTATTCCTATGCAGCGCCCCATTATTAATTCGACAATCATTACGGTATCTGTAACATTTCTGACTGCATTCTTTGGAGGCATAGGTGGGTACTATCTTAGCCGCGCCAAGTCAACCTTCACCCGGGTTATTTTCATTCTGGTAGGCATTGCCCTCTACCTGCCGTACCAGGCAGTAATTATCCCCCTGACCACAATCACGGCCAAAACCGGGTTGATCAATTCCCATCTTGGTCTAATTTTATGCTACATGATTATCAATGTGCCATTGGCTTCTGTGCTGATGGGAACTTTTTTCTTAGGCATCCCGCGAGAGCTGGAAGAAGCAGCCGAAGTAGACGGGGCGTCCAAGATACAGATATTTTTCAAAGTCGTTGTACCTATTTCTTTGCCAGCCTACGCCTCTGTAGCAATCATCATCTTTACTCAGGTATGGAATGAATTCTTCATCGGCTTGACATTAGTCACGCCAAAAACACAGACCGTCCAAGTCGCTATGGCAATGACCCAAGGAAGCACAATATCACCGTACAACTTACAAATGGCTGCTTCTCTCCTAACTGTTGCCGTTCCATTATTGACCTTCCTATTCTTGGGACGATACTTTATCCGCGGCGTATTGGCTGGCGCGCTGAAAGGATAAGATCTAAGCGCAAGTTTCTTGTTTACGAAAATGCGGTCAAATGCGGAACTGAAAACTGATTCCCTGTAATGTACATGCCAATAAAGTAGAGCAGGGGTATCGTTCCCTGTGTTTTTAAGGTTGCGGTGTTGACAAACAAAAGGAGTATAATATAATTATATAGTTTGTTGCCACAACATACTAAATCAAATGTCTCATCCAAATACTGCCGATCAAGCGTTTGTCCGTGAAATAAACCTTTCACTGGTGCTCCGCTATGTGCATAACGAGGCGCCTGTTTCACGCGCACAAATTGCGACAGCAACTGGATTGAACAAATCCACCGTTTCCAGCCTGGCAGATGAACTTATGGAGAGGCAACTCATCCATGAAATCGGCATTAACGCCGGCGTCACCGGTCGCCCTGCCACCCTCATAGAGATCAATCCACAAGCGGGGTGTATCGTCGGGGTTGAACTTGGCGTGGACTTTGTAGCAGTAGCCTTGACCGACTTTAGGGGGAAGATCATCTGGCGAGAAAAAGTAAATGCTGACCCTGCCCAGGTGCAGGAAAAAATGATCGCCCAGACCCTGCCGCTTGTCGGGCAGGCAATCGAAGTATCCCGCGAGAAAAACTTGAATTTACTTGGACTTGGACTTGCAACGCCAGGTACGGTTGACCTGAACGAAGGCGTGCTTATCTTCGCGCCCAACCTGCATTGGAAAAACGTACCGTTACGAAAAATCTATTCAGAAAATACCGGCCTAAAAGTTTTCATAGAAAATGACGCAAACGCTGCCGCACTCGGGGAGCATTTATTTGGCGCTGCCCGCCGCTGTACGGATTTCATCTTCGTCTTTGCAGGGGTTGGCATCGGCGGCGGCCTTTTCCTGAACGGGCAACTCTACCGAGGCAAGAATGGATACGCCGGGGAAATCGGGCACTCACCGATCATGGCCGGACCAACCCAGTCCCCCTGTCACTGCGGAAACCGGGGTTGCTGGGAAACGTACGCAAACCAGTATTCCATTATCCAGCGCGCACAAGCCCGCCTGGAAGTCAAACGCGACAGCATCATCCCTCGCCTGATGGCAGAACAAGGCGCCTCGCTTAGTATCGCCATAATCAAACAGGCAGCAGATGAGGGTGATATCGAAGCGCTCGAGTCTTTTGCAGAAGCAGGGGTAGCGATGGGTCAAGGTTTTGCCGCCTTGGTCAATATGTTCAACCCTGAAAAAATCTTCCTGGGCGGCCCGTTGAGTTTTGCTGGCAAGTACATGCTGCCCTCGATCAAAGAGGCGGTCTCGAGACATGCGTTACCGGAGACAAGTCAGCAAATAGAGATCTTGCTCTCCAGTTTTGGACCGGATGCGAGCCTGATCGGCGCAACCGGCATCGTGGTTCATGATATCCTCCAAAATCCTACCCACGTTGAAAGGAGGTGATTCCTGCATAAAAATACCAACCAAGGCCTAAACAGTTTACACTACCTTTCGATAAACAAATAATATAAGGAGAAGAACACCATGTCCAAAAAATTCTGGTATAGCCTGATGGCTGTCCTCGTACTCACCGCCATCGTGCTGACCGCCTGCGGTACCCCTGCGACCGAAGCCCCTGCGGAGCCCGCCGCAACGGAGGCCCCCGCTGCTACTGAAGCCCCCGCCGCTACCGAAGCCCCGATGGCAAAGGAACAGGTGGAGGTATTCTCATGGTGGACCGGCGGCGGTGAAGCGGCCGGCCTCGAGGCCATGATCGGCGTCTTTGGCGCGGAATATCCCGACGTTGAGTTCATCAATGCGGCCGTCGCTGGCGGCGCTGGCACCAACGCTCGCGCCGTGCTCGCCACCCGTCTGCAGGCTGGCGAACCGCCCGATAGTTGGCAAGGCCATGCTGGCCAGGAACTGATTGGCACCTACGTTGCCGGTGGGCAGATCGAGCCATTGAACGCCCTCTACGAAGAAGAAGGCTGGCTGGACGTGATGCCCGAAACCCTGATCCCGCTCATTTCGGACAGCGGCAACATCTACTCCGTGCCTGTCAACATCCACCGCGCCAATGTGCTGTGGTACAACCCCGCCGTTTTGGAAGCCAACAATGTAGCCGTCCCCACCACCATGGACGAATGGTTCGCTGCCATGGACACCCTGACTGCCGCTGGCGTTACCCCGCTGGCCCTGGGTGAACAATGGACACAGATGCACCTGCTCGAAACCGTGCTGCTCGGCTCGCTTGGCGCAGACGCCTACAACGGCCTGTGGGATGGCACCACCGACTGGGCCAGCCCCGAAGTCAAAACCGCCCTGGACAACTACGCCAAGGTGTTGACCTACACCAACACTGACGCCGCCTCGCTGTCCTGGCAAGATGCTGCGCAATTGGTCGTCAATGGCGACGCCGCTTTCAACGTGATGGGCGACTGGGCCGAAGGCTACTTCCGCGAACTGGGCAAGCTTCCCATGACCGATTACGGTTGGGCCCCGGTTCCGGGCAGCGTTGGCGTCTTCCAATTCCTGTCTGACTCCTTTACCCTGGCCGTTGGCGCGCCGCATCCTGAAGGCGCAACCGCATGGCTGAAGATCGCCGGGTCAAAGGCTGGCCAAGAAGCCTTCAACCCCGTCAAAGGCTCCATCTGCGCCCGCACCGACTGCGACAAAACCCTCTTCGGAGAGTACCTGCAGTCTGCAATGGATGACTGGGCCTCCAACATCGTTGTCGGCTCGCTCACGCACGGCGTGGTAGCCAACGACTCCTGGAAGTCCGAAATCGACACGGCCCTGGGCCTGTTCATTGCGGATAAGAACGTGGAAACCTTCCAGGCTGCCCTGGTTGCTGCCTGCGCCAGTTCTGGTCCCTGCAAGTAAATCTGGTGTAAAATCGTTGAGGCTCCGTTGTTTGGGGCCTCAACGATTTTTTCTCCCCTTCGGAAGCGAGGTCTCGGATGTTCAAAGACAAAGACCGCTATCTCTCTGTCATCCTCATCACACCTTCCATCCTGGCTGTTTTGATCTTCGTGTACGCCTTCATTGGTTGGTCTGTACGCGTGTCGCTCAGTAAATGGAAAGGCCTGAACCCAGATTTCACCTGGCTTGGGCTGAAAAATTACCTGGCATTATTTTCCGATCCCCGCTTTCACGTAGATGTGCGCAATACGCTGGTCTTCACAGGCGTCTTTGTCATAGGCAGCATCGTGCTTGGCTTCCTGCTGGCCGTCATGCTCGACCAGGGGCTAAAAGGCGAGGGCTTCTTCCGCAGCCTGTTCCTCTTCCCGATGGCCATCTCCTATATTGTGACGGGTGTGGTCTGGCGCTGGCTGATGAATCCCGCCACCGGCTCACGCACCAGCGGCCTGAACTTATTATTCTCCTATTTCAACCTCGATTTCCTTGCCAACAGTTGGTATACCACACCAAAGTGGGGGATGGCAGCCATTGCCCTGGCTGCCATCTGGCAGATGTCCGGTTATACCATGGCTCTTTACCTGGCAGGACTACGCGCCATTCCTCACGAGTTGCGGGAAGCAGCGCAGATCGACGGCGCAAACGAGATCCAGATCTACCGCCACATCACCCTGCCCCTGCTTGCTCCCGTTACCTTGAGCGCGCTCATCATCCTGGGGCACATGTCGCTCAAAGTATTCGACCTCATCATCGCCGTGGCAGGCAAACAACTGCCTCTGGATGTGCCAGCCATTTACATGTGGCAGACCACCTTCGACGGCCTGTTCTACGGACGCGGCGCAGCCATCGGCATCCTGCTTTTGATCAGTGTAGCCGTGCTCATCATCCCGTACATCCGCTACACCCAGAAGACGGAGGCCCAGCAATGAAAACGTTCAACCTCGGAAAAAACTGGCTCTACCTCCCGCTGGTCGGCATGGCGATCTTCTACCTGATCCCGATGTATGTCATGCTGGTCACCGGGTTCAAAAGTTTCGCAGAAGTAGACCTGCAAACCATGTGGAACCTGCCCAAGGGCATCCACTTCGACAATTACGTCGAAGCCTTCAAGCACCTGGCGCCCTCGCTCAGGAACAGTTTTGTAATGGTGATTCCCTCCGCCATCATTTCCTCGATGCTCGGTTCGCTGAACGGCTTCATCCTTGCCAAATGGAAATTCCGCGGCGCGGATTTCATCTTCCCCTTCATCCTGTTCGGCATGTTCATCCCCTACCAAAGCATCCTGATCCCGCTGGTGCAGTTCATGCGCTCGGTCGGGCTGACCGGCCTGTTTGGGCTGGCGGTTGCCCACATCATCTATGGCATCCCCATCACCACGCTCACCTTCCGCAACTACTATGCCAGCCTGCCGCAGGAACTGCTCGAAGCCGCCAAAATCGACGGCGCAGACATGCTCGGCGTATACCGTTATATCCTGCTGCCCATTTCCATTCCCAGTTTCGTAGTCGTACTGATCTGGCAATTCACCTCTGCATGGAACGACTTCCTATTTGCCGTGGTGCTTACCGGCAACCAAAACTGGCCCATCACCGTAGCGCTCAACAATATGGCTGGCAGCCAGATCATCCAGTGGAACGTGCAAATGGCAGGCTCCCTGCTGGCGGCCCTGCCCACCCTGATCGTCTACATCTTCCTGGGTCGCTACTTCCTGCGCGGCCTGTTGGCTGGCTCACTCAAGGGATAACATGACCATCCAGCCCCTGCGTTGGGGACTGCTTTCCACTGCCCGCATCAACCGCGCCTTGATCCCTGCCCTGCGGGGATCGAGGCGCAACCTTTTGTCGGCCGTCGCCAGCCGGTCGCAAGAAACAGCCGATGCCTACGCGAAAGAGTGGAGGATTCCGCGCGCCCTGGGCAGTTACGAAGCCTTACTGGACGACCCCGACATAGACGTGATCTACAACCCGCTCCCCAACCATCTGCACGCCGAATGGACGATTAAAGCCCTGCAGGCCGGAAAACATGTACTGTGCGAAAAACCGCTGGCGCTCGGCGCATCAGACGTGGACAAGATGGCTGCTGCCGCTAAAGAGACCGGTCGCGCGCTGGCAGAAGCCTTCATGTACCGCCACCACCCGCAGACCCTGAAAGTCCAGGAACTCGTAGGCAAGGGCGCATTGGGCGAGTTGCGCTTGATACGCGGCGCGTTCACCTTTGTGTTCACCCGCGAGGACAACTACCGCTTCAAAAAAGAGATGGGCGGCGGCAGCCTGTGGGATGTGGGCTGTTACCCGATCAACTATGCGCGCACCCTGGTCGGGGCGGAGCCGCTCGAAGTGTTTGGCTGGCAGGTCACGGGTCCGGGAGGATGCGACGAGACTTTCGTCGGGCAGATGCGCTTCCCGGGCGACGTCCTGGCGCAGTTCGACAGCAGTTTCCGGTCGTCCTATCGCGCCGAAATGGAAATCGTCGGTTCACAGGCCAGCCTGCGGATTCCCAATCCGTTCAAGCCGGACCGCCGTGAAATGCTCCTGCTCCAGCGCGACGGCCGTCAGGAGAAAATCCACATCCGCAGCAGTGGCGCGCTGTATGGCGGCGAAGTGGAAGACTTGGCCGATGCGATCCTGCTGGGCAAAGCGCCGCGCGTCAGCCTGGCCGACAGCCGGGGGAATGCAGCCGCTATCACGGCGTTGGCCGAATCGGCGCAGGCAGGCAAGCCCGTAAAACTGTAAACGGCAAACTCCATCTAATTCTTGTATGCACACAGAACGCCGCACCTTAAAGCCGCGTTCCAATGCAGGTATAATCGGCAAAAGGTATCTTTTGCAACCATTTGGAGTCCCCCATGCCCACCGATATTCAAGAACAAATCGAGCGCCGCCGCGAGCGCGCCCGCGCCGAGATTCTCAAAATTGCCAACAAAGGCAACCACCCTGTTTTCAGCCTCTTCGAAGTCAGTTCGGTTTCCAAAAAGTCCTATCGGGTGGAAATCCGCTCCCTCGACGAACTGCACAATTCTTGTACTTGTCCCGATTACAAAAGCAACCTCATCGGCACTTGCAAGCACATCGAGGGTGTGCTGATTTACCTCGAAAAAGAATATGGAGAAAAACTCAAGAAACTCGCGGAGGAACGCCCACGCGGGACCCAAATTTACCTGCATCACGGTATGGACGTGACCGTTCGCGTCGCCCTGCCGATTCCCGACAACGCCCGTGTCAAAGACCTGCTCGCCCGTTACTTCGATCCCTCTGGACTTTTAACTGGTTCACCTCTCGAAGCCTTGCCCTCCCTCTTAGCGGACATCGAATCCCTCCCCGCGCGCGACCGTTCCATCGTCCGCGTGACCGAAGCAGTTCACGAACACCTCGCCCTCCTCCAAGACCGCGAAGAAGTCGCGCAACAAAAAGAATGGTTCCTCGACCAGGTCAAGCGCGGACGCCGCACCTTCGACGTTCTCTCCACCAAACTTTATCCGTACCAGGAACAGGGCGCCATGCACCTCGCCTTTGGTCGCCGCGCCATGCTCGCCGATGACATGGGATTGGGCAAGTGCGTCGGGCGCGATACGCCTGTGTTCGTCAACGGCTTATTGAAACGCGCCGACGCGATTTGGAATCAGTTTGCAGGCGAAAGCATTTCCGATGGCGAAGGCGAATGGGCGGAGCCGACTCATCCGCTGTGGGTGAACGCCATCAACGACAATGGCGAAATAACGCAAGCGCGCATCGCCCGACTTTACCGCCAGCAGATTCGAGAAACGATTCGCCGCGTGCGTCTCGACGATGGAAGCGAACTGACCCTCACGCGCCGCCACAAACTTCTTCTGCGCGATGGCTGGAATGAGCGTTTCCAGGTTGGTGATGTTGTTTGTGTTCCGCAACGTCTCGATTGGAACGGCGAAGAAGTTGATCCTGACCTGGCAACTCTTCTCGCGTGGCAAATTGCTGAAGGCTATGAACTGAATGGGCGCGCCACGGTTCGCATCACACAAAAGGACATTCACCGCCTGGAACAATTACGGGAAGTTGCCCTGCGTGTCGGGGAGAAATTTAATCTCCAGATGAACAGCCTTGCCATTCATCAACCAAAGGACAAATGCGCCTATCTTACAATAGACAGCCACGATTACCAAAAATTCCTGTCAGGGCTTGGTTACAGATGGGGCGAAAGGTCGGCTGGAAAAACCATTCCCGATTTCATCATGCAGGCTGACGCACAGACTGTCCGCCTCTTCCTGCGTGAATACTTTACCGCTGAAGGCTCGGCTGTGATGTCCATGCGAAGCGTGGAAATTTCCTCCGCATCCTACTGGTTGATTCAACAAATCAACACCCTGCTTCGTCGCTTTGGCATTTGGCTGCGTTGCAGTCAAAAAGAAAAACGCGCCACAAACGGGAGCGGGATTTTCAGGACATATTATCTCGGCGTTTTGGGCGGCAATGCTGCGCGTCAATTCATGCGCGAAATCGGTTTCTCCGACGAAGCGAAGCAAAACAAACTGGAGGCGATATGCGCCAAACCCCTCAACACCAATGTTGAAGGATTACCTGTCTCGGATATTGTGATAGACATGGCTCGACATACGGGACTACCTCAACGTCACTTCGGGGTCGGCACAGTCTATTTCGCAGGGACACAGGAGTTCTCTCGCAAAACTGCCTCCGCCGTCGTCGGCGCGCTGGATGGCATTTTGGCTGGGGAAGCGGAATCTTCGTATCGCCAATTGCCCGCCTCCAAGTGGACAACGCGCACTCTGGGAAGTTACGCCGCGCTTGACCGCGAGTATCTCTCCAGTCAGCGAGAGCGTTTGTCGGAATTGGTTGAACGCGAAGTTTTCTACGCGCGCATCGTTTCCGTGGAAGACGTGGAATACGACGGCTGGGTCTACGACTTTGAAGTTGAGAAATATCACAACTTCGTCGCCGCGCATACGCTTTGCCACAATACGGTTCAGGCTATCGCCGCCTCCGCCTTGTTGAAAGAAATGCGCGACATCCAGCACGCCCTCATCATCTGTCCCGCCTCCCTCAAACACCAGTGGGCGCGCGAGATTCGACGCTTCACCCCGCTGTCCGTCACCGTCGTCGAAGGGAATCTCGAAGCCCGCCGCGACCTCTACCGCGACACCTCCTTCTTCAAAATCATCAACTACGAACTCGTCCGCTTCGATATGGACGACCTGCTCAAACTGCGCCCCGACCTCATCATCCTCGACGAAGCGCAACGCATCAAAAACTGGCGCGCCAAAACCGCCATGATGGTCAAGTCATTGCCGAGCCGCTACGCCTTTGTCCTCACAGGCACGCCGCTCGAAAATCGCATTGACGAACTCTACAGCATCTTCCAGTTCCTCGACCCGCGCATCCTCGGACCTCTCTGGCATTTCAACGACCGTTTCTACGAACTCGAAAAACGCGAGAGCGGCACGTACAAAGTCCTCGGCTACAAAAACATTGACGAACTGCGCGCCCTCATCACGCCCTACGTTTTGCGCCGCACCCGCGACGAAGTTCTCAAAGACCTCCCGCCGCGCGTGGACAACAACTTCTTCGTCGAGATGACCGACCCGCAATGGAGCGCGTACAGAGAATTTCAGGAACACGTCGCCAAACTTTTATCCAAAGCAAAACGCCATCCGCTCACACCGAAGGAAAGCGAATTCCTCCTGATGTGCCTTGTCAAAATGCGCCTCATCTGCAACGCCCTCGCGCTGCACGATAAAGACATCGAACCCCAAGACCGCGAAAAGACCGCGCCCAAACTTGGCGAGTTCGAAGAAGTCCTCACCGAAGAGATTGCCTCCAATGGACACAAGGCCGTTGTCTTTTCTCAATGGGCGAACATGCTGGCGCTCACCGAGCCCATTCTCCAGCGCATCGGCCTCGGCTACGTCAAACTGACGGGCGACGTTCCCTCCGCCAAGCGCGGCGCGCTCATCGAAAAATTTTTCGACGACCCCGCCTGCCGCGTCTTCCTCTCCACCGACGCCGGCGGCGTGGGTCTCAACCTGCAAGCCGCCTCCCTCGTCATCAACCTCGACCTGCCCTGGAATCCCGCCGTCCTCGAACAGCGCATCGCCCGCGCCCATCGTCACGGCCAGCGCACCTCCGTGCAGGTCATCAACCTGGTCGCCAAAGACACCATCGAAGAGCGTATGCTCGACACCCTCGCCGCGAAGAAAAATGTTTTCGCCACCGTTTTTGGAACCGACGAATCTCCAACGTCAATTAAATTCGCGGACATGGGACAAAGCCTCTTGCAAAAATTGGGCGATTTGTTGAAGACTCCTGCCGAAGTGGAACTCGCCCTCGCTCCGACGACTCCGACTCTCGAGCCTGAGATTCCGTCCGCAGAGATTCCCGCTCCTCTCCCGACTTTGAGCGGGTTCGCCGACCTGCTGCTCGATCGCGTCCCGAACCGAATCCTGCTCGTCCGCAAAGCGCCTTACATGCCTGGCTATGTTCACCCTGCAGTTGAACTGCAGGGTGAACTCGCCAGTGGAGTCATCGTCGTCGTCTCTGGCGCGCCCGCCGACCTGCGTCCGGCCGTCGAAGCGATCCTCTCCGAATACTTCACCGAGAGCCTCCCGCAACTCCACCTGATGGACTCCGAAGGCTTCCAATCGCTCGCCTCCTTTGTCCCTGCGCTCGCAACCGAACCCGCGCCCGAAGACGTGGCCTACCGCGCCGAGAAACTCCCCGCATCCGCGCGCAAAGCCGACCTCCCGTCCGCGCGCCGCAAACGCGCGGGTGAAGGACTCGCCTTCGCCGAAAAACGCCTCGCCCTCGCCGACCTCCTGCTCAAAGGCGACTTCCCCGAAGAGATGACCCGTCCCCTGCGTGAATCCCTCGCCTGGGCATTGACCTCCCTCCTCGCCCTCCACACCGACCGCGACCCCTCCTCCGACCTGCCCTCCCCGCGCCTTGTCCAATCCGAACTCGTCGAAGCAGGACATCTTACCGCCGAGTTATCTCAAAAACTCGCGCAAGCCCGCGACCTCACCGCGCCTCCCGAAGCGGGGGAGGAGATCGTCCCCCTCTCCGCGCAGACGGGCGGCACATTACTCGCCTCCGTTCAAGAATTGGTTGGTCTTGTACGGGAACAAACGGTTAGAATGAGTTAGTGACTTAATATGAGGAGCAAGAAACCATGAATCAAAGTCCCTCACTTATCCACTCGCTCACATTGAAGAATATCCTATCTTATGGAACAGATGGGCTTACTATTCCTTTAGGCACGCTCAATGTTCTGATTGGAGCAAATGGTTCTGGCAAATCCAATTTCATTGAGGTAATCGTACTATTGCGTTCATCGGCGAACGGATTGCGCGACACAGTGCGCGGAGGCGGAGGGGTGAGTGAGTGGATTTGGAAAGGAGGTTCCTACAACGCGGCCGAAATCAACGCGGTAATTAGTAATCCATCGGGCAGCCAACCCTTGCGTCATGTTCTGGCATTTCGAGCAGAACAGCAGTCCTTTCGCTTGGATGATGAACGTATTGAAAATGAAAAGCCCTACCAAGGCAAAGACAAACCTTATTTCTACTATCATTATCAACAGGGACGGCCGGTGTTGAATGTAAAAGAGGAACAGCGAGGTTTGTCGCAGGAACATGTTCAACCAGATGTTTCCATCCTTGTCCAGCGCCGCGACCCTGAGACCTATCCCGAAATTTCCTACCTGGCAAGTGTGTATGAAAAAATCCGTATTTATCGTGAATGGGCTTTCGGGCGCAACACCATCTTTCGCGAGCCACAAAAAGCGGATATGCGTAACGACCGCCTGGAGGAGGATTTCTCCAATCTGGGTTTGTTCCTGAATCGCCTGCGTCGTAATCCCAAAGCCAAAAACGCTCTGCTCACAGCCCTACGCGACTTGTATGAAGGACTGGATGATTTTGATGTCAGCGTCGAAGGTGGTACGGTGCAGGTCTTCTTCACCGAAGGCGATTTCACCATTCCTGCTACGCGACTTTCCGACGGAACGTTGCGCTATCTTTGCCTGCTTGCGATTTTATGTGACCCAGAACCGCCGCCGTTGATTTGTATTGAAGAGCCTGAATTAGGATTGCATCCCGACATTCTTCCCAAACTCGCAGACCTAATGATTGCCATGTCGGAGCGGACGCAATTAATCGTCACCACCCATTCCGATATTCTTGTGGACGCGCTGACCGAATTGCCCGAATCTGTCTTGGTCTGTGAAAAGCATGGCGGACAATCCACTATTCAACGGCTTGATTCCGAAAAACTGGTAGGCTGGCTGGAAAAATATCGCCTCGGTGAATTGTGGATACGCGGCGAATTGGGAGGAACGCGCTGGTGAAGGTCACAATCTATGTTGAAGGCGGCGGTGACGGTAAGTACCAACATATCCAATGTCGTCAGGGGTTTCGGAAACTCCTTGAAAAATCTGGATTCATAGGGAGAATGCCCGGCATTTCTGCATGTGGCGGACGTGGTGCGGCGTTCGATGATTTCAAAACCGCGATGAATTCCAGATTGCCAACCGACTATCCACTCTTGCTTGTGGACAGCGAAGACCCTGTTGCGAGGAATGTAACGTCATGGAATCATCTCGGGTCTCGCGATGGCTGGCTTCCTCCCATTGGCGTTTCTGACGACCAGGCTCAATTGATGGTCGCCTGCATGGAAACCTGGACCATGGCCGACCACGCCGCCCTGCGCGAAGTTTTCGGCGCGTCATTGCAGGAAAACGCGTTGCTTCCAGAAATCAACCTGGAGCAATATGACCACCATCGAGTGCAAGACGCTTTGCAACACGCCACTCGCAATTGCGGCAAAAACAAGGCATACAAAAAAGGGAAACGTTCGTTTCAGGTCTTGGAGGCCGTCAACCCGAATACACTCAGACAACGACTGCCTTATTTCAAGCGTTTCGTCGAGACGCTTGAACGCATCCTCCGTTGATAAGGAGGTAATCCAAACATGACCCGCCTCCTCCTCGCCCCCGCCGGTCACGGCAAGACCGAGCGCGTCATCCAGCGCGTGCGGCAGGTGTTGGCGGAGGAGCCGCTTGCGCCCGTCCTCGTCGTCGTCCCTAATTCGATTCAAGCAAACAATTTTCGCAAACGGCTCTCGGCTGCGGGCGGCGCGTTGGGGGTTGAAGTCCACACCTTTCACACCCTCTACGCCGAACTGTTGACCCGCGCGGGACAGCCCCTCCCGCTCCTGCTCGACCCCGTCCGCATCCGCCTCCTGCGCTTCATCGTGGACGGACTCTGCGAGCGCGGCGAGATGACCCATTACGCCTCCCTGCGCGACAAGCCTGGCTTCATCGCGGGACTTCGCAACACCATCGAGGAACTCAAACGCGCCCGCATCTTTCCCGACGATTTTTCTGCCTCCGTTAAAGGAATGGGGACGCGGCTGGAAGAGATCGCCCGCGTCTACGCGGCCTACCAGGATTGGCTGCAAAAACAAAACTGGGCGGATAATGAAGGGCGCGGCTGGCTGGCGGCGATTGCGCTCGAATCCAATCCTGACCCTTCGACAGCCTCAGGGCGGCGCCTCGGGGCGGATACTCGTTTACTAGCCGTCTCTGGCTTCGACGAGTTCAACCCCACGCAACTGGCGGTCCTCTCACTCCTGGCAAACCGCGCCAAAGAGACCCTCATCACACTGACGGGCGATCTGCAAAACCCGAACCGCCCCGCGCAGCATCGCTTTCACCGCGCGCTGGAGGCGATTATTTCCGGTCTTGGCCTGCAACCCGAAGCAATGGATTCCACGTCCATGCTATCGGCGGGGATTGCTGGGATGGAAGCGTCGCTTTTCCAACCCGTCATTGTGAGCGAAGCGAAGCAATCTCCCGTTGATGAGGAAATCTCCATTAGGGAGGCTTCCTCGCCGAGTGGGGGATTGCTTCGTCGGGCTGGTCTCGATACGGCGGACGAACACTTCGACAGGCTCAACGCGGCGCGGCGCATACTCGACCAACGCCCTCCTCGCAATGACGTGGAATTTGTGGAGGCACAGACTCGCGCCATCGAAGCCCGCGCCGCGCTGCGTTGGGTGAAAGCCCGCGTTGTTCGCGATGGAATGAGATTGAGCGATGTCGCCATCTTCGCGCGCAACCTGGAACCCTATCGTCCCTTTCTCGAAGAAGTCGCTTCCGAGTTTGGGATTCCATTGCGAATCATCGGTGGACAGCCGCTGAATGAAAATCCCGCAGTCGCCGCGTTGTTGACCCTGCTCTCGCTGCCAGCGGAAGAGTGGAAGCGACGCGCACTGGTTGACTCGTGGCGCAGTCCATATTTCGATTTTTCATCGCAAGGCATTACTTCTGAGTCCGCCGCGACGCTGGAGGAGATTTCGCGAGTCGGCAGGGTCATGCAGGGATTGTCGCAGTGGCGCGAGGCGTTCGAGTTGTGGGAAAAGAAGAATGTGCAGGTGGATGAAGAAGGTGATCCGCTTCAATCGAAGAAATACGATGAGCAGGTAAAGGAAAAATTCGAGTCGTTCGTTGACCTGCTCTCGCCGCCCTCACACGCTTCGACGCGGGAGTATGTGGCATTCGTAGAATCGTTGATTGGGGATGATCCTGCTGGTCTCGATACGCTTCGCTGCTCGACCAGCGATTCCTCAACAGGATTAAATATCGTCGGACGCGCCCGTGAAAATGACACTACAAAGGAACGCGACATTGCCGCCTTGCGCGCTTTCAAGGATGTGTTGCGCGGATTGGTGTTGGCGGAGTCTGTGCTGGGTGAGGATGCGATTTCGTACGCGGATTTCTACAAGGATTTGCGCGGCGCGGCGGACGCGGCGACGTTCTCCGTTCCCACTGAGTCGGGCGTGTTCGTCGCTTCGGCGTTGGATGGGCGCGGATTGTCATTTGAGGCTGTTGTGTTGATGGGACTCTCGGAGGGGGAATTCCCGAAGCAGGAGCGCGAGGATATTTTCCTGCGCGAGTCCGACCGCGCCGCATTGCGCGAACGAGGATTACAACTCGAAACAAAATTACATGGCGACGAGGCGACATTCTTCTATCAAGCCGTCACGCGCGGGAGGCGGAGGCTGCTGCTCACGCGTCCGTATCTGGCGGAGGATGGGCAGGCGTGGGAGGCGTCGCCGTTTTGGGCGGAGATGACGCGTCTAAACGGCAACCAGCCCAGAGGTCGAGTAAGAGGCGTGGTTGGGGAGGTGGGGTCGGCTGAGGCAGCGTCGAGAGTCGAATGGGTGGAGTCGGCGCGGGCGTTCGACATCCACATCCAAAATGGAATTGAAGTTTTGCGGGCGCGGATGAATCCAAAGGCGGAGGGAATTTACGAAGGAGAACTTTTTGATTTAAGCGAAAGGTTTGGCGCGTCGCATGGATGGAGCGCGAGCAGGCTGGAGAGTTATGGGACATGCCCGTTCGAATTTTTCGTGGCGTACGCGCTGGGACTGGAGCCGCGCGAGGAGGCCGAAGAGGGTTTCGACGTGCGGATGCTCGGTTCGATGTGGCACAAGATTTTGGAAGAGACGTACGCGACGGGCGAGCCGTTGAAGAATTTGCTCGAGATCGCGCGCAAGGTGTTCGACGCTGCACCGCAGGAATACGGCTTCCGTCCGACGGCGCTGTGGGAGTTGCAGCAAAAGGAATTCGTGCGCATGTTGGAGAAGACCATCCGCGCGCTGGACGAGGCCTCGCAGGGATTCATGCCGAAGCAGATGGAAGCGCGTTTTGGGATGGGGGAGCCGTCACTGGTGTTGAAGACTTCGGCAGGCGACGTGCGCTTGCACGGTTACATTGACCGACTGGATGCCGCGCCCGACGGGACGTTGCGCGTGATCGATTACAAGGCGGGCGGGACGGCGATTGCGGCGAGTCACTTGAAAGAGGGACGCAGGTTGCAATTGCCGATCTACGCGCTGGCGGCGCGCGACGCGTTGGGGCTAGGCGAAATTTCGGGCGGCTTTTATTGGCACATCCAAAAGGCGGAGGCGAGTAGTTTGAAGTTGGAGAAGTTCGATGGCGGGGTGGAGGCCGCGTTCGAGACCGCAATCAAACATATCGGCGCGCACGTGACGGGAATCCGCGCGGGGCATTTCGAGCCGCGTCCACCTGAGGAGGGCTGTCCGAGTTATTGCCCTGCAACAGGATTCTGTTGGAGATATAAGAGAGGATTTTGATATGCCGTACACATCGTTCCATTTGCACTTCCGCGAAATTGCGGAAAAAGAGACGCGCATGATGACAATTATACGGGAAGACGATGTCATTCCCAAAGGTTCGTATGGGTTGCTAGAAATGTATTGTGACGATCCTGGCTGCGATTGTCGACGCGTGTTTTTCGAAGTTTATGATTGGGAGCGGCGAACATCCCTGGCATACATCGCTTACGGATGGGAAAGCGCGGATTTTTACCGTAAATGGTGGAAGGGAAATGACTCCAATGTAATTCGCGAATTACAGGGGCCCATTTTGAATGATGGAAGTCCGCAATCCAAATATGCCCCTGCATTCCTGCGACTTGTGAAGGATGTGGTTTTGTCCGACCCTGCTTATGTTGAACGCCTCAAACGCCATTACCAGATTTTCAAGGAAAAGGTTGACCCAAAGCATTTTCGCAAAACTGAGGCTGCAAAACGCGCTGTTGTCGAAAAGCCAAAATCCAAGAAACGCAAACGCCACTGATAACTGATCGCTGAAAACTGATGACTTTGCTCTCTCACTTCTCCTTCAAAGGCAACCAACACCAGGCCGTCACTGATCCCGCGCGCGCCATCGCGGTCACCGCAGGCGCGGGGTCGGGTAAGACTCTTTCTTTGGTGGGACGCTACCTGCACCTGCTCGAACAGGGCTACCCCATCCGTTCCATCCTCGCCATCACCTTCACCGAAAAGGCCGCGCGTGAAATGCGCTCGCGAATTCGCGCCGCGCTTTCTCCTCTCCCTGTGGGAGAGGGCGCAGGGGTGAGGGAGATTGACTCGGCAAGAATCGGCACCATCCACTCCCTCTGCGCCGAACTCCTGCGCTCCCATCCTGCCGAGGCTGGCCTCGACCCCGCCTTCGAAGTCCTCGAAGAAGGTCTCGCCGCCGCGCTCCAGGCCGAATCCATTGACTCCGCCCTCGCCTGGGCGACCACCGACAAGCAATCCGCCGCCCTCTTTGAGCCATTCAAAGAAAACGAACTCCGCCAGATTCTCAAATCCCTCTTGAGCCGCCGATTAGATGTCAGCGACTCCCCTCTCCCAGAATTGGGAGAGGGGTTGGGGGTGAGGGCGCAATTCTCCCTATCCCTTAACTCCTATCTCG
Organism: Chloroflexota bacterium; assembly: GCA_049323115.1. GTDB lineage: Bacteria > Chloroflexota > Anaerolineae > Anaerolineales > Villigracilaceae > JAABUE01. Next base: position 36,486 of record JBMOMP010000049.1, read on the forward strand.
CATCCCACCTCGACTCTCCCCTCTGGCAAACCCCCCTCTCCACTCTCGCCTCCCTCCGCGCCTCCTCCCCCGAAGACAAACTCGAACTCGCCCGCCAATCCGTCCTCGCGCGTTGGACTGAAATCCAGCCAGCCCGCGCCGTACAACGATGGGATGACGTTCTCATAGACCTCACCGCCCTCCGCAAAGCAACTTCTACACAAGGGAAGAAAGATAATTGGGACGACATCGAAACCGTCCGCGCCGCGATGAAAGCCCTGCGCGACATCTACGACGAACATCTCCAATTCCTCGCTGAAAAATCCCGCTTCTCCCTCGACGAGAAACTGGCCGCGTCCCTCCCTGCCGTTCACCGCCTCCTCGACCAAACCCTCCTCGAATATCAACGCCGCAAAAACGAACATCAATCCCTCGACTTCGACGACCTCGAAGGCCTCACCGCCAAACTCCTCGCCGACCATCCCGAAGTCCGCGCCCAAATCCAGTCCGACCTCCGCGCCGTCCTCGTGGACGAATTCCAGGATACCAACGATCGCCAGCGGCAGATTGTTTATGCGTTGACTGGATTTTCTCCGCAACCCCCAAATGGGACGCGGACGAGCGCGGAGGACGCAGAAAAAGAAAACATCCGCGTAAATCCGCGTTCATCCGCGTCCAACGAATCTTTCGCGGTTGATTTATTTGTGGTGGGCGACGCCAAACAATCCATCTACCGCTTCCGTTCCGCCGATGTCACCGTCTTCCGAAAGGTGCAATCAGATATTCGAGATTCAGGCGGACTCTCCCTCGACCTCGACCTCACCTTCCGCGCCCACAAACCCCTGCTCGAGACCCTCAACTCCCTCCTCGCCCCCATCCTCGGCGAAACCGATGACCCCGCGCGTCCCTACGCGGTTCCCTTCGCGCCGCTCAAAGCCTATCGCCAGGGACCGCGCGAAAAAGTCCAACCTCCCTACGTTGAATTCCACCTCGGACTCGGCGACTCGGCCGAAGAAGGCCGCGCCTCCGCCGCGCAAACCATCACCACCCGCCTGCGCCAACTCCACGAAACCGAAGGCTTCGCGTATGGCGAAATGGCCCTGCTCTTTCGTTCCTCCACAGCCTTCCCCGTTTACGAGTCCGCACTCGAAGCGGCAAGTATTCCCTTCGTCACCGTCGCGGGACGCGGCTTCTATGACCGCCCCGAAATCCGCGACCTCCTCAACGCCCTCGCCGCCATCGCCGACCCCACCGACGACCTCGCCCTCGTCGGCCTCCTCCGCTCCCCCGCCTTCGCCATTCCCGATTCCGAAATCTACAAACTGCGCTTTCCCAACAACTCAACCACTCCAGCCAAAATCTTCGACAGCCTCAAAGAGCAGGTAGACACGTACACAAGTAAACAGGTAAACAACGGAACACGCCCCACGCAACCCCTATCTCCTAACTCCTATCGCGCAATCACCATCATCCAAGACCTCCACTCCCTCTCCTCCCGCGCCCCCGCCGCCACCGTCCTCAAACGCCTCCTCGACCTCACCCACTACCGCGCCATCCTCGCCTCCCACCCCAACGGCGCGCGCATGATCCGCAACGTCGAAAAACTCCTCGCCGACGCGCACCGCTCCCGCCTCGTCTCCCTCGCCGACTTCCTCGCCTACGTCCAAACCCTCCGCGACGTCGGCTTGCGCGAAGGCGAAGCCCCCGCTGACGCATCCGCCTCAGGCGCCGTCCAACTGATGACCATCCACAAAGCCAAAGGCCTCGAATTTCCTCTCGTAGTCATCGCCGACGCCGCGCACCAATCTCACACCCGCTCCGCACTTGTAACTTGGAACGTGGAACATGACACTCTCGTCGACCTCCGCGCCGACGACTTCCACTCCACCGCCTGGCAACTCGCCTCCCGCGCCGAAGCCGACCTCGACGCCGCCGAAGACCGCCGCCTGCTCTACGTCGCCGCGACCCGCGCCAAAGAAAAACTCCTTTTCAGCGCCCACGTCAAACCCGCTAAAGATGGCCTCTCCCTCAAAGGCTGGCTCGCCCACTTTGATTTCTTACGCGGGATGTCTGCGCCCGAGCCTCCCCACCTCCCAAACGGAATCTCCGCCGCGATCTACTTCTCCTCCCCAGCCGACGCCCCCGACTCCCACGCGCCTGCTGAGGTCTCCCAAACCGACTCTCCCCCCGAGCCCAATCTCCTCCCGCCTCTCGCCCCGAGCCCTCCCCTCATCGACGATAAAACCCGCGCCCGCGAATCCGACCCGCCCCAACGTGTCTGGCGCGTCGTCTCGCAGACCAAACGTCCCCGCGCCCCCGCCTGGCTGGTGGGACGACTCGTCCACGAATCTCTCCGCCGCTGGCGATTCGACGATTTGGAATCCTTCCTCCGTCCCTTCGCCCTCGAATCTGGACTTACTGCCGAAGATGAAATCCGCGCTGCCATCCACGAATCCGGCCGCCTGCTCGAACGCCTGCGCGCCCATCCCCTCTTTGCGGAATTCGACTCCGCCGAACGCCATCACGAAGTCCCCTACTTCTCTCCCAACGGACGCGGCTACATTGACCTCCTCTACCGCGTGGACAACGATTGGACTATCATAGATTTCAAAACCGACGAAGCCCGCAGCGACGACGAAGCCCGCGCCATCATCGGCCGCGAACAGTACAACCTTCAAGTGGCGCGCTATGCCCAGGCCGTCACGACCCAGCTCGAAGTCCAGCCAAAGGCGCGGCTCGTCTTCCTGAATGTGAAGGACAATATCGCGATATTCGATTTGTAGGAATTCATCACACCTGCACTTGCGCCAGGTGCAAGTGTTGCGAGAAGCGAACGAAGTGAGCGATGAAGCAATCTCCCCTCCTCGACCAGGAGATTGCATCGTCGGGACGAACGCCCCTCGCAATGACGGACATAATCAAAGGAGAATCCTATGCCTGCTCCCAAATCCATCTACCAAATCAAAGTCACACTGCAAGATTCCAGGCCGACCATCTGGCGCAGGTTTCTTGTGGGCGATAACGTCACGTTGCACAATCTTCACGACATTTTGCAAATCGTCATGGGCTGGACGGACAGCCACCTGCACATGTTCCATGTCAATGGACAAATCTTTGGCGATCCCATGGATGACAAGGCAGGGGAGATCGGCATGTTGGATGAAACTCGCTATCGCCTGAGTCAACTTGTCGGACGTGAGGGAGCCAAGTTCCGCTATGAATACGACTTCGGGGACGATTGGATGCACAATTTGATTGTCGAGAAAATCCTGCCCTTTGAAAAGGGGGTCCATTATCCCGTCTGTATCAAAGGCAAGCGCGCCTGCCCGCCCGAAGACGTGGGCGGCGTGTGGGGCTACGATGATTTTCTGGAAGCCATCTCCAATCCGAAGCACCCTGAACATGACAGAATGCTGGAATGGATCGGCGGCGATTTCGACCCCGCATACTTCAACCTGGATGAAATCAACGAACGCTTGCGCCATCCGCACAGGCAACGGGATGAGGAACAGGATTATCTCGAACCTCCGTCAAGAGGCGAAGAAATCCTCGTCAAAATTGCCAATTGGGTAAGCGGACTGGACAAAAAACAAATCGCCCTGACCGAATCGCTGGCCGTGCGGCGGGACATGGTCATATTACTCTCCTATCTGAAAGAAAACCATGTTGCCGGCACACAATCTACAGGCAACCTGCCGCTCAAAGCCGTGCGCGATATTTGCGCCAAATTCGTCAACCCGCCTGTGCTCGATGAGAAAATCGGCGACAAAGTCTATAAATTGCGCAGTGAAGACCAAGCCTGGCCATTGTTCTTCCTCCACATGCTTGCGAACACGGGCGGATTAGTAACGGGCGGGCAGGCGCGGATATGGAAATTAACTTCGAGTGGAGAGGCTTTTTTGAATGCGGCCGCCCCGCTTCAACTTGGCTTTATGCTCGATGTCTGGTGGCACTATGAAGATTGGCGAATCGCTTTTCCTGTTTCAGGTTTGAGTCAGGGCTTGCCGAACGGATTTGCTGAAATCTCTCTCAAACGCCTGCGGGAATTGTCCGTTGACCAGGCAGTTTCCTATCAACCATTTGCCGACCAACTGATCGCCGAGGCTCATTTCACTTGGCCGAGTCTAGATCAGGATGTTTCGAAGACCATAAGGCGCGGCGCTATTGAGCGCATGGTAATCCTTCCCCTAGTTGGGTTTGGTTGCTTGGAAACCGAATATGGCATGGAAGACATCGGCGGCAGCAAGTTTTCCAAACTTTCCAGGTTTCGGCTGACCCAACTTGGAAAAGGATTGTTGGGAACCTTGTAATATGGACCTGAAAGTCTTCATCTCCTCCCAAGACTCCACCTGCGACGAATGCGGCGAGCGTCTGGGACATCACGCCTGGATCACCCTCGTCGAGGGCAAAGGCGCGCTGTGTCTCTCCTGCGCGGACATGGATCATCTCCTCTTCCTCCCCTCAGGCAACGCGGCTTTGACCAGACGCGCAGGAAAATATTCCACTCTCTCGGCCGTCGTCCTGAAATGGAGCCGCGCCCGCAAACGCTACGAACGACAGGGGATTCTGATCGAGGAGTCCGCGCTGCAACGCGCCGAGCAGGAATGCCTGGCAGACGAAGACGTCCGCGCCCGTCGCCGCGAGCGCGAAGCCGACCGCCGCGCCGAATTGGATGAAGCATACGTTCAACGGTTCGCGGCGCGCGTGCGCGAGATGTTCCCCCGTTGTCCCGCGGGACGCGAACAGGTCATCGCCGAACACGCCTGCCAGAAATACAGTGGCCGGGTGGGGCGTTCCGCGTCCGCCAAATCGTTGGATGAAGAGGCGATTCGGTTGGCGGTCATCGCTCACATCCGCCATACCGAGACGAATTACGATGAATTGTTGTCACAAGGATTGGATCACTCGTTGGCGCGCGATCAAGTCAAAGAGCATATTGATGGCATCTTGGGACAATGGAAAATCTGAACTGACCTGCCTGTTTTAATTTTCATTTTTTGCTTCCAATGCTTGAACCCAAACCATAAAACCGCTATACTGGTATTATCACCTCGGGAACCATCCCAGGCTGGGTTTTCTTTTGGGCTGCTTGCCCTGACTTGGAAAGGAGCGGCTGTGAACAACTATCTTCTGCTAGTAGACACCTACGAAGACGAAAGACAAATCGATGAACAGGCCCTCATCGCAAACAATATATCCGGCATTATCATGCGTCTGAATCACATCGAAGGCGGCCATCACATGGACGAAAACTTCGTCACGCAATGGCAGGAAACCGGCAATGCCGGGCTTCTCCGGGTGCCTTATTTCGTCTATAACCCCTGGGTGGATGCCCAGGGAAATTTCGATTGGCTGGTGAAGCACATCCCATACGAAGCCGGGGCGGTCATGATAGATATCGAGGTCAAATACGACGGTTATTCACCGGACACCTACCGTGATGAGGTCGCAGAGTTCTGCCAGTTGGTGGGGGCGCGCTGGCATTATATGATCTATACCGGGGAAAGCGCCCTGCCCTTGTTAAGCGCATGGCCCACGAACGCCGATTACTGGTGGGCGCAATACCCTTATTCACTTTATCCTGACAACCCAGAACCAAGGACGTGGGCCCAGGTGCGAACGGTCATCAATGCGATGGATGGGCCAATGAATGCCAATAAAGTGCCCGGGCAATGGAAGATATGGCAGGCCAGCGCAGACCGGCTCATCCTGCCGGGCAGCCCCAAGCCGATTGATGTGGATGTGTTCCCCGGCCCCCTCAATGACCTGAAAACCTGGATCAACGAGAAACCACCCCTGCCTGACCCATTCGTCGAAGAACACACCCAGCCATATCCCGGCGTCGAACTGCATAAAGTCAAGCGCTTCAATTCGCATTGTTTCGTGGCGGTCATCGACCCGACCGGCAAGCGCTTCTTTGTAACGAAATTTGGCCTCAAAAAAGTCTCTACGGTCGCAAGCGAATTGGGGGCGCAGATCGTCATCAACGGCGGGGATTTCAGCACAGCCCACGCCACCGGGCTTCACGCTTCGCAGGGAAAAGTGTACCAGAACGTCATCCCCTACCAGCCGTGGGTCAACCTGACCTCGGCGCACAAGCCGCAAATCAACGCTTACAACTCCAAAGAGAAAAAGTTCAACGCCCTGGCCGGGAAGCGTTTCATCGTCGTGAACGGCCGGATTAGCCCGAACACTTCGTCTGCCTGGCGGGAGATCCACCCCCGCACATTAGTGGGAGTGACCCAAGATGGGAAACTGATCGAATGTGTGGTGGATGGACGCCAGGGGCCCAACAACATCGGCGTCAACCTGTACGATGCTGCCCGCATCATGATCGACTTCGACGCCTGGACGGCCATTGACCTGGACGGCGGCGGCAGCAGCGCCATGTGGGTAAACGACAAGATCGTCAATTCGCCAATTCACAATGGAACAGCGGGGCAGGAACGCCTGGTTGGCACCCATATCGCCATGTTCGTCGAAGGGGTTGCGCCTCCCGTTTCAAGATATATTGTCGTCACCCCGGTCAAGCCGCGCCTGACGCCAAGCATGTACCAGGTCATCACGAAGGATAACCTGCCGGCCGGCATGATCTTCGAAAGTGCAACCACCCAGGTCGTCACAGAAAGGATCCCGCTTGTGGTCGGCCCGGAATATACGATCACCTGGGTGCGCACGGCGGACGGCTATTGGGTGCCTAAATTCTACAAGAAGGAATACGTCAGGGAACATCTTGGCTGACAGTTGCCTGCACACTCTCCCGGCTCATGAGCAGGGTCGGGAGAGTTGTTGCCTGTTTATTTCCTACGGAGAAGCAGACTATTCGCGTCAAATCTTGCAACAAAGATGAAATTTTTGTCGTTTTCGGAAAGTGGAATTTGCCATAACCGAAAACCGCCCTTATAATCAATCCACCTGAATATCCCTATCAAGGAGGTTGGCCATGCCTTACGGTTACAACGGAAAGATCCTGCACGTTGACCTGACGAATGGAAAGTTGGATGTGGAAACGCCCTCCGAGGCGTTCTACCGCAAGTACATGGGAGGCAGCGCGATGGGAATGTACTACATCCTGCGCGACATGCCCAAAGGCGCCGACCCGCTCGGCCCCGATAACGTGCTGACCCTGATGGTCGGCGCGACCACCGGCGCGGCCATCTCCGGGCAGAGCCGCATCAACGCCAACGCCAAGTCGCCCATCAGCGGCGGCATCGGCGACGGGCAGGGCGGCGGCTTCTTCCCGGCCGAGTTGAAGTTTGCCGGGTTCGACGGCATTGTGGTCAAGGGGAAATCTCCCAAGCCGGTATACCTTTGGATCAACGAGGGCAAGCCCGAGCTGCGCGAGGCTGCGCACCTGAAGGGCAAGGTCACGGGAGAAGTGGATCACATCCTAAAGGAGGAACTGGGCGACAACAAGATCGAAATCCTGCAACATGGGCCCGGGGCGGAGAACGGCGTCCGCTTTGCGTCCATCGTCAGCATGTCGAACCGCCACAACGGACGCACGGGCATGGGCGCAGTGATGGCCAGCAAGAATCTCAGGGCAGTGGTGGTGCGCGGCACAAAGAAACCCGCAATCTTCGATCCCAAGGCGCTCACCGCGCTGAACCGCACCGGCCCAAAGGCGATCCCTGAAAACGGCGATATGGACGGCCTGGCCAAATTCGGCACGGCGGTGGTGGTGCTGTTCAACAATTCGATCGGCACCCTGCCGACCCGCAACTACAACGAAGGCCAGTTCGAGGGCTGCGAGCCCATCAGCGGCGAAAAGATGGCCGAGACCGTGCTGAAGGAACGCGATACCTGTTACGCCTGCGTGGTGCGCTGCAAGCGCGTGGTGGAGATCAAAGACGGCCCGTACAAAGTGGATCCGTACTACGGCGGCCCGGAGTACGAAACGCTTGGCACGTTCGGTTCCTATTGCGGCATCGACAACCTGGCAGCGGTCTCGCTGGCAAACCAGATCTGCAACATGTACGGCGTGGACACGATTGCCTGCGGCGCGACCATTGCCTTCGCCATGGAATGCTACGAAAAGGGCATCATCACCAAGGAACAAACCGGCGGCCTGGAACTCAAATTCGGCGACGCCGACGCCATGCTCGCCGCTCTCGACCAGATCGTCAAGAACGAAGGCGCGCTGGGCAAGGTGCTGTCGCAAGGTTCCGAGCGCGCCGCCAAAGCCTGGGGCAACGGCGCGGACGAATGCCTGATCACCGTCAAGGGCGCAGAATCCCCGGCGCACATGCCGCAGGCCAAGCGCAGCCTGGCGCTCATCTATGCTGTCAATCCCTTCGGCGCGGATCACCAGTCCAGCGAACATGATCCCTACTACGAGGAAGGCATCGGCGGCTTCAACCTGGAACGGCTGACCGACGTCGGCCTGGGCCAACCCCAGCCGGCCTACAGCCTGACGCCGGAGAAGGTCCGCTTCGCCTATCTCAGCGAACTGTTCTACAGCATGATGGACTCGGCCGAACTGTGCCAGTTCGTCTACGGCCCAACCTGGACGCTGTACGGTCCCAAAGAAACCCTGGCGATGATCAACGCCGTCACCGGCTGGAACATGACGCTGGACGAACTGCTGGAAGTCGGCGCGCGCCGCTTGAATCTGTTCCGTGTGTTCAACGCCCGCGAGGGACTGGGACGCAAGGACGACAAACTGCCCAAGAAATTCTTCAAGGCCATGACCGGCACCGGCCCGACAGCCGGATTCGTTCTGACTCACGAGGAAGTTGATTCCGCTATAGACGAGTACTACCGGCTGGCAGGCTGGAGCGCCGACGGTGTGCCGACGCCCGCCACCCTCAAGAAGCACGACATCGAGTGGGCGGTGGAATACCTGCCGGCATAAATCCTTAGAAAAAGACCCTAAAGGTTTCCTGTGCAATCAAAAACACATTTTCAACGGGACTTTTCTGCAAGAAACAACCCTGGTTATACGGGAAAAATCTTTAGGGTCTGACGTTTCAGACACCTTCTGATACCTGACACTGGAAAACCTGATGGACCAACTCTACGAACAAAACTTTCCGCACATGTCCCCGGTATGGGGACGCATCTTCACCTTCGTCGCCGAACGCGCCGAGGGAGCGTACATCTACACCGCCGATGGCCGCAAACTGCTCGACTTCACCTGCGGCATCGGCGTGACCAACACCGGTCACTGCCACCCAAAGGTCGTCGCGGCCATCCGCGAGCAGGCCGGCCTGTTCCTCCACGCCCAGGCCAACATCGTCATCCACAAACCAATGCTGCAACTGATCGAGGAACTGCGCCAGATCGCGCCGCCCTCGATTGACGGTTTCTTCTTCTCGAATTCGGGCGCAGAAGCCGTAGAAGGGGCCGTCAAACTGGCGCGCGCGGCCACCGGCAAGCAAAATGTCATCGTCTTCAGCGGCTCCTTCCACGGACGCACCGCCGGCACGATGGCGCTCACCACCTCCAAGACCATCTACCGCGCGGGCTTCGGGCCGCTGCCGTCGGGCGTGTTCGTGGCGCCCTTCCCGTATGCCTTCCGCCTGGGCATGAGCGAGGAACAGGCCTCCGCATACGCGCTGGAGCAACTGGAACACCTGTTGGCCTCGCAGAGCGCGCCAAAAGAGACAGCCGCCATCCTGATCGAAACCATATTGGGCGAGGGCGGTTACATTGTCCCGCCGGTCTCGTTCATGAAAGGACTGCGCGAGATCGCCGATAAGCACGGCATCCTGCTGATCTTCGACGAAGTGCAATCCGGTTTCGGGCGCACCGGGACGTGGTTCGCGCTCGAACATTTCGGGGTCGTTCCCGACATTATCACCTCGGCCAAAGGCCTGGCATCCGGCATGCCGCTTTCGGGCGTGTTTAGCCGCCTCGACCTGATGAAGAAATGGGAGACCGGCTCACACGGCGGCACCTACGGCGGCAACGCGGTGGCCTGCGCGGCCGGCGTGGCTACTATCCGCGCGATGAAAGAAGAAAAGATGCTGGAGAACGCCACAGAACGCGGCTTGCAATTGATGACCGGGCTGCGCAAATTGCAGGAAGAATACCCGCAAATCGGCGACGTGCGCGGCAAGGGCCTGATGATCGGCACCGAATTCGTGGTGGATGGAAAGCCCCAAAAAGCCAAGCCAGTCGTCAAGGAAATCATCCACGCCGCTGAGGAGGCTGGCCTGTTGCTGCTCTCTTGCGGCACGTATGACAACACCATCCGCTGGATCCCGCCCCTGAACGTCACAGCGGAACAGGTCAACGATGGTTTGAAAACCTTTACAGGTGCGCTGCAAGCCACGCTCAAGTAGTCCTGCTTCCAAGAAAATTCGGCTTCAAGGAATCTGCTCCTCTCCTGCCATAATAAAGATTGGGATGCTCATCCACACCATCCGAGACGATACTCGAATGGTGTGGACTGCGAGCAGCCAGAAGCGGCGCGATGCTCCCACAAAACCACAGCGCAACATGATGTATAATGTGATGTATATCCAAGGAGCGTCTATGCCCAAAATGGTCCGCAAGCAAATCTATATCCAGAAAAGCCAGGAGGAGCGCCTGAAAAAGGCGGCCGAAGCGCGGGGGATCAGCGAAGCAGAGATCATCCGACGCGCCCTGGAGATCGAGCTGCGTGTTGTAGGCTATCGTCCCGCATATAATCTTGAAGCATGGGAAAGAATTTACAAATTTCTGCAGGAAATGGAAAAGCGCGGGCCTGTGCCTCAACGGAAGCGCAACTGGACTCGCGAAGAACTCTATGAAGAACGAATGAAACGCTATGATCGAAATACTGATTGACACCAACCTTCTGGTATATATGTTCGATTTAGCGGAGATAGAAAAACGAAATACGGCCATCCATGTCCTCCGCGCATTGGAGATCCATCAACTGGGATGCCTGAGCGTTCAATGCCTCTCGGAGTTCGTCAATGCAACTACACGCTGCAAGACTCCACTCTTGACCCTGGCGGAGGCCACGACCCAAGTCAATGATTTCCTGCTTGCGTTTCCAACTTTTCCCCTTACCCCAACGATTGTGATCGAAGCCCTGCGCGGCACACGTGAGCATTCAGTGTCCTATTATGACGCTCAAATCTGGGCATGTGCGCACCTTAATCAAATTCCCTTTGTGTTCAGTGAAGATTTTTCCGACGGCCGCGTGATCGAAGGCGTGCGCTTCGTCAACCCCTTTGCAGAAACCTTCGAATTGGAGAAATGGCTATGACACAAATCTGGCGTATCAATACCAGCACCCAAAAACTCTCGACCGCACCTGTCCCCCCTGCCTGGCAGCGCCTGGGCGGGCGCGGACTAATCGCGCGCATCTTGCTGGATGAAGTGGATGCCAAATGCGACCCGCTCGGCGCGGGCAACAAACTCATCTTTGCCCCCGGCCTGTTGGTGGGACATGCGCTCTCCTCCACCGACCGCATCTCGATTGGCGGCAAATCGCCGCTGACCGGCGGCGCCAAGGAGGCCAATGCGGGCGGGCGCACCGGCCTGCATCTGGCAAGCATGGGCATCCACGCGCTCATCCTCGAAGGCCAGCCAACAAAGGGATTGTGGGTTTTGCACCTTTCGCTGGCAGGCGCAAAATGGGAAAACGCCGACCACCTGGCCGGTTTGGGCGTCTACGAAACCGCCCGCATTTTGATAGAGAAGTATGGCGACAAGGTAGCCATTGCCCTGATCGGCCCCGGCGGCGAAATGAAGATGAAGTCGGCCGGTATCCAGAACATCGATAAAGACCGCATCCCCTCGCGCATTGCCGCGCGCGGCGGCCTGGGCGCTGTGATGGCCTCGAAGGGACTGAAGGCCATCGTGTTCGACAATGCCGGGGGACAGAAGCCGCCCATCGTGGACGTCGAAGCGTTCAAAATCGCACAGAGAGATTACACCAAATCGGTGATGGAGCATCCCCAGTCGGCCTCTTATCGTGATTATGGGACGGCCGCCATGTCGCAGTTGACCCAACGCTTCGCCGCCCTGCCGACCCGGAATTTCTCGTATGGCACATTCGACCAAGTAGACAGCATCAGCGGGGAAGCGTTACGCGACTTCACCCTGGAGCGCGGCAAACCGTCCGACCCATCCCATGCCTGCATGGCAGGCTGCACCATCAAATGCTCGAATGTCTTCGGCGGGGAAGACGGGAAGGTGATCGTCTCGCCGTTGGAGTACGAGACCATCGGCCTGATGGGTTCGAACCTGGGCATCGATTCCCTGGATATGATTGGCCGCCTGAACTGGCAGGTCAACGACCTGGGGCTGGACTCCATCGAAGTGGGAGCAGCCCTGGGGGTGGCGGCCGAGGCGGGTTTGATGAAATGGGGAGACGGCGAGGCGGCGCTGTCCCTGCTGGATGAGATCCGCAAAGGCAGCCGCGTCGGCCGCGTGCTGGGCGACGGGGCAGTAGCAACGGGCAAGGCCTATGGCGTCGAGCGCGTACCGGCGGTCAAGGGACAGGCCATGTCCGCCTACGAACCGCGCTCGATCAAAGGGACGGGCGTGACCTACGCCACCACCGCCCAGGGCGCGGACCACACTTCCGGCCTGACGATCCGCGCGCCCATCAACCATCTGGATCCCAACGTACAAATCGAGGTCTCGCGCAATGCGCAATTCAACATGGCCGGCTACGACACGCTCGGCGCCTGCATCTTTGCGGGCTTCGGTTACGCCGCCACGCCAGACGGCGTAGTCAAACGCCTGCTGAAAGCGCGCTATGGCTGGGACGACCTGCCCGATACGGTCTTGCAGGACTTGGGCAAACAGACCATCCGCATGGAACGCGAGTTCAATCGCCGCGCCGGGTTCACCGCCCAGGATGACCGCATCCCAGAGTGGATGACCAGGGAGGCGCTGCCCGAGAATCAATCCGTGTTCGATGTGCCAGGAGAGCAATTAGACCAGATATTCGCAGGACTCGAATAAGTTTGTCCAGTACAAATTTAGAGGGTATAATAGGGGCACTATATTCTTAAGACTGGAGGAAAGTACCATGGCAAGTGTAACGTACGATCATGTATTCAAACGTTTTGGCGACATGGTCGCCGTCAACGATATGAACATTCATATCGAAGACAAGGAATTCCTTGTGCTGGTTGGGCCTTCGGGTTGCGGCAAGACGACCGCCCTGCGCCTGCTGGCCGGCCTGGAAGAGATCAGCGAAGGACAGATTCGCATCGAAGAGCGGGTTGTCAATGACGTGGCCCCGAAGGACCGTGACATTGCTATGGTCTTTCAGTCATACGCCCTCTACCCACACCTGTCGGTGTACGACAACATGGCCTTTGGCCTGAAGTTGCGCAGGACGCCCAAAGAAGAGATCAAGCGCCGCGTCAACGAAGCCGCGGAAATCCTGGGCATCCAGGACCTGCTGGACCGCAAGCCGCGCCAACTCTCCGGCGGTCAGCGCCAGCGCGTAGCGGTAGGACGCGCCATCGTCCGCGAACCCAAAGTGTTCCTCTTCGATGAGCCGCTCTCCAACCTGGACGCTAAACTCAGGGTTGCCATGCGCGCTGAGATCAACAAACTGCACCAACGCCTGCAAACCACCTTCATCTACGTTACGCATGACCAGGTCGAAGCCATGACCATGGCCACCCGCATTGCCGTCATCAACAAGGGCTTATTGCAGCAAGTGAACACCCCGCAAAACCTTTACGATCACCCCGATAACCTGTTCGTGGCTGGCTTCATTGGCTCGCCCGCCATGAACTTCTTCCCCGCAAAACTGCGCAAGGACAATGGCCGGTTGCTCGTCGAAAGCGAAGGGTTTGCCATTCCGATCCCGCCCGAAAACGCCCAGCCGTACCTGGCGCATGAAGGCAAGAACATCATCTTTGGCATTCGCCCGGAAAATATCCACGACCCCCACTTTACGCCCCCCAACATCCATACAGAAAAAGTGGAAGCGCAAGTGGACGTGACCGAACTGATGGGCAACGAAATTTTCCTGCACATGCTCAGCGGCAAGAATATCTTTGTAGCGCGCATCGACCCACGCTCGAAACTGCGCGTCGGGGAAAAGGCGCAACTGGCCTTCGATATGGACAACTTCCACATCTTCGACGCGGAAACGGAGCAGGCCATCCGCTAGGCAGCGATTGGATCGAGCAATATGCACACACAACAGGGCGGTCTATGACCGCCCTGCTTCATTGAACCCAACTTGAACAGACTGCAACCATGACCATCCCCGACTGGGTACAAGACGCTGTCTTCTACCAGATCTTCCCCGACCGCTTCGCTCGCAGCACGCGCCTGCCTGACCCGGGATTCGAACCCTGGGATTCTGCGCCGACCGTGCATGGCTTCAAAGGCGGCGACCTGTACGGTATCGCCGAACATCTCGATTATTTGCAAGACCTGGGCGTCACCGCGTTATACCTGAACCCGGTCTTTGCCTCTGCATCGAACCATCGTTACCATACTTATGACTATTACAATGTTGATCCTTTGCTGGGCGGGAACGACGCCTTGCGCTTCCTGCTGGACCAGTCTCACCGGCGCGGGATGCGCGTCATCCTGGACGGCGTCTTCAACCACGCCAGCCGCGGCTTCTGGCAATTCCATCACGTCCTGGAAAACGGCGAAGCCTCGCCCTACAAAAATTGGTTTTACTTCGACCCTGAACGGTTGAACGGACGCCGGCGCTGGGGGGTATACCCGGCCACCGGCGAACTCCACGCCCTGAAGAACGGCGAAGGCAGCCTGCGCGCCCTGGGCTACCAGGCCTGGTGGGACCTGCCCGCCCTGCCCAAGTTCAACACCGCCACGCCCGCCGTGCGCGAATTCCTGTTCGACATAGCCGAACACTGGACGCGCTTCGGCATCGACGGCTGGCGGCTGGATGTGCCGGGCGAGATCAACGACGATTCCTTCTGGCAGGAATTCCGCCGCCGGGTGCGCGCCGTCAACCCCGAAGCGTACATCGTCGGTGAGATCTGGCACGAAGCCGGGCGCTGGTTACAAGGCGACCAATTCGACGCCGTGATGAACTACCTGCTCACCGCCGCAGCCCTCAGTTTCTTCGGCGGGCCGCGCCTCGACATGGCTACCGTCAACCAATCAGGGGGGCTGCAGGGGCGCGTCCACCCCGGCATGGACGCCAATGGCTTTGCCAATGAGATCGACCGGATTTTTTATCTCTACCAACGCGACATCACCTACGCGCAGCTCAACCTGCTCGACAGCCACGACATGCCGCGCTTCCTCTCCTGCGTCCCCGGCGACAAATCCGCGCTGCGCCTGGCCTGGCTCTTCCTCATGACCTACCCCGGCGCGCCCTGCATCTACTACGGCGACGAAATCGGCGTGGACGGCGGCCACGATCCCGACTGCCGCAAAGCCTTCCCCTGGGACGCCTCGCGCTGGGACCACAACCTGCTCGCCTACGCGAAAGACGTGATCGCGCTCCGCAAGCGCCAGCCGGCCCTGCGGCGCGGTTCCTACCAGCGCCTGTACTCTGCCGATGGCGTCTTTGCCTTTGGCCGCCAACTGGAGGGTGAAGCGCTGGTCATTGCCCTCAACGCCAGCGACGCGCCCAGAACGGTCGAAATCCCTGTTGCCGCCCTCTCCCCCCAGGCCAGGCCGCCGGAACATCTCTTTGGCCCGCAAACGAACGCCCATCGCCGGGAAAACACCCTGCGCCTGGAAATCCCCGCCCGCAGCGGAGTGGTCACGAAAGTGTAACGAGACAGTCGCTTCGAAAGCGACTGTCTCGCCAGCAACATCTTGGCAGCAAAGGGGTTATCATTGCAAAACCAGTCTCGACAATTTTTCCATTGCGCTTTCGCCCAAGAGCAATCGCACTGCCGTCCGAGCGCAATTGCACAGCCGTGCGAACACAATCACACTGCCGTGTGAATGAAATCACACTGCGTATGATTGCAATTGCACTGCCGTCCGAGCGCAACCACACGGAGTTCTGCGAAGAAATCCGTGAAACCCCGTGCAATCTGCGGCATCCGTGTACAAAAAGACGCCCCCTGGAGACAACCCATGACCGACGCCGAAGGACCTACCCCCACTCCCGAAGAGACCCTCAAGCGCATCCAGGCGCTGCTCGAGGACGGGCAGGCCTCCACCCGGCTGGCCGCCATCCAGGAACTGACCGGCCAACCGTATAGCAGCCCGGCCATCCTGCGCAGGCTGGAAACGCTGGCCCTGCGCGACCCCAGCAAACCCGTCCGCGCGGCGGCGCGCCAGGCGCTTGAGTCGCCTACGCACCGCTACATCCAGGCCAGGACGGCCAAACTCGACCGGCGCGAACGCCAGGTCATCCTGCGGGAGATCGCAGCCTGGGAGGAACAGGGATTGCTGCAAACCGAACAAGCCGACGTCCTGCGCGCGCGCTATGACTTCGACCTGCGACCCGCCCCGCCTCCTTCCCAGCCGGAAGCGGCCTCCGTTTCCCCGGCCTCTGCCTCGGCCCCAGCCTCTCCCGTTCCCCCCGCAGGGGCCTGCCCCGAGCGTAGCGTGGGGGAACGCCCCAGCCTGGCGCAAACCCTGTTGAGCGAAACCAGCATCAAGATCGCCCTGTACCTGGGCGCGTTCTTCGTCATTGCCGCTGCTGCCATATTGGCGGCTGTGGTCGAATCCGCGCGCCTGCCCATCCTGCTGGCGGCTACCGCGCTGTTCGGCGGCGCAGCTCTGGCCATTCGCAAGCGATTGCCCCAGCCCGGCTTCGCCCTCTTCATCGTCTTCTCCTTCCTGCTGCCCACCGACGCCAACGTGCTGGCCGATATGCTGAACCTGGGCGACAAGGCCAACGCCCTGTACTGGTTCGCGATGATGGGCGGCATGGCGCTCATCTGGGGCTTTGGCACCTGGTTCTACCGCTCGCGGCTGTTCAGCCTGGCCGCCTTTGTGGCGCTGGCGATCTCTTTTGGCCGCTTGGCGGATGTCCTGGGCAACGAGATCGAAGTCGCCGTGCTGCTCCTCAGCCTGATCACGCTGACCGGCCTGGGCGGGGCGGCCCTGCTCAAACGCTGGCAATCGCAACGGTTCAGCCTGCCGCTCTTCCTGCTCGTGCAAATTGCACAGTTTGCTCTGTCGTTGGTTGCGCTTGCGGCTGTCTTCGACCGCATGGAGGAGCCTCCCGCCGCCTGGAACCTGTTCACCGCCTTCTACTGGCTGGCGGCGGCCGGCTTCTACCTGGCCAGCGACCTGGTCATCCCTTATTTCTTGTTCCCCTGGCTGGCAGCCGCCGTCCTGTATCCCTTCCCGCTGACGCTGGCGCAAGGACTGTCCCTCGAAGGCTTGCCGCGCGTCGTCCTTGCCTGGGGATGGGGACTGGCGCTGGCGCTGCTCGGCGATGGCCTGCGGATGATTGGCGCACAACCTTCCAGTGGGAGTGAAAAAGCGCGCCGCTTTGCCTTGCCTTTATTGCTCGTCTCCCTGCCGGTCATCCTGACCGCTGCAGGGTTTGGATTTGTAGAAGAAATCGCTTACGGCTTCGCCTGCCTGCTGGCGGGCGCGCTGCTGTACGCGCTGCTGCACATTCTCCAGCCGCGCGCCTACGTTTGGAGCATTTCCCTGCTGCTGGGATTGGGCGCCTATTTCAGTTTCTATGCCCTGCCGTTCATGGCAGGGACGGATGTGTTCGCAGGCTACCGGTTGTTGATCCCCAGCCTGCTCTACCTGCTGCCCGACCTGGCGCTCGGACAGAACTCCCCAACTGCGGGCGTCTGGCGCTGGCCGCTGCGCGCTATCGGCGGCTTCCTGGCGTTCTGCAACCTGACGGTCGTCCTGCCGGCGGCGGTCGACCGGCCCGGGGCCGCAGCCATCGCCTACGGCGTGTATGCGCTCTTTTTCACGCTGTACGCGCTGCGACTGAGAAAAGCCTGGTTGGCTTACCTTGCAACCGCCTCCGCTGCCCTGGGCGTGACCTTTGCGCTCCAGCACTTCGATGTAGATTCCTGGCTGCCCACGCTGACCGGGCTGGCCGCGCTGTACTGCCTGGGCGGATGGATGCTGCTTAAACGGCGACCAAGCCCCTGGTCCGGGATGATGCGTGTGAGCGGACTATCCCTGGGCGGGCTGGTATCCCTGGCTGCCCTGGTCAACTTGAAGGACGCCGGCGGCTGGTATGTCCTGCTGGTCGGCGCGCTGTTCACCGTCGAGATGTTCCAACACCAAAAGGGCTGGCTGGAGGCCGGGCCGCAGTCCCTCTTCCCGGCCGGGTTGGCGCTGCTGCTGTACAACTTCGAAGTGGACGAGCCGGCCTGGCACCTGCTGGGGATCGGGCTGGCGTGGCTGGCGCTCGATTGGTTCCTGGGGCGCGCCTTCACCGGGAAACGCCCGCTGCGCTGGGCGGCGCGCGGGCTGGCGGCGCTGGCGATCCTGGCCAACACGCTGTACCTTCTCACCATAGGAATGGACGAGCCGCGCACGGCGTTGATCTGCTTTGCAGCCTACGCGCTGGCCTTCCTGGGGCTGGCCGTCCTGCACCGCGAAGCGCGGCTGGGATACGGCGCGACCACCTTCTCGATGCTGGCGATGGTCTTTGCGTTTCGCACCCTGGGCAGCGAGCGCTGGCTGCTGCCGGTTGCAGCGCTGGGCGTCTTGTATTACGGCGCGGGCTTCTTCCTGCGCAAGCGGGGAGGCGGCCAGGGCTGGCCGTTCGTGTTGTGGACCAGCGGGATCGGGATCGGGCTGGCAGCCTCCTGCTTTGCGCCCTTCCACGCGGACTTGTACCAAAACGGGCTGGTAGTCGCCATTCCCCCGGCGCTGACGGCCACGCTGGTGGCGGCGGAGGCCTTCGCGCGGCGCAACGTGTGGCTGGGCTTCCCGGCCAATGCGCTCTACCTGCTGGCGTATTTCCTGATCCTGGTCGAATTGCAGGTGGACGAGCCGCAGTTCTATTCCATTGGCGCCGCCGGGTTGGGCTTGCTGATGCACTACCTGTTGACGCGCGCGGGCAGCAAGACCGGCGCCTTCGTCACCGGCATGGTCTCGCAATTGGTCTTGTTGGGCGTCACCTACATCCAATTCCTGTCCAACGAAAGACTGGTCTTCTTTGCCATCCTGTTCTTCCAGGCGCTGGCGGTGCTGGCTTACGGCATCGTCATCCGCTCGCGCAGCCTGGTCGTCACCCCCATCATCTTCGCGGTGCTGGCGGTCATCTCGGTCATGTACGGCCTGATGCAGGGCATCTGGGCGGTGGTGCTGATCGGCTGCACCGGCCTGCTGCTGCTCATGCTGGGCATCCTGGCAGTAGTCTTGCGCGAACACATCAAGCAGGTCGCGGAACGTTTCAGCGACTGGGGGGCGTAGGCCAAATTGGTAGCGGCTTTAAGTGACGCTCCTCAACGCGAATTTACCCTACAGCCTTCGGGTACTTCGCGAGTACGATGGTGCGAATGTACGAAAAATTTGCCAATTTGCCCCCGAAGAAATATTTTATGTGGTAAGATTTTAACAATATGGGTTCACGCAACGAGGTGCAGCGATGACCACAGAATTAATGACAGAAATGAATGTAAGAGAAATTGTGTCTACCGAACAAGCCATGAAAGAATACAGCGTGGTTATTGATGGTGTTGTTGAAATGCCAGAAAACCTCGACCCAAAATCTTTTTTTGATGGGCTGCTTGATGCTATCATTGAATATGTAGAAAAGCATAATGCTTTTGCCGGTCTCTCGATGTCTCATAAAGAATATGTAGAAGACAATGACAACGAGGATCTCAATGACGAACAAGCAGCCTAAAACCGGCAAAGATTTCATTCAACTGGCGCGCAAATCTGATAAGGTATCCAAAATACGAGCAGGGAAAGGCTCTCACGTTGTTGTAGAATTTGAAGATGGCACATCGGTGTCTGTGCCAGCGCATGGCAACAAACAGTTAAGCAAAGGTATTCTGCACGCGATTATGCAAGCATTTAAGGCCGCTGGGGTAATTGGCCTTATACTTTTGTCGCTTTGGCTGTTCTTCCCTCAATTAGTTGGTTTCTAAGTAACTGCTCAGTCTAACCAGGCGAGCGTCGGTTGAGCAGTGTCCTGGCTAGTGGTCGAGCCGCCGCATTGAGTTGGTGGTTGAACCGGTTCGCCCTATTCGCGTTTTTCGCGTTGAAAAGCGCCCGGCCAAACCGCCTCGACCAGGGCCGGTAAAATCTCCCCCGCCTTGCCATGCAAGGCGAAGTCCGCTTTTTCGGTCAGGGGCGTTGGCTCGGCATTGACCTCCACCACGACTGCGCCGCGGTTGTGCGCCGCGAACGCCAGCGCAGCCGCCGGCTGCACCAATCCCGACGTGCCGATAGAGAAAAAGGCCTGGCAACCCCGCGCCGCTTCGGCCGCCTGTTCCAGCGCCTGCCGGGGAAGCGCCTCGCCGAACCAGACCACGTCCGGGCGCAGCAGGCCGCCGCAGGACGCGCAACGCGGGACGCTTTCGCCCGCCTCTTCCCACGCCTCGGCTTGTCCGCCGCACGAGGCGCATTTTACCCGCCCCAGGTTGCCGTGCAACTCGATGATGGGATACGCCCGCCGCAGGGGAAACGAGGCCGCCAGGTACCCTTCCGCCTTCTGATGAAGGCCGTCCACGTTTTGCGTGACCAGGCAGAAGTCCGGGATGAAGCGCGCCATGCGCGCCAGCGCCAGGTGGGCAGGATTCGGCTCGACCGTGCGCACTTTTTCGCGGCGCATGGCGTACCAGTCCCACACCAGTTTCGGGTCGCGCGCGAAGGCTTCGGGCGTTGCCAGGTCTTCGGGGCGGTACTGCGCCCACAGGCCGCTCTGGGCGTCGCGGAAGGTGCGCAGACCGGATTCCTGCGAGACGCCTGCGCCGGTGAGAACAACCATGCGCCCGGCGCGGCGCAGGAAGGAGACCAACTCGTCCGGGAGGTTCATTCCTGGGTGGGAACGCCGTCGGTGGGGCAGGGCGAGAGCGACAACTGGTCGGTGATCTTCTCGCTGCGCCCCAATTCGTGCGAATAGGAATTGGTCGCCACCAACTGGAACTCCAACCAGGAATCCTTGTAATAGGAATAAGGCTCCGGCTTGTGCAGGTCGTCCGCGTTCAGGGTCAGGGAGTACAGACCGTCGCCCATGGACTGCATGACCGTGCCGATGTCCCAGCCGGTGTCGTTGCCGCTGGACTTGCTGCGCAGGCGCATGAAGAAGGCCACGAACTTGACCTTGCCGGGATCGGTGACCCGCACCGTAATGCGCGCTTCCGCCGGGAGGCCGCATTTGCCGTAGTAGATGGCCGGCTCCGAGACCAGCACGGAGAAGAACCCGCTCGATTCCGGCAGCACGATGATCGCGCCTTCCGAAGTAGGAGTGACCTCGGGCGTGTCGGTGGGCGGCGGCGTGCCGGTGACGGTGGCGGTGGCGGTCGGTTTCTGCCCGCTCAAGGTGGGCGTATAGGTGAAAGTGGGGGTCGGCTGCGTGGCAGTGACGCCGGGCGTCTCGACGGGAGGCATGGTCGGCGGCGGGAGCGGCGAGGGGGAGGCGGTGGGCGTCAACACCAGTGCCACCAGGTCGGCGGTCGAACAGGCCAGCAAGGTCAGGGCCAGCAGGGACAGGCAGAGCGCTTTTTTCATAGGGACATCCATTTTTTCCAGGCTTCCCCTTTTTATAACGTAACTCTTCCTGGATAGTCAATCCCCTTTGTGATTGAATTCGCATGTTTTTATAACATAACCAGGGCCGCCAGCCGCCCCCATCCGGCGCTGGCGCAGGCAGGGGATGACTTTCAGGGCAAACCAGGCTGTGTTGGGCAGACTTTCACCTTAAAGTTAGCATCCTTTCTCTGTGCCCATATTTGAATGATGATTGATATCACTTATTGCTTTCAGAATTCTCTCCGGCGAAATGTTGTTGCTGCCTAACAATTGACACATCTTATGTTGACTCTCATTTTGCTGTTTATTAACAACAGAATTAATGACACTCCAGAAAATATGAACGGGGAATGTTTCCTGCTCATTTAGCTTTATGGACGCTTTGTTGGGCAGATTTTGAGAAAGAAATCTATATTGTAGAATACTTCTCTTTTAGATTCAAAAAAGGCATTTCAAACCATTTGTAAGACAAACTGGCTGTTAGCCATGTCGCCACAATTGTGCTAAAAGAAACTATTGTGGGGTAAAGCAAAATATTATTAAACAAGATTTGAGGAGTGAATTTTAGAAAGATATAAAGTATTGGAAAATGGTACAAATAAAGACCATAGCTAATTTTCCCCAATTGCTCTGTTAGTGGGTTGTGAATCTTAATGAGTGCTCTTTGATTTGTGGATAAGTTTAATATTAGAATGATAAAAATTGTAGATATTCCCATTGTGTTTAGAAAGGTGACAGGGATATTCCTACCAGTCATGTAGATAAAAGCAATCAACACCAATACTTGGGTTACCTTACTGTAAACAAACTTCAATAAAGGAAGTTTATTGAAATAGACATAAGCACCAAGAGCTCCTATTGCCATACACTCAAAACGTCCTTCGTCAACAATTCTCTTGGCTCCCGGTATGCTAAGAGTAGGGATGACAAGTGAAATTATAAACTTGACAATTAATATGCCTAAACTAACCTTTACAATACTTAGCTTGTGTCGAAAGATCCAAGGCCAAACAACATAGAATTGTTCTTCAATGCCAATACTCCATAAATGCTCCATTGGAGCCGTTATAGTAGCATAATTTGGTAATAAACAAAAAGCCAAAAGCATTTGTGTTTTTATTGGGATTATCAAGACGTTGTCTGGATAAAAGACAGTATATATATAGTCTTTTCCAAATACTACTGGGAAGATTAATAATCCAATGATGACAATTGCGTAATAGAGAGGCCAAATTTTCAGTATGCGCCTAATATAGAACTTGCCAATAGACACTTTTTTATTTTTGGTGGATTCAGTTAAAAGTAAATAGGTGATTAAGAATCCACTTAAAACGAAAAAAAGGCTTACCGCGCTACTGGCGTCAATAAGAAAATACTTAAATGCGAGGAATAGAGGATCGGGGAAGACGTTTTGTATAATGTGACTGTAGATTACTGCAAAAGCTGCATATGCGCGCAAAGAATTCAAACCTAGAAAGTATTCTTTGTTCAATGAATGGAAGTATGATGAATTTACCATAAAATTAAGGTAGTAATACAGAGTAAGTGACGAACCTCAACGCGAATTTCACGAATGAACGAATGTCACGAATTTCTTCAAATTTTATTCGTAAAATTCGCCAATTCGCGTTGAAAAAAAGGCTGTAAACTGGCATCACTTACAATGCACCACCACCAAAAAAAGATGCAAGTAATCCAAAACTAGAAGAGACTTTGCTTCCAGCGCAAGCAGATGACGAACTGGAGTTAGATGAGATGTGGTCATTTGTGCGGAAAAAGAGCGAAAAACGCTGGCTTTGGACGGTTTTGTGCCGTCGTACAAGACAAATTGTGGCGTATATGATTGGAGATCGGAGCGAGAAGACTTGTCGTAAACTATGGAAACTCATTCCGAAAGAATATAAAAGTTGCCGCGATGATTTGCTCTCGTTGTTCCTCGGTGTATCCACGGCTTGGTTCCAGAACGCCGTGTGCGCCACAATCGTTGCACTTGTATTGTTGACTGCCGCTGGCGTTGTGTCCATTCTTTACAATGTTCTCGCTATTGCACTTTCGACATACACACAGTTTTGCGATCATGCCGGAAATATACCGCAAATCACTTCAATTTGACCACTACCAAATTAAAATGCCCGTCGCGGTGGGCGTCAACACCAGCGCCACCAGGTCGGCGGTCGAACAGGCCAGTAAGGTCAGGGCCAGCAGGGACAGGCAGAGCGCTTTTTTCATAGGGACATCCATTTTTTCCAGGCTTCCCCTTTTTATAACGTAACCCTGCGTGGAAAGTCAATCCCCTTTCGGGACAAAGCAATCCCCAAAAGGCCGGTCTTGCTCTCTACCAGGTATCCAATTCAAGAACAGCGCCGCCTTATAACACAACCAAAGCCGCCAGCCGCCCGGCGCAGGCAGGGGATGACTTTCAGGACACACGGCGATGTGTTGCGCGGCTTTTGGCTCGCGAAACTCTATTCACTTTTTAACGTAGCCTTGCTTTCAAGCAAGCGTAATTGCTCCACCATATCGTGACTGTTATTGCCATTGTTGCCGTTCCTTTTTTCAGTCATTCCCGTAGTGCGGGCGGCGGCGGTAACTTCGCCCCAACTCACAAAATATTTATCGTAATATTCGATAGGATATTTTCCAAATTGCATGAGTTCATCCCGCGATGGAATATGACCTATTTCTCCAGTAACTCTCCTTAATATTGTTGTAAAGTCTTTTTCAGAACGAGTCTAAGCCGTTACGACTACTCTGATGCTTTAGATGCTTCCGCTGATAAATCTCCAATATTAGCTGGCTGAATAATGCTAATCTTTTTCTGGCGCGATATATAGGCGATTCCATGTGCCCTTATTTTCCCAAATTTCAATCACAGAATCATGCCAATTTTCATCTTCTGAATGTTCAATCATGTGGGTGACAAGTTTATCCAACGGAACTGGGAATTTTAATTGCAACTTTGGAAGGAATTTCAAGCCGGAGCCTTTAGTAAGCTTCCGAGTCATTTTCATCCACTCCTGAATATTTGCTATAAAGTCAGGGTTCTCCGAAAAAGACAATTGTTTTCGGATGAATGGAAGCCCTTTGGTCATAACGACATAATTTTGTGGAAATAAAACGAAATATATCCAATAATCTCTTTCAAAAAACAACTTATCAATGGCTATCACCCCACTAATAGCAATCCAGTTAAAGGATTTTTCCATCGACTTGACTTCAATTTTTCGCACTTCGCCATCATTATTGGTTGAAAGACCATTAAACCCGGACTGTTTCTTGACCAATTTGATAGTGCAACCACGGAAAGTCTCAACTGAACAAACTAAACCGACACCGACTTTTTCAAGGCTATTGGGATGTAGTTCTAACATATTTTAGGCTCCGGTTTAGTGAATAGCTTCATCTCTAACGATTTTACTAAACCAAAGATATCTCTGCTTCACAATTTTTGAAGCAAGATGTGGTTCACCAAGACACTTACCTATTTTACATCTGGAAAGTGCATGGGCAACTTCTGAATTCTCGTTGCTACAAACATTTCCGAACAAAAGTAAAGCAATAGCGTCTTTTTGCAGATCATCAAGCGGATGGGCATTGAGCAACTCTTTGCCATCAATTTTCAAGGCTTTGTTGCCAAATTTTTGCTTTGGCACTGCGCTAAATTTATACGTCCGCCGTTCACCACGCCAAAAATAATGCAATTCACCTGAAGGGAAAAGCGTTTCAAATTCTGCGCTAACTCTCTGAAGCATTTCACCACCAAAATCAGCAAGAATGACAAGATGCTTCAAGAATAGATTGGCTGGCAAACTGGCTGATTCAATGACTGTAAACAGTTTTTCAAGACTCGGAGTTTCAACGCTGATAATATTGAGGAATTGGTCTTGGGTTTTGAGCAAAAGTGGGATCACGCTTAACTTTGACTCAATTTCAGAAAGTTCGGCTGGCCAGAACTTCGATGCAACGGCTTCGAGCTGTTCAAATGTTTTTGCGTAATTTTTGGACATAGTTGATAATCTCAAAGGGAATGAATAGGATCCCGCTCTAGTTTAGCACAAATATTCGGTTATCCAAAAAGAATTAAGGTTGGGTGGAGCACCTAACGATACTGTCGAAAAACATCGTCTTGGTCGTACACATTATATCCAAGAGCAGGATTTCAAAGCCTGATTGATGAATGAAGATTAAACAGACGCCTTGCAAAAATTATATAGTTACCTCCCTCCCAGGTCAATATGCAAACCTTACGCAAATTCCTCCCTCCCCCCTTTCCCCGCAACGGGTCGGTTTCTTGCCAAACCTTCCTAGGAAGGATTTCAATTTTTCCCAGCAGTTTGTCGGAGAGAAAAGAAATCGCCCAAATTGCTGGCCTGGATTGCCAAATCCAGGCGATATTGAAGCGGAAACCCGTTGCAAATTATCGTTTTCATGGCATCGAAATTATAGCATGGCAAGCCATTGAAACCTTGCAGGGAAAGAAAAACATCCAAATGTTTTCCTTCCCCAAATACGCAGAATTTGGGGAAGGCTGGGGAGTGGCGCAACGCCTGGAATCGTGAACGTTACGAATCCAATCGTAGACTTTACGACTCCAATCGTAGACTTCACGATCCTGATCGTAGACTTTACGATCCCAATCATAGACTTTACGATTCCAGGCAGGCACAATCCTAAATGAAAACAGGCGCTATTCGCCCGCCAGGCAGAATAGTACCTGTTTTTCGTGGTCAGATCAGACCTGTCAGGCTGCCAAAAACCTGACGGTCTCCGGGCTAGGCCTTCTCGAAGGTCACATCTGCCAGCACCTTCTTGAAGAGCTTGCCAGGCGTGAATTTCGGCCGGAGATTGGTGATCAGGCTGCCGTTCACCTCTTCGGCGGTTGCGACGCCTTCCGACTCGTTGCGCAGCCAGAAACTGCCGAACTCGCCCAACTCGACCACGTTGCCACGCGCAAGTTGTTCGGGGATGATCCTGAGCAAGCATTCCATGGCTGCCATCATATCAATTGGACTGAAGGTGGAACGCTGGGCTCCCATATCGGCCAGATCGCGGGTTGTCACACGTCCACCAGGCTCGACGTTTCGTAGCGCGGCCTCCAGCCGCAACCAAACTGAATTGATCTCACCACAAAGGCACAGAGTTTCATCCTTTCGATGTTTTCCTGCCCGGCGCTTTGGGGCGAGTAGGGATACACTGATACAACGATTTGACCTGGTGTTACTTACTTCGAAAATTTCTGATTCTGGCGGAATTTGTGGTTTCGTCACAAACCATCCACGAATGTCTTCACGAATGCCCGAATTCAGGCCATTTCATTCGTGACTCTACTGCAAAAACCTTGAATTCTCACCACTGAGACACAGCCTGTCCTGGCCGACAGGCCAGGGAGTCACGGAGTTCTTCATCTTCATCTCAGTGTCTCCGTGTCTCTGTGGTTTGATTTTGGCCTTTTTGCAGTGGACTCATTCGTGTATTCGTGAAAATTCGTGGACGGTTTGGGCAAAATAGAGCCCAACCACAAAATCCAGGAGAATCAGGAAAATTTCATTACTTTACATTTAGATCGTTGTGTCGCGTCGATTCAATTCTTCCTGTGCAAGTTGTCTGATTTTTGAAAAACTCAGTTCTGATTGTTCTTTGCCAAAACGATAGTCAAGTTCGCCTTCACCTTCACGGAAGGGCCAGTAACTAACAACCATATCTTTCAGCGAGGCAATATCGAGCAGAAATGGTGTCGCAATATTCTCTTTATGACGGATCATGATTTTATGCAGAGAATCAGCGATCATTCTTTCAACAGGCGGCCAGATGTACTCAATTTCTATGTGATGAGGTCTCTCCCGTAAGAATTTCACCAAAGGTTTTATTGCCTGCGTGTCTCCAATTTCCCCTAACGCCTCAACTATACTGATTTGGTTAGCTGGGTAATCAGTGCCAGAGAGAAATCCCGAGTCACGCGAGCCCGATTCCCAGGCACGGAGAAGGGTTTCAATTTCAAAATTATTTTTAGACATTTTTACCTTCCTAGATTGTGTGCATTGCGTACAGCGGGCTAACGATGCCTTTACCCGACCCATTCGGCATACCACCCTGTGCAGGGACGCCTGCCGAACAATTCGGGAAAACATCTAGAAGTGTTACCTTGCTTCCCCAGCCCCCCTGTCCTTCGGACATCCCCCCATTTTCCCTGAAAATGGGGGGACTAAGGAGGGCATGCCTTCTTGAATTCCTTGCCGGAGTTGAAGCATGGCAGGAGGATGGTATTCTTGGAGACGCGCCCTGCAACGACATAAATGCCACGACATAAAAATGAACTTAAGAAAACCCTGCGTGAAAAACGTAACATTCGCTTGACATAACGTGAAATCGTCATAAAATTAAATCAATAAACCATTGTTTTTGATGGAAATATTTTTAGGCGGAGACATCTAATGAACCGTTCCCTTCTTGTTTTTTTGTGCTATGCTTCGGAAGACAAACCGGCAGCGCAAGTATTACACGATAAACTCGCGGCGGATGGGTTTGACGTTTGGTTTGATAAGGAGGATATATTACCAGGACAAAACTGGGATACTGAGATTCGCAAAGCAGTCCAGGCAGCGGATGTTGTCATCATTTGTTTGACAAAGCGCTCAGTAGCCAAAGCAGGATATATCCAGAAAGAAATAAAAATCGCGCTCGAAGCTGCAAAGGAAAAGCCAGACGGCACAATTTATTTGATCCCTGCCCGCCTGGAAGCCTGTGATGTTCCCGACAGCCTCGGTGATTTCGAATGGGTGGATTTGTTCTTTGACGGAAAAGAATTCGAGAAATATGAGTACAAAAGATTGCTTCAATCTTTGAGAGAAAAAACGAAGTCAATTATCGAGAACGCAAATGCAACCAAAAACAGGCCAGAGGCTGAAAAACTCATTCGCGAGGCCTCTCGCAAGCGTAAGGTGACACGAAGCAGGGGGCGTTTTGCGCCAGAAGTTGTTGCTGCTTTGATTGGCGCAGCGGCGCTCGTGATTGCCGCAATAATGCCTAGTACAATTTCCTGGCTCAATTCATACAGCAAGACGGCCACCCCTGTTATTATCAGTCAAGTACCACAAGTGCCGCCGGTCCCGAACGATACATTGACTCCTGTTTTGAGCAGTGCCGTTACTTCCGCTCCGTCTGTACCACCCGAGAGCACTTACATAGATTCAAAAGGCACAGAGATGGCGCTTATTCCTTCAGGGGAATTTACAATGGGACGGTCGGATCTTAAGCCCAAGGATCAGCAGCAGAACGAAAAGCCAGCGCACGCGGTTTTTCTTAAGGACTACTATATTGACAAATATGAGGTAACCAATGGCGCTTATAAGATATGTGTACAAGCAGGTGAATGCAAAGCGCCGTATAGCCTCAACTCCTCAGCGCGTACAAAAGGATACTATTCAAACCCTGACTATGCTAACTTCCCGGTAATCTTTGTAGACTGGTTCATGGCAAGAGATTATTGCAAGTGGCGCGGCGTTCGGCTTCCTACTGAGGCGGAATGGGAAAAAGCCGCTCGATCTACAAATGATAAACATTTCCCCTGGGGAGGAAATACCATTGTATGTGCATTTGCTCAATACGGGGCTTGTGGAAAGGATACCGTTGAAGTCGGCAGTCACCCGGATGGGATTAGTCCCTACGGCGTTCATGACCTGTCTGGGAATGTGTGGGAATGGGTATCTGACTGGTATCAATATGATTACTATGAAATATCACCTCGCGAAGACCCTCAGGGCCCTGCATCTGGAATTTATCGAGTGGCTCGAGGAGGAGCATGGAACAGCGAGTCGATTCAATTATGGGTAACGTATCGAAATCGGTTTTACCCTAACTACAACGCTTACAATCTCGGCTTTCGATGCGCAAAGGATCCATGAAAACCGAGAGGTGTATTCTCGCCCCGAATTCACCAATAAGCACACAGAGCGCCAAAACAACGCGGGATAACGCAGATTTTTTATTTGTCTATCAGCGGGATCAACGTAAATCAGCGTCCAAATAGATTTTGTACGGTAGTGAATATTGGTCATCCGCCGGGCGGGTATAATACGGGCGCCCATTGACTGGAATAAGAAACGGCGGGCTATCATGACCTCCCCCTGGCCCCTGCTGCGCGGCGGGTTTGCCCGCAGTTACTGCAAGGCTTCGAGCCAGGCCGCGCAAGCATGTTATAATGACGTATATCGGGGTCACAGCAGGCAATCCGCATGGAATCCGTTGCTGTACGTCTGATTTGCCCCGATCCGTGTTTCCTGACGTAGCCCCTCTTGGCTGTCGCATTCCAATTTATCCACCATCCAACCTGGCAAAGCAGGTTCATTTTGCCGCACTCCCGCAGCCGGATCGGTTGGGGCGCGCCAAAAGTACACCGGCGCATGGTCGTTGTCGAACGCCTGAAGGCGTTGCTACACGTTAGCGGAAGGAGAAGTGCATGAAAACGGTCGTCGCTGGCGCGCTGGGCGAATGCGTCCACGTGGCCGGGGTGTCGAAATTCCTGCGCCTGGCCGAACAGGCCGGCTGGAAGACGGTCTTCCTGGGGCCGGCCGTGCCGGTGGAGGAAATGCTGGCAGCCATCCGCCAGGCGCGCGCCGAGGCCGGCGGGGACGAGGTGCTGGCCGGGATTTCATACCGCCTGACGCCGGAAACGGGCGAGCGGCTGCTGGGCCAGTTCGCCGAGGCGGCTTCCGATCTGCATGAGGCCGGGGTGCGCTTTGCCTTCGGCGGCACGCCGCCGCTGGTAGAACGCGCCAGGAAACTGGACTTCTTCGAGCGCGCCTTCGACGGGACGGAAGCGCTCGAAGCCGTGTTGGCCTTCCTGAAAGGGGGGGCAGGCCGGGGGGAGTCCGAGGCGGATTTCCCGCACACGGCGGTCGAACGCATGCGCTGGAAGTCGCCGTATCCCATCCTGCGCCATCACTTCGGCCTGCCGAGCATGGAAGCCACGCTGGAGGGCATCCGCCAGATCGCGGACGCGCAGGTCCTGGACGTCATCTCGCTGGGCATCGACCAGGACGCGCAGGAAAACTTCTTCCACCCGGAGCGGCAGGACGCGCGCCGCACCGGGGCCGGGGGTGTGCCGGTGCGCAGCCCCGACGATTACCGCGCGCTCTACCAGGCCAGCCGGCGCGGCAACTTCCCCCTGCTGCGCACGTATTCCGGCACGGACGATTTCATCGAACTGGCGGGGATGTACGTCGAGACCATCGACATCGCCTGGTGCGCCATCCCGCTGTTTTGGTTCAACCAGATGGACGGGCGCGGCCCGTGGGACGTGGAGGGGTCGATCCGCGAACACCAGCGGGTGATGGCCTGGTACGGGGCGCGCGGCATCCCGGTGGAACTCAACGAGCCGCACCACTGGGGCATGCGCGACGCGCCGGATGTGGTCTGCGTGGTTGCGGCTTTCCTGTCCGCTTACAACGCGCGCGCCTTCGGCGTGCAGGATTACATCGCCCAGTTGATGTTCAACAGCCCGGCCGAACTCTCGGACAAAATGGACCTGGCCAAGATGCTGGCGATTTTGGAGATGATCGCCCCGCTCGCTTCGCCTTCCCCCCATTTTGCGGAGCCAAATGGGGGGATCGAGGGGGGTAGCGGCTTCCACATCTGGAAGCAAACCCGCACCGGCCTGCTCAGTTACCCGGTGGAGGAGAACGCAGCCCGGGCGCACCTGGCGGCCAGCATCTACCTGCAAATGGCGCTGCGCCCCGATATCATCCACATCGTCGGGCACACCGAGGCCGACCACGCCGCCACCGGCGCGGACGTGATCGCAGCCGCCCGCATGGCGCGCCGCGTCATCGAGAACGGCATGGGACAGCCGGACCTGGGCGCAGATCCAGCCGTCCAGGAGAGGCAGGCCGAATTGGTGGAGCAGGCCGGGGTCACGCTGGAGGCGATCCGGTCTATCGCCCCCGCTTCCTGCCCGGACGCGTGGACGGATCCCGCTACCCTGGCGCGCTGCGTGTCCCTGGGCATCCTGGACGCGCCCCAGTTGAAGAACAACCGCTTCGGGCGCGGCCAGATCGTGGCGCGCATAGACGGGCGCGGGGCAAATATTGTGGTCCATCCGATCACAGGCAAGCCCGTCCCTGAGCCGGAACGCCTGGAAACCTATCTCAACCAGCCCTTGTTCTGACGAGGAGGAACAATGCCAACACAGAAACATTCCCGAAAGGAAATACTATATACAGTCATCGGCGCCGGACACGGGGGACGCGCCATGGCCGGACACCTGGCCTTGATGGGGTTCGAGGTCAACTTGTATAACCGCACACCCGAACATATCGAAGTCATCAAGAAACGCAGGGGCATCGATGTGGAAAGTTACGAAGGCGGCCCGCACGGATTCGCCCGCCTGGCATTGGTCACGTCAGATATGAAGGAAGCCATAAAAAAAGCGGATGTCATCATGGTCGTCTTGCCCTCCTCGGCGCACGCCGAAGTTGCCAGCAAGATGGCGCCTTATCTCAAGAATGGGCAGATCATCGTCCTGCACCCCGGCCGCACATGCGGGGCCATCGAATTCCACAAAGCCCTGAAGGATGCAGGCTGCAACGCAAAGGTCATCGTTGCCGAAGCCGAGACTTTCATCTACGCCAGCCGCGCCGACGGGCCGGCGCAGTCGCGCATCTTCCGCATCAAGGAGGCGGTGCCGCTGGCCGCCTTACCGGCCAGGCATACGCCTGAAGTGCTGGAGGCCATTGCGCCCGCCTACCCGCAGTTCATCGACGGGATCGACGTGCTGCACACCGGCTTGAACAACATGGGCGCCATCTTCCACCCGGCCATTACGCTCCTGAACGCGGGCTGGATCGAGGCCAGGCACGGCGATTTCCAGTTCTACATCGACGGGGTAACGCCCAGCGTGGCGCGCATCCTGGAAGTGCTCGACCGCGAGCGCG
Source organism: Chloroflexota bacterium (assembly GCA_049323115.1). GTDB lineage: Bacteria > Chloroflexota > Anaerolineae > Anaerolineales > Villigracilaceae > JAABUE01. The sequence continues at coordinate 68,939 of JBMOMP010000049.1, forward strand.
TGACGATCGCTTCCTCGCTGGGCATCCGCGCCCGCACCGGCATGGAATGGCTGCAGATGGCCTACGACACGAGCGGCGAGGACCTGCACGACGCCATCCATAACCAGTCAGGCTATTACGGCATCAACGCCCCGACCACCCTCGCGCACCGTTACATTTTCGAAGACGTGCCGATGAGCCTGGTGCCGATGGCAGCGCTGGGCAAGCGTTACGGGGTTTCGGTGCGCGGCATGGAAAGCCTGATCAACCTGGCAAACTTCATCCACCGCACCGACTACTGGCGGCGCGGGCGCACGCTCGATAAACTGGGACTCGAGCAATACAGCGTCAGTGAAGTGACCGCCCTGGTGCGCGAAGGGCTGCCGGGGTAATCATTTCCGTCCCTTATAGCCGGTTTTCTCCTCGGCCACTTGGAGCGCAGGAGTTTCCTCCTGTATGTACGCATCCTGCCTGCCGACTTCCTTCCAGAATTCCTCACGCGAGAGACCTTTGCCCCCGGCGACGCTTCGACGAGACTGGTCGAGTAAGGCCTGGAAACGCGGGGAACGCGAAAGCGCCAGCCGTTCCAGGTCATCGTCGTCCAGAGGGGCAATCAGCACTGCGACCGCTTTGCCATTGCGCGTGATGATGACCGGGCCGTTTTGTTTTGCTTCATCGAGGTACGCGCTCAAGTGCGTTTTGACATCTACCAGTGATGCGATTTTCATAATCGAAATTCCTCTCTACCAACCCAAAGCCGGTTTCCTTCTTTCACGCCAATCGCAAGGATGATGACTTCCCGATCTACCACATTGACCTCATAAAAGACGCGAAAACGGTTGTGCGGGCCAAAGCGTAACTCCCAGGCAGCATCGAAGGGAGCCGGCTGTTCCAATAACTTGCAATTGGCGGTCTGCTCATCGGCGGCAAAGGTCAATTGCTCATCCAATGTTTTGGCGATCAATGAGTGATACTTTCGCTCGATTGCGCTGATATGCTGGACAACTTCTGGAGCAAAGACAAGGGAGAAACTGCTTCTGCGCGGCGTCACGACCAGGATTATAGTCTGAATTCAGGACTTGTCAACTTGCGGTTCGGCCTGCAAAAGGCCTCCAGCGGGCTCCCCCAACCTGATACAATTACTACATGGACATTTTGTTCCTGAACAGCGCAGGCGCTTTCGACTGGTATGCCTGGGTCGTCCTGCCGTTGCTGATCTTCCTGGCGCGCGTCATCGATGTGACGCTGGGCACGCTGCGCATCATCTTCACCTCGCGCGGACAGCGTACCCTGGCGCCGCTGCTGGGCTTCATCGAGGTGTTCATCTGGGTGGCGGCGCTGGCGCAATTGGTCAAGTCGGCGCAGAACGTGGTCGCCTACCTTGGGTATGCAGCCGGGTTCGCGGCCGGCAATTACGTGGGGATGTGGATCGAGGGTAAACTGGCGATGGGAACGGTCACAGTGCGCGCCATCCTGCGCCGCGACCCGCAAGAACTGCTCGAACAGTTGAAGGCCGCAAATTTCGGCATCACCGTCGTAGATGGACAGGGCAGCCAGGGCGTCGTGAAGATCGTCTACACCACCGTCAAGCGCCGCGACCTGCCGTCCGTGACCGCCATCTTCCACCAATGCGTGCCGGGGGCCTTCCTGGCGGTGGAAGAAGTGCGCGCCACCGAACAGGGGGTTTTCCCAGTGTCCGCGCACAATCTCGCTCGCACACTCAAGAAAAAATAGGGAGCAGGATGCCGCTGCTCCCGCAAAAAAGAAAAGAAAGTGGGCGCAGTCCACAACTCCGCCCACACTTTCGCTACTGGTTGAACTCCGGGTTCATACTCGTATACAGCGCCAGTACATTTCCCGTCGGGTCCTGGAAGACCCCGAACCAACCTGTCCCCGGAATCTCCATTTTGGGATGAAGTGTCTTGCCGCCCAGTTCTTCCACTTTTTTCAGGTCGGCCTCGATATCGTCGCTGTCAATATAGACCAGCACCCGCCCGGCGGGGTATTCATTCGAAGCGGCCATGAAACCACCGCCCGTACCATCCCCGGCCTCCCACAAGGTGTAATCCATTTCAGGGACGTGCTGGATTTTCCAGCCGAACAGCGACTCGTAAAACTTTGCCGCAGCCTGCACATCAGAAGCGGGAATTTCAACGTGAACGACATTGCGTTTGGGCATGACAAACTCCTCTCTAGAAATCAGGATAGTGACAGCCACAATAATAGAACTAATGTTCTAATTTGTCAAGCCCCAGGTGCAGATTCCTCAACCGCAAACTATTACTCACCACGAACACACTGCTGAACGCCATCGCCCCGGCCGCCAGCATGGGATTGAGATACCCCAGGGCGGCTGCCGGGATCAGGATGACGTTATAGAAGAACGCCCAGAACAGGTTTTGCTTGATCGTGCGCAGGGTCTGGCGCGAAAGCAAGATGGCGCGCGCCACGCCGCGCAAATCGCCGCCCATCAGCGTCACCGGCGCGGCCGCCATGGCCACGTCCGTGCCTGTCCCGATAGCAATACCCACATCGGCTTGCGCCAACGCCGGGGCGTCGTTCACGCCATCCCCTACCATAGCCACGACATTTGCGGTTTGCGACTTACGCTTTACGATTTCGCCCTGGATCTTCTTGACTTCATTGGCCTTGCCCTCAGGCAATACCTCGGCAAGCACTTCGTCAATTCCGACCTGGTTTGCAATCGCTTCGGCCGTCTTGCGGTTGTCGCCTGTCACCATGGCTACGCGCAAACCAAGACGATGCAACTCCCCTACCGCCTCCTTTGAGCCGTCTTTGAGCGTATCCGCTACCGCGATGACGCCGCAAACCTGTCCGTCCACCGCTGCCAGCATGGCCGTCTTGGCTTCGGATTGCAGGCGCTCGATTTCGGACTCCAATCCGTTGAGCGGATAGCCGCGCGCTTCCATCATGCGCAGGTTGCCGACCGTTACGCTTCGCCCCTCGACCTCGGCCTGCACGCCCATCCCGGCTTCGGCCTTGAACCCGGCCGGTTCCGCCAACGCCAGCCCGCGCGCCGTCGCCTCGGCCCAGATCGCCTCGCCCAGCGGATGTTCTGAACCTTTTTCGACAGAAGCGGCCAATCGAAGTAAGTGTTCAGTGTTCAGTTTCCAGTCGTCAGTACCACTGAACACTGAATACTGATCACTGATCACTGAAAACTGATGACTGATGACTGTATCAGTCACCGCTGGCTGCCCCTTTGTGATCGTTCCCGTCTTATCCAGCACAACCACCGAAACGCGCCCGGCGCGTTCCAACGCCTCGCTGCTGCGAAACAGGATGCCCATCTCCGCGCCCTTGCCGGTTCCCACCATCACAGCGGTCGGCGTCGCCAGCCCCATGGCGCACGGACAGGCGATCACCAGCACCGCCACCATGCGAATCAGGGCGGTGGTGAAGATGGAGTCGCTAAATTGGTAATTGGTAATCGGGGCGAAGAAATACCAGGCGGCAAATGTAATGAGCGCGATGAGGATGACGACAGGAACGAACACTGCCGAGACTTGATCCGCCAGTTTCTGGATGGGCGCCTTGCTGCCTTGCGCCTCTTCCACCAGCCGGACGATCTGCGCCAGGGCGGTCTCCTTGCCGACTTTGGTGGCCTCGAACTTGAGCAGGCCCAGTTTGTTGAGCGTCGCGCCAATGACCGGGTCGCCGGGTCCCTTCCCCACCGGCAGCGACTCCCCGGTCAGCATCGATTCGTCCACCGCGCTGCGCCCCTCCACGATCACGCCGTCCACCGGGATCTTCTCGCCGGGCCGGACGAGCACGATGTCGCCGACAACTACCTCGTCCACCGGCACTTCAGCCTCAAGTCCAGAACGAACGACGCGGGCGGTCTTGGCGCGCAGGCCCATCAACTTCTTGATAGCGTCGCTGGTGCGGCCCTTGGCGCGCGCCTCCAGGAATTTGCCCAGTTTGATGAGCGTGATGATGACCGCCGCCGTCTCGTAATAAACGTGGCCGGGCAGCCAGCCAAAGGTGATGGGCAGGCTGTAGAAGAACGCCGACGATGAGCCCATAGCGATCAGCACGTCCATGTTGGCCGAGCCGTTCCGCAACGCCTTGAACGCGCCCACGTAATACTGCCAGCCCACGTAGAACTGCACCGGCAGGGCCAACGCCAACAGCACCCAGTTGAACCAGGGCTGGGCTTCCAACATGCCGCCCATGTGCGCCGGGCGGTCAGCGTAGACGAAAGCCGGCAAGAGGCCAAAGTCCTTGCCCATCGAGAGCAGGAACAAGGGCAGCGTGAACGCCAACCCGATGAGAAGCAGGCGACGCTGGGTCTCGATCTCGCGCTGGCGGGCATACGCTTCGGCGTCTTCGGCCTCGCCGCCTGATTCCAGCGCCTCGAAACCGGACCTGGCAACTGCTTCCCTTATCTCGGCCTGGCTCACCACCGTAGGCACATAACGCACGCGCGCCCGCTCGGTCGCCAGCGAGACCTGGGCTTCGAGCACGCCCTCCAGTTTGAGCAGGGACTTTTCCAGCCGCCGGGCGTCGTTGTCGTCCGACAGGCGCTTGATGGACAGGTCGGCCTCGCCGGTAGCGACGCCGTACCCGGCGCGCTGGACGCGCGCGATCAGGTCGGGCAGCCCCAGCGCGGACGGGTCGAACGTCACCGTAGCGCGCTCCGACGACAGGTTGACCACCGCCGTTTCGACGCCGGCCTGCTTCTTCAAGCCGCGCTCCACGGTCGCCACACAGTTGGCGCAGGTCATACCGGTCACCGGCAGGGTGATGGACTTGGACATAAGACCTGTAAGGCTATTCGACCGGATAATTGATCTCTGCCAGCAAGGCCTTGATCGCGGCCTCGTCTGCCGGGGCCTCGAAGACGACCTCCACCTGCTTTGTAGCCTGGTCGGCCTTGACGGACTGCACGCCCGCCAGTTCAGATACCTCGGTCTGGATGGTGTGGACGCAATGTCCGCAAGAAATATTGGGAACGGAATAGGTAACGGTTGTCATGGGATTCTCCTTTCTCTCACACTTTCGTAGCCGTTTCGAACACTTCCAGCACTTCCTTCAACACGCGCTGGCGCTCGGCAGGATCATCGCCCTGCACTGCGGTCACCACGCACGAGTTCAGGTGGTCTTCCAGGATGCGGCTGCTGGTCTTGTTCAACGCGGCTTCCACGGCCTGGATCTGGCGGATGATGTCGATGCAGTAGGCATCTTCCTCCACCATGCGAATGATGCCCTTCAAATGGCCCTCGATGGTCTTGAGCCGTCTTAACGTATCTTCGCTTTTCATCGCACGCTCCTACCCCCCCCAGGGGGGACGGGTCTAATATACACCAAGCATATCCAATTTGTCAAGTCGTAAGTGAGACCAGAATTGCCTGTATAATCAGCGCTATGAAACGGACAGGACTTCTCACCCTGCTTGCTTTGTCCCTGGCGCTGAACGCCTGCGCCTCCCCGGCCTCCAGCCCGGACACAAACCGCCAGGTTGCCGCAGCCGTAGCGGCCACAGTCGCGGCCTTTCCCACCGACACGCCCTACCCTGCCCCCACGCCTTACCCCACGCCGACCGCCATGTCCCTGGACGGCCTGTTCTGCGAATACGGCTTTTGCATCGGCCACCCGGAATACATCACCCCCTTCGACTTGAACGCCGCCGAGACGCGCGTCCCCAGCAATTATGCAGGCGGCAAATTGGTCGGCTATAGCAGCGACATGCTCCTGCTGGTCGTCTGGCAGGCTGGCGTCACAGACCTGCAATCCATGCTTGGGGTCGTCAGCGAGGCGTCTGGCGGCGCATTGACTGGGACGACGGATATCCGCCTGGTAGGCCCGTACAACGTCTTCTACCAGCCCGTCCAGCCGCCGCCCGACAGCACGCTACCCTATGGCGGCGCGGCCGCCTGGGGGTGCGGCGAACGCGCCTTTGCCTGGTTGGTCTACACCGCACAGGACGGGAGCGCGCCCGGCCTGTTCGACCAGGCGCTGTCCAGGTTCACTTGTGGGGAATGAATGCTTCCATGCTGAAGATCCGCCTGTTTGGTCCCCTCGCTGTCGAACAAGACGGACAGTCCCTGCCCCTGCCCGCTTCGGCGCAGGCGCGCGACCTGCTGGCTTACCTGGCCCTGTTCCACGAACGCCAACACAGCCGCAGCCTGCTGGTGGGGACGTTCTGGCCCGAGCAGGCGGAGGAACGCGCCCGCCGCGCCCTCAGCCAGGCCTTGTGGCAGATCCGCCGCTTCTTCCCAGACCTGGTGACTGCCGAGGCCGAAACGATCGGATTCTCGCCCCAGGCCCCCCTGTGGGTGGACGCGCAGGACTTCGAGAAGTTGGTCAAGTCTGCGGTCAATGTCACATCCCAAGAGACCATCCGCCAGGATCTCGAACAAGCCGTCGCCCTTTACCGCGCCGACTTCCTGGAAGGTAACTATCACGATTGGGTCCTGCTCGAACGGGAACACCTGCGCGAACTCTACCTGCAAGCGCTGGAACGGTTGGGGCAACTGGAAAAATCGTCCGGCCATTATGCCAGGGCGCTCGACCTGGCGCTGCGCCTGTCTGGCGCTGAACCGCTCAACGAGGCCGCCCACCGCGAAATCATGCGGCTGCATCACCTGCTTGGCCAACCGGAGGCGGCTGCGCGGCAGTTCGAACAGTGCCGGGACGTCCTGCGCCGGGAATTGGACGTAGAGCCCAGTCCCGAAACCCTTGCGGTCGTGGAGGAAATCAACCATCTCTCCGAGAGGGCGGCCTCGGCAACTAAAACCGCTAGGGAAAGCCTCATTCCCACCCCCCTGGTCGGGCGGGAGACGGACCGTTCCGCCCTGCTGCAATTCCTGGAAGGCATCTTCCACAAACTTGGCGGCCTGGTCCTGCTGGAAGGCGAAGCCGGGGTGGGAAAGACCCGCCTGCTGCAAGACCTTGCGCGCGACGCCGAATGGCGCGGCGCGCAAGTATTATGGGGCTCCGCGCGCGAGACGCAGGAACGCAAGCCATACGCACCGCTGGTGGAGGCCTTGCAATCCGGCCTGTCACCGCTGCGCGTGACGCAAATCCAACAAGTCGTCGAGCGCATCTGGCTGCAGACTGTCTTCCCGCTGCTGTCCCCGCACCCGGCCCTGCCCGCCATCGAACCCGCGCCGCCCCTGCCTCCCGCCCAGGAAGGAGCGCGCCTGGTCGAAGCCATTGCCCGCCTCATCCAGGGCTGGGCGGACGTCACTCCCCTGGTGCTGGTGCTGGAAGACCTGCACTGGGCCGACCAGGATACCTTCGACCTGCTCGCCGCCCTCACGCGGCGGCTCAGTTCCCGCAGCATCCTGATCATTGGTTCTTATCGCGGCGAAGACGCGCGCGCCAACCCGCTGGTGTGGGAAGGGCTGCAAGCCATCAACCGCGGCAGCCTGTTGTCGCAGCGCGTTCTCTCCCGATTGGACAGGCAGGCCACGGGTGAGCTGATCCGGCGCAGTCTGGGGCTGGCAAGTCCCGCGCCACTGTTCGAGGAGCGTCTCTTCCGCGAGACGGACGGCAATCCCTTGTTCGTCTTGGAGGCCCTGCGCGCCCTGCAAGACGAGGGATTGCTCACGCGCGACGAGAACGGGACGTGGTCCACGCCCTGGGACGAGAAAACCGCCGATTACGCTGAACTGCCCCTGCCGCCTGTGGTAGAACAAGTCATCACCCGCCGCCTGGAACGCCTGCCCAGCCATCTCATCCCTGCTATCCGACTGGCTGCGGTATTGGGTGGACATTTCGATTTTGACCTGTTCCTGGCTGTCAACGATCTCCCTCCGCAAAAATTACTCGAAGAAACCCGCAGCTTGATCCAGTCCAATTTTCTGGAGGAAACAGCCGCGGGCTATCGCTTTTCTCACGAGATTATCCGGCAAGCGGTGTACGAGCAGATGAGCGCAGAAATACGCGTGGACATTCACAGACGAGTGGGAGAGGCCCTGGAAAAACTCGAAACCGTTCAACCTGCAACCCTGGCGTATCACTTTGCCTGGGGGCGAAATTGGTGTCAGGCCGCACACTACCATTATCAGGCCGGGTTGCAAAGCATGAACGCATTTGCCTACGCTGCAGCGCGCGAACATTTTTCCCAGGCAATTTCCTTTTTGGAGGCTGCCGAAGTTTCCACTATCGAGCAGTTCGATCTTTTTGCAGCGCGCGAAAAAGTTTCCGATATTCTTGGAGACCGCCAGGCTCAGAGCAAAGACCTGGAAGTCATGGAACGCATTGCTCACGGGGATGACGCCAGGCTGTGCCGGGCTGCGTTGCGTCGCGCCTGGCTGCTGACTCAAACCAATCACTATGAAGAGGCGCAGGCCGCCGCGCGGAAGGCGCAGGAATTAGGTCGGGCCTTGAACGACACCGCCGCCCAAGCCGAGGCGTTGAATATGATAGGGACGGCCCTCACCTGGCAGGGAAAAACTGCAGACAGCATCGAGCCTCTGCGAAATGCCGTCGAGTTAGCGCAGCAAAGCGGCGACCTGCTGACCGAGGCGCGTTACCGCCGCGCCCTGGCCAGTTCCCATCTGGGAATTCGAGAATATGATGCTGCCAGGCGCGAATTGGAAATCTCGTTACAACGGGCCGCCCAACATAACGATTTACTTGAGCAAGCAGAGGGTTTGAATTTGCTGGGCATCATTCACATGGAACGCGGCGCAACCGAAGAAGCCCTGCCAATCTACGAACAATCTATCGAACATTGCCGCAAAATCGGCTTCCTGTATGGCGAGGGGCGCGCCCTGGTTAATCTGGGGAACTTATGTTATTTCCAGGGCCGGCTTGGCGAGACGCTGCGTCTTTACGACCAGGCAATACAAATTTTCGAGGCGCTGGATGAGAAACGCGGTGAAGTTCAACTGCGCCTGAACCGGGCTTCGATTACACTTAATGTTTTGGGGAACTCTCCCCAGGTGAAAGCGGATTCGCAATTCGCGCTGGACTACGCCCGCCAGGTGGACGATCCCATCAGCCTGGGACAGGCCCTGACCGTGCTGGCCGAAGCAGAGCGTCAGGAGGGAGAAATCCAAAAAGCGCGCACACACCTGGAGGAGGGGATTCGGGTAATGGAAAAAACCGGTGACCGCTGGCTGCTCGCACAGGAATACCGCACACTGGGTTCCCTGAACATTGAAGATAGCCGTTTCGACGAGGCAATCGAGAATCTCGAGCAGGCCCTGGCAATTTGTCAGCAACTGGGTCTGGAGGATATGCAGCCGCCTATCCTGGGCATCCGCGGGCTGGCTCTGTTGGGCATGGCGCGTTTCGAGGAGGCTCTCCAATCAACGGAAGAGGCCATGAGACGCCTGTCGCCGGACGTGGAACAAGGTTATCTGATTCCTTATTGGCATGCCCAGGCGCTCAACGCCGTGGGGCGATCCGCAGAAGCCTGCGCCGCCATCACACAGTCCTATGAGATGCTCCAGAAAATGTTGAGCGGACTATCACCGGAACAGCAACGTCTGAGCCTGGAAAACGTTCAAGAACACAGGGAGATTATGACGGCATGGCAGGCGGGCGGCCCACGTCGGGTTATCGTCAGACTGCCGCGCGCCAGCCAGGCGGACGACTGGGTGGAAGTGACATGGACTTTGGAGGCGCCCGAGGACAAAACCATCCCCGGTAAGGTGGCCCGCCGCCGCCATCGCCTACGCCGCCTGCTGGAGGAGGCCAGGCAGCAAGGAGCAATCCCCACCAACCAGCGCCTGGCCGATGCGTTGGGCGTGAGCCTGCGCACGGTGGAGAGAGACATGGCAGGGTTGGGCAATCGGCTTCCTCCAAATATAAAGGAATGACTGTCACCTTTTGGGAATAACCGTCACTCCTTCCAATTCCGTCTGACCAAACCTGATTTTCCTCAGGTCAATTTGTTATACAACGATACCGCAGAGTGACAGCCACCTCACGCTACCTGGTCGTCGAACTTTGTGATCAACGCAAGCAGTTCTCCCGGCGAATGCACCAGGTGATCGGGCCCGGCGCGGGTCAACCTGTACGCGCCCTGGTGCCCCCAACTGACCGCGATGCTTGCGACGCCCGCCTCCCTCGCCGCGCGGATGTCGCTGGCCGAGTCGCCCACCATCCACACCGTCTCGCCCCCCGCTGCAAATAACTGCCGCGCCCGCGCGATCTTCTCGACCTTCGAGCCGGGCGCATCCAGGCCAAAGACCACGCGGACATGCGCCTCCAGCCCGTGCGCAGCCAGGAAAGCCTGCACAGCCCGCGAGTCATTGCCAGTGACCACAGCAATGACATGCTCCGCCGACAACTGCCTGACGACCTCCCCCAATCCATCGAACATGGCCGGAGGGGTTTCCTTGCGGTTGAACTGGTCTATGCAGAGGCGGACGAATTCGTCCACCAGGGATTCGGGGACGCCCATCTGCCGCCCATACGTCGCAAACGACATGACCTCGAGCGCGTCCAGGTCCGCCCGCGTTGCCACGTGCTCGACCCCCAGCGCATCGCAGGCCTGCTGCCCGAATTGCAGCAGGTCGCCCAAGGTATCTGCCAGCACGCCGTCGAAGTCGAAGAGGATAAGGGACATGATGACGACAAGTATACAGTCATATCCCTACCCCGGACAAGCCGGAAAAGAGTGAACGAATCCACTGATTCCCACTAATTTGTATGGAAGAGTCCTCAGGGGAACTTGACAGCCATAACGCTGTGCGTTATTATCTGATCAATGATCAAAACCTTCGCCAACAAAGAGACCGAAAAACTGTTCCAGCGCGAAGCCTCCCGCCTGCTGCTGACGGAAATTCAACACAAGGCGCGGCAGAAGTTGGAGATTCTCGACGCGGCGGAAAAGTTGGACGATCTCAAGGTCCCGCCTGGAAACCGCTTGGAGAAATTAAGCGGCGACCGCGAAGATCGACACAGTATTCGGATCAACCAGCAATGGCGAATCTGTTTTCGATGGAAAGACGGTGATTGCTACGATGTGGAAATCGTAGACTATCACTGAGGAGATAGATATGGCAAAAAAACTACCACCCATTCACCCAGGCGAAATCTTACTGGAAGAATTCCTTGAGCCGATGGGGATCAGTCAATACAGGCTGGCCAAGGACATCAACGTGCCTCCGCGCCGAATCAATGAGATCGTGTTGGGCAAGCGTTCCGTCACGCCCGATACGGCCCTGCGGCTGTCCGTCTACTTCGGCCTCTCTGAACGATTTTGGATGAACCTGCAAACACGTTACGATATCGAGGTAGAAAAGGACAGGCTCGAAAACAGGCTCGAAAAGGAAGTGCGCGTTTACGAAATGGCATGAACAAAACTGGCGGCGCAACAGCCGCCTTTTTGTTTGTGTTTCGATGGGATCTCGGCAAGGTTTCGATGCGCTATTGTCCCACGTAATATTCCCCATCAGCGCTTATAATTGCCCCAACCAATCGCAATCCAAAATCTCAAATCGTAAATCGCACATCCCATGACCCAACTCATCGAATGTATCCCCAATTTCTCCGAAGCGCGCCGGCCGGAAGTGATAGACCAGATCGCCGCCGCCATCGAATCGGTCAGCGAGGTCAAACTGCTGGACCGCTCGTCCGACCTCGACCACAACCGCACCGTGCTGACCTTTGCCGGGCCGCCCGCAGCGGTGGAAGAAGCCGCCTTCCGCGCCATCCAGACCGCCGCCGAACTGATCGACCTGGACGGGCACACCGGCGCGCACCCGCGCATCGGCGCGACGGACGTGTGTCCCTTCGTGCCGTTGAGCGGCGTCACGATGGAAGATTGTGTCGCTATCGCCAACAGGGTGGGGCAGCGCGTCGGTAACGAACTCAGCCTCCCGGTCTATTTGTACGAAGCGGCGGCGACCCGTCCCGAACGGACGAACCTCGAAAACATCCGCCGCGGCCAGTACGAGGGGCTGAAGTCCGAAATCGAATCCAATCCTGACCGCCAGCCCGATTTCGGCCCCAGCAAACTACCCAAAGCCGGCGCCACCGTCATCGGCGCGCGCAATCCCCTGATCGCCTTCAACGTCTACCTGACCACCCCCGAAGTGGAAGTCGCCAAGAAGATCGCCAAGGCCATCCGCTGCTCGACCGGCGGCTACCGCCACATCAAGGCGCTGGGGCTGCTGGTAGAAGGCCGCGCCCAGGTCTCGATGAACTTCACCGACTTCCACGAAACGCCCCTGCACCGCGTCATCGAAACCATCCGGCGCGAAGCGGCGCGCTACGGCGTGGGCATCCATCACAGCGAACTGGTCGGGCTGATCCCGCAGCAGGCGCTGGTGGACGCGGCCGTCTGGTACACCCAACTGGACGGCTTCGACGCTGGCCAGATTCTCGAATCCCGACTTTATTCCGACGCTCCTGCCGCTTCGACCCCAGCCGGGAACTGCCCCTCGTTCATCGAGGAACTGGCCGCCCCCACGCCCACGCCCGGCGGCGGCTCGGCCGGCGCCTATGCGGGCGCGATGGGCGCGGCGCTGGTCGCTATGGTCGCCGGCCTGACCATCGGCAAGAAGAAATACGCCGAAGTCGAAGCCGAAATGCAGGCCGTGCGCGTGATGGCCGAGAGTTTGCGCAAAGAACTGACCCAGGCCGTGGACGACGACGCCTCGGCGTTCGAGGCCCTGATGGGCGCCTTCAAACTGCCCAAAGACAGCCCAGAACAACAGACCGCGCGCAACGCGGCCATCATCAATGCCACCCTGAACGCCGCCCACATCCCGCTGCACGTGGCCGAAGACGCCGTCAAAGTGATGGAACTGGCGCTCAAATGCGCCAGGAACGGCAACCCCAACGCCATCAGCGACTCTATGTCCGGTTTCGCTATGGCGCGGGCTGCATTGACCGCCGCCGGTTACAACGTCAAGATCAACATCCACGCGCTGGAGGACAAATCTGCGGGCAGGAAGATGCTAGCCGAAGTGACCGGACTGGAAAAAGAAGCCAACCGGCTGGAGAAGGAGATCCGCGCAGTGATGAAAGAGCGCGGAGGGATTTAAATATGGGACTCAAACCTGACCACTGGATCCGCAAAATGGCGCTCGAACACAAGATGATCGAGCCTTTCGTAGAAAGCCAGGTGCGCGACCACGTCATTTCGTACGGCGTCTCCTCTTACGGCTATGACATCCGCGTCGCCGACGAATTCATGATCTTTACCAACGTCCATTCGGCCATCGTGGATCCCAAGAACTTCGACCCGAAATCCATGTTCGAATTCAAGGGCGAGGTGTGCATCATCCCGCCCAACTCGTTCGCGCTGGCGCGCACCTTGGAATATTTCCGTATCCCGCGCAAGGTGCTGACGATCTGCCTGGGCAAATCCACGTATGCGCGTTGCGGCATCATTATCAACGTCACTCCCTTCGAACCGGAATGGGAAGGCTTCGTCACACTCGAAATCTCCAATACTACCCCGCTGCCCGCCAAGATCTACGCCAACGAGGGCATCGCCCAGGTGCTCTTCTTCGAGGCCGATGAGGAATGTGAGGTCTCCTACGCCGACAAGAAGGGCAAGTATCAGGGACAGAAAACGATCGTATTGCCAAAGTTGTGAAACCTCTTGACACATCCCACATCCCTGTGATATAAACCGCCAAATCCTTCGCCCAAGGCGACGGAATCAAAAAAACCAAATAGAGTACGTGCTCTTATCCAGAGAGGCGGAGGGACCGGCCCTGCGAAGCCTCGGCAACCAGACGAACGTCAAGGTGCCAAATCCGGCAGTAGGGGTAATCCTTGCGATTACCCGAATTCTGGAAGATGAGAGGAATGATGTTTGATCAATGACCTCTTCTTTCAGGAGAGGTTTCTTTTTTATAGAACCTCCTCTGGGTAATGCGCATATACCCACAGGAGGTTCTTCTTTTATCGTAAGAAATCCATATTATCACTTGTAACGCCAGGCTTTGCCTGGTAATACCGACCGAAGGTCGGCGTTACACAAAATCTTCGCGATTGTGATCGTTTTTCAAGAGTAATAGAACTCCGTGTCATCCGTGTACGCCCCCCTGCAAAACGGCAGGCCGTTACCCAAAAATCATCCAGGAGAATCGTCATGTCCAATCGTAAATTCGGCTTCACCACCCGCCAACTGCATTCCGGTTACACCCCCGAACCCACCACCGGTTCGCGCGCCGTGCCTATCTACCAGACCACTGCGTACCGGTTCGAAAGCACCGAGCACGCCGCCCGTCTCTTTGCCCTGGAAGAAAAAGGCAACATCTACACCCGCATCAGCAACCCCACCAGCAACGTCTTCGAAGCCCGCATGGCCGACCTGGAAGGCGGCGCAGCCGCGCTAGAAGTCAGTTCGGGACACGCCGCGCAGGCGACTGCCATCTTCGCCATTTGCCAGGCAGGCGACCACATCG
>JBMOMP010000050.1:0-10550 GCA_049323115.1 Chloroflexota bacterium
GGGTCGGCAACGTCGCAAGGCAGGGAGAAGGCGTTGGCGGTCACGTGCAGTGTCTTCCCGTCCCGTTCCAGGAAGGTAGCGTGGTGTTCCCAGGCCGTGCAGGGATAGGGCTGCTCTTCCACGTCCAGGCCGAGGGCGGCAAAGGCGTTGCGGATGGCGTCGGCGGCGGCCTGGTTGGCGGGCGAGCCGATGGGACGCGCGCCATGCCGAAGAATCTGTTCGAGGTGAGTCCAGGCAGTGTTCATGTCCCCATTATATGCCAGGCCGGGCGGGTTAGAAAAGTGGACTTTGGGCAGGCGCGCGTTGGCCGTCCAGCAGGATGTATGGCGCGGCGCGTTCGGCTACGACGCCCAGTTTTTTGAGCGCGGAGAGATCGCGCAGGCGCTTCTGGCGGCGGGCGCGCAGGATGGCATCTGCGCCCTTGGGACCGATGCCCGGCACACGCAGCAGGTCGCGTTTCTCGGCGCGGTTGACCTCGAGCGGATTTTCGGCAAGGTTGGTTTGCGCCCAGGCCAGTTTGGGGTCGGCGGCCAGCGGCAGGTTGCCGTCCCCGGCGAAGGGCAATTCTTCGAGATCGAAGCCGTAGTCGCGCAGCAGGAAGGAAGCCTGGTACAAGCGGTGCTCGCGCAACGGATCGGTGGCGGGCTTGTTTTCGAGCGGCGTATCGGGCACCGGTTTGAAGGCCGAAAAATAGGCGCGCTTGAGGCGCACGTTTTCGTTCAACCAAGCGGTGGTGGATAGCAGTTCCAGGTCGCTCTCGTCCGAGCCGCCGACGACGAATTGGGTCGTCGTGGAGGGCCAACGCCCGTTCCAGCCCAGGTGGGACGGCTGGCTTTGGCGGATGTGTTCTACCCATTGCAGGGGGCGGAAGAGTTCTTCGAGGAAGACTTTCTGCGGGGCCAGGCGCGCCAGGCGTTCGGTGGTGGGCGCTTCCAAGTTGATCGAGACGCGGTCGGCCAACTGCATGGCGCGCTCGACCTGCGCCTTCTCCGCGCCGGGCATGAGTTTCAGGTGAATGTAACCGCGGAAGTTATATTTGAAGCGCATGACTTCGGCGGTTTCAATCAGCCGGTCTTGCGTCAGGACTCCGCCGCCCGCCAGGCCGGAACTCAGGAATGTACCCTCCGCGATACCTTTGCGGTTCAATTCCATGAAGACGCGCGCGAACTCGTCTGGCTTGAAGGTGGCGCGTCGGAAGTCGCGCCCGGCGCGGAAGGGGCAATAGTAGCAGTTCCGTTCGCAGGCAGAGGTCAGCAGGGTCTTGAGCAGTTTGATGCTCTGGCCGTTGGGCAACTGCGCCGGGTGGACGTAAATATCCTGCTCGCGCGTCAGGGGTTCGGGTCTCATGCCGGGGACGCCATAGGCGTTTGCCGGGGTGTAGCAGGAGGGACGGAGTTCTTCGGCCGGCTCCAGGCGCATTTGCTCGGTCAAGAGTTTGAGGCGGGTAGCGGCGTCCACGCCTGTAATTATAGAACAAAAATTCTGCCTGTCAATATTCTTTGGCATTTGTACTAATGTACTTGTTGACGGCAACCTATCTGTTTTGTATACTATAACCATCTACTTGACAGGGCGAGGAGGCTGTTATGAAGTGTACGGTACTTTGTAAACTGATGTTGGTCCTTGCGGTCTTGGCGTCAGCGGCGGGGAACCCGATGCCGCGCGCGGACGTGACCAGCATCGACCTGGCGATCAGCTACGTGGAGGGGACAGTCTTGCAAGACAGGGACGCTTATGACATCAGCGCCTACCTGATGGTGGTGGACCAGGATGGAACCCCCATCGAAGAATTGGAAGTCGAAGACTTTTCGGCTACCGAGGACGCGCAATCGGTTACGCTCGAAAGCCTTGAGCCGGTTGCAGAGGAACTGCCGATCCACGTGGCAATGGTGATGGACGCCAGTCACAGCATGACAGGCGACAAGATCACTACTGCACGTATGGAGGCTTCTCAGTTGATTGCCGACTTGAGCGACCAGTCCCTGGTTGGCTTGGTGACTTTTGGTGATGGCGCTGAGGTCGTGAGCAGTTTCACCGCCAACCAGGCCGACGTCCTGGCCGGGATCGCCAACATCGAGATCCCGGAGGGGGCCGGCTCTTGCCTGTATGACGGAATTTACGAGGCCGTAAAGATGACCGCCTCGCTTCAAACCGGACGACGGGCTGTGGTCGTACTGGCGGACGGGGAAGACGAGAAACGGAACGGCGATCCATGCAGCGCCCATACCAGCGACGACATCATCACCTTGGCTACCACGGCCGGCACGATCACACCCATTTTCGTCATTGGCCTGAGCACACGGGTGGACGAAGAGGATTTGAAGCGCATCGCGGCGATGACCGGGGGCTTGTTCTCCAACCCTGAAACGTACGAGGATTTGGACGAGGCCTTCAACCTGCTCACCGACCAACTGAACAAACAATATGTCCTGCGTTATGTTTCGACCACTGCCACAGGCGCGCATACCCTGGCGGTCGAGATCAAGTACAAAGAAGACGATGACGCGACAGAAATGCAGGACAACGATACGCGCCAGTTCTTGCTGCCGACATTGCCTGTCCGTGTGAAGATCATTTCTCCGGCGGAGGGGCAGACCGTGAGCGGCTCCGCAATCATCGAGGCGGCTGTTTCACCGGGGAGTTGGCAGGTCAGCCGGGTGGATTTCGTGGTCAATGATGTCGTGGCCTGGACTGGCATGTCTGCGCCCTATCAACATACGCTCGACCTGGCTTCTTACGAGAGCGGGCCTTTGTCCATTGCGGTGCTTGCGTACGGCCCGGATGGCGCGGAATTGGCAAGCGCCAGTACCTCTGTCACAGTGGAAGCCTTGACGGTTATTGACGAGGCAACAACCCTCTTCGAGCGGGCGTTGGCTGGCGAAAAGGAGGCTGTGCGGCAAGTGGCCCTGTGGGGCGGAGGAGCGCTGGCAGTTATCGCCGTATTGGCGATTATCATTGGCGTTGCATCAGCCCGGCGTCGGAAACAAGCCCGCGCGCAGGCCCAAGTCTGGGACGGCGCCTCTACCCAATCGTTCAACGTCAAAGAAGCGCAACCGGCACAACCGGTTCCCATTGCGACGGCAGCCAGTCCAGGCGTGCGGGGCGTCCTGATAGTCGAGAAAAGCGATGACGAAGCCGTGATCGGCCAACGCTTCGAGATCGTCAATGAAGTCACAAACCTTGGCCGCAGCGCGGACAATGACGTGATGTTCCCGAAGGATACGCCAGTCTCGCGCCGCCATGCCCAGATCACTGTCCGGGCTGGCGGTTTATACCTGAGCGAGGTGGCAAGTGTAGACGAATCCGGGCAAATGAAACGCTCGACCTACGGCACTTTCGTCAATGGGCAAAGGGTCGAGCAGGAGCCGGTCTTGCTCAAGAACGGGGACCAAATCCAACTCGGCGCTCGCGCTATCTTGCGCCTGGAGACCAGCCAACCGCCATCCCCCGAAGATGAGAAAACACACCTGGGCTTTGTGTCAGAAACCGAAGCCACAAAGTTGGTTGTAAAGAAAAAATAACCTGGAGCAATTTCCGCAGGCTGGCCCATGCAGCCAGCCTGCAAAGTTTTACAGGCGAGACAAGATGACCCTTGAAGTCGGTTTTTCCAGCCACCCGGGCCGCAAACGGCAAACCAACCAGGACGCTGTCGGCGTATTCCTGGCCGCCAACCAGGATTCCTCCCCGTCCATCCTTATTGTTGCGGATGGGATGGGCGGGCATCGCGGGGGGGACATGGCCAGCCGACTGGCGGTGGAAACGATCCAAAAGGTATGTTCCCAGGCCGGGCAGGCGCAGGATTACCGCGCCCTGCTGTCCGAAGGCGTCCAGGCCGCCCATCGCGAGATCTGCCTGGCGGCTGGGCGAGATGCCCAACTAAGCGACATGGGCACCACCGTAGTCATTGCCATTGTGACGCGCGGGCGCGCCTTCCTCGCAAATGTTGGCGACAGCCGCGCCTACCGGGCGCGCGGCGGGACCCTCAGCCTGCTCAGCCGGGACCATAGCTGGGTGGCGGAGCAGGTACGGGCTGGGCTGATTTCAGAAGAGGAGGCCCGCAACCACCCGCACCGCAGCCGCTTGACCATGGCGCTCAGTCCCGGGCGGGCGCAGGTTACGCCGTACCTGGCAGAGACCACACTGGAGGCCGGGGACAACTTGGTGCTATGCACGGATGGTTTATGGGGCGTCATTTCAGAGACCATTCTCGCGGCCGTGGTAGACGAACTCAGCCCCCAAGCCGCTGCGGATAAATTGGTCTCGCTGGCGAACCAGAACCTGGGGCCAGATAATATTTCGGTAGTCGTAGCCCGTTATAGTTCTACGTAAAGAATACACGGCAGGCGCCAGGTACAAGGCGCCTGCCATGTGCATTCCTTCCCTTGCTAAATAATATCCTGCTTTCGCAAGGCGATCAGCGTTATCGCGCCAAAGATGAACGCCAGGCCAAGCGTGGTGCCCCAAACCCGGAATAGATGTTCGCGCGTGCGGGTGTAATCAATGGTGAGATCGCGCGGCACCAACACGTCCGAAGCATCCGGGTCAACTGTTACCGTTTCGGTGACCTCTTCCATGACTGTTTCCATTTCATTTTCGACCACGACCGGCATCGTGATCGGGACTGAACAGCCACGAATATGTATCGTCTCCGATGTAATGGTCACAGGCGTCCAATCTGGGTCCGGTTTTTCCACTTCGACAGTCACTTCCTGTTCGCGCGCTTCCGGCTTGAAGCGGCTGCGGGTCAATGAGTTCAGGTAATCCACGTCTGCGCTGATACCCATTCCTTCGGTTGCCCAGCGGCTCAACGTAGCGGCGGAGATCTTCCCGGCCGCGCCAGGCAAGGGGAAGATGACCCCGCCAAACAGGATCTGGATCACCACCAGCGCCAACAAGATATACGTGATGGAGTTGGGCGTCGGGGCAATGGTCGAAACGAACAGTCCCAGCATGATGGCGGCAAATACGCCCAACATCAGCGTGATGTACATTTCAGCAAAGGCTGGCATCATTATTCCCTGTTCAGGGAATGTGACCTTGGTCTTGATGATCCACATGAAGATCAGGATCTGCACGGACGCAAACGCGCTCAACAGCACGACCTTGGAGGCAATGTAAGGCACGAGCCGCAGGAACACCATACGCTCGCGGTAATAGACGGTCCGTTCCTTGACGACCTCATAGGCGGCCGAGAAGAACCCCAGGAAAACGGCCGTGAGCGACATCAGGAACAACAAACCCTGTCCGTTCATCACCACGACGTATGTATCGCTTTGTTCGCCAGACGCGATTGCCTCGCTCAATTGTTGGTCGATCACCTCGAGCGGATCGCCTACCAACCAGTGCGGCTCGGCAATGATCAGGAACAGCAAGGCCACCAACGGCAGGACGCCCACCAGGATAATGGACAGGATGCGGTCGCGTATCACCAGGTCGAAGTAACGCCGGGTGAGCAGCAGGAATTGGCCGAACGAACTGAGCCGCCGTTTCTTCACGCTCGACAGGCGTTTTTCGGCTGGCGGGCGTTCCTCTGCAGGAGCCTTGATGCGCTCGATGACGTATTTCCTGAAAAAGGGGGATGCCCGGAAACGCTCTTCCCAACTGGCCGCTTTCTTCTTTGCCTCGCCTGGGTCGGGATCGTTGATCTCGGTATAGATGTCGGCAAAATCGTTCTTGCCCACGCCGAAGAAATCGCTGGCCTCCTCGGGTGGACCGAAATACACCACCCGTCCCTGCGACATAAACGCAACGTGGTCGCATTGGGTGATGTTGGCGGTCGCGTGCGTCACCAGGATGACGGTCTTGCCCTCGTCCGCCAACTTGCGCAGCGTGTGCATCATTTTCTTCTCCAGGCCGGGGTCGAGGCCCGAAGTCGGCTCGTCCAGGAAGAGCAGGGGCGGATCGGCGAGCAGTTCGACGGCAATGCTGGCGCGCTTGCGCTGACCGCCGCTCAAGGAATTGATCACTTGCGAGCGCTGGCCG
The DNA here is from genome assembly GCA_049323115.1 of Chloroflexota bacterium. GTDB lineage: Bacteria > Chloroflexota > Anaerolineae > Anaerolineales > Villigracilaceae > JAABUE01. Next base: position 5,983 of record JBMOMP010000050.1, read on the forward strand.
GTCAACTCCACTTGTTCCAGCACGCGCGTGATGCGCTGTTCGATCTCCTGCGGGGTGGTATCCGGCGGCAATCGGAAGCGGGCGGCGTAGCGCAGAGCCTGCTCCACCGACAGTTCCTTGTGCAGGATGTCGTCCTGCGGCACGTAGCCCATCAGGCTGCGATAGGCCTCGAAGTTCTGGTACAGGTCCTCACCCTCGATCAGGACGCGCCCTTCGGCTGGCAGCAGGCCGCTCAAGATTTTCATCAAGGTCGTCTTGCCAGCGCCGCTCCCGCCCACCAGGCTGACAAACTCCTTGGGGTGGCAGGAAATATTGACATCGTACAGGATGCGTTTGGCGCGTTTCCCACGCCCTACGCTCCAACTGATATGCAAGCCATCCAGGCGGATGCCGCGGCTGGCAGCGAAGACCGCCAGGCTGTCTGCGCTGTACACCAGGCGGAACGGCCCGACCTGGATCATATCCCCCGGCTTGAGCAGCGTCGTGCGCTCGATGCGCTGCCCATTCACAAAAGTGCCATTGACGCTGTTCTGGTCCGTGATGGCCCAGCCGCCGCTGCGCGTGGGCTGCACCAGGGCATGATGCCGGGAGACCTGCGGCGATGGCAGGTGCAGGCCTGTGTCTGTGCCGCGGCCGAGCATCAGCGCCCGGTCGGGCGACAAGCGCTCGACGCTGACCTGGGTCAACCCGGAAATGGACGGCTTTACCGCTTCCGGCTGGCGCCTCTCGAACGTCAGGCTGGCCGAGTTGCCCATTTCGTCGCCAATGCGGATGACATCGCCGTCACCCAACGTCACTTGCCTGGCCTGGCGGCCATTGACGAACGTGCCGTTGCTGCTCTCCAGGTCGGTGTATATCCACAAGCCGCCGCGCTGTTCCAGCAGGCCGTGCTTGCGCGAGACGTATTCCAGCGGCAGGACGATATCGTTATCCTGCCCGCGCCCGATATGGTGCGCAGGTTTGTCGAGCAGCACCTGGCGGACCGACTGGCCGGGAACGCGAATGGTCAGGCAATAGCCTGCGGGGGATGGTTGCTTGTTTTCGTGTTTGTCGTTTGTCATACCGCCTCCGTTATGGTCAAAGTATACGCGCCGGGACTAGTGTGGGCAAGACACCCATTTACACTATAATCCAGGCGGGGCCGGCGGCCTTCCGCCGCTTTGCGTTCTGGGCTGATGACTCGTTCTATGGGAACCCTATTTCTTATACCGAAAGTGATAGCGCTCCAGCATGGCGCGGATGATGGCCTCGTTCTCCGGGCTTGTTTCTACGAATTGCACACCAACCCGGTAGCCTCCCGTGCCGCCCTGGTCTGGCACGCAACGCATCACCCTGGCCGGAACGTCCATGTGTTTGGTTGTCACCCCCGGCAGGTCGTCCGGCAGGCCGAAGGTCAACATCACTTGCGCGCCCGCTTCCAGCGGCTTTTCCCCAATGATCTGGGCGCCATGTGTGGTCAGATCGCCCAGGAAACCCAGCAGGGACTTATTTGCCAGGTTATACACCGGTGTAAAGGCCATCACCTTCTTGCGCGGCTCTGCTCTTCTTTCCCTGTTCCATTCGCCCATGGCGGTCTCCTGTTTCGACAAGTACAACTTCCAAGAATGATTACGACTTTTATGTGTATTATAGAACAAATCCTGGAAAAGTCACGTTTTTACTAGAACATTTCTACCAACTCTTGTATAATCCCCCCATGCTGCCCCCCGAAGAACGCTTTGCGCGCATCGGCATGATCGCCCGCTGGCGGCCGCCGCACCGCGGTCACGCCGCCGTGCTGCGCGCCCTGTGCAGCCGGGCAGGGGAAACGCTCATTGGCATCGGCAGTTCCAACCGCTACAACGCCCGCAATCCCTTTACGCTCGACGAAACGACCGACATGCTGCGCCTGCTCCTGGATGGTTACAGCAATTCCCGGTTGATTCCTGTCCCCGACCTGGACGACGGCCCGCGCTGGCGCAAAATGGTGCTGGACTTGTTCGGGAGGCTCGACCTGTTCGCGACCGACAACCCCTACGTGGCGCACCTGCTGGGAGACGACTACCGCATCTTCCGCCCCGTGGACCTGCTCCCGTTGAACGAGCGCATCGCCGTAGACGGGACGGGAGTCCGGGCGGCGATGGCGCGCGGGGAGGGCTGGCAGGCGCTCGTCCCGGAAAAGATCGCGGCCTACATCTCGGCGCGCGGGTTGGACGTCCGCTTCCGTCAGGAATTCGGCTTGGAAACCCTGGCCTTGCAAACCGTCACGCAATAACCACAAAGGAGGAACGATGTATTCATGGGATGAAGATACCAGCAAGTGGTACGGTTCGGGAAAATATGCCTACGCCCCAACAGCCGCCGCCACACGGTCGGCCGCCGCCGAGCGCGCCCGGGCCAGCGGCCCGCGCACCTACAAAGGCCGGGGCGGCCCCAACGAGAAAGTGATCGACCCGAAGAAACATATCCGCACCGAATCGGCCAACCCGCTGATCGTCGCCATCGACGTGACCGGCTCGATGGCCTCCTGGCCGTCCGAGATCTTCGACCGCCTGCCGCTGCTCTACAACACCCTGTCGCAATACCGGCCAGACGTGGAGATCTGCTTTGCCGCCATCGGCGACGCGGCGGTAGACCGCTGGCCCCTGCAGGTGACCACCTTTGCCAGCGGATTCGACCTGGAGCAGTTGCTCGGCTCGCTGTACGGCGAAGGCGCGGGCGGCGACGCGCCCGAAAGTTACGGCCTGTTCGCGCATTGGGTCAATACGCACGTCGAAATCCCCAACGCGCAGGAACCGCCCTTTCTGGTCGTATTCGGCGACATCACCATGCACCAGCGCGTGCCGGCCGCGCAGGTCAGGCACTACCTGGGCGACGGCATCCAGGGCGATGTGGATTCGCTGGCCGCCTGGCAGCAGTTGGCGCAGACCTGGAACACCTGGTTCCTGCGCCGCCCGACCGGCAAACGCGGCGACCAGGTGGACCAGCAATGGGGGCAGGCCATCGGTGCGCAGAAGGTCTTCCGCATCGAGGACGAACAGCGCGCGGTGGATTACGCCATGGGGCTGGTGGCGCGCGCCTGGGGCTACTTTGGCGACTTCCAGGACAACATGCGCGCCCGCCAGGACGAGGGCAAGGTAGCGCAGGTCAGCAAGCCCATCGAGATGATCTGCCCGCGCTGCGGCGCGCCCATCCCGGTGAACGCCGGCGGCATGTTCAAATGCGGCTTCTGCGGCACCACGTTGAAACTATAAGCAGCCGGGCCGTACCGCCGACCTTTGGTCGGTTTTGCCGGTACCACTTCGTGACACTTGCAAAGCCCGGCGGTACATGGTAACGCCGACCTGTGGTCGGTTTTACCGGGCAAAGCCCGGCGGTACGTAGAGAAACGGTTATGAAACTTTCTGTCATCGTCACCGCGCCTCCGTATGCAGATTTCCTGGCGGAGGTAGCGGCGCATCCCCTGGTGCGCGGCTTCCGGCTGAACACGGTCATGCCGCTGCGCGAGGGACCGCGCGAGGCGCTGGAACGCTTGTCTGCCTACGGCCAGCCGGTGTGGGTGGACCTGAAAGGCCGCCAGTTGCGCGTGGTGGGCGCGGCCATCCCACCGTACACTGAAGTGACCCTCAGCCACGCCATCCGCGTGCCGACGCCCGTGGACGCCTACTTCTCGGACGGGAATGAACGTGTGCGCGTGGCGGGCGTGGACGGGAATCGCCTGATCCTGGCGGATGGGCCGCGCCGCCTGGTGGGGCCGGGCGAATCGGTCAACATCGTCCACCCGGCGCTCGAAATCCTGGGCACGCTGATGGAGGCCGACCGCGCCTACCTGGAAGCCATGAAGGCGCTGGGCATGAAACAGGTCATGCTCTCGTACGTCGAAGCGCCGTCGGACGCGGCCGAGGTGCGCGGACTGTTACCCGGCGCGGAGTTGCTGCTCAAGATCGAGACCCAGCGCGGGCTGGACTACGCCGAACGGCACGGCGCGGGCTATGGCCGCCTGGTAGCCGCGCGCGGCGACCTGTACGTGGAGGTGCTGCGCCCGCACCGCATCGTCCCGGCTTTGAAAGCGGTCATTGCCGCTGATCCAACGGCCATCGCGGCCAGCCGCCTGTTCGATTCGCTGGCCTTCCAACCCGTGCCGGCCAGCGCGGACATCGGCGACGCGGCCTTCCTGCTGGAGATCGGCTACCGCGCCTTCCTGCTCGGCGACCAGGTGTGCCTGCGGCGGGATTCGGTGATGGAGGCCTTGAATCTGCTAGAAGAAATGGGTAAAGACTTCGGAAGTCTTTGAGACTTCCGAAGTCTCAAGTCTCATTCACGCTATGAAACTCGCAATTGCGCAGGTCAATCCCATCGTCGGCGACCTGGAAGGGAACGTGGCGCGCATCCTGTCGGCCGGGGAGGAGGCGCGGGCGCAGGGCGCAGACCTGGTCGTCTTCCCGGAGATGGCCGTGCCGGGCTATCCGCCGCGCGACATCCTGTATGATTCTTCTTTTGTGGAAGCAGTGGTTGCGGCGACCAGTGATCTGGCGCGCCAGGCCAACGGATTGCCAGCCATGCTGGTTGGGTCCCTGGCTCCCTCGGGA
>JBMOMP010000050.1:10560-13318 GCA_049323115.1 Chloroflexota bacterium
GGCGGCGACGCTGGACCTGGCGCAGCGGGCGCGCGGCCTGCCGCCGCTGCTGGTCGGTTCGTTCCGGCCGTCGGGGCAAAGGTTGTACCATCATCCGGCCCTGCACAACGTCGCCTGGTTGATGCGCGCTGGGGAAATGCGCGTCGCGGCGGTGAAGCGTTTGCTGCCCGTCTACGATGTCTTCTACGAGCCGCGCTGGTTCCTGCCGGGCGAAGCCTCGCTGCCGCCGGTGGAGATCGCCGGGAGGAAGATCGGCGCGCTGATCTGCGAAGACCTGTGGGACGAGGCCTATCCCGTCCACCCGGGCGCGGAGTTGAAGGACATGGGCGCAGACATGCTGGTCTGCCTGGCGGCCTCGCCGTACCGGAGAGGGGTGGGGGAGGAGCGGCTGTACCACGCGAAAAGGCAGGGGCTTCCTATTGCTTTCGTCAACCTGGTGGGCGGGGACGACGAGTTGATCTTCGACGGCGGGAGTTTCTGGCTGGAGGGGGATGGGGGAGAGGAAGCAGGCAGGTTCGAGGCGGGGGTGCGCGTGTTGGATACTATGAAACTCCCTCCCCCCTTACCCCTCTCCCACCGGGAGAGGGGCTGGGGCGAGGGAGAACTTTTCCAGGCGCTGGTCCTGGGCGTGCGCGACTTTGCCCGCAAGAACGGGATGCGCCGCGCCGCGCTGGGGCTTTCGGGCGGGATCGATTCGTCCACGGCGGCGGTGATCGCAAGCGAGGCGCTGGGCGCGCGGAACGTGACCGGCGTGGCCATCCCCTCGCGCTACACCGATCCGCGCTCGACCGAATGCGCCCGGCAGTTGGCGGAGGCGATGGGGATGCGATTCGAAGTCGTCGAAATGGAGGCAGTCCACCGGTCGGTGGAAGAAGCGCTGGGCGGCCGGCTGGAGGGGACGGCAGACGAGAACGTCCAGGCGCGCATCCGTATGCTGATCCTGATGTCCTTCGTCAACCGCGAGGGCGGGCTGCTGCTCAACGCCAGCAACAAGACCGAACTGGCGCTGGGATACGGCACGCTGTACGGCGACCTGGCCGGGACGCTCAGCCCGCTGGGCGACCTGACCAAGCCCGAAGTGTATGCGTTGGCGAGGTGGATTAATGCAGGTCGGAATTTAATTCCGACTTACGTGATGGAGAGGCCGCCCAGCGCGGAGTTGAGGCCAAACCAGGTGGACCCGTTCGATTACGAAACGCTCGCGCCGGAGATCGAACGGCTGGTGCGCGCGGACCAGTCCAACGCCGCCATGCGCGCCGCCGAGCACAAACGCCGCCAGTTCGGGATCGTGTTGAAGGTGAGCGCGCGGGCCTTCGGCAGCGGGCGGATGCTGCCGGTGACGAGGAGGTGATCAGTTTTCAGTTTTCAGTGTTCAGTCGGCAGTCCTCTTTCCGCTATTAATTACCTCGATACTCCCGATGCCCTCCTCACCGCCTCCGCCCACTCTCCCGGCAGGGACGTTACATCCGCGTTCCTATCGCCAACCATCACGCGCTGGATGACCCTGCCCAACTCGCGCATCCCCTTCGACAGGCTCAGGGCAAGTCCGCAGGGACGCTCGCATCCGCCGCCATCTTCTGCGCGGACAAACCATCCACGAATTGACCACGAATACTCGAATAACGCGCGCCGACCTTCGTTTATTCGTGGCAGGTTTTATTCGTGGATGGCTCTTTCCACCGCTTCCGCCCACTCCCTCGGCAGGGACGATAAATCCACGTTCGTATCGCCAAGCATCACGCGCTGGATGACCCTGCCCAACTCGCGCATCCCCTTCGACAGGCCCAGGGCAAGTCCGCAGGGACGCTCGCATCCGCCGCCATTTTTTGGATTATACTGTGGACATGGAAGAAAAAGAAAACAAGCACGAAGTTCTACTGTATATCGAAAACGCCCAGGAAATGCTTGCTGCGGCAAAAGTAAACCTGGACAACGACTTTTACGCGTCAGGCGTCAACCGCTCGTATTATGCTGTTTTCTATGCGGCGAACGCGCTTCTCGCCACGCTTGGGGAGGCGCGCAGCAAGCACAGCGGCGTGATCAGCGTTTTTCGCCAGCGGTTTATCAAGACAGGCGAACTCCCTGTGAGGTTGAGCGAGATTTATGGGGACTTGTTGAATTCACGGCAAAGCGGGGACTACGACTTGAATAAACGCGTCGAAATCGAAACTGCGAGACAACTTCTCGAAAAGGCTCGTCGGTTTGTGGATGAGGTGGAACAATGGTTACGGCGCAATCAATGGTTGTAGACCAAATTACACAAACTGAAAACGCCGCCCTGCGGACTTTTGTCCAACGCGTTTTGGATGAACTGGACGCGCAGGTTTTTCAGGTCATTCTCTTTGGTTCGAAAGCCCGCGGGGACAGCAATGCGGACTCGGACGTGGATGTGCTAATTTTAGCAAACGAGGAAAACAGGCGCTTGCAGGAGAAAATCAACATCATTGCTTCCCAAATCAGCCTGGACTATGACGTTCTCTTCAATCCCTTGTTGATCGCCGAGGCGCGTTGGAAGCAAATGTCAAATGAGCGGTTTTCTGTATGCCGAAATGTGGAACGCGATGGGGTCATGTTGTTCAATCGCCAAACGTTGAACGTTTGATCATCTTCCGCAGGGACGAATCATCCACGGTAACTATTCAGCCTAACGAGAATTCTAACAGAAGTCTACGGTAAAATATACAAACATCTGGGATACTTACGTTCATGCCGACCGTTCAACTGCCAAGCCGTGAAGCCATGCGAGCCGCGTATCAAG
>JBMOMP010000051.1:0-81964 GCA_049323115.1 Chloroflexota bacterium
CAACGATTGCGAACGCAGTATCGGTTGGTGGGTCAAAGAACGTTATCGCTCGATGCGCGGCTACAAACGCGAGCAATCGGCTCTCAATGTGAGTCGCCTGATTGCTCACGCTGGCAATCACTTGTCGCGCGGATTAAATCTCGCCAGCTTGATGGCGTAATCCCGTTCATTTTCCCGGATAGACTGGCGTTTCTGTGCCCTTACCTGTTTTTTACCAAATTTGGAACAGTCACGTAGCGCGTTTCATCGGTATCATTCTCCTTCATACAGGGATGAATCTTGGTTGGGCGCAATCGAAATCCCGCGCTGTCCGTGCGCCACGTCCCGGTGGCAGTCCCAGCAGTTGCGCTCGAACGGCTGGGCACCCATCAGGATGCTTTCCACTGTGTCTGCGTGGCAGCGGATACAGTTGCCCTGCACACACTTCTGGGTATCTTCATTTGCGCGGATCAAGGCCGGCGTCTGGCCGGTGCTGAACACGTAAACGTCGTGCATCCCGGTCTTGCCCTTGGCAAAATAATACGCAAATTCGTAACTACCTATCGTGTCAAACAGGATAGACAGGATGTTCAGGATAAGTCTTCAGCCGGTGAAAAAACATCCTGCTTATCCTGTATATCTTGTTCGATGCCTCTTTTTCGCCGGGGAGATTTATGAGCCAAATCGCCTGTATAATCAGGGTAACCCAATTCATGAAAAGAGAATCCCTTGACCAGTCCATCTGAAATCCCCATCCCTGCGCCGAACAATCCCCTGCCCGACCTGACCTTCGAAGGGTTGCCCGCGCGGCTGCGCGAGGCGGCCCTGCGCGCGGGCTGGAGCAGCCTGATGCCCGTGCAGGCGCGCGCCATCCCCTACCTGCTTGCCGGGCGTAACATGATGATCCAGGCGCGCACCGGCAGCGGCAAGACCGGCGCGTTCCTGCTGCCCATGCTGGAACGCCTGGACCCGAAAAAAGAGCGCTGCCAAGCGTTGATCCTGGTGCCTACCCGCGAACTGGCGCAACAGGTCTGGCAGGAGGCCGAGACGATCTGCGGCGGTTCGGGCTTCCGCACCGTGGCCGTCTATGGCGGCGTGGGATACGGCCCGCAGGTGGAGGCGCTCAAGGCGGGCGCGCACATCGTCGTCGGCACGCCGGGGCGCGCGCTCGACCACCTGCTCAAGCGCAATTTTTCGCTCGACCGGCTGGAGATGTTAATCTTCGACGAAGCCGACCGGATGCTCTCGATGGGTTTTTATCCCGATATGCTGGAGATGAAACGTTACCTGCCGGAGCGCCCGGTCAACACCTGTATGTTTTCGGCCACCTTCCCATACTCGGTCATGCGCGCCGCGCAGGTATTCATCCGCGAGCCGGAGTTCATCAGCCTGAGCAGCGACCACGTCCACGTGACCGAGGTGGAGCATGTTTACTACAAAGTGCAGGGCATGGACAAGGACCGGGGTCTGGTGCGCCTGATCGAGGTGGAAAACCCCGAAAATGCGCTCATCTTCTGCAACACCAAAGACCGCGTGCATTACGTCACAGTGGTGTTGCAGCGCTTCGGCTACGACGCGGACGAGATCAGTTCGGCGCTCGCGCAAGGCCAGCGCGAACAGGTGCTGGGGCGCGTGCGCAAAGGGACGCTGCGCTTCCTGGTGGCGACCGATGTGGCTGCACGCGGATTGGACATCCCCGAACTCTCGACCGTGATCCAGTACGAACCGCCCGATGAAGTGGAGAATTACATCCACCGCGCCGGGCGGACGGGGCGCGCTGGGGCCGGCGGCGTGGCTATCACGCTGGTCAACCCGATGGAAAAGGTGACGCTCGACCGCATCGCCCGGCAATACCAGATCGAACTGGAAGAGCGCATCATCCCCAGCGACGAAGATGTAGCAAACGTGGTCGCCGAGCGCCTGACCGCCCTGCTGGAGGCCCGCCTGCGCGAGCGCGACAAACTGCAGGCCGAGCGCAGCCAGCGCTTCGAGTCCCTGGCGCGCGAACTGGCCGGGCAGGAAGACGAACTGCCCATCATCACCATGCTGCTGGACGATACCTACCAGAAGATGCTGCATCCCGTTGTGGAGAAACCCGCGAGCCATGCCAAATCCGCCCCAAAAAGTAATTTCAAAAAGCGCAGCAGCAACCGGCGCAGGGGCGGGCGGCGAAGATAGCATCCCTAAAAACTGATCACTGAAAACTGGATACCAGCCCTATGCTCATCCACTCCTCCACCCAACTCCTGACCCTCCCCGGCGGTCCCCAGCGCGGGCGCGCGCTCGGTACACTCGGCATCATCGAAAACGGCGCTGTGCTGGTGCGCGACGAGAAGATCGTTGCGGTCGGTCCCACCGACGAACTGCGCGCCGCCTATCCCGGCGAACCCGGCCTGGACGCCAGCGGATGCGTGGTCATGCCCGGCTTCGTGGACCCGCACACGCACCTCATCTGGGGCGGCGACCGCGCCCGCGAGTTCGAGATGCGGCTGGAAGGCGCAAAGTACCTCGACATCCTGGCGGCCGGCGGCGGCATCCTGTCCACCGTCCGCGCCACGCGCACCGCCAGCATCGAGTCGCTCATCGCCCAGGCCCGTCCGCGCCTGCTGCGCATGTTCGCCACCGGCACCACCACCGCCGAAGCCAAGACCGGCTACGGCCTGCAAACCGCCACCGAACTGCGCCTGCTCAAGGCCCTGCTGGCGCTCGACGACGAAGGCCCGCTCGACCTGGCCATCACCTTCCTGGGCGCGCACGCCATCGCCCCCGAATATAAAGACGAACCGCAAGCCTACACCGACCTGGTTTGCGAGACCATGCTGCCGCTTGTCAAGGGATGGTGGGAGACGCACGCCCCGCGCCTGCCCCTGCCTTTTGTGGACGTCTTCTGCGAAAACAAGGCCTTCAACCTGGAACAATCGCGTCAGATCCTGACGAAGGCCTGCTCGCTGGGATTCCCGGTCAAGATCCACGCCGACGAGTTCGACAACCTGGGCGGCGCGTCGCTGGCGGTGGAACTGGGAGCGGCCTCGGCCGACCACCTGGTCAAGACCTCGGATGCGGACATCGAAGCGCTGGGGGCATCGGATACCGTTGCCGTATCCCTGCCCTGCACGCCGTTCGGGCTGGGAGAATGTCAGTACACCCCCGCGCAAAAGATCCTGGACGCAGGCGGCATCCTGGCGCTGGCCACCGACTGCAACCCCGGCACGGCCTGGAACGAGTCGATGCAATTTGCGATTGCGCTGGCCTGCCGCTTCATGAAACTGACGCCTGCGCAAGCCATTGCCGCTTCCACCATCAACTCCGCCCACGCCATCCGGCGCGCGGATGTGATCGGTTCGCTCGAAGAAGGCAAGCAAGCCGACTTGCTGGTGCTGTCCGTGCCGGATTACCGCCACCTGGGCTACCGCTTTGGCACCAACCTGGTCAAGCAGGTCATCAAGCGCGGACGGGTCTACTCGGTGGACGTGGGCTACTACCGCACTGCGTAGGAACCGGCTTTACGAATAATACCAATTGAAGATCTTGTTATAAATCGCCAACAACAATTTCTTCATTGGCCCCCACGCAAGCACGCGCCTGCCAATCGAAACGGGTTTCTTCTTCCCGGCCTGCCGTATTTCCCCGCGCAAAAATCCCAGCGTATTGGACATGTTCATCGCCAGCGGGTCGGGGACCATCAAGCGCAGCAGGCCGGCGTCGTTCATGCGGTTGTCCAACTGGCGCACCTGTCCCATCGGTTTATCCATGTCGAAGGGCAGGAATTGCTGGAGGGTGGACTTGTAAGCGGTGAACTGCCAGTGCGAGCCGCCCGCCATAGCGGTTACCCCCTGGTAGTTAATTCTCCAATCTCTCGTATCTTGATAAACTTTCACGTTCTCTTCCTCGGTCTGCCCCAGCGAGAGATTGAATTCGAGGAAGGTTTCCCAGGGGATGAATTGACCTTCTTCCAAAGTGGCATTTTGCCGCGCCCAATCGAGCGTGGCGCTGTAGAACTCCGGCGGCGTGCGGAAAGGACGCGCGGTCACCATGCCGACGTTAGGGAAGGTCTCCAGGAGTTCGACCGAGCGCGCCAGCCAGCCCGGCGAGAACAACACGTCGCTGTCGGCGTAGGCGATGATCTCGCCCGGCGCGCCAGCCAGGAGGATGTTCCAGGCGCCGCCCTTGCCGACATTCTTCTCAGACAGGATCAAGTACTGAATGCGGCCTTCTTCCTTTTCCTTGATCAAATAATCGCGCGCTTCGGGGCAGGAGCCGTTGTCGAAGACCAGCAGGTCGAAGGGCAGGCCGGCGTCCGCCCGCATCGAGTCCAGGCTGACTTTGAGCACGTCGAGCGTCTCGGCATAGAATCCGCTCAGGAAGGGGATGTAGGTCAGCATAGCGGCAGTGATGCGCTGCGGTTTGGCGACCTGGTTGACGAACTTGGCGGGGTTTTGGCCTTTTCTCATGGGGAGTCCACAGATGAATACAGGTGAAGAGGATTATTTTTCAATGTATCTTGCCAGGTTTGGGCGGCAGTTGAACTGCCGCCCCATCGGTTTGGCGCGCTAACTTATTTTTTGATGAATCTCTGAATTCGCTTCTTCCAGCGTTTGGGGCGGGCGACGGTTTCGAGCGTCTGCTCGGGGAGGAAGAAAAAGACCTTGCGCAGGAGCAATTCGAGGCGGCGGAGGAGGCGCGGGCGAGTCATCTTGGGGCGGACGAGTTTCCCGTCCACCAGTTGGTGGGTGGAGTCCAGGATCGTATAGCGGATGGCGGCCTGGCCTCCCGCAAGGCGGATGTTCTGGTCGGCTTCCAAGGTGGTATGGTGCGAGCGCCCGCCGGGCAGATGGGCATAATCGTGGTTCTGGTGCACGATCATGGCCGAGGGCGTGCAATCGATCACCGGCCAGCCCTCTTTGCGGGCTTTGTAGATCATCCAGTTGTCCCAACCGGCCCTGCCGACGGCAAAGTCAGGAAGGTCGAGGTAAGCAGAACGAGGGAAGAGGAAGAAGTCGCTGCCAGCGGGCTTGTGGAGTTGGCCGTCCTGCTTCACGCGCGCGCGCAGGCGGGTTTGCCAACCTTCGCCGAATTCGAGGGGTTGGGTCACGTCCAGGTCCCAGCGCTGGCTGAGGAGGACAAAGTTTGACTTCTGACCTGCAACTTGCCTGGCCGCTTCGATGAAATCGGACATCAGGAGCATGTCCGTGTTGATGAGGCAGAGCAGGTCGCCGCGACCATTCTCGCGCGCGAGTTGGAGCATGGACGAGACCAGCGGCGTGCCGTTCGCATTGCGCGCCACATTGGGGATGTGCCTGACGCCGAGTTCCTGCGCGGCTCCGGCCAGACCGGTCTCTTCGCCGAGCAGGATGACCTCGACATCGGGAAGCAACATCCATGATCGGATCGCATTGCGCTGGATGGCAGCAACGTGCGGATCGGTGAAGGGTTTGGGGGCGGAGAAGAGGGTGAGTGAAGTCATCAGTTATCAGTCACCAGTTATCAGTGGTCAGTAGGGAGGGCGCGTTCGTCGAGGTCGGCAAGGGTCTTGTGTTTCACGCTGGCGTTGATGTTCATCAAAGCCGGTTCACGCTGAAGCAGGTCGAGGACTTCTTTCCAGGTAAAGTCATCGCGGCCATCGAAACGGCTGTACACCTGGCGGATGAATTCCAGGTCTGCGGACGTGTCCACCGTCCAGCGGTAGTCGCCGAAGTCTGTGGTGTGATTTAGCAAGGCGATACGGAACCCGCGCGGGGAAACGCCTTCCGAAAGTCGGCGGCTGACCGCTGTAAGTTCCACCCCTTCGTAGAGATATGGCATGGCATGTTCGCGATGTTGCGGCTCTTTGGCTTCCTTCCAGGCGCGCTCCAGGACGGCAAAGGTGCAGACTTCCGTATCCAGGCCAATGGGATAGGTGCGATGCCAGGGAGGAGGCAGGCGGGTGCAGGCAAAGTCATATTCGCCCTCGATCATGGTTTTCACAATCTCGTCGATCAACGCCGGGTCGATGACTGGGCAATCGGCGGTGATGCGCACGATGACGTCTGCCCTGGTTTGTCTGGCGGTCTGGTAGTAGCGATCCAACACATCGTACAAACTGCCGCGCATGAAAGGGATGCCGCTGAAGCCGCAGTACTCAGCCACTGGGTCGTCGCTGGGATCGGTGGTGGTGGCGAAAATCGTTTCGGTCACGGTAGCAGCCCGCGAGGTCCGTGCGAAGACGCGCTGGAGCATGGGCTGCCCGGCGATGTCGGCCAGGATCTTGCCCGGCAGGCGGGAGGATCCCATCCGTCCCTGGATGATGGCAACGATTTTTTGTTTCATTTTTTCGCCTGCGCCTGCTTCTCGCGCAACGATAAAAAAAACAGGAGAAGCGCTGTAATAGTAGTGATTACCAAGCCGATGCCCAAAATCGTAAAATACGCCGGGTCGGGATGATTGGCCACTGCGCTGCCGGCCAGGTCTATCATGTTATCTCCAAAGTAATTTGCCGATTCGCTAAATCGCCAAACGCGAAGGTTGTTATACAGATCGAGCGAGAACAAGATCAAAGCAGATGAAAAGATAACGCGATGCCAGGATAAAAATCGTTTCTGGTCCATCCACTGTTGAAAATGGGAAACAGACATCATCATGAACAACACGATTGGCAGGCTGATGATCCGACTGGTGACACGTTCACCGCTAACAAAGGGAATCCCCGATAGACGCACCAGCCAGAACGTGCTGCCAATGGAAAAGGCTACAAGCACGATTGCCGGAACGATAAGCTCTCGGTACTGAGGTTTTTGATTCTTGAACCAGAAGTAGATCCCAAAAATTACCAGGAATAACGTCCCGATCACTCCCAGGTAAAAATTGAATTCCCAATAAAACTTTTCGTAACCATAGAGATTGAACTGGGCATATTCGGCAGGCGCCAGGACCGGCCTGCGGATAAAAAGCATCGATTCGAGCACTTCCGCCAACGCTGGATATCCTAATACCATCTTGAAGGTCTTTATTTCAGTAAAAGTTTGTAGTTCCAGGGCAGGGGGCAAAAAACGGATTGCGCTTAGGAACGCAGAAAACACACATCCTGCAATGAGCCATAAACGCTCCCGACATGACAGGAGCAAGATTCCAACGAACATATATATCCACAAAATCTGGTGCCAGCCTCCCGATAACGCCATCCAGAATATGGCAAAGGAGAAGCCCGCCACCCACCGCCAGCCTTTGTCACCATCCAGGAAACGTATCAAGTACATGAAAATAACCGGAAACAGGAAATATGCATCCCAATTCAAATGTCCCACACTGTAATGCGCCAAGACATGCCCGTTGAACATAAATAAGAAAAACAGGACGGTGAAGGCAAAGAGGGACAAACCAACCCTACGCCGAAACCAGAGTAACCCGATGAAACCAAGCGCGTAGTAAATGAGAATATCGATCACAATAAATGTAGGAATGTCCACCACCATCAACAATAGCGTCTGTGGGGTTGTGATGACATCTGGGATAGAAAAAAAGCGATCCGTCAATCCAAGCAAAGCGGCCGGGCTCGAAAGATGGAGCGGCAATTCGCCTGCCTTGAAGGCATTTTGCAAAAATAGTAAGCGGGGGGTATTGAGTTTACCCCAATCGTAAAAGTCAAGAAGCAATGTGTTCCAACTCAGGAACTTTCCCCACAAATAGACGCCAAACAAGAACAAGGCGAGAATCCACCCATACCTAAGCCAGGGATAACGCTTTTCCTGTTCTGGATAGAATAGCGCATCAAAGAGGCTCTCAATCGCGTTCATTGTTCTCCGATATTGTCCAAACACAACATTCTCGCAGCGACAGAAAAAAGCCCTATCCCTGAATAGAAGTAACCACATAAAGGCATAATCGCCTATTTTTTCCTGGCTGCCGGTCGCTTCCTCTGGCTCAGTTCTTCCATCTGCTTGCGCTGGCGTTGGATGGCAAAACTGCGCTTCCAGACCGAGGGCAGCATGACGATCACACCCAACAGCACGCCCACTCCCAACGCAACGACCAGGAACAGGCCAATCGTGCCCTGGAGTGCATAGCCAAAAAGATCGATCTCCACCAACGTCGGGTTGTACGTGGCAAACAGGACAGCCAGGATCGCAACCGCAACCATGATCACAAGCGAGAAAAACATAGCAACCTCCTTTGGTCAGGCAAGTTCCACAGCCTGTTGATAAGCGGCGAATAATTTGGCAGCATTTTTCTTCCAGTCGGCGCGCTCCTCGGCTACTGCGCGCGCCGCGCACCCCATGGCGGGCAACTGTTCGCGCTGCGCAATGACCTGGAGCACCTTCTCCGCCAGCGCGTCGGCGTCGGCGTCCGGGAACAACCAGCCGTTCACGCCCTCGCTCACCCACTCGCAGTTGGCAGGAATATCCGAAACCAGGCACGGTAGTCCGCTTGCCAGCGCTTCCATCAGCGACACCGACGAACCGTCCACGTGCGACGGGGTGACGTACAGGTCTGCCATATGATACCAGCGAGGCAGGTCGGTTTGGGAGATCTGGCCAGGGAATTGGACGCGCTCCAACACGCCGCCGTTGAGCAGAATCTGGCGGATGCGCGCGCCCTGCGAGCCGCCTCCCATCAGCATCATACGGACATTGGGGTCTGCTCCCGCTATCTTGACGAATGCCCTGGCGAGAACGTCTACCCCGTACCTGGGCTCCCAGGAGCGGTTGCAAAACAGAGTGAAGTTATCCCCCTTCGGGGACTTCGCAGTGTTCAGTGACCAGTGTTCAGTGTCTGGCGCAAAGTGTTGCAGGTCCACGCCCCAGGGGAAGACGACCGTGCGGTCGGGGTTCATGCCATAGGCGACGGCTTTGTCGCGGGTGACGAGCGCATCGCTGGTAAAGAACGTGCTATGGCGCAACACGTAACTCGTAATTTTCTCGTACCACCCATTGCGGTGGACATCCTCCATCAAGTCGAAGCCCCACGACATGCTCAACAGCGGGCGGAAGCCGGACAGCGCAGCGATGAACGCGCAGGTCTGGATCGGCCCGGCATGGACCAGGTCCGGCTGGATGCGTTTGACTACACGACGAAAATCGAGCGCCAGGCGCGGCAGGTCACGCCAGCGGAAAGGGCGCCCTCCGCCCGCCCAATGGACGATCTCCACGCCCTCGGGCACAGGCCGATCCTCCACCTGCCGGGGATTGGCCTGCAAGCGCAGGTGATAGACCTGATGCCCGCCCTCCCGGATGGTAGACAGGAAGCGATGGTCGTGGGTGCAGTAGTCGGAGGAGAAGTAGATGATTCTCAAATTACGCACCCAAATCCGTCCAGCGCAACTCCTTGCCCAGCGGCATATCGTTCAGGGCGCGGGCGCCAATCACGTTGGGGATCTGGTCGGGCTTGATCGCGCCGGGGGTAGCAGGGCGCAGCACGTCGATCATCTCGCGGGTGAAAACTTCGCCAGCCTTGATGTCGCGCGCGGCGCGCAGGCAGCGGCGCTGCACCACCTGGGTATCCTGCTCGTTGCCGGTGATGAATTTGTCTGCCGAGCCAAGCGCGCGCTCCAGCAAGCGCGTCTCTTCGACCATGTGCGCCCAGGCTTCAGGGTTCAAGGCAAACTTGTGATCGGGGCCTTCGCGGTCGTTGCTGTCGGTGAAATGGCGCTCGACCACGCGCGCGCCCAACGTCACTGCGCCGAGTACAGTGGAATTGCCATGCGTGTGGTCGGAGAGTCCCAGCGCCACATCCGGGAACATGGCAGCGTATGTTTTCAGGACGTTCAAGTTGATGTGATCGTAATTTTCAGGGCTGGCGGTGTAGTTGGTGTTGCACTGCATGAGGCACAACTGTTTGTTGATTTTCAAAATAGCGTGAACGGCCCTTTGCACCTCGCCAATCGTGGATGCGCCGGTGGCAATGATGACCGGCTTGCCCTTGGAGGCGATATGTTCGAGCGCTTCGATCCAGTCGATTTCGCCGGAGCCGATTTTGAACGCCGGGACGTACGGATTGACATGCTCGATGGAATCGTAATCGTAGGGCGACGTAAAGAAGTCAATCCCAACCTTGTCACATTCTTCTTTCAGGATAGGAGTCCAGTCCCATGAGACCGAGGCTTCAGCGTAGACCTGCGTCACCGATTTCTTCCATTTTGCCTGGTGGCTGACCTGGGCGTTCATGTGACTGAAACCGTAATCTGAGACGATCTTGGGAGCCTGGAAATGCTGGAACTTGGCCGCATCTGCGCCGGCCTCCTTTGCAAGCCGAATCAGCAGTTTGGCGCGTTCCAGGTCGCCGTCGTGGTTGGCGGCAATGTCGGCGATGAAGTAGGTCGGGTGGTTGGGGCCGATCCAATGGTCGTTGATTTTGAATTCCATGTTTACCTCCAGAGAGTAGAGAACAGGGAGTAGAAATTGGTAGAGACGCAGGTCGCTATTCCCTGCTCTCTACTTTCTACTCTCTACCTGTGCATAACTCCGCATTTTCTGTGGATAACCTTGTTGATGCTGTGTATAAAACTGCGCGATTCCGGTGGATACGCCGGGGATGGGCATCCCCAAAGCGGTGGATAATTTGTGGACAGACAGCCGTAAGTTGTGGGAACGGCGAGCGGTCAGGCTGCTTTGCTCGACAGAAATCGGGCGGATCAAACTCTTGTCGAAGCCAAACTGGCGGGCGATGCGCAGGCCAAAATCGTACTTGGTGAGCGACTCCGAGGCTACCACATGATAGAGCCCCGAAAGGCCTTTTTCCAGCATCCGCACCAGGATAGCCGCCAGGTCGCCGACGAAGAGGGGACAGAACCAGACGTCTGTGAACCCATCGCATTGGTTTCCAGCAGACAGGTTGTTGAAAAAGTGTTCGGATAAACTGCGCTTGCCGCCCAACGACCAGCCAAAAAAGTTCACACGCGCAATGATGGCTTCAGGATAGGCGGCAGCAACCGCCCGCTCACCGTCCAGTTTGGTGCGGGCGTACAGGCTGAGTGGGTTGGGCGGGTCAGACTCGGTGTAGGGCGTTTCCTTCGCGCCGTCGAAGACCGCGTCGGTGGAGATGTGCGCCAGGCGGATGCCGCGTTCGGCGCAGGCGGCGGCCAGTTCGCCGGGCAGGTCCGCGTTGAGGCGGCGCGCCTCGTCAGGAGCGGATTCACATGCATCCACATCGGCGTTGGCAGCGGTGTGGATGACGGCCTCGGGGCGCACCAGGTCCAATAAACGGGAGCAGGCCCCGGCGTGGAGCAGATCGGCCTGGATCAACTCGAAGGGCGTATTCGCCAGTTTGCTCCGGTCAACACCGACGATGGTATGAGTCCCAATCTCCTTCAAAGAAAGGTTGAGGCCGAGTAAGCCAGATGCGCCGGTGACGAGGATTTTCATAAATCACCAAATGATGGTCGAGTAGGCGGCGGGGTCTCGATATGCCCTACGGGCTACTCGACCATCGCCGCCGCATCGAGACCACCGTTATCCTTCCAGGATTCCGTTGGCAAAGGCTTCCTCGAAAGGCGCGATATACTTTTTGATGCCTTCGACGTCGAGCCATTGGGTGTTGTTATCGCTGGTATAGGAGAAGCCTTCGGGTAGGGGTGCGCCTTCGTAATGCTGGCTGCGGTTCCAAAGCGTTTCCGGCGGCTTGATGACGTACATCGTCTCGCGCTCGACGGCGTTGCGGGCCTCGTCCTCGGAGAGCAAATCCTCGTGCAGTTTTTCGCCGGGGCGGATGCCGATGATGTCGATTTGGGCGTCGGGGGCGATGGCGCGGGCCAGGTCCATGACTTTGGTGCTGGGGATCTTGGGGATGAAGACCTCGCCGCCTTCCATCTGCTCGATGCAGGTAATGACGAAGTGGACGCCCTGTTCGAGCGAGAGCCAGAAGCGCGTCATTCGTTCGTCGGTGATGGTGATTTTTCCAGTGCTGCGCATCTTGATGAACAGCGGGACGACCGAACCGCGGCTGCCCACCACGTTGCCGTAGCGCACGCAGGCGTAGCGGGTCGATGTGCCAGCGGCGTAATTGTTGGATTGGATGACGAGTTTTTCGGCGACCAGTTTGGTGCCGCCGTAGAGGTTGGCCGGGCTGACGGCTTTGTCGGTGCTGAGCGCCAGGACTTTGCCTACGCCCGCGTCGAGCGCCGCTTCGATGACGTTGCTGGTGCCAATGATGTTGGTCTTGATGGCTTCCATCGGGTTGTACTCGCAGGCCGGGACCTGTTTGAGCGCCGCGGCATGGACGACGATGTCGACACCGTGCATGGCGCGCAGCAAGCGGTCGCGGTCGCGCACGTCGCCGATGAAGTAGCGCAGGCGTGGGTCATCATAGCCGTGGACACGCATTTCATGCTGTTTGAGTTCGTCGCGGCTGAAGATGATGATCTTCTTGGGTTGTTTCTCTTCCAGCAGGATTTTGGTAAATTTTTTCCCGAACGAGCCAGTGCCGCCGGTGATGAGAACTACTTTGTCAGTCCAATTCATAATTTCTCCAGAGGGTAGAGAACAGAGACTAGTCTCTGCTCTCTGGTTTCCTAATCACAACCATCGGATACTGCCCATTCTCGCCAAAGAAACGCGGGAAGTGTTCCTCCAGCCAGAAGACGATTTGCAAAAAGGCCTTGCCTCCCAACTGCGGGCGGACGAACCAGCGCATGAAGCGCGGACTCAGGCTGCGCCAGGGATAGATCTCGAAGCGCCCCGCCCCCCTGAGTTCGTTCTTCAGCCAGCGCGGGGTCAGTTTTTCCACGAAGGTGCCGGCCTGGTCGTCTTCTTCCAGCCAGTTCTTCTTGTGTTTCCGGCCGCGCCCGCCCAGGCTGCGTCCCAGTTGGATGAAGGGTTCGGCCAAGCGCATCAAGGGCGGGTTGTGCCAGCCATTGACCGCCACCCCGCTGCGACCCGCCTTCAGCACGCGCGTCAATTCCAGGTACGCGCCTTTATGCTCTGTTAGAGGCAAGTGATGGATCGCGTGCATGGACACGAAGCCGTCGAAGGCATCCGCCTTGAAAGGCAGGTTGGCAATGTCCATTACCACGTACAAGCCGCATTCCCCCACCCGCTTGCGCGCCTCGCGCAGGGCCGTGATGGAAATGTCTGCACACACGCGGTAACGGTAGTTGGCCGAGTAGGTCAGATACTCGTCGTATTGCACCGGGCCAGAACCGGCATCCAGCAGGAAGTCGCCGCTGGGCGACAGGTGGCGATTGACGCGCAGATGGCACTTATGGATGTAATCGCGCGAGACAGGCCGCAGGTCTTCGAAGCGGGCGTTCTGGTACAGGCCGCCTTCCTGCTTCCAGCCGATCTCGTCATAGAATGCGCGTACTTGTTGTTTTGGGTCGGTCATAAAATTACTCTGTAATAGTGCAAGAAATGCTGGTTGAGTAGGGCGGTGCTCTCCCGTCCGTATCGAAAGCAGTATTCCGGGTCTCGATACGCCGGAAAATCACCGGCTACTCGACCCTCAGTTACCATCTTATCGGCTCACCGGCCAAATAATCGAACGTTTTTTTATATTCAGCCTGGCCTTCCTCCGACAGCACCCGTCCCAGCGGCCAGGCCTCCACGTCCTTCCAGAAGTGCACCAAACGCCAGGGGAACGGCTGCGGATACTCGAAGAAGAAGCGGTAGGCATACTCCCAAGCGGTTTCGATTTGCGCCGGCGTGAGTCGTTTTGGCGCCTCGATGGCGGCATTTAGCATGGCGTAATACTCATCCCAACTGTCCGGGTCATACGTGAAACCGCGCTTGCGGTAATGCGTCTCGCCGCAAGCGATCACCGGGATACCGTTCATCGCCATCTCCATGCCGGTGGTGGTGGTGTAGACCAGCCCCAGCGAGGCGATTTCCATCAGGTCATAGGTGTTGACCTTTTCCAGCGGCCCGATGACGTGGATGTGTTCGGGGATGGACGGCAGCGCCTCGTTGACGACATCCGCCATCGAACGCCCGTGCGTCAGGCGCTCGCCGGGATGCACGCGCATCACCAACTGGACCCCGGGCCTGCCAGCCAGGAACCGGACCGTTTCCGCGATCCAGGCCGCCATGCTCTCCGCAAAGGTGTTGCGTCCCAGCGTCAGGCTGTCGCCCAGGACATTGGTCGCCAACAGGATGACCGGGCGCTCGTCCAGGCCCAATTCGCGGCGCATCTGCTCCCCGCCGACGGTTTCCACGTCCTGCCACTTGCGGACGGATTTGCCGAAAGCCTTGGCGCCCATGCGCGCGGATTCGAGTTCCTCGATGAGACGGCGCTGTTCCCCGGTCAATTTGCGCCCGCCGCGCGCCGCCCAGAGATCATCGGTGCGCTGGCGCATGACTTCATCGTCCTGGGCGATCCAGACCTGCTCGCGCTGGTCGTTGAACTCGTAGGTGACCGCCGCCCGGATGCCGAGATGCCGCGCGGCGCGGTAGACCGCGCCCAGTTCGGTGATGGTGCCGTTGGGGATGAGTACCACGTCCGGTCCTTCGGCTTGCATTAATGTCAGGGCGGCGCGGGCGGCATGGTCGTTGCGAGACAGGCGCAGGCGGAAGAGGTCGCTGGTCTCGTCCACGTCTTCCACTTGCAGGGTGTACTGCGCGTCGTAGGTGGAGACGAGGTGAATGTCCTCGCGGAGATTCGCCGGTAAAACGGGGGCAGGCCGAATGTCCAGGAGGGATGCGGTCTTTACCAGTCCGCTCAATGGTTTTAGAACGCGCTTTGTGTACAAGTCCTGGCGGCGCAGGTCGAAGTCGTTGACATCCTTGCGCCAATCGCCGTAGGGAAGGTGGGCTACGGTGACGTCATGCCCGAGGCCGCGCAGGGCCAGTCCAATCATGGCGGCCTGCTCCACCCAGTAGTGCAGGGTGGCAAAGAGCAGGAGCCGCTTGCCCCTGGGGGCCTTTTCGGCATAGGGACGCGCCTGCTGGATAGCAGACGGCAAGGCGGCCTGGAGTTGCTCGAGATTGTAGCGCGTGCGCGGACGGCCCCTGCGGAGGGCGTCGTACAGGTCGGCGGTGTAGGGAATGGAGCCGAGGATGGATTTGAGGGTGGGTTTCATTCGGGCAATTCACCACGGAGACACAGAGTCACGGAGCATATTATTTTTTCTCTGTGTCTCTGTGGTTTCATTATTCGACTTTCTCGATCTTCCAATCCAGGCGCGGGCGGATCGGTCCCTGGCGCGGTTCGGCCCATTGCGTGCCGGGCGCGCCGGAGATGTCCACGTTGAAGGCCAGGGCCTGCTCGTCCTGGAAGTAGCGGCGCACGCCAAAGGAACTGGCGTTGACGCCCAGCGAGTAGCGGCCCTCGTTGAACAGGTCGGCGGGCAGGGTGCAGCGGCTGATGTAATGTCCGATGTTGCGTGTTCCGTGTTTCTCGTATTGGCTTGCATCGTCAATGTCGAAAGAGGTAATGACGTACTCGCCGCGCATGGTGCTGAGGTAGAAGCCCACCCGCAGGCCGGTCAGCGGCGCTTCGAGGCGGTATTCCATCTCGACCGTGACCGGCTCGATGGAACGGACAGTGTCGATGACCTTGCCCTTCCCGTCTTTCAGGCGCATGGCAATCGGGCGGAAGGGCGCGGCATTGTGCGGAACTTCGTCCGCATCCCAGATGCGCTCGCCAGCCTGCGCCTGCCCGGAGGAAAGGTAAAAATCGACGGCTTGTTGCGTCGGGCCGCGCATGATGAGTTGGCCCTTGTTCAACACGATGGCCTCTTCCGTCAAGCGCAAGATCGCGGACATGTTGTGGCTGACGAACAGCACGGTGCGTCCCTGTTGGGCCACGTCGCCCATCTTGCCGAGACATTTCTTCTGGAATTCGGCGTCGCCGACCGCCAGCACTTCGTCCACCACCAGGATTTCGGGTTCGAGATGCGCCGCGACGGCAAACGCCAGCCGCAGGTACATGCCGGAGGAATAGCGCTTGACGGGCGTGTCGATGAACTGCTCGACTTCCGAAAAAGCCACGATCTCATCGAACTTGCTGTCTATTTCGGCGCGCTTCATGCCTAAAATCGCGCCGTTCATGTAGATGTTTTCGCGGCCGGTCAGTTCGGGATGGAAGCCGGTGCCAACTTCGAGCAGCGAGCCAACCCGTCCGCGCACGGTGACCGTTCCCCGGGTCGGTTCGGTGACGCGCGAGAGGATCTTGAGCAGGGTGGATTTGCCCGCGCCGTTGCGTCCCACAATGCCGAGCACCTGGCCCTCTTCCACATCGAAGGAGACGTCCTTCAAGGCCCAGACGAAGTTTTGATTGCTCCTGCGCTCAGATTTCCCCACCAGCGCCCTGGCCAGCCGCACCGGGGCATAGACGGTGTCCACCAGCACATCGCGCAGCATGTTGTAGCGGAATTTCGTCTCTGCCGCGCCGATGCGGTAACGTTTTCCAAGGTTGTGTACGGAAATGGCGGTTGTCATTTAGATCGTATCCGCAAAGGTCTTTTCCATGCTGCGGAAATAGAAAAGGCCCGAGGTCAAAATCAGAACCGAAATCGTAGCGGAAACCCACAGGGAAAGGTCCGGGCCATTGCCAGTACCCAGCAGCGCCCAGCGGAATCCGTTGACCACGCCCGCCATCGGATTCAGGGAGTAGACGATCTGCCACTTTTCCGAAATGATGGAGGCAGAGTAGGCGACCGGGGTCAGGAACAGCCAGAACTGGGTCAAGAACGGCAGGGCGTGGTTCACGTCACGGTATTGCACGTTGATGGCCGAAAGCCACAGCGCCACGCCCAGGGCAGTGATGACAGCCAACAAAAGGAACAGCGGGAGCGTCCACACAACTTCCCAGGCGGGCGTCACGCGGTAATAGAACATCAAAGCGACCAAGATAACAAAGGCAATGGCAAAATCCACCAGGCCGGCAAACACCGAGGACATCGGCAGGATCAAGCGCGGGAAGTAGATTTTCGTCACCATGTTGTTATGCGCCACCAGGGAACGGCTGCCCTGATTCAGCGCCGTGACGAAAAGTCCCCAGGGCAGCAAAGCCGTGAACGAAAAAACGGGATAGGGAATACCTTCGGTGGGAAGTTTTGCCACTTTGTCGAACAAGAATGTGAATACCAGCATGGTCATCACCGGCTGGATGACCGCCCAGGCCATACCCAGCAAGGTCTGTTTGTAGCGCACTTTCACGTCGCGCCACACCATAAAGAAGACCAACTCGCGGTACACCCACAAGTCGCGCAAATTGAGCGCCGCCAGGCCGGTGGATGGTTTGATGTAGATCGTGGTGGGTTCGTGTTTTTCCATAAGGTGATTAGAGAACAGAGAGTAGTCTCCGCTCAACGCACTGCTCCCTGTTCCCTACTCTCTATTCTCTCCTTGTTTTCCTTGAACCACGCGATGGTGCGCCGCATCCCTTCCTCGAATGGGACCTGCGCCTGCCAGCCGAAATATTCCTTTGCGCGCGTGACATCCAGTCCGCGCCGGGGCTGGCCGTTGGGCTTGCTGGTATCCCAAACCAGTTTGCCCTCGAAGCCGGTCAGGCGGCCGATCATCTCCACCAGGTCTTTAATCGAAATCTCGTATCCCGATCCCAGGTTGACCGGCTGCGCGCCGTTGTATTTTTCAGCGGCGGTGACGATGCCGTCGGCTGCATCTTCCACGTACAGGAATTCGCGCGTCGGCGAACCATCGCCCCAAACGACCAGTTCCTTATCGCCCCGTTCCTGCGCCTCGATGGTCTTGCGGATCAGCGCCGGGATGACGTGCGAGGTCTGCAAGTTGAAATTATCGCCCGGACCATAGAGATTCACGGGCAACAGGTAAATTGCATCGAAGCCATATTGCTGGCGATACGCCTGCGCCTGCACCAACATCATCTTCTTGGCCAGGCCGTAGGGCGCGTTGGTCTCTTCAGGGTAACCATTCCACAGGTCATCCTCCCTGAACGGCACGGGCGTGAACTTGGGATAGGCGCATACCGTGCCGATTGCCACGAACTTGCCCACACCGCGCTGCCAGGCCTGGTGCATCAACTGCACCCCCATCATCAGGTTGTCATAGAAAAATTCCGCCGGATGCTCGCGGTTGGCGCCGATGCCGCCTACGTTGGCGGCCAGGTGAATGATTACAATTTTCTTCGAATCGAACCCGTCGCCAAGCGTCGTATCGAACAGGCGGCGGATATCGTCCCGGTCGGTCAGGTTATAGTCTTCGATATGGGGGACGTAAATATCGGTCGCACCGCGCTCTTTCAGCCTGGCGATCACGAACGAGCCAAGGAAGCCTGCCCCGCCGGTAACGATCACACGTTTGCTTTCCCAGAAATTTTTGGTCATATATTCTCCATACATATCAGGTAATGAGCCGCAGTAGATGAAATTTGTGCTTGTAGTGGCTTGTAGTGGCGACACTTCGGCAAGCTCAGTGCAGGCTTCAGTCGCTTTTTCGGCAAACGACTGTCCTCTGCGGGGATGATAAAGTCGTTACTACGAAACCGTTACTACAAAACTTTCATCTACTGAGCCTACTGCACAATGAACTGCGCATTTCGATATTTCTCATCCAATGGATTTCGGATGATGCCCGCCTTCAAAGTGTGCAGCACCTCACGCACCCCGTCGTCCACGGTCAAAGCCGTCTCGAAGCCCAGCATGCTGCGGATCTTCTCGAACGATACCGTAATGTCACGCATATCGCCGCCAAAGGTAAGGTCTTTGTATTCCACAATCGTTTCAGGCATTCGTTTCAACACCAGGGCAACGATTTCATCTTTCGTATAATTTCCCTCCGGTGTACCCAGGTTGAACACCTGTCCGCGCACCTTCTCCTCCGGCGCTTCCAGCCCCATGATGATACCATGCACGGCGTCACGCACATGCACAAACGAACGCGAGTACCCGCGCTGGTAAATGATCAACGCGCGCCGGGTGAAGGCCTCCAACACGAACTGGTTGACGATCAGGTCGAAGCGCGTGCGCGGCGAAATTCCATACAACGTCGCAAAGCGGAACGACAGCGGCGCAGTGGGCGCATCCTTCTGCGCCAGCAAATACTCCTCCGCCGCAATCTTCGTCTCGGCATACAGGGACTGGGGATTGAGCGGGGATTCCTCGGTAACGGGCTTCCCTTCTGGCGACAAGCCATAGTTGCTGTAGGTAGACGAGAACACGCATCTTCCTACACCCAGGTCTGCCGCCTGCTCGAAAACCTTTTTCGTGGCTTCGACGTTATACCGCCAGGCCACCTGCTTGCCCACCGCCTGGCAGGCCGGAAACCCGACGATAGCCGCCAGGTGCACAATGGCATGAGGCGCAGGCCATTCCCCGCGCACATTATCGCGGATGGCGCGCGCCTCGGTCACATCTGCTTTGACGAAGTGAAAGTTGGGATGGTGTAAAAATCCCAGCAGCGATTCGCCGCCGAAGAGCAGATCGTCGAGGACGGTAACGCGATAATTGGCGCGTAGCAGTTCACAGGTCAGGAGGGAACCGATATAGCCCGCCCCGCCTGTAATCAACACATGACGTCCGTCACTCATTTTCGGCCTCCAATCGTAAGGTCACTTTGAAACCCTTCACTTCCAACACAGGGACACTCCCATCTTTCACGATCTCGACACCCTGCTCCAGGCACGAAAGGCGGCAAATGTCGGCCACATCGCCCTCGCCCACCAGGCGGATGCGGTCATAACCGGCCCTCTTGACCTCATCCAAGTGCGCCCTGACGCGCTGGCGGGTCTTGCGGTACAGGTCGAACGAGCGCTCGATGTAGTCTACCGTCAGGCGCGCACGCAGGGCCAGGCCCTCGGGCGTGATGATGTAACGCAGTTTCTTGCGTTCAGCGCGCTTTACCTTGATGTAACCCTTTTCGACCAGGCGCTTCAAATGCCAGTTGACCGTGCCCACCGCAACGCCAAGTTGGGTTGCCAGGGAGGCCTGGGTCACATCGGGGTCATGCTCGATCTGTTCGAGCAGAGTCAGTTCGCGGGTATGTTCTTCAGGGATTTCCATTTCAAAATTCAGCGACTGAATTATAATCGAGAAAAAGTCATTGTCAAATGCAACCTTCCAGGAAAACCCGGGACGAACATGACAAGGACAAAAGGGAAAAAGTTGAGTATCCAACTCTGATATAATTTTCCCGCACTCGATTTTGTTAGCAAGGAAGTCTATGGAAAAATTAGCCCTCGAGGGCGGGACTCCTACCAGGAAGTCCATGCTCAATTATGCAAGGCAATGGGTAGATCAGCAAGACATCGAAGCGGTTGTCAAAGTTCTACAAGGGGATTGGCTGACAACCGGGCCTGCGGTAAAAGAATTCGAGAACGCAGTTGCCCGTTACATTGGCGCACAAGAAGCCGTAGCAGTGAACACAGGGACGGCAGCCCTACATGCGGCTGCCTTTGCGGCCGGCATCGGTCCAGGAGACGAAGTGATCGTCCCGCCGCTCACGTTCGTCGCCAGCGCGAACTGTGTCTTATACCAGGGCGGGAAACCTGTCTTTGCCGATGTCCGCGCTGATACGCTCAACATCGACCCGGCGGAAATCGAAAGGAAAATCACCTCCCGGACAAAGGCGATCATTGCGGTGGACTTGACCGGCCAGCCCTGCGACCATGATGCGATCCAGCAACTGGCGCGCAAACATCATTTGATCGTCATCGAAGATGCGGCGCACGCATTAGGCGCAACCTATAAAGGCAGGAAAGTCGGCACATTACAAGACCTGACGACCCTGAGTTTCCACCCGGTCAAGCACATCACCACCGCAGAGGGTGGCATGGTCATTACCCAGGACGCTGAACTTGCAAAACGCATGAGGTCGCTCCGGCATCACGGGATCGATGTAGACTTCCAGAAGCGTAACGAAGCAAATCTATGGTTGTATGACGTGATCAACTTGGGCTACAACTACCGCATCCCTGATGTCAATTGCGCATTGGGAATCAGCCAATTACGGAAATTGGACACATGGCTGGCGCGTCGGCGGGAAATTGCAAGACGGTACGACCAGGCATTTTCCCATCTCCCACAAGTGGAAATTCCATATACATTGCCAGAATGCGAGTCCGCCTGGCATCTATATGTCATCCGTCTGAATCTCGATATGCTGCGCGTAGGCCGAGAAACGATCTTCAAAGCGCTTCGAGCCGAAAACATCGGCGTCAACGTACACTATATCCCTATTCCGTGGTTGAGTTACTACCAAAGACTTGGCTACCGGAGGGGAGAATGCCCTGTTGCCGAACAGATTTACGAGAGATTGATCACCATTCCCCTCTTCCCGGCAATGAGCGACCAGGATGTACAGGATGTGATTGCTGCGGTCGGTAAAGTTGTTACTTATTTTCAGGCATAATCAAATGAGTTCACGAAAAGAGAGCATCCTTTTTTTAGGACCGGATAGTTCTCCTCTAATCGTTTGGCTAAAAGAATGCGGAGAACTTGTGGCCCAGACGTCCGAAACAATTACACCTGACTTCGTAGACAAAGTCAATGCTTCTTTCCTGATTAGTTATGGATATCGTCATATCCTTAGGAAGGAAATATTAGAAAAATTCCCTGGAAAAGCAATCAACCTACATATCTCTTATCTGCCATGGAATCGCGGCGCTGACCCAAACTTTTGGAGTTTTGTCGAAAACACCCCCAAAGGTGTCACAATACATTATTTGGATGATGGAATAGATACAGGAGATGTCATAATACAAAAAGAGGTCAAATTCGATTCCGGGGATGAAACGTTAGCAACAACATACAAAAAACTACAGTTTGAAATCCAAGAACTATTTAAACAAAACTGGTCAAAAATCAAATCCGGGAAATGTGCTCGAATAAAACAGGTTGGGGAAGGTAGTTTTCATAAACTTAAGGATAAAAATCATTTACTAAACCTGTTGACGGCCGGCTGGGATACACCAATCACAGAATTAGAACAAGCATTGCCAAATCGCAACATAATAACGGCGAGGCCTTCTAGCAAGTAAGCATACATATCGATATTTTGCCCACCCAACCATGAAAATTTTGATCATTATCCCCGCATTCAATGAGGAAGGAAATCTTCCTACCCTGCTAGACGAACTAAAGATTTATTGTGACAAATACGATGTAGTCGTGATTGATGACGCCTCAAAAGACAACACAGCCAGGATTGCACGCGAAAGGAACGTACCTGTCATCCGACTACCAGCCAATCTTGGAATAGGGGGCGCTGTTCAAACGGGATTCAAGTATGCGGTTTTGCATAATTATGAGATCGCTGCCCAGGTTGATGGAGATGGGCAACATAATCCTGCTTGGCTTGATCGAATAATTATCCCTGTCATCCGCGGGGATGCTGATTGTGTCATTGGATCCCGATATGTGAAAGACAATCCTGATCGGAATTATAAAACCCCATTTTTCCGACGAATCGGGATGATCTTTTCGACCATTGTCCTATTCTTAGCAACCGGAAAATGGATTTCAGACACGACATCTGGATTCAGGGCATTCAACCATAAGTTGCTAGATTATTGCGCGAATGAATATCCTGTCGACCATCCAGAGGCTGAGGCACTACTCCTGTTGCTCCAAAGAGGTTTTACCCTCAAAGAGGTACCTGTACAAATGCGAAGCAGGCAATCAGGACACTCATTGTTCACGTTCGTAAAATCCGTCAAATATCCCGTCAGGGTATTGATTGGCTTTTTAGGATTGCTTCTAAAGAAGAACAAGCAGGAATAGACATGAACGCATTCTTATCAATCCGTTTGGCTGCGCTCACCGGCGCCATCACGATATTTGTTTACACACTTTACTTGATCCGTAGCAATAGATTGAGCGCTCATTTAGCAGTAAGTTGGGTAATGGTAGAGATTTTGCTCATCATCATCATCAGCGTTCCAGCTATTACCGCCAATTTGCTTGCGTTTCTGGGAGAAAACAACTTTTACGCAATTGCATTCCTGTTCATCATTGGTTGGATTGCCCTCTTGATGCTCGATACCTTGATACGTGTTTCGGACCTCGTAAACAAAACCAGGGTGCTGATCCAGGAAAACGGCTTATTGCGGGAACAAATTGAACGCCTGGAAAAAACCGTTTCCAATTTGGCAGATCAGTCCCTGGTAAACCAACCGGAAAAAGAAAAAAACACACTTGGCAAGAGATAGTTCATGCTCCGCGCCATTTCCACAGTCTATGGCTGGGCAAAAGGACAAGTCAAATCAGAAGGGGATGAACGCACATAAACGATTTCCGATTGCGCTCCAACAACGACCGCGAGGGCATCAACATAATCAACATAAGCAGTCTTTACCCGACAACCTAAAGCCACTACATCCACGCCATCAGGGAACTTTATGGATGCAGGGTCATAAGCAGGCTCAATAGGCAAAAGCACGCCAAGGTCCTCTGGCCCGATCAGGTGAAACGCAATACGGTTATATGGGTTTTGGTCAAAGACCGGCCAAAATATGTTCCACGCGCCTTCACCAGGGGAAAGATAACTGGGATAGAGCGCCCGGCCATAGGCGATGATTGCATCTTCCTGGGCCAGGAAAGCCTCGAGGGTACTTTCAGACAATTCCGCTGGAAATTTGTCGTTCCCTTGTACGTAGGCTTGAAACAGGTCTTCTGGTGTCTTTTCCGGGTATCGAACAGGGAAAAAAGTATGCCCCTTGGTCACGCCAAAGCCGACCAATAGAAAAGTCAACACTAGCGCACCCATCGGCTTCCACTCCCTGGAAGGCCTAACCATTGCATCGCCAGTAATATTGCTTTCGAATTTTCCAATTCGATCTACCAGAATCGAATAGACCATTGCTGCTACCTGTACCAGGCCAATCGAGTAATATACCAGGACAATCCAATCGAAAGGAATGATAAAACGCCACCCCGACAGCCTGCTGACAGAAACACTCAAGTTATATCCCAGGGCCAGGATAAGGGGCGCAAAAGCGAGCATACCCGCTTTTTTCCAGATTGCAACGAAGCCCAGGGAAAGTATGATTAGGTTCAGGATAAGCAAACCTTGAGACTCATACGGTAAATCTCCCTGCCAGCCTTCCCAAAAGGGCAGGTTTTTGACATAAGGGCGCAATCCCTGAACCTGGAAAGATTGCGGCAGGTACGTGTAACTGAAGATCAGGTTATGGAAATAATGGGCGGATACAAAGCGGAGGACATCATCCGGGTGTTGGACAACATAATCGAGCATTTGTTTCTGGATCCGCGCCTGGAAATCGGGAATGGATTCGCCGGGTAGCAAAAGGCCATGTCCCACATTAGGATTTTCGCTATACAAATTTGCCGTCTGTCCCATGTAGGTAACGGGGGGGTCTTGTAAAGTGAATTTCCCGGTCTGCTGATAATTGCGCCAGAACCAGGGCGCCAGGGGCATCAAGAATCCCACACACAACAAGATCAAATCCATTCGCCAAAAAAGCGAAGAACGTTTAGGAAGGTAAACGAGGATGGCTGCGAAAATGACGAAAGGCAACAACAGGATGGGATGCCCGCGCGTCAAAACCAACAATCCCAGCGCGCCTCCTACCGCCAGCGGCATGACGCGCTGTCCAACAGGCCGCTTCAGCCAGATTATCATCAGCCAGGCTAACAAGACCATCACCCCCATGGAAAAAACATCGCTCATCAACAAGCGCGAATTTGTAACCTGGATGACATTGGACAAAGCAATCGCATTGCGTTCGCGCAAGATGACCAGTAAAGCCGCTACCAAGCCGGCCGGGCGGTTTCCGATAGCGCTGGCCAGCAAATAGACAATTGCAGGAATGAGAGCCAATACCAATACTTGCAAGATAACAACTGTGGCATAATCCTGTCCGGCCAGGACATGCAAGAGCGAAAGGAAAAATGTATACAAGGGTTTGACCCAGAAATGGCTGGGCAATGGTATGCCCACAAGAAAATACTGGGCATGGATGTCATAATAAATCGAATCGCCAAAAGGATAACTCTGGAAATTCGGCGCTTTTGGCTCCAAAAAATTGTAAGAATACCGTTGTGGCTGCAACAACCAGACCGCACTGGCTATTCCCCAGATTGCAATCGTCAGGATCAAGTTCAGGTTCAATCGTTTCGGCATGGAGAAAGTTGTTCTTTGCGCGAAACTTCCAAGTTTATCGAGCAAAACATAAAACCCCATCCCTATCCCCCAGGCCAACAACACCTGCTCGATCAACAACGGAACGCCCGCATCCTGCCAATAGACAACATCCGGCGTCAACCCTACCTTGCTGACCGCAATGAACAACACCAGCAATCCCAAAATAGCAAACACAAATAAAGCCTTCGACAACACTTCCCGATGTTGGCGAAAAAGCCCGGAACCATGCGCGCGTAAGGCAAGGATCGTTATGAAAAGTTGTCCCACAAGCGCTGCCAGCCAAACCAGCAAGGGATACAAACGCGCCCGGTACGAGGCCAGCCCATCCAACTTTTGATCGGTCGTAAACAGGGAAAAATACAGCGCCAGGAACAAGACGAGCAAAAGCGCCGGCAGCCACCTCCCCATGAAAGCATCACGGAGCGCCTCCCCGATCCGGCTTGTCCAGAAATCACCGCGAAGAGACCGGAGAAACAGGAAGACGCCGGACAAGAGAACAAGTATAATCACCACCAAGATCAACAAACGCGGCAGGGAAAAGCCCAAGAAAATGGCCGCCTGCGCCTCGCTCGGTTCACGTAACAGCACCCAGAGT
Organism: Chloroflexota bacterium; assembly: GCA_049323115.1. Classification (GTDB taxonomy): domain Bacteria; phylum Chloroflexota; class Anaerolineae; order Anaerolineales; family Villigracilaceae; genus JAABUE01. The sequence goes on from JBMOMP010000051.1 coordinate 25,558, forward strand.
GTGATTGAAGCGCCAATCACAGCCAAGAGCAAATTGATTCGCAATGCAAAAGTCTTCGACAGTTTGAAAAACATAAACGCTCCAGGAAATTGTTCGAATTGTTTTCATTCTAACATAAGGGAATCCCATCAAGCCACTGTAAGATACCTCTACTTTCGACATGAGCCAAAACAACCAATCCTTTATCAATTCGGCATACGAAAATTTCCAAACCTCCCGCCAAACCCACTGGGACGCCATCGCTCGCAAACGCGACGCCTGGCGCGGCATGGGCATCTGGTACCATCGCCGCCTGGAAGAAATCTACCGCTTCCTCGTCCGCCCCGGCCAGCGTGTGCTGGAGATCGGCAGCGGTACAGGCGACCTGCTGGCGGCCCTCCAACCGGCCTATGGTCTCGGCATTGACTTTTCCGGCGAAGTGATCGCGCGCGCCAGGCAACACCACCCCGGCCTCGAGTTCGTCCAAGCCGACGCGCATGACCTCCCCTCCATCCAGGGACCATTCGACGTTATCATCTTCTCCGATACCGTCAACGAACTGTGGGACGTCCAGCAGGCCTTCGAACAGATCCGGCCACTGTGCGGCCCGCGCACGCGCCTCATCCTGAATTTCTACAGCCGCCTGTGGGAACTGCCGCTGGCGCTCGCCCAGGAACTCAACCTCGCCACCCCCACCCTCGACCAGAACTGGCTCACCCGCCAGGATGTCGCCAACATGCTCAACCTGGCCGGCTTCGAGACCATCCGCGCCTGGCAGGAAGTGCTCTGGCCATTGCCATTGGGCGGCTTCTTCAACAAATTCTTAGCGCGTTTCTGGCCCTTCCGCGAACTCACACTTTCCAACTTCGTCATCGCCCGCCCGCAGCCGGAAAGGCCCCGCCAGCAGCCGACCGTCTCCGTCATCGTCCCGGCGCGCAACGAAGCCGGGAACATCCACGCCATCTTCGGGCGCGTCCCACAAATGGGACAACGGACGGAACTGGTCTTCGTCGAGGGACATTCCCGCGACGACACCTACGCAGTTATCGAACGGGAACTTGCTGCGCATCCTCCTACCCCCGGCCTGCTCCTGCGACAAACCGGCATTGGCAAAGCCGACGCGGTGCGACTCGGCTTCGAGCGCGCCAGCGGCGACATTTTGATGATCCTCGACGCCGACCTGACCGTCCCACCCGAAGACCTGCCGCGTTTTTACGAGGCGCTGGTCTCCGGCAAAGGGGAATTCATCAACGGCGTGCGCCTGGTCTACCCGATGGAAAAACAGGCCATGCGGAGTTTGAACTTCCTGGGGAACAAATTCTTCAGCCTGGCCTTCTCCTGGCTGCTCGGCCAGCCCATCAAGGATACCCTGTGCGGCACGAAAGTGCTGTGGAAAGCGGATTACGAAAAGATCGCCGCCAACCGCTCCTACTTCGGCGATTTCGATCCCTTCGGCGACTTCGACCTGATCTTCGGCGCCGCCAAACTTAACCTAAAAATCGTCGACCTGCCCATCCGCTACCGCGAACGGATTTATGGCACCACCAACATCTCCCGCTGGAAACACGGTTTATTATTGTTGCGCATGGTCGCTTTTGCTGCACGGCGCATTAAGTTTGTGTAACCTTCCTGGGCATTCGCCAGGACTTTCAAGGACATACCCTTTCCCCCTCCTGGGGAACATAAATGGCAATCTGGTCTTCGGGGTAGATCACTTCTTCACGGTAATTGCACAGGATGGGCTTCATCACCCGCTTGACCCAGGCGTTGTTCTCCTCGCCAAAGGCATAATTCCTGCCCAACAAACGATACGTGAGGGGATCTACCACGATCATATCGAAGCGCTGGGCTTCCATGTCAGCGCGGAAGATTTTCAGGTACTCCTGGTTGTTCCCCATTGCCATTTCCATCAATTCCTCGCGCTCGTATTCAGGAACCATCCTTACACCATCCAACATGCCCATAGAAACCAGGTGGCGCTGGGTGATGAACAAGATTTCGCCGCCTTGCGCGTTGACGGCGTCCACGCGCGCTTGCAATTCGGCCAAAACCGATTGAGTCCGCGCAGCATCATACACTTTGAATCCACCGCCCAGTTGCAGGGAGAACCAGGCCGGGACGACAACCAATAAAGCGACCAGGCCCCAGGGCAGGCTGATCGGGCGAGCAGGTTGCCCGCCTTCGGGAGCATAACGCGCAAAGACCAGGTAGGCAAACACGACCAGCAGCAGGCTAAGATAAGCGTCCAGGTTGTGGATGTCCACGCCGCCGCCAATCTTCATGCTGACCAGCAACCCGCCCAGGAAGAAGGCCAGCAAGGTCGCCAGGATCACGCCTGACCTGAGGGGATGCAAACGCGCGCGAGGCAGGATGAGCCCCATCCCAATCCACACAGGCAACGAGGCCAGTAATGCGCCAGGCAGCACGCCCAAAAAGTAAGAGGCGTTTGGCAGCAGGCGGTACCACAGCAGGTTGGAGGTCAGGCTGGTGTAGAAAAAGCGCGGATCGGGAATGCCGGAGAGGGCGATGTAGGCGCGCTGGGTCGTAAATGCAATCCCCATGCCAACCACAGTCCAAGAGGCTGGCTTGAGCAGGTAACGCCAGGGACGCTTTCCGTTGTATGGCGTTTCCAGCAGGAACAGGACAGTTGCCAACAAGCCTGGCACAGGATACCAGTTGATGCGGCTCAAGCCGCTCCAGGCCGAGGCCAGGATCACGGCCAGCCAAGTGCGGCGGTTATCCCTGGCCGAAAATCCCCACAGGATCAAAATCAACGGGACCGTGAGATGAAAATAGACCGGCCCCTGGAAGAGGAACAACGTCATCCAGCCCCAGGCCAGCCAGCGCAGTGCGCGTCCTTTCACATTCAGGCGCTGGAGCAGCGTAAAGGCAGTCGACCCCAACAGGGCAAAACGCAGGAAGACCTGCCAAGCGCGATGGAGCCACAGCGGCCCATCGAACCAGTAGGGCGGGACAAGCAGCAGGTGCAAACTGGGATGCAGGATCGGCCAGGGCAGGCGTGTTCCAAAGATGCCCTCGGACAAGAACAGGGACGGGTAATAGTAGCGGCTGGTCTCCGACCAACCCATCGCAAAGGGATAGGCGGTAATACTTGTAAAATGGCTGACCAGGAGATGGAACGCCGTCTGGCAGGCGACGCTGATCAGCCAGGCGGTCAGCCAGGGCAGGCTCTCACGGCGCATCTTGAGGGCGTACATGCCAGCCAGGCTGAAGGCCCAAAAGACCAGGCAGCGCACCCACCCAAGATCGCCGAGCAAATTTTGAATCGGGGGGACGAGAAAGAAGAGCGTGTAGCCCGACAAGGCCACAAAGAGCAGGAAAACGCCCAGCCACCGCAGGCGCGCGGGGGATTCCAGCGGGGCAAGAATCCGCTCGCGCGCGCGGAAGCGGGTCAAGGTCAGGGCAAGAAGCGCGGCCAGTCCCGCCATGCCCAGCGCCAGCAGCAGTCCCATCCACGATTGGCTGGCGAGGATCGCCACGTCCAGTTCCCTTGCCAGGGCAACGAACTGCCAGGCTGCCATGAACAGGAACAGGGCAGTGAGCGCAAGCGCAATTTGCCAGAACGTGAGACGGGAAGGCTGGGACATGCTCAACGAGGCACTTCGTAGACCTTGATGGCTGGGTTGACGGCCGCCAGCGAAATTTGCGGCAGGAAGGACGGTAAGGAATACTCGAAGGAAGCCAACAAGCGCAGGCTGGTTTCGCCGGCGATCAAACGGTTGAAGAATTCACATTCGACCGGGTTGGTCTCGCAAATGTAGGCGTCGCTGAAACGCTCGTAAGTAAAACTATCCACCACCAGGTAATCCACCTGCCGCTCGTACAGCCCATCTTCGCCCCGGTTGTAGAGATAGGGCTTGTTGGCAGGGACGGTTTCGCCGGGGTATTTCACCAGATAAATGGGATAATTGCGTGCTTTGGAGAAATGATTTTCCGGCACAGTGGGAGGGTAGAGAGTAAATTCCAGCAGGGTCCCCGACTCCAACGTCTCCAGGAACTTTCCGGCCGGGGTGCGGGCGTCATTGGCAAACAGTAAGGCAACGCTGACGACGCGCAGGAAGGAGGCCGCAATGACGAGCAGGAGCGCCAGGCTCACCAGGTAAGCAATGACCCGCTGCGCCGGTAGTTTGGGGAGCAAGACGGCAAACACATCTTCCACGAACAGGCCAGCCAGCACAGCAAACATGGGCAGGAAGGGCAAGAAGAAGCGCGGCACATAGTTGTACGACATCAGGAAGGGAACATCGAAGATAACGATGGCGAAGAGAAGGGTACCTACGATTTGCGATTTGGGGTTTGAGGCTTTAGATTTTGGATTTGCGGTTTGGGATTTGGGATTGGCGATGACGACTCGGAAGAGAAACGACAGGGCAAACCAAGCGAAGGATAGCAGGAAGAGGTAATAGACAGGCGCGCCGACCGCATCACAGAATGTGTCCCATTGCCCATACAAGCCGATGAGACTGTCTGGGCCGCGCCCGTAACTGGCAAAGCGCAGGGCAGCCGGGACCATCCGCTTGAAATAGAACGAGGCCCACAGCAGGGCTTTAGGCGTGCCAAGCACAAAGCCCCCCGCCGTGAGCGTCGCGGCAATGAATAGGGTTTCGGCCTGACGCAGAAAATCCCGGCGGAAGTCCTTCCAATTCGCGACCAGGAAGACGAACAACAACACAACCGTAATGCTGGCGCCGGTATATTTACTCGAGGCGGCGCATCCGGCCGAGAAAAAGGCCAGGTACAGCCAGCCGCGCTTAAGGCTGAGGCGGTACTTGATGATCGCAAACAAGGAAAGTGTGACAAAGAACAACAGGTACAGGTCATTGTGCGCGAAGCGAGCATTGTGGACGAGAGCAGTATTCGAGAGCGCAAAAAAGGCTGACAACAAGCGAACATAAACATGTGCGCCGGCCATCTTTATCATGGCATAGATCAGAAGCACCGTCAGCCCGCCCAACAGCACGGAGACCAGCCGCGCCGAGACCAGCATGGCCGTCGGCGAAGCGCCCAGCCCACGCGTCAGTCCCATCACACCATACATGACGTGCTTGGGCAGGGACGGGTAGTTATAGTCCGGCTCGGTCTCGTCGAATTTCATCTCCCCGTCCAGCGCCTTGATGACGCGCCAGACCAGTTCGTCCGGGTTCCACAGGTCGGGAGCGCCCCAGTCAAGGCCGGGCAAGGTAACCAGGAGAAATAACACAAACAGCGCAAGCGGGATCCATTTTTCGTGTCGAGCCAAAAAAACGGCCAATCTTTGCATAAGGCGGTCTCCAGCCATCGTGTAGGGACAAGTCTAGCGCTTGTCCTACGACCTTATCAAGGCGCAGCCTCCACTGTAATCGGCAAGACCGACGAGCAATCCACCTCTTCGTGCCATGGCACCAGCAACTGCACTTGCACGTTCTTGAAGGTCGCAATGGGCTGATAATAACACAGCAGCGGGTCCACCACCCAGGCCGCCCAGGCATTGTTCTCCTCACCGAACTGGAAGTCGCTGTCGCGGATCGGCGATTTCAGCGGCTCGGTCACGATCAAGGCAAAGCGTCGCGCTTCCAGGTCGGCATAGAACTGCTGGAAATAACCCGCCTCCGCCGAAAGTGCCTCATTCATCAGGATTTTCTTTTCATACTCCGGGACGAAGGGGACATCCCGGACGTAACCGAACGTCAGCAGTTGACGCTGGTCGATGAACAACACTTCCCCGCGGGACTTGGCCGCATCCACCTCCCGACGAATGGCCTGCAACGCCTCCTCGACTTCTGCCTCGGCTGGAAGCATCTCCAAGTATTTGGCGTCGCCCACATCCGTCAACGTCGCCAACCAGGGAGCCTGTTCGGCAAAATGATAACCGCGCAGCGCCGAGATGGGATAGCGCCCTGGCAGGGCCACCAACAAGACGAGCGCGCCTTTTACCCACAGCGGGGCCGCGTCCACGCCGCGGAACCAGTCCCGGCCGCCGTTCTCCCAGGCAATGACAGCGCTGAAGAACAGGCCGATCAGGAACATGTCCAGATTGTGCAGGTCGCCGCCGCCCCCGATCTTGGCAGAGACAATCAAACCAACGACCAGGAAAGCCACCAGCGGCAGCGCCAGTGTCAGTTTTTGCCAGGTATTCAAGACCCATTTCTTTGTCAATGAAAGGTAAAACAACAAAGCCGCCAACGGCGCAATGGCAACCAGCAGGGAAATGACAATGCCGGTATCATGCGTGGCATTCGGGAACAGGCGGTACCACAGCAGCGGCTGGGATGATGCTTCCGAGGTAACCAAAGCAACGCTCACCGAGGGCGCCACGCTCACAGGCGGCGGATAGGGCGTTTCCACAACGGCCGACACCGGGGCACTGCGCAGGTGTTCCCAGGCGGCGGTCAGCCAACGCAACAGGGAAGGGCCGAAATAGCCGCCCACCGCGCCAGCGCCGCCCAGCGCCGCCCCGCGCAACCAGGCAGATTTCCGCAGGCGGCCCTCTTGCAGCGCCGCGCTCCCCAACTCTAGCATCACGATCCAAATACCTGGAGCAAACAGCCAGGTGTAACGACTCTCCTCCGCAAAATAGCCCGTCAGGAAGATGAGCGGAAGCCCCACCCACAACCGGCTGCGCCAGGCCAGCGCCGTCGCAAACGCGCACATCACCAGCGGCGGGTGGATCGGCCCCTGCTTCAAGAAAATAAAGGCCCATAGCGCCAGCAGCAGCCAGGTCGTCCTGTTCCGGGCATCGGCGCGGAAGGCCGCCAGCCCGAGCAACAAGTAGGGCAGGATGACCGTCAACGCGATCCAGAAGCGTTCCGCCTGGATGGTCAGGCCGGGGATCAGGAAGGGCAGGCCGCCGATGAACTGACGGCCAATATCTATCAGCACATACACGTCCCGACCAGGCGGCGGATCGTACAAATGCCGCCCGAACAACATCGAATAATCCCACATCCGGTTGCCTTCCGACCAGCCGCGCGAGAAAGGATAATCACTCACGTCAATGAAAGCCACGGCAATCGAATAGGTGCTGGTCGTCAGGAGCACCGCCACCAGAAGGGTCGTCCAACTCCCCAGGCGCACACCCGACCGGAAGAAAACCGCCAGCCCAAGCGCCGCGTAGATCCAGATCACCCAACGGACATACGGCCACCAGAACACGATCCCCCATGGGCTGTATTGCATGAACCACACCGGCAGCAGGAGCAACGCCAGGACCACCAGCCAGCGCAGCGGTCCGATGCGCTCGCGGAAGGCGATTATCCGCTCCGGCAGGCGGCCAAAGACCGCCGGTTTCCACAATGCCAGCGCCGCCGCCAGCCAGGAAAACAGACAGAACAAGACAAAGCCAGCAAATCCAATGGCCCACTTGAGCGAGAACTCGCCCAGCCAATGACCCGTCCCCCAGGCAACGTTGTAGAACTCGATCCCGGCCCGCACCAATACATACGCCCAACCAGCCAACACAATGATGCTGGCGCTTTGCCTGCCCCAGTCTATTCTTTCCTTCTGCTCAATCGCAGACATCTCTTCTCCTGCTCAATACTATTTCCTCGAAAAATTGCAGCCGCTGGCGTTCCTTGACCTTCTGGTCAAGCGACGCGATCAGCGCCCGGTCCACACGCCTGCCGCGCATCCGGCAGGCAAAATCGCGGATGGCCGCAGCGTGCGTCCGAATATTATCTTCTTTGTTGGGAATCCGCAACAGGAAATCGGCTTTCAGGTCGCGCAGGTCGGTGTCCATGTAGGCCAGAACCAAAGGCAAGCCGAGTGCCAGGCATTCGCGGCTTTTGAGGGGCGAGGCTTCCTCCAGTCCGATGCGGTGCAAAGCCAGGGAACTGATGGCCGCATCGGCGTTACCCAGGATTTTCGTGTATTCCGAGGCCGGCAGGTAGCCGTGCAAATGCAAATTCTCTGGGTAGCGCGGGATACCATCCTGCGCCACAAAATCCCGCCCTGCGGGCAGCGTATCGTAGCCGATGATGTCAATGTGGACATCCGGGATGAGGCGCGCCAGCGTGATCAGTTTGTCCACGCCATGCCAGAGGTAGCCGGGGTTGGCGATGAAGGCCAGGCGCGGCGTTCGATTGGAGGGCGCGGGCAGTGGCGCGAAGTTTTCCAGGTCGATGCCGTTGGCAATGACGCGGGTGGGCTGGCGATAGCGGGCAAAGGCCGACGCCTCGGCCAACTCGCGCGAGACGGTCACCAGCCCATCCAAGCGGCGCAGCAACAGGCCGCGCGTCAGGCGATTGTAGAGGGCGTAAACTTTGCCCAGGCCCTCGTGTTGAGTCAAGTCGTTGGTGTTGGCCTCGCCCACCAGCGGCGCGATTTCCGCCAGACAATGTACAGGGTAGACGTACATCGCCAGGCGCAGGTAAATGATGTCGGGGCACCAGGCGCGGACAGCGGCCACCAGTTCGCGGGCGGCGCGGCTGCGGGCGAGTTCGGTAGCAACCGTCCCGGCCGAGTCGTAGGGGATGACCTCAGCAGGCACGAGGGCGGAGGAAGAGACGGGGCGGCTGGTATGCAAGAAGAGGCGGGCTTCGTGTCCGCCCGCCTGCCAAATCTTGATCTGCCTGTCCAGTTTTTTCCCTACGCCGCTATCCTTCGTGCGCGGCCAGTGCAGGCTGATGGAGGCAATCCGCATCGTTCAACCCCTGGCCTGGTGCTGGCGTTTCATGCGCGCGCGGTACCAGTCGCGCGCCAGGGTGTAGAGCCCCTGCATGAACGGCCCTTCTACGAAGCGGCTGTAGGACGGGTAATCCCAAAAGGATTTCTTGGGCGCGTCCATGATAGCCTGGAATTCGGCGTCGGTCAGGCCGAGTTTCTTGACCACATATTCGCGGTCTTCCTCCTGCGCGGCGGGAGCGTAAGTGGGCTTTTGGAGTTCCGCCAGCGCGGCCTCGTGCGCCATCTCGCCGGAGCAAACCAGGCTGGAGAAGTGGCAGCGGCGCTTGTCGTAGCCGAATTTGACCGGCAGGATGTAGCCCTGATAGAAGCGTGTGTAAAGGGATTCGTGATGCTTGCCGCCGTAATAACGCCAGCCGAGTTCTTTTTCCAGAATTTGCATGGCTTCGGCCTTGTCGTAGTCAATGTAGTTGAGGATGTCCACGCGGCGGTGCGCCAGCAGACGGCGGTAATAGGCAAGGAAGCCAATGCGCGGGAAAGTCTTCAGGCCTCTGCCGCGCCCGAATTGCCGGTAAACGCTGCGGATGTATTTCCAATCGAAGTGGCCATAGGACCAGGCGCGCGGCAGGTGCGATTCGGTGCGCACGTTGAAACCGGAGACGATGTACTTCACTTTGAGTTTGTCGGCCATGTTGCCCAGCACGGCCCAGATGGCGTGGTCGCTGGGGATTTCGGAATCGGGCGTGGAGGCTTTCAGGAAGGCAACCTGCAAGTCCTTGAATTCTTCCCAATCCAGCACTTCGGTGTACAGGTCGATGCCCAAGCGCTTGAGCACTTCCTCGATGTTCTTGACGGCCAGTTCCGAATCCCAGCCGTTGTCCATGTGGACAGCCAGCGGGCGCAAGCCCATCGTCTTGACCAGGTAGGCCACGTAGGTGCTATCCACTCCGCCGCTGACGCCGATCAGGCAGTCGTAGGGTTTGCCTTGCCCGTCGCGCTTCATCTTCTCGACCAGGCGTTCCAAGTAACGGCGCCCGGCCTCGCCGCCAATGGCTTTTTGCGCAACCAGGCGGTCGTAATCGTGACAGTGGTTGCACACACCCTGGTCGTCGAAGGTGATTTCCGGGTCACTGGTGTCCATCACGCAGCGGGTACAGATACGGTAGTCTGAGGTCATTGATTCTCCAAGTGCAATCCGCTAATCTTCGCGAATTTCGCTAATTTTTTCGCGCAATTAGCGAAATTGGCGGATCAATTCTACGGTAACACCCGCCTGAGTTCTGCCTGCGACGGATAACTGATGAGCACCCCGCGCAGCGGCCCCTGGAAGACGAACATGCTGCCGGCCGCGGCCGCCGAAGCCCCCGCCCCAATCGCCTCCGCCAGGTGCTGGATGTTGCCTGCGCCGCCGCAAGCAATTACAGGAATGCTCACCGCCTCCGCCACGCGGCGCACCAGGTCGAGGTCATAACCTTGCATCACGCCGTCGCGGTCAATCGAATTGACGAACAACTCGCCCGCGCCGCGTTTCTCCATCTCCTGCGCGTGCCGGACGGGGTCCAGCCCGGCGCCCTGTGAGCCGCTATGCGTAAAGACCTCGTACTTGCCCAGCAGGCCGCGCTTCACATCCATCGAAATGACCACAGCCTGGCTGCCAGCGTATCCAGCCGCTTCGGTCACAAGTCCCGGCCTCTCCACAGACGCCGTATTCAAGATTACCTTTTCGATTCCCAAACCGAGCAGCGTTTTCACATCCTCCAGCGAACGGATGCCGCCGCCATAGCCCAGCGGCATGAAGCACTCGCTGGTGATCTTGCCCAGCATCTCGAACGGCGGGCGGCGATTCTCAAGGGTGGCTGTAATGTCCAGGAAGATCAATTCATCCACTTCCTTCTCGTTGAAAATGCGCACGATGTTGATGGGATCACCCAAATACTTGGGGTCCTTGAACTTCACGGTCTTGACCAGCCCCTGTCCCTTGAGCAGCAACGCCGGAATAACGCGCGGGCGGATCATGGCAGACGCTCCGCAAAATTCCTGAGCAACTGCATTCCGAATTTGTGGCTCTTTTCGGGGTGAAATTGCGCGCCCAGGATATTCCCTTTGGCAAGGATAGCCGCCACCGGATGACCGTAATCGGTGTACGCTACCACGTCGGCCTCGTCCGCGCAAAGGACGTGGTACGAGTGGACGAAATAGAAACGGGACTCAGGCCCCAGGTCCGCCATGAGCGGGTGCGGGCGGCGGATATCGAGCGTGTTCCAGCCCATGTGCGGGACTTTGAGATGACTCTGCTCCGGCCCAAACTGGAAGCGGACAGTCTCCGCATCCACCCACCCGAGGCCTGCTTCCGTACCCTCGGTGCTTTTCTTCGTCATCAAGTGCATCCCAAGGCACAGCCCGATGACCGGCACCTTCTTCTCCAACACCAGTTCGTTCAATAGCGGCGCCAGCCCGGTCTCGTTCAATTTCCGCATCCCGGCGTCGAACGCCCCCACCCCCGGCAGGATCAATTTTTCGGCCTTGCGCAGCACCTCAGGGTCAGATGTCGTTTCGGCCTTTGCGCCGACTTTCTTGAGCATGTTGAGGATCGAGCCTAAATTGCCGACCCCGTAGTCAACAATGGTGATCATAGAGGGGTTCTCCGTTTCTGGAACATGTCCATTAACGACATGGCCTGCACATAAGTCCAGGCCTTCTGGAGGGTAGATAATTCTCCTCGGCGGCTGGCAGTTTCCAGGTCCGCGCGGATGCGTTTGCCGTCCCAGATGGCCGAGGTTTGGAAAGCCGCGCTCCCCACCACGTCGCGGATGAATCTTTGGGCGCGGGGCGAAGACCAGGCCTCAGCCATATTCGGAAAGCCCAGTTTGCGCGTGCGCAGGCGGATCGGTTCCGGCAGGATGTCCTCGAGCGCGTCGCGCAGGATGCGCTTGGTGAAGCCGCCGCCAATTTTACTCCTTGAGGGCAGGGAAAAGGTGAACACCACCAGCCGCCAATCCATGAACGGGGAACGCACTTCCACGCCATGCGCCATCGAGAGGCGGTCGAAGTCGCGCAAGTTCATGGGCAACTGCGTGAAGTGGAAGTCCACGTACAGGCGCTGGAAGAGGGCGTCCCTTTCTTGGAGACGGGGGCGATCCTGTTCGTAAGCGGGCGAGTAGAATCCTGCCGGGGCCTGCGCCAGCCAGCCGCCCTTTTTTTTGAGCGCTTTGCCGGCCCACTTGCCCAGCACCGCCCTGGCGCTTTGCCAGTAAAATTCTCCTGGCGGGAAAAGTTCCAATCCTTTCATCGTACCGAGGGCCTCGCCTGCCTGCCCCAAAGCAAAGCCGGAGAGCGCGTCTTGCAGTGCAGCGGTCACATGCCAGGGGTAGCCCCCCAGCGCCTCGTCGCCGCCATGCCCGTCGAGCGTGACTACCACGCCGTGTTCGCGTTGGGCTTTATGCACCACCCAGGGGCCGAGATGAATATCGGAGATTTCCTCATACTGGAACAAAACGCGCTCGAAGTTTTCGAGATACATCCCCGGCGTGATCTCGCAATAGACCGGCTTTGCGCCCGTTTTTGCAATAACCTGCTCTGCATAAGGCCGCTCGTCAATCACCGCGCCTGGATAGGTGGCGATGAAAGCCCGCTGCCAGTCGCTGGCCAGCCGTTCCCCCGCCTCCCCCCTGTCGCGGATGTGGCGCATCCCGCAGACGATGGAACTAGAGTCCAACCCGCCGCTCAGGGCGGTGCCAACCGGCACGTCGCTGCGCATACGGATGCGGCAGGCGTCCAGGAACAACTCGCGGTAACGCTTGGCCTGTTCGCTGTATGAAGCAGGCGCAGGGTCGAGATGATCGAGTGTGTTCCACCAGCGGCGAATGGACAGGTCGCCGTCCTGATCGAGGGTCAGGCAATAGCCGCCCAACAGGCGGTTCAGTCCACGCAGCAGGGTATGCTCCGTCCCCTCGACCAATTGGTGATCAGTCAACGCGGCGGCCACCATCGCCGGGTCGAACTCGACCTGGAACCAATCCAGCGCCAGGAAGGCCTTCATCTCGGAGGCAAAGGCAAAACGCTGGCCGTCGTAGGAATACATCAGCGGCTTGACGCCAAAGCGGTCGCGCGAGAGGAACAAACGCTTCTCCCGCCGGTCCCAGATGGCGAAGGCCCACATGCCGTTGAAACGGGACTGGCAGTCCGCGCCCCACCTGTCATAGGCCGCCAGGATGACCTCGGTATCGGATTCGGTGGCAAACGCATAGCCATAGCCGCGCAATTCGTCGCGCAATTCCAAGAAATTGTAAATCTCACCGTTGAACGTGATCCAGTACCGCCCATCAGCATACGACATAGGCTGGCGGCCAGCCTCTGAGATGTCAATGATCGCCAGGCGGCGATGCCCGAAACCCAGGTTGGCTTCGGGGTCGATGTAGAAGCCATCCCCGTCGGGACCGCGGTGGGAGAGGCGGTCGGTGAATTGTTCTAATATAGACCGATATACAGGTTGTTGGTTTAGGTTCCAAAATCCTGTTATTCCACACATTATGTCAATTCTCCAAGTCGATTTTCTCGAACGGCTTTCAATTTTTCTGCAAAGGCCCGAAAATTCGTATCTGCATTATATCTTTCCTGCCATATCCTGCGGCTGCCCTGACGCTTGGAGAGCGCCAGGCTATGATCATCCAAAAGAGCCAGCAAAGTATTGCCAATTTGTTCTGGCACGGGGTTGGCGTCAAGGAGCAAACCGTTCTTCTCCGAAACGATCTCGACGTTCCCGCCCACTGCCGTAGCAATCACCGGAATCCCGCAACTCACAGCCTCCATCACTGCTACGGGAGTCCCCTCCGTCGCGCTGACGTTCAGAAAGACATCTACCGGGTTTTCTTTATAGAACCGCATTAGGTCTTCTTTCGTGGAATACCCTGGCAAAAACCCTTTTGCATTGGACGGGAAAGTCGCATCGACAAGATTCTGCAACTCCAACCGCCTCTCGCCGTTCCCAAAGTGTCTCCATTCAAATCGTGTGCTTGGCCTGTTTCTTGCTGCGCTTGCGATCCCTTCCAGTAACAGGTCTACTCTCTTTACTGGTTCGAGCATAGAGCAAGACACAATGCGAAAAACGCCATCCGTCGAGGCCTGAGTCTGAAACCCGGGTTCTGGAACACCCAAAAGGGCAAGGTCGTAAATGGAAGCAAATCCCGGATATCGCTCGTTCAAATAATCCAGACCAGCCTGGGAGTCTGGAAAGAGGCGATCCAGCGATGACAATGCTGCACGGCGGCGCGGCCAATAGGGAGGGTGGTAATAATACTCCTCATACAAGTCATAGCCATGGACACGAGAAACCAATTTCAAGGCGGAATAGGTCTGCTTTGCAAGTCCAATCCCGTATGCCGCCTGGTCGAACCAGTAGGTATAGATCAAGCAATTTGCAGGATCAACCTGATTGAAAAGCATCCATTTTTCCAACCAACTACGGGTTATTTGCGCGCCCATCAGGAAGGTGAACAAACGATGGAGAGAGGCAGGATAGCGCAATAACCAGGGCAGGGCCGCAATTTCCTGATAAAGAAGGGAAGAAACTATTGTCTTCCAAAACGCTGTAAAGAGGGAGCGATTGGCAAATGCTGTGGCATAACTTCCTTCCACTTCGACGCCGTTTGGAAGGAAAAGCAGATTGCCCTGGCATTTCCGGGGGACAAGGACGATGCGGTCGAAGCTCTTCCGCAGGTACTGGATCTCCAAGTCAAGGAAGGTTTGTTCTGCTCCAGCATCGTAAGGGTAAGAAGCCGTAAATAACAACAGGATCAAAACTCACCTCAGGCTAGTTTCACATCCCTGGCAAAAACAAATCGCGATGAGCGGCAAATTCATCCATAGCCTTCTCGTAATCATCATGTCGCCCAATATCAAGCCAATAGCCATCGAAACGGAATACATTCACTGAATGTTCCCGGCTTTTCAATCGCAACATCAGTTCGGGCAAATCCAACCGCTGATTGGGGACAATATATTCCAGGACTTGCGGTTCGAAGATATAGACGCCCGTGCTGACTGAATACTTGTAAGTAGGCTTTTCGATGTAATCCTTGACCCAATTATCTTCATCGACATCAATGACACCCAGGTCAATCTTTACTTCACATTGGTAGGTCGCCAGGGTAGCAATTGCACCGCGCTCCCGGTGATAACGAAACATGACTCCATAATCTATTGTAGTCAGCAAATCGCCGTTCATCACCAGGAAGGTCTCTTGCAGGTCTGGGACGAGTGCAATGGGGCCGGCAGTCCCCAGAGGTTGCTCTTCACGCGAATATGAGATGTGCAAGCCAAATTTACTTCCGTCACCACAATATGCAGCCAGCAGCTCGGCCAAGTAGCCGACTGCCAGGGTAGCATCTGTAAAGCCATAATACGCCAGTTGACGCAATACAACCTCCAAGATTGGCATATCGCCAATCGGCATCAAGGGCTTGGGCAGGACTGTCGTATAGGGAGCCAGGCGTGTGCCTTTACCGCCAGCAAGGATGATCGCTTTCATAACTACACCGTATATTGGTCAGGACGATAGAGATCGAGATGTTCAGCAATCCAGGCAATCGTCTGGCGCAAACCGTCTTCCAGGGACACTGTTGGCTGCCAGCCCAGCGCCCGACTGGCCTTATCATAGGCCGCTTGTAGTTTGAAGACCTCGCTTTTTTCAGGCCGCACGCGCTGGTCTTCCGTCACAATACGAGGTGATTTCCCCAAAATCGAAAAAATCTTCTCACACAAAACGCCAATCGTAATCGTGGCATTGTTCCCCAGGTTGATCTCCTGTCCCAAAACATCTTCTGCCAACGCACCGCGGAGGAACCCATCCACCGTATCGAGCACAAAGGTAAAATCCCGCGCCGGGGTCAGACTGCCCAGGCGCACTTCGTCCCGCGTCAATGTCTGTGTGATAATCGTAGGAATGACAGCCCTGGCCGATTGGCGAGGCCCATAAGTGTTGAACGGACGAATGGTCACCACCGGCACATTGAAAGAACGATAGAAACTTTCAGCGACCCTGTCCGCGCCAATCTTGCTGGCAGAATAGGGTGATTGTCCCTGCAAAGGATGGCGCTCATCGATGGGCGTATATTGCGCCGTGCCATACACTTCGCTGGTGGAAGTATGCACCACGCGCCGCGTCCCCAAGTCGCGCGCTGCCATCAGCACATTCAGCGTCCCCATCACATTCGTCTCGATCACTTCGCGCGGATGCAAATAAGAATATGGGATGGCGATCAACGCGCCCAGGTGAAAGACCGTATCTACACCTTTCATAGCCGCCCGCACCGCATCCGCATCCCGCAAGTCTCCGGCGACCACCTCCACTTGAGAAAACACATCCGCAGGCAAAAGTCGCAGCAATCCCACGTCGCCGCGCGAATTATAGCGCACAAAGGCTTTCACCTGCGCACCATCCGAAACCAACCGTTCCACCAAGTGGCTGGCAATAAAGCCGCCAGCGCCTGTTACGAGAACCTTTTTACCTCTCAACATATCCTTACACCACCTTCCTGCGCCAGTCTTCCAACATATCAAGCAAAGACTGTTCGACGGAAATTTTTATCTCCCAACCAGTGACATCATATAACTGCTTTGCGCTGCCAATCTGGATGGGGACGTCGTTCTTCTGCACCCGGGCCGGATCCATCACCACTTCGACCGGGACCCTGGCCTGCTCCCGCAAAAAATCCAGGCACCCGCGAATGACGACTGGCCGCCCCGACGCCACGTTGTACACCTGCCCGGCTCGGCCTTTTTCTGCCAGCAGCGCATACGCGCGGGCGGCGTCACGCACATCCACAAAATCGCGACGGGCGCTCAAATCGCCGGTTGAGATCGTAGAAGCCCTTCCCTGTTTCTCTGCCTGCGCAATCTGCCTGGCAAAATCGGAGCAGGCCATCACCGGGGAAAGCCCCGGCCCAAGTAGGTTGAATGTCCGTACTCGGATCACAGGTAGTCTAAAAGCCGTCCAATATCGCAGTGCAACCATCTCCTGGGCCAACTTGCTGACAGCATAATGGGTCACCGGGCGCGGCCTGAAATTCTCCGTGATGGCCTTTTTCCCAAGCCCTGCTCCATACACTGCGCTGGAACTGGCAACAATGACTGTGGGCCGCAAGTCGCTTTTCAGCACCGCGTCCAGCAAAGTGACTGTTCCCAAGACATGGGCGGTATAGAACTGCCCTGGGTAGTCCGCTTTTAGCACGCCCGCCAAAAGAAAAATGAACTCAGGGCGCGCTTCCAGGATAACTTGCTCGACGATCGTTCGGTCCAACAGGTCACCCGTTTGGACATCAAAACCGGTTAATGGCTGCTGGTCGAAGCCCAAAACACTCCACCCATTATCCACCAGGTAACGCGCCAGGTGACTGCCAACAAAACCTGAAATCCCAACCACAAGGGCGCGGTTCATACTTCACCCGCCATAACATTTGCCCACTGCCCAATTTTCGTTTCCAACTCATTGGGAGAGAAAACGTCTTTGACGAACTCCGATTCTATCCCGCGTGTAGCAGGGAAACGAAGGAATTGCTTTGTTCGGCGATACAGCGCCCAAAGCCAAGCCGGAGGGATCCAGCGCAAGGAAGGAACAGCCGCCTGGCGCGGGGCGGAAGGGGGCACCTCAATCTTGCCATGCGCCAGGTCTGCAAGGTAATCTACCAAGCGGCGGATTGCATCACCTTGTGACATGAAAGTATCATGCGCCCATTCCGCCAGAGGCCGCGAGTCTCCAAAATCCAAACCTGCACAAACGTCCATGAAATCAACGCTCGTTTTTATTCGCGCAACCAGATCTTGCCAATCAATGCGAAGCGCGGAGGGAATGGGAAAAGGTTCCAAGATATAGACTTGCCTACCGGCCACGGCTGCTTCGATCAAACTTGTACTATGCGAAGAAATAACCGTATCGCTTGCCAAAATCCACTCGCGGACGCTTTCATTCTGAATGATGTGCAAATGCGTCGGAATTTCTTGTAGAACCCGACGCGCAAAGGCAGCGAATTCTTCTCGCGGGGTAGAAGGGCGCGGGCGGAGTATCAGTTCGATATTCTCTTCCTGCACTGCCTGAGCACACCATTGCAACACCGTCTTCAAAGACATGTCGCAAAATTCCCGCATGATGCGCACATCTTCAGGCGATTGTCCATTGGCGACAAAATGTTCGAGAGTGGCTTGCGAGTAGAACGCCCAATTGTAATTCTCGGGGAAGAAGATCCAGCGGCGCATTGGATCGAGTTGGTATCGAGCAGCCAATTCTGCGCGAGAAATGAAATTTTGCCGGTACGGTTCATCGTAAAGCGCATAGGCAGGTTGCCCATTGAGAAATATGAATTGCTCCGGCACTCCGCTGGCGCGCAAAAAAGCCGCGTATGGTTCGCTCCAGGCGTGATGGCTCACATGCTGGAGGGCAAATTCGCCGCGCGGTGTTTTGGCAGTCTGGTTCCCCAGATAAAATAATTGTTCCCAAGTCAGGTTGAAAAAGATGGCCTGGCGCCAATAGGCCAGCAATGCTTCGTAACTCTGTTCGGTATAACAGAATGGAAGCGCCACCGCACGAGGCCAAATGCGGTTCACAACACCCGGAAAGCCGGTAGGCCAATGCACGATTTCCACGCGCACCCCCCTCTGGCGCAAACCGGCGGTCACAGCGCAGGCCACGTCCAATTCCCGCGCTGCATGTTCGTACAAATAAACAAGATCAATCGTCTGCATTCTGTACGATCAGTCGCAGGCCTCCAGCACCCGTTCTGCCAGCGAGGCGCCATCCAGCCGATGGAACTGCAGGGCTTCGGCAGGGGTACCGCAGGCAGGCCAGCCTTCCACGGCAAATTTGACCACCCGACGCCTGGCGAGCGGGTTGGAGCGGTGTTCGGCCAGGATTGCCAGCATGTGATCGCCCAATCCACCAGCGGGATGATGATCTTCCAAAACGAACACCAGGCTATACGGCTGGATCGTTTCTAACAGCCACTTTGCATCGATGCGGTTGAGCCAGGGCATATTAACCACTTTCAGGCCTACACCTCGTTCCGCCAACAATTCATGCGCCAGCAACGCCTCGTGCAACATTACCGGACCATAAGCGAACATGAGCGCATCCTTGCCCTCGGTCAACGCAACACCCTTGCCATACGTCAGGCGATAACCGGCGGGCAATTGGATCTTGCGCGGTGAGGGGCCAATGATGATACGCAAGGCGCAATTCTCCTTGGCTTCGTTCACACTGTAATCCACAACCATGCGCGTCTCCTCAGCATTGCAGGGTTGGAGTATCGTGCAATTAGGAAGAGCAGCAAACAATGAAATATCGCGCAGGGACTGGTGTGACTTGCCTGGCCCGGCAGGGATCAAGCCAGCATAGTGCAAGGCATAGATAATCTTGGCGTGCTCGCTAGCATTGTTATAGATCTGCTCGTTGGCGCGCGAGGCCAGGAAACTGGCAAACGAGTTGACCACCGGCAGGTAGCCCATGCGCGCCAGCCCGCCAGCCATCGAAACCATATCCTGCTCGGCAATGCCGGTCTCAATGAAGCGTTCCGGGTAGGTGTTCTCGAAGTCACGCACCTTGCAATCGAAAGCCAGGTCGGCATCCAGCACAACCAGATCCTGCCGCTTGGCAGCAACATCCACCAACGCCTCCCCATAGACGCGCGAAACGTACTCGTCGGTGGCTTTGGCCGAGAGCCGTTCCTGCGCCGCCTGGCTGAGCGGTTCGCCAGCCAGTATGGCGGCCGGCGGGCGCTTGGCCTCGGGCTGGGTTTCCTTCAATTTGACGGGAGCAAGCCCGAGGTCCGACAAGAGGCGGTTGATGCGCTCGATCAGTTCGGTGTATCCTTTTTCGTAAGAGGCATCGTCCGGCGCGCCGGAATGCCAGGGGTACAGCCCCTTGCCTTCCTGGAGCGCAAACGGATGCTCCATGAACGACACGCCGCGCCCTTTGATGGTATCGGCAATGATGATCTGCGGCTGACCTTGCACTTTTTTGGCGTTGGCAATTGCCTGCTTGATCTGGCGCAGGTCGTGCCCATCGATGCGTTGGACGTGCCAGTCAAACGCGCGAAATTTCTGCTCCAGATCGCCCAGGTCCAGGATTTCGGAGACCAGTTTGTCCGACTGCACCTTGTTGTGGTCCATGATGACCGTCAGGTTGTCGATTTTTTGCTGGACGGTGGACTGGAGGGCCTCGAAATTCTGGCCTTCTCCCCATTCCCCGTCTCCAGTCAGGACGAAGACCCTGCCACCGTTTCCGGAGCGTTTCTTGGCCCAGGCCATTCCCCGTCCTTTCGAGATGCCCATCCCCAGGGAACCCGAATTGGCCTCGATACCGGGGATGCCGATGTCGGGGTGGCCGTCCAGGCCGCCAAAACGGCGCAATTTGAGTAATTTTTCTTCGGGCAAAGCGCCCAGCGAATACAGCGTGGCATATAAGCCAGGCACGTCGTGGCCTTTGGACGAGAAGTAGATGTCGCGGTCGGGGCTGTCGAAACCCACCTCCAACACATTCAATTCCTCGTGATAGAGCCAGGTGACGATCTCCATTGCACTAAACGAGGAACCTAAATGTCCCGAACCGGCGCGTTTGACGGCCGCCAGGGTATTGGCGCGATTCATGTCGGCCAGGACGGTGAGTTTTTTGTGTTTGTCCAGTTTGGCTTCGCGCACGCGCTGGAATTCTTCTTTTGGAATGATCGTAATTGAAACCATAGTATCCTCATGACCCTCATTCCCTTTCCCATGGAAAAGGGAGTGAGGGGAAATTTTATTTTATCTGCGGCAGTTTGGCCTGCCCGGTTCTCACCAATTCCTCGGCCAATTGCCAGTCATACGGGCGGTTGACATCGAAGCCCTCGTATCCTTCTGTGAAGAAAGGCATGACCACTTCCCCGGCAATCGTCCGCCCCTCGAAAACAACGCGCGTCCAGGCAATTTCCAGGCTGGCATTTTGCACGTACACTTCAGGCAATGCCTGGTAGGGTGTACTGTGCCAGGGTAATTCCGCAAGGCCAAAGGGGAGCAAAGGCATCATGCGCTTTCCACGCACCACCCACATCTTGCCGGGGTGTTCTCGGCATTTTTCCACTGCCCGCAGCGAATCCACGCCTTCTTCCACCAGGAAAGCCTGCCAGGCGCGGCAGATGGTCTCTGGCAGGCGGAACGGGCTGGTTGGGCGCAGGATGCTGAAGCAATCATAGGTACGCCCCATGCGCTTCAATTCGGTGAGGGCATGTTCGATCCATTCGATATCCGCGGAAACATCGCCAGCCAATTCAACCGGGCGCAGGAAAGGCGTCTCGGCTCCATACTTACGCGCAGTTTCGGCATATTGCTCTGAATCAGTAGAGACCACCACTGCCGAAAACACACCGCTCTGTAACGCAGCAGCGATGGTATAGGCAATGACGGGGTGTCCGGCCAATGGGCGAATGTTTTTATCGCTCACCCGTTTAGAACCGGAGCGCGCCGGGATGAGGGCAACAATCGTGGGTTTACTCATAGTTGAACAGGATCGATATTGATGTAAATATCTTTCAATTCACTGTAGACATCCAACGCCTCGGTGCCAGGCTCGCGCGAGCCGTTGCCGGATTGCTTGCGGCCGCCAAAGGGCATGTGCGGCTCAGAGCCATGAGTGCCGGCATTGACGACGGCGACGCCGCTTTGGACGTGTTCGCAAAAGTGCATGGCGCGGTGCATAGACCTGGTATGGATGGAAGCCGTCAGGCCATAGGGCGAATCGTTAGCAAGCGCCAGGGCTTTTTCGAAGTCCTTCACACGGAAGAGGATAGCAATCGGGCCGAACAGTTCGCATTCGGCGATTTCATCATGCGGGTCGACGCCTTCGATCAGGGTGGGCGCCATGTAGTAGCCGTTGCGATGAGCATCATCCGTCAAGCGCTTGCCACCAACCAGGATGTTCGCGCCATCCGCGCGCGCTTTTTCCACAGCGGAGAGCATATTGACCAATTGTCCTTCGTTGATGACCGGGCCAAAGTCGTCGTCATCTGCCGGGCCGACTTTCAGTTTCCTGGTATGCTCGACAAGCATATCACGGAACTTGTCATAGACCGAATCGAAGATGATGACGCGGCTGTTGGAGGCGCAGCGCTGCCCGGCGTTGCTGAAGGCGGAGAGCAACACCCACCTGGCGGCGTTCTCCAAATCAGCGTCGTCACATACGACCAGCGGGTTCTTGCCGCCCAGTTCGAGCGAGATGCGGGCAAAGCGTTCACCGGCGGTGCGATGGATGTAACGACCAACCTCGGTCGAGCCAGTGAAAGAAATCACGCCCACGTCAGGATGCTCCACAAGCGGCGCACCGGCTTCTTCGCCATATCCTTGCATGATGTTCAACACACCAGGCGGGAAGCCCACTTCCGCAGCAATCTTTCCAACAATCCAGGCAGTGGCAGGCGTATCTTCCGCAGCCTTCAGGACGGCCGTGTTGCCGCAGACCAGGGCTGGGAAGATCTTCCAGGCCACGTTGGCGATGGGAGTATTGGCCGCAATGATCAGGCCGGCCACACCAATCGGCTGGCGGACGGTCATAGCATATTTGTTAGGAGTGCCGCTGGTGGTCGTGCGACCATACAGCCGTTGGCCCTCGCTGGCATAGAACAGTCCGCACTGGATGGCGCCGCCGGTTTCGCCGTAGGCGTCCTTATAGGATTTGCCGGTCTCTGCCGCTACGATGCGGGCAATCTCTTCCTGGCGGTTCTGCATCCCGACCACCAACTTGTGGAGCAGCAAGCCGCGTTGGACGGCAGGGGTAGCGGACCAGGCCGGTTGGGCAACTTTGGCCGATTTAACGGCAGCAGTTATATCGTCAGTGCGAGAGCGGGCAACCTGGGATTGTACCTGTCCGCTATGCGGGTCAAATTTGTCGAACCATTCTCCAGCCCTGGCCGGTTGTTCTTTCCCATCCAGCCAGTTGTAGATTTTTTGTGGAAGTATTTCATTCCTATTCATTATCTTGTCCTTTTTGATCTCATACTCGCCAATCATTGCGCGCAATAGCGTCTGGATTATCATACCGAAAGGAACTGAAGACAAGGCCGGCCACCGACGATTGTTGGAGTAAATCAATCTCTTCATCGGGAGAACGGTCACTCCATTGTCGGGCAACGTATAGGGTAGTTTCCTTGCCAGCCAATGCGGGCGCATATATCTGCTCGAGATGCTGGCGCAAGGGAGGCAAATTGAAGCCATCCAGATAGTTTTGCAGGTAGCCATAGCCGCGGTGCATGGGCCACAGTGGATGCCACATGGACGGACACTGACTGGAATTTTGGTTGATGACCAACCCGTCTATGAGGCCCTGTCGGACCCAGGTTCGCCAATCCAGCGTCATGTTGCCGAGAGGAGGGCCAAGCACGTCGCCGCGCGCCGCGCCAACCGCCAGGCGAAGCCCCAAAGGTTGTAAATCTTCTCGAAGTTCGCGCAAGAAGAGGGTCAGGTAAGAACCGCGCAGGTCGCGCCAGGATTGTAAGTCGAAGTCTTGGACGCAGATGTCGCGTCCATACTGCTTTTGATAATCCTGACGAACAGGCTTGTTGAAGCCATATAGGTCAGCAAAATCCGCCGGCCGCGATTGAGAGCGCAGGCAGATGAACAATCCATCGAAGCCGCGCCCTGCAAGGAAATTCAGGAAGCGCTGGCGAAAGTGTTCGCGGACTTCCCGGTATGCAAGACAAAGCACGCCCCACTGTCGTTGCGTTCCTGTGCGGTCAACCAGGGCGTATTCCGGATGATTACGGCTGAATTCCGTTTGCCAGGAGACGTGTTGTCCGTGCATGGCGTTGTGGTAACTGCGCAAGCGAATTGCCTTGGGATGCAAGGGCCAGCCTTCATCGAACAGCGAGACGTACAGCCAGGCTTGCAAGCCAGTTTCTTTCGCCAGGTGGGGAACGATGTCAAGATCATTCCAGGATGGGACGTTGACCCAACCTGGGTGCCGGCAACCTCGCGCCGCATAAAAACGCCCTTGCAGATGCCTGCGATGTAACCGCCAGTGAAGCATCGAAGCGCCCAATTCTGTCCACCAGCATTCCATGCGGCGGCTGATCGCGTCGGGGCTGTCCAAACGCCCATCGCCATCACCGAATGCCAAATGATCTCCCCAAGAGACACTGACAATGTTTCGCGCCTGCATTGCACAACTCAGGGGTCAAGCCAGGTTTTCGAACAGGATGTCATCGTCTTCCGACAAGGGATGTTTCAAAGTTTTCCCGATCACATTCTCCAATTCATAAGGCGGCAAACCCCCGCCGGGAGATTTGATGGCAACATCCTCCAGACTTAGACGTTGCCCGGCCGGCAAATTATGCGCCGCAACCAGTTTCTTGCCCATTTTTGTGATGGGGGTCACTTCGTTAGGAAAAACCCGTTTCTCCCCATCGCCAAGCGCTATTCGAACACGACGCAAATCACGGACCAGTTTTTTCATGCCGATTGGCTCGAGCGAGAATACCTGGTCCGTACCTTTCCAGGTATGGTTGACTGTAAAATGCTGCTCGATAATGCGCGCTCCAAGCACGTACGCGGCTGTTGCCATGGCAATCCCGTTTTCGTGATCCGACAGGCCAATCACTGTATCTGGGAACCGCTGGCAGAAGGTTTCTATCACTCGAAGATTAAGATCCTCATATTCGGCGGGGTAAGACGACGTACACTGTAGGATCGCCAATTGGGAATTGATTGGCATGATCGCGTCATAAGCGCGTTGCACGTCCTCCATCGCGCCGCCGCCCGTGCTGACGATCATAGGTTTGCCCAAAGCGGCGACATGCTTGAGCAAAGGGATGTTTTTCAAATCGCCAGAGGCAATCTTATAGGCAGGCATATCCAGTTCAGCCAGGAAATCGGCGCTGGGAACGTCGAAGGCAGTAGCAAACATAGCGACGCCAAGTTCTTGGGCATATTGTTTGAGCTCAAGATACTCATCCCTGCCAAATTCCAAGGCTTCACGGTGCAGACCATAGGTAGGGCCAAAACTGTTCTCGTTGTCATAAGGTTTGTTATACGCTTCACGAGTGAACAGCGATTTGTTGTCGCGTTTTTGTAATTTAACAGCGTTTACGCCACATTCTGCAGCCGCCTTGAAAAGCACTTTTGCCTTTTCCAGGCTGCCCTGGTGGTTGTGGCCGATTTCGGCGATGACGTAACAATCCCCATCCTCCTTAATTTCAAATCCATCAATGGTGAGTTTCCTTGACATTCTGTGTTACATCCTTTCAAAATTAATCACAGGGACTGACGCCCAAACGATCACGCACATAGACACAATTCCAGGTGAGAGAATCACCACGGTCAACTTTCAGAGTAAGGGAAAAACCTGCAGATAGTAACATTTCATGCACTTGCTCGCTCATGCCAGCGACATCACGCACTTCAACAAGGATTGATTTTACACCGTGCTCTCGAAGTGTTTTCTCTGCTCCACGAAGCACATCAATTTCCGCACCGTCCACATCTAACTTGATATGATTGGGGATGGGAAAATCAAAATGCTCAATTAGATAGTCCATACTAAAAGCAAGAAGTTGCTGGGTATAGACAAAATCTGATGATACTGTTGGCAAATTTTCGCCCAACCAATGGTCAGCGCTACCCGCGTCCAATGAATGATAATTAAAAACAGTTACTCCGGGGCTCTTCGATAAGGCGATCATATAAGGCGTTATACTTTTATCGAATTTGTTTAGGATAATATTCCTGCAAAGTTGGTAAAAATTGGAAAAACTTGGTTCAAAGGCAAGGATTTTTACCTCTCCACTACAATATGCACAAGCGACCAGGGAATAAGCTCCAATGTTAGCGCCCACATCGTAGAATACATCCCCTTTGTGAACATAGGTCTCGATCCATTGAACTGTTTCAGGTTCTTTTTCACAGGCGCGAGCGCGATACAAGTCGACCAGTGAATCCGCCTGCAAGTTAATCGGATGCCGATCATAATCAAGCCGTGTTTTTGGGGACAAGCCATGCTTAAGCCGGGTTAGAGTTCGCGATGGCACGGGGAAAAGGATGATTTTCATCAAAACATAGAATCCATCAGCAATGCCATCACCAATTATCCGCAACACATACAGAATGGACTTGGCTATTGTGCCTTTGACATCTGCCTTTACGCCTGCCAGGAATTTCGTAATCAGTGAATTCATTCTTGCCACTATCTACATGTTTTATATTGCAGTTTCTAGCTGGAATAAAATTGCCGCTCAATGGCAAGCTGGCCCATCAGGCCAGTCAGATACTTCTCTAGGTCGGGGCGATGCCGGTACTTGTGACGTTTGTACCATCCATAATAAGAACTACCCCAACGTCCCATATATGAGAACCATCTTATTAACATAGCTTCCTTTTTGAGGGGGCCATCTCTGTCAAGGAAATTGACCGCATCGAGTATAGATTTGCGATCCCCCGTCAGCGCCTCATATGCCGCAATCCGCAGCCAGTAATGTTGTACATGCCATGATTCTGATTTCGGATTTTGAATTGCATCTTCTGGATAATGAAGATGTAATAGATCGGGAGTGTACTTCACTAAAAATCGGTATAACTCATCAGAAGGCGCGATTTTGGAACGGCTGATACTTTTGGGATGTAATCGATATAAATACAGAGGTTTGGCGATCTCCCAACCCTTTCCATAGCTCAACATCCGAAACCAGAGAGGCACATCACCCATCTGGAACTCCAAATCATATCCTCCTACTTTCTGGGCTACACTGCGCCTGAAGATCACAGATCCGTCAACAAAAAACCTGGCATCATCTCCGAGTAGCCTCAAGTTTAAGGGGCCAATCTCTCTGGAGATTGCATTCGGTCTGGTTTCAACTATATGTCCAAAGGGTGTGAGATACACACACCGTGTGCCTACCAGCACCAGGTCAGGGCACTGCCTGATGACATCCATCTGTTCCTGGAAGCGCTCGGGAAACGAAAGATCATCCGCATCCATGCGCGCCAGCCACTCCGTCTTCGCATTCTCCAGCCCATATATCAACGCATCCTGAAAGTTCAACGACCCCAGCTCAAAGACCTTCACCCGCGGATCCGTGAATCTCCTGGCTACTTCTGCTGTACGGTCTGTCGAATTGCTTTCGAGCACCCACAATTCAAAGTCCGGATAACTTTGACACAGCACACTCTGGATTGCCGCTGCAATGGTGTTCTCGGCATTATGCGCGGGCATAATAACAGTAATTTCAGGATTAGTCATCGGTCAAAATCCTTATTGAATTAATGACACTTCTTGTCAAATGGCGTAACACTCTTGGCAGTGCACAAGGATCATATTTTATGCACTCCACTAGTGTGGAGATATATTCCGCAGAATTGCCGGAGCGTTCCTGCCATCTCGCTACCGAAAGGGATTCTTGGGTGTGAAGTCGAGCAATCCATCGTCTCGCAGCGTAGGGAAGATTCTGATGTTCCAAGTAATATTTACTCATCTGCAAAAGTTCGTTGGCACCCAGTTTTTGTTTATCGATAGAATGGTCAAAAGTCAGTGAATCGAAATGACTACGATATAAATAAGCCCGTTTATCAATGGTTTTATAGGTTATATGCTTAAGGGCGATGCGAAGCATAAAATCCCGATCACCCGCAATTTTATACAGCGGATTGAAGCCACCCACCAAATCAAAAACTCGGGTGCGAAAAAACCATGCATTAAAATAGTTCCCACGAACTGTACTCTCTAACAAACTCTGCTCGTCCGGAGAATAATGTAATTTGATTGCGGGCTTATCTTCGGCATCATCAAAAAAAACGTCAGCCTTACCAGCTACTGCTAAAATTTTGGGATCACCAAATGCCTCCATGACTGCGTTGAAAATGCCTTCGGCGTATAAATCATCTGTGTTCAAGAAGCCAATCACATCTCCACTCGCAAGCACCAGACCTTTATTCAAAGCGTCATACATGCCCTGATCAGGTTCACAAATAAACTTGATTTGCGGCTGTGTTTTGATGAATTCCAAGGTGCCATCCGTGGAACCGCCGTCAACAATGATATGTTCGTAATTTGGATATTCTTGGGCTACCACGCTCTGAACAGCGGCTTTAAGCATCTCTACCCGATTCAAGCTAGGGGTAACAATTGATATTTTTCTGGCGCTGATGGCCGATATGTTGGGCATAGGTCTTTCAGATATCTCTCTAAATCTAATCCGCTGATCATCAGGCAAGAGATATTATTTCTTCATCGGCGGCCATTTTCATGAAGCGCCTGCTCGACGATGGCATCAAAGGCTTGTGCAAAAACACATACCCGTTCCAACATACTATGACGCGCCTGCTCTTCCGCCTGCGGGTCCGGTCCCGGATTTCCCCGGGCATACACATCAATCATAATCTTTGCCAGCGCGGGCGCATCATCCGGCCTAAAATATCTCGCTCCAGGCGGAGATTGCTCACGATGGACGGGAATCTCCGAGAGGATCACTGTCTTACCCAGTGATTTTGCCTCCTCCACCGAAGTGTTCCAGCCCTCAAAAAGGGACGGTTGCAAGATGGCCAATGATCGTCTCATTAATTGATACAAATGTTCCTCGGGAACGCGCCCCAATATCCGAAGATTGCGGTGCAGGTTCAGTGCCGAGACGCGCGCTAATAAGGTATCGAAATATTGGGGATCTCGTGAATCGAATGTAGCACCCGTGCAAACTACTGTGAGTTCGGGTTCTGTCTTGTGAGCGATTTGAAGTGCATCCAGCACAACCCGATGGTTCTTATGTTTCCAGAATTGATTCGGGAGAAAGAAAAAACGCGCAGGCAAATGATAAAAATCCGCTGTGTGCACGGGATCGTCATCGAAAACTCGCTGTGGCAATTGAGAGGCAAAACTTAACACTCGTATCTTATCGCTTGCTGTAGGTAATAACTTAACCAAGTCACTTTTCGCTGCATTACTACTGACAACCACGATCGTGGCTTTTTCTGCCGCAGATGGATAAGCTTTCGCTCTGGACGCCAATTGGCTTAGAGTAAAAAACTCTGGGTAATACAAATGCTGAAAATCAGGGAGCCAGTGTATGCGGGGAATTGATCTGGCTCCGCTATCTAAAGGGCTGAACATTACATCTACCCCTTGATCTCTCAGGTAGGTATCCAGTTTGTGGAAAAATTGCTTATGGATCTTGTTAATGACAAGCAGGGGAATGGACTTTTTTGTGGACGGGGGATAGATGACGACACGGTCTACACAGGGAATAAGAAGATTGTATTCCTGTGGCGACACCGTTTCTGAAACGAGCAACACAAATTCATATTGGCGCGTTGAGGCAGTTCTGAGCGCTCTCCATAAGTTTATGAGGTACTTTGTGCCCGCTAGCCAAACAGGGTCTATAATGGCTACAAATCCAATCGTCGTTTTTCTTTTCGACATCTCTACATTTCCACTGCACTTAATTGATAGAGTCTTTCACAATTTGCATAAAGCTTTTCCCAAACTGCTGCATACGAGGCAAGAGATTTCGCCTTGCCATTGCTTCAAGGGTGAGATCCGGGCCAGGGGCTTTATTCGAATACATTTCCACCAAAATCTGGGCCAGTTGCTCGGGTTGATAGGGATCAAAATAAAGACCTTCTGGCGGCTCCTGCTCTCGATGGACCGGGATGTCAGAGAGGACCACGGTTTTGCCAAGAGATTTGGCTTCTTCAACGGAAGTGCTCCAACCTTCAAAAAGTGACGGCTGGAGCAAGGCTATCGCTTGACGCATTAATTGATAGACGTGTTCCTGGGGAATTACGCCCAAATGGATGAACTGAGTTTTCAATTCAAAGTCAATTATTTTCTTCTTTAGTTCTTCATAGTAGTCCTTATGTCGAAAGTCGGAGCCTTTGCCAGTACAGACCACAACGATTTGGGGATGATCTTTTTTCAGAAGCTTGAGGGCATCAATGATCACAAGATGATTCTTGTGTTTGAAAAACTGATTGGGTAGATAAAAAAATCGTTCGGGAAGCTGATAATAGTCACAAATCGAAGTGGGTTTTACTGCATATACACTTTCGGGCATATGAGCCACAAAAGAAAGAACATACGTCTTGTCAAGCGCGTACGGAGCAAACGCGGCAAAGTCTGAACAAGAATCTTGGCTGCTGACAATCACGGCATTCGCATTCTTGGCTACCTGAGAAATTGTCTCCACTCGCTGTTGGATCTCATCATGAGTGTACATGTCAGGCATGCGAAGAAACTGGAAATCTGCGGTCCATGCAAGCAGTGGCAATCGAAAATCATCACCAGCGGAGCCTTTGAGAAAAAAGCAATCAACACTTTTGCCTCTGAGTACCCTCGAGAGGGGAGATTCGAGAGGACTATGTGATTTTCCTGCAAAGTGCTTGTATACTCTATAGAGAAGTGAGTAGAGGGGTGGCTTTCTATTGTAAGGAAGAACATAATCTACATACTTCATGCCGTCGTAGCTATGCCCCCAGCTCAATAGCATGATTTCTGGTTGCTCCCTTTTGTCGAGTGATCGTAAGGCAATGAATAAATTAGTTAGATAATTTCCTCCTGCGATCCAATTTGGATTATATAAGTCATTGAATGCAACCCTGATGGCTCGGCCAGAGGAAGTAAATTGACCACTCATTTAATCTCCCTCCTACACGATTTTACAAAATCTTTTATTCCCTGTTCTAGAACAATCGTGGGAAAGAACCCCAGATCTTGGAGTTTTGAGATGTCTGCCCTCCAATTTTGTGGGACACCGGCAGGGACAATCCCATCAAATATAATTGGTTTCTTAATTTCCAAAGTCATCAGTATTATTTCTGCCAGTTCAGAGATTTTTACTTCTCTTCCGGTCGCAACGTTATATACTTCTCCCTCAAAAAGGCCATATTTCACTACGTTCATGAGCGCACCCGAGATATCCTCGACATGAATGAAATCACGGCTCTCATTACCTGTGCCCTGTAAACGCAGTACTCGATTTGTTAGCGCTTTTTGAAAAATATCCCAAACGACCTGTCGACGTAGGCCGGGTCCATACGCAGAAAAGATTCTTAGGCTTGCCGTTCGCAGACCGTAGACCTGGGAAAATTCCTTACATAGCAACTCACATTGCAGCTTATGAAAACCGTAAGGCGAAATAGGATTGACTGGGGTACTCTCAGGGATGGGCAGTCTTTCTGGATTACCATATACTGCTGCACTAGAAAGGAAAACGAATTTAGACTTGGGACGATGAAGACGCAAAGCATTAAGGATCTCGAACGTCGTTGGGACACCGCCGTAAAAATCGGGAACCGGATCGCTCACAGATTCTGCAATAGAAGCCCGCCCTGCAC
The DNA here is from genome assembly GCA_049323115.1 of Chloroflexota bacterium. Taxonomy (GTDB): domain Bacteria; phylum Chloroflexota; class Anaerolineae; order Anaerolineales; family Villigracilaceae; genus JAABUE01. The sequence goes on from JBMOMP010000051.1 coordinate 56,482, forward strand.
AATGAATGCAGGCTTCTATCTCGTATCCCTTCAGGATTTCGCTTAAATTTGCATCAGGAAGCTGCAATTGAAAGTAATGGCTTAGATTCAAGCCTGCCAGCGAAACATTTCCGGGGGAAAGGATATCTATGCCAATGACCTCATAACCCTGGCGCGAAAACAGACAAGCTACATGCTGTCCAATAAAACCGGCAACACCCGTGACCAGAAGATTTGACATACTTCTCACATGGTTTTGCGTATTGCCAGGGTAACACCATATCCTAGCTCAGAGTACTGCCAGGATGAGAAACACGCATCTGATTCTATGACATCGTGCCAAACCTGAGCTAAGTAAGGATGGGCAGGATGGCTAATATCGTCAAAGACGAGAATTCCTCCCACTTTGAGATGCGGCACGACATCCCTTAAGTCTTGCTCTGCTCCTTTCTCCGAGTGGTCGCCATCAACGGTAATCAGGTCAAAGAACAGATCTGGGTGCTTAGAAAAGTAAGCAGGCAGTACTTGGTGACTATCCCCCACAATCAATTTCAATTGTCCCTTATATCCTAATCTGCTAAGTTCTGCTTCAACAAAATTAGGTCCTGGATTGGGCATACCCGCGTAATTTGTATTTTCCCACATATCTATTCCGACAATGTTACACTCCGTTCTTTTTGCCGCCACCATTGCCATACTCCGTCCACGTCGTACACCAATCTCCAGATAATTCATTGGCTTAATCAATACGGTCGAAGCCAACAGAACAGTAACAATATCTGCGTAATGCCACAGCTCGCCGAACCGTTCCAACCCGGTACGATAATATGACAGCAGGTAGCGCACGTAATCATCGGGCTCCAAACGTTTGACAATCTCTATCACTTGATGCAGGCAGGTTGGACTAGTTGCCAGAGAGCCAACGGTTGTTGGACTAATGATGACAGGATGATACCAATTCCCCAGCTCAGGCTGATGGAAAACAGACTCAGGGACTGAAGGCATGGCTTGCGGGGACACGCTACTAAGCTGAGAATTTCCCGGCTTTTGTTTGGGCTTCAAGAATGATTTTAAGTGCTGCATACTATCTTCTTTCGGGGAAAAACCTATTTTGAAAATACATGGAAAATCTCTTTAATGCAAATGATTAATATCTTTTACAACGCGAGCAGGATTCCCAGCCACAATGGCATGGGCTGGCACATCAGATGTTACTACACTTCCAGCAGCAACAATGCTCTCACTGCCAATTGATATGCCTTTCATAAGTATGGCATTGAAACCAATCCAGACGCGTTCTCCTATGTTAATTGGAGCTCTGGCAATATCTGCTCGCTCACCTACAAGTAGACCCAGGATCATCTGATAATCTCTCTCACGGAGGGCCGGAGATACAGGATGCGAGTCATTATCAAAAATCTGTACGCCATGTGCTATAAGAGTAAATGCACCAATCTCTATTTTCTCTGCACAACTGATAATGCAATCATCACCAATATATACAAAGTCTCCAATGAGAATATTTCCAGGATGAAAAGGCTCTGACCGCAAAATTCCACGACAAACAACATTGTTGCCCAATTGAATATTGCCGCGGGTTCCTCGGTTTACGCACCAGGCCCGTGAACCAAAACGACAATCCTTGCCAAGTAATGCCTTTTGAGAAAAAAGTTCTGTCGCTTCCTGGGCTACGAGCTCCTCGAAATAAGAATACAGATGCATTATCTTACGACGAAAATAACGCTGTATAAAATTCTTTGGCACCCCGTTGGCCTGAACGGTAACAGAGTTTGAAAAAGCGTGATAGCGATCAACCGGCATGAGGCAATACCTCAACCTGCATATAGTTCAGCCGGGTAGACAAAATCGGAACCATGCAGAATTCCATCGCAGATGACATCCAATCCGGGGTCACTTCCTGGCAATAATTCAATCAGGCTTTGCAACTCTATCTTATAAGCTGAGGCACCGTCGGTCGGTTGGACACATGCTACCGGAATCATACGCCGAAAGAAAAAATGATACGCATATTTGCGCGCCATTTCCAGCCGACTCTTATCTGTATTGCGCGGTAATGGGAGTTGATCCAGGATTTGAAGATATTCTTGCACGGAACGAGCATCAAGGGTAAGTCCCTTGTTGCGAATCCAAGCCTCTCCAGCCACGATGACAGGAATTCCCATGCTAGTCAACTCTACGCCAGTTTTGGTACCATAGATAATTGCTGCATTGCACTGTAGCATAAGAGCATACGTGCTAATCTGACTCTCAGGAGGAATAACAAATACATTGGGCGGCAGGACGGGAAAAGATTTACGAATTTCGTTTGCCATTAACTGACTTGATTTGACCGTGCCTCGCAACTCTGCGGGGTGAATCCGAATCACTAACTGTATCTCAGGCCGTTTACTGAAGTATTGGATCGTCTGCACGACCCATTCTTTCATGTTCGGAAACGCATTTGCTGGATAATGCAATTGAGCGTCCCACATGACATTAGTCAACAGACCCACGGACGGACGGGAAAAATCGATGCCAGTTTCTTTCACGATCTCTTGCAAATCCTCTTGGGGCTGATCATGAAACCAAATCCAATCCTGTGTACCCTGCCAGCGGCTGCGCAAATATGCCATTAGATCTGCTTCTATTTGCGGAGTCCAAGGGACATTTGTCCAGGTCTCTACTGGTTCAGTCAGCATGGTATGGTGATACGTATCGTGATGGCTGAAGATAAAACTCTTTTTGCGATACGCAACCTGCCAATTGGCAACCCGGACGCCTTTTTGCCTTGCCACCTCACCGATTAAACCCTGAGGCACGTAAATTCCGTGGTGAAAGCTAGCGCTTCGAAAATTAAACCGATTGAGACAGTTCCTGGCAGCATAAACAGTCAACAAAGCTGCCTGCAAATAATAACGTAAAACAGGTTCTCCGCCTTGTTCGCCTTCCAGTGTGCCTCGGGCGAAGAAACGCAGGGCGCCAGCCAAAGCATGTTCCCCTACTCGCAAGTCATCAAGACAGAAGCCAGGAATCTCTTCAAAGGACAAGCTTTTAGAAATCTCAACCGCCATCTTCCGTTCAGCCGGTGTAAGAAATTCACTATAAGTGTGTACAGGGATTCCCAATGCCCGACATTTTTCAATGGCAGGGTCAAAGCAATTTTGACAGGTATGCCTGGAGACGCCATGTTTTACAAAATCAGCTAAATCAGGAGTCTTGTACCAGGCGAGGTGTTCACAGGCTGGGAGCAATTTATCACAAAGCAACATGTGCACATTTGCACCACGTAATATCAGAGCCACAGCCAGCATAGCATCGAAAGTCATGACTGGAAGATGCCCGCCGATGCTTGTTGATAGTAAGATCCCATCTCCACCGGCAGCATTTTTGACTGCATTTTCCCAGATGTCCTTATGCTGCTTAAGAGCTTCTGCTAGGCTTAACAATTCCTTCCCCGGTGAGAATGAATCTGAATGCAAACGAAAGGACGATATGAAGCGCTTAACATGAAAAGCCATCAATATACCTCTTGACTGTACATAAGTAAAAACTAACTCACCAGCGCGCTCAAAAGCTCATAGGGAATATATTGGACAAGATAATAGGGTTTCTTCATATTGATCAAAAAATCAAATTTCGAAACAAAGCGTGCTTTGAATAAATTTCTCCAATCTCTTTCTGTTAAACCGGTTAAATCTTGAATTGAAATACCCAATTTTCTGGCATGTCTATACGATAGAAGAATCAACCGCAACGTTGTAGGGTTTTCGCGTCGCGCCTTGTTATGGTTCCCCCCATGCCAAGACTTTATTAGGACGTCAAATTTCTGTTCATAGAGTTCCCTAGCATATTCCATTCTCTGTTTTCGTTCCTGGATATCAACCCAGGATTTGGTATCATGATCGCGCAGGTGGTGAATCGCGACCTGTTTGGTATACACGACTTTATAACCCTCTAGGAGTACACGAGTAGTTAGATCACTATCTACACCATAGTCGCGGAACCGTTCATCAAAACCACTCATACGATTTAATAGGGCAACTGGTAACATTCCCTGATTACAATTCAAAACACCTGTTGGCCAGATTCCACCTACATATTCCTCGCCCGCATATGGGCCGCTAATATCTTTCACCTTGAGAGATATCATGCCAATCTTCGGATTACGCTCCAGGATTGAAACGGACTGATCCAGCATTCCAGGCTGAACAATATTGTCGTCGCTTAACCAGCAAACATACTTACTTTTTAGTGATCGAAACACTCGATTCAAGCTCTTTGCCTGACCAAGCAGACCTTCATCGCAGATTACTTTAACACCTTGCAAATTTCGCAAATACTCATGCGTGTCATCGGTAGAACCAGCATCTACAACAATAATCTCGTTTGATACTTTGATCTTGCCGAGCAATGAATCCAAGCATTGCTTGAGCACGTCGATCCTGTTATACGTTCCAATTACGACACTTAGTGATATGTGATCCATGTGCCAATCTTTTGCAATAGTTTCGCGGTCAAAATTTGACGAACCATCCTTGTGTGCTCACAATTTTTAGTCCCTATCACAAGTTGAGTATTCAGTTTCTGAATTCTCACATTGAAGCAAAATCCTGTCAAGGTATAAATTCGGCAGAACTTAGGGACGTTTTCCGACTCTTTTCGCAATGAGTTAGTCGTTCTGATCTGCCGAGTAGGAGATTGATGCCATCGAAAACTACTATCGATTGGCAATCTCGAGGAAGTGTCAAGATGACATGATTTCCTGGTACCAATCTAAATGATCATTAACGTATCTCTCATGATCAAAACGTTGCCTGGCATCAATCGCTGCATTCTGACCCATTCGGCTGCCTAATTCCGGATCATTTAGCAAGCGCAACACACGTTCACTCATAGCTTCGGCATCGCCAGCCGGTGTTAGAAAACCGTTCATTCCATTGATAATCTGTTCACGAATCCCACCAACCTGTGTAGCAACAACAGGCGTTCCGCAAGCAAGAGCCTCTAAAACAGTAAGTGGAAACGTATCTGCCCGTGCCGGATGAATAAAGACATCCGCTGCTTGATAATATTGTGACAGAGCATGATGGTCTTTCAAATAGGGGATATATCGAATTTCTGATTGACCAAAATGCTCATTGGGCTTCTGAGCGCCTAATGCAAGGATAGTCACTGGTAATCTGTAAGACTGCGCCAGAATGGACTCAACAACAGCTTGTGCGAGCGGAGAATCAAGCCAAAAGTTTTTCTTGCTCTGATATTGTGCTTTCAACAAAACGACCGGCTTATTCTGAGGAATATTTAAGGAGGCCCGCACTTCGCTTTTATTCCATGGTCTGAAAATAGTCAAATCCACCCCATAGGGAATCAAACGAGTGCCAATAACACCGAGATAAAGCATGGATTGTTCGACTTTTTGCATCAGCCATTGACAAGGTGTTATGATGTAAAGCCGACTTTTTGCATAAATATGCTTTTTTCGTCTCCAATTATAGGCTGTGGCATCCCGTTTCATTGCCGGATAAACTTGAAGGTCCGGACAATGTCCGCAGCCTGTCCTCCAGCGTTCACAATTGAAAGAGTGTGCACAGTGGCCGCTCAACAACCAAGCGTCGTGCATAGATATGATAAATGGTCTTTGGCGACTTAGCCATGGCAGGGTTCGCAAGTCAAAATAGTCCAAGTGCAGGTTGTGGGCTTGCACAATATCTGGCCGTTCAAGGGGAAGGTCAAAAACATGGTAAGTTCCAGGAAAATCAAAGTTCTCAACCCCAAGTTCCATTTGAATGGAACGTTTCATTCGCGACAAATCTCCAGCGATCTTTGCCGAAACAGAGTGATGATTCGCTAAAAGATGACCTTGAGCCCGCAGCCAAAACCGTGTCCAGAATGAGGGATATTTTTCATTCGGGATGACAAAAACATTATCATCATTAAAATCTTTTCGACCTACTGCTATGTAGGATTGATAACCGCGAGACCGATAGCTTTCGTGCAAGGCCAAGGCGACGTAGCTCGCTCCACCTGAAATTTGATTAGGAGAGATCTGAAGGATACGAGGCGTCTTATTCATGCATACATTCACCTTCATGAACACGCCGGATAGATACTATTTGAGACATAGATTGAGAGAAAGATGAGCGCAGACCTTCGGGGCAGAATGTGCCGTCAAGCTGAGGAAGGCATGGTTTCATGTATGCCTCAGGACCGAGGCAGCGAATTTCTTAATATATCGTCCAATCTTAACCGTCCGATCACTCGTGTTTCGTACCCACTGCCATAATACTTTCCACACGATTCCAAAATCATACTTGAGACAATGAGTAATTATGGATACATAATCGACAAAATTGCCTGCGCTTTTATAGCGCTTTGCCAGCTCCAAGCATTCCCGTGTATGGAGTTGCACAATCAGGTCTTTTTCAATGGTCGATAAATTCTCATGTTTTAAGTAGTAAGTGGTCATCGCTAAATGATCTTTTGCGCTCAACTCTCGCTTGTTGCCCGAATTGTCAAATGTGAGTGAATCAGGGTGGCGACGATATAAGTACACCAACTTATCAATGGTCGTAAAGGGCATTCTCTTGAGGGCGATTCGAAGCATCAGATCTCGGTCACCAGCAACTTGATACCCCGCGTTAAAAGCACCAATCCTTTCAAAAACAATCTTGCGAAAGAACCAAGCATTGAAGTAATTCTTGCCAATCGTAGAGCATTCCAACAAACTTTTATCCTCGGGGAAATAACGCGCGCTAATTTCTCTCTTGCCATCGGCAGTTTCAGAAAAAACTTCAGCTCGGCCAGCTACGGCCAGGATATGTTCATCTTCAAACACCTTCATAACAGTCTTGAAAATATCATCACCATATAAATCATCGGTATTTAGGAAACCAATTACATCCCCATTGGCAAGCTTCACACCTTTGTTCAGGGCATCATACATACCTCGATCAGGCTCACAAACGAATTTGATGTGCGGTTGTCCCCTCACCACTTCCCGAGTCTCATCCGTTGACCCTCCATCAATGATGATATGTTCATAATTCGGATATCTTTGGGCTACCACACTTTGAATGGCAACCTTCAGCAAGTCCGCTCGATTCAAGCTTGGAGTAATGATTGATATCTTTCGTGCGTTCATTACAGAATAGTCTGACCTTGAATGTACTTACCGTGTAGAAGAAAATAGCACTACTCCCAACAACGGCGAATGGATTCAAAATCATCCAAAATTGCAAACACGCCCCGGACAAACTCCTTGCTCGTCCATTGTGAGGCGCGTTGCCTACCATGTTCAATTAATGTCTGCCTCTGGCTTGGACTCTCTAACAAGTTCATAACGGCCTCTGCGATGACGTCCGGAGCATGAGGTTCAACCAAAATTGCAGCATCGCCAAATTGCTCTTTAGCACCCGAAACAGAGGATGCGATAACCGGGCAGTCCAATGCAAAAGCTTCCAACGGAGGGAGATTCTCGGGCCCGAAGAATGTTACATAAACCAAAGCAAAAGCCGCTTGATATAAAGCAAGTAGCTCATCTCTTGGCACGAATCCAAGGAAATGCACCTGTTCTTCCAGGCCGAGGTTGTTCACATATTTCCGCACATATGCCTCATTACCTTTATCCGAGCCAACAAGGACCAGCGGTATTTGGTACTTGTACTTGTCTTTCAGGATTTTGAGAGCGATTAGCAGGTTCACGTGGTTTTTGTGTGCCCAGAATTGGGCAGGATAGAAAAGGAAGCCAGGCGTCAAACCGTATTTTTGAAGCACAGCCTGTATCGCCTCCGCGCCCAATCGACTTTCAATGGCCGGTGCTGGATGAGGCAATATTCGTATATTCTCATCAGGAATTTGATAGAAAAGCTTTATTTCATCACGCCCGGCCTGGTTACAGGCGATGATGCGGGTCGCCCGTTTCAGCATATCAGAATAATAGGCTTCGCGCGCTGGCCATTCCTGGCGGGATCCAACTTCCGGAAACCAGGACTGCAAACGATGCTGGAGATCCCAAACCGTAGCTATATACGGAATATAAACTGGTAAAGACAAGGGCGTGGGAAACCACATAATCTGAGTGCCCATCTTCTCAACAGCCAATTGAAGGCGATCTACCAGTTCGGGCAAAACTACTTGCTGGCTAAACTTACGCCTTTTGCGAAAAAGGCCGGGTGCATTGACAGGTTGCGATTTGCTATTTTCCGGCGCATCAAGCTTTAACAGATCATGAACGCGTATTTTGGATTTAGAGAAATCCCTTACTATTTCTTCGAGTTTCGTTGCTGGGTCTAGGAAATAGATCACAAATTCATGTTGACTCTCCAGAGAAAGCTGTACCAAGGCGTCTAGTATATCTTTCTCGAACGTGTGGCCACCGCCTGATTCCGGAGAATATCCACCAAAATAAACGCCCACTCTCATAGCATATCCTCCCACAGTTTGAATAGTGGCACAACGATACACAATATGGTCTCGGTGATTCTATACTCGCTCCGAAAACCGGCAAATCGTTCAAATGGAATCATTAACATGTTCCGATTTGTCATCTTTCGTTCAACTGACCTATGTATGAACCTGTAATTACAAATACTACTCTTTGTAAATATTGTGAAAAGAATGCTTCACGATATTTACAAATTCCAGCACCGTATACCTCAGGAAAGAATGGCTGGAGACGATGCTACAGATCCCACACAGTTGCCAGTAAGGTATATCAGGGATTTCCTCAAAAGGTGGATCTGGAAAGATTCCTGCTTGAAACGTATAGTCTCCTACTTGCTCAGTGATTTGGCTGCAATAAACAGCAATGTTCATAAAATCAGCACCTTATTGTGTGGCACATTTCGGGCAGTCATTAGAACATGCCATGTAGCATCTGTAATTAATTCATCTTCACAAAACCCGTTGAACGCTTTGAGAGGTTCGAATCCACCAGTTGCAAGCAAAGCCCGCATTTCCTGAAGAAGAAAATATCTGTTCGTTTGCTTCTCTTTAAAGGTGCTGTATGTTCCATCTGCAAACAATTCGTATACGGTATAAGAAACATGTGCCAATTGCCGGGCATGATCCAACTCTGTCTCGGAAATACGCAGTATATCTCTATCGATTTGATTCCAACGCTTGATGCGCAAGGGTTCATAATTATTCAGCATCGCTGGCGCGTGCCAAAACTCAAAGATAAATATCCCATTTGGTTTTAAGTGCGAATGTACACCCTTTAATACCTGGAGTATATTTTCATTTGTGGCTACATAACCGATCGAATCAAAAAGGCATGTCACAATGTCAAATGGCCGTTCGGATACATTCAATAGTCGCATGTCCTGCTGGCAAAATTGAACCCGTGAATTGTTCTTCATGGCTTTGTGACGAGCCTGCTCAAGCATATCGGCAGAATAATCCACAGCAACTACTTGATAGCCAAATCGCTCAAATTCGAATGCGTGGCTACCTGTACCACAAGCCAGGTCCAGTAAAAAATGCGCAGGGCCCTGTGCATATTTTTGGATGCACTCATGCACAAATAGAGCCTCTTCTGCGTATGGTTTCTGCGCATAGAATAGATCGTATAGTTCGGCATGGCGGCCAGCATAGGACGTGTCAGGCAATTTCATGTGCGCGCAACCTGCAATCTGGCATCTTTTATTACAGACGCCACATACGCAATAGAGGATTCGGGGAGAATATGGGTCGATGGCAGGTACAGGCCTGAAGTCCAGAGGAAATCGGCAACCGGGCAGGGATCAGGTTTAAATCCAGGCAATTCCTGGAGGTATGGCTGTTGGTTCATGGGGCAGAAGAACGTGCGTGTTTCAATCCCTGCATTGGCCAGGGCGCTAGCCAGATCGTCCCGGCTTATCCCAAATTCTGGATGCACAACAATGCCGTACATCCAATAGACATTCATGGCCCATTCCAGTTCTGCTGGTAATTGGAGTCCGGGAACATCACGAAGATATCGGGTGTATGTGTGGGCTACGCGACGCTTTTCCTGGATAATATCTGCGATCTTTCGCAGTTGCACAACTCCCATCGCCGCCTGATATCCTGTCATACGGAAATTGTAGGCCGCAATTTCATGACGAAACCGCGGGGTTGTAAAACCCAGATTACGCAGTAAACGAAGGCGACTGGCAAGCGCGTCATCGTTTGTCACCACCATTCCTCCCTCGCCGGTAGTAATTATCTTGTTGGCATAAAAACTGAAACAGGCCATATGACCAAAACCGCCTACTTTTCGTCCACGCACCATGGCCCCGTGCGCCTCAGCGGCGTCTTCGATAATGATCAGATTGTGCCTGTTTGCAATTTCCATCAGACGATCCATATCCACGGGATGGCCATACAGATGTACAGGAATGATCGCCTTGGTGCGCGGGGTGATAAGGTCTTCCAGTAAATCCAGATCTAGATTCCAGGTGATGTTTTCCGAATCGACAGGGACAGGGATGGCCCCATTATGGGTGACTGCCAGCGCAGTTGCAATATTTGTACTGGAACTAACCAGCACGTCATCTCCCGCGCCAATCCCTGCCGCATTCACAGCGATATGAAGGGCAGTAGTCCCACTCGTTACAGCGACACCGTGTTTCACGCCACAATAAGCCGCAAATTCATTTTCAAGGTCTGAGAGCGCTTCGCCAAAATTGCCCGAAATTTCACCACGGCGAAGAGCGGCAACTACGGCATCTATTTCTTCCTCACCAATAACAGGCTGAAATACTGGAATTTTCATCATTTGACCTCTACATTTACCTTGTCATATTCAGTCCCGAGAAAAGGCCCTTGTTTAACGCTTATGCACTGCATATTTTCAATGACGCGCAGGGAGTGCACACCATGAATAAGAACAATGGCATCACCTTGATTCAGGATGACCTCCCGAAACATATATCCATCATCATCGTATAACTGGACCGCCACCACGCCCTTTTGAACAACGAACATCTGCTGTAGGTCGCTGATTTCGCGCTTGAAAGGGCGATGATAATGAGGCGCTTCAAAAAAACCAGCCGAATGCGCCAGCAAGCCAAACTGAAAAGATGAATCGGGTGGAGAAAAAAAAGTGGTCTGTTCGACTACCACATTTGCTCTTATGATCTCTGCGTAACGAGTCCCATTATTGGTAATAACTTCAGTGCTTATCATCACTTCCTCCGCAAGTAAAAGAATCTTCTCCGAGGCATCACATTCTCTCCAGACACAAGAGCCGCGTCTTCATCTTCTACTTCCAAGACATAAGCTTCTGCCCAAGCATCACGAATTTTTTTCTCACTTAAAAACCAATAGGGAAAACTAGCGGTGTAAATGCTCGGTGGCACTGTCACAACCGTGAGCTCATCATTCTCTTTTTTGCTCAAAGGTTGACGATCGACAATGACATATTCTATACCAGATTCTATTACCTTCTTAATAATGTCATACGGACGCTCCAGAACGCTGAAAACGCCTGAAAGAATGACTACATCAGGTCGCTGATGCGAAATAGATTCCTCCATTGTGTAATGAAAACGCAAAATATTGTCCTCAATGTAACGTCTACCACATTCCACATGCTTGTGCTGTTCCACGACATTCCAATGCAGATCGTGAATACCCGCAAGAAACTTTCGGATCTGAAAGTAACTTGATCCGAGGGCACCGCCAAAATCCAAAACGCTAAGTTTTCCCCCTTTTTGCAGAGCGATATGTAGCAAACAGGAGATCAAAAAGAATGGATATTCTGGATGATCCAGCAAGACAGAATCGCGCTCGAAAACAGCCTCGCCATTCTTTACTTTTAAAGTTGCTTCAAGAGTCCGATCGAGAATATTCTGGGCATCATATCCGGTTGAATGGCGGACAGCCTCTTCCCATGTCGAATAAGTTCCAGAGAAGTTCTTCGACCCTGGTTGTTTTGCGCTTACCTTTGGAGGAGCAGGAGGGTGCCAGCGTCTATACAGAATAGGAGGACACCAATCTTTAATTACAGATCTAAGATTCATGAACACTCCTTACACAAAGAGGATACAATCTGGCATATATCATTGATATTGCTCCCAATGACAATCCAAAAGCCGTTTACAATCATTCGAGCAGCGCCAGTAACCTTCCCAGCGCGTGCTGTTTCCGTGAATGATCTTATACTCCATTGAGCGAAGTTCGATGCATTTGAAATACGGTTTAAAGAGATTACCCATGTCATCTAGGGATAGAAACTCTTGCAAATGGTCCCCCCCTTCTCTCCCAAGAGACTCTGAGCCTACAAAAACACCATCCTTGCCAAGAGATTGGCTTATTTTCTGCAACATCTTTTCGGTTGTCTCTTTGGGAAAATGGGCAAGCGCTCCATCCCATACCACGACATCATAGTGATTTCGAGGAAAGGGTTCTAAAACTGCATCAAGTACATGGTAATTAATATTTGCCGCGCTATTTTCACACTTTGCCATTTCAATTGCACTTTTTTCCAGGTCCACCGCATCAATATATTGACATTTCTCAGCAAAAAAACGTCTTGTAAAAAAGCCATCTCCACAACCAATGTCTAATAGGCAATCTCCATCGCGAATAACCTCTGAACTTAAGAAACCTCGATAAAAAGAATAAGGTCCTATGACATCATCGCCAAAAGCGAAATAGGCGATATCAATCCGCTGATCTTCAAAATGAGGTCTTTGTTCGCTTAATTTCCATTGCAAAAGAAACTGGCTTTTATACATGCGAAGCAATAGTTTAACAAGTACTCTTTCGCTATGTCCTCCGGCAGACAGCAGAGATTCCCATACAAATGAGATTCTCTTAGAAATGCCACGAAATGAGGCTTTTTGGGAAATTGCAGCAACCCTCTTGCGCAAAGGCTTCCAAATCACTTTACCAAAGTGATATTTCATTTTCTGTAAATATGACATAAAGTTTCTTCATCCTAAATCATATCGCATACCATCTGCATATTGCCAGTGAACCATTTGAACTACACAGGGAAGATGCAATACCAGTAACGCTAGTGAAGACCTACCAGCGATCATCCTTTTCGTAGCCGAGCTTGACCAAAATATCGTTATAGTTTTCCTTAAAAAACTTCTTATGCACATCATTAAAATGGTTTACCCAATCTCCGGGAACACCCTTACGATAATGCGATCTTACATTCTCCTGTCCCTTTTCCCTACCCTTGGCTAATTTCGAAAAACGATTGGAATATATAAAGTGAAACAACATCCAAGCAGGAACTTTCGAGATTTTTTTTAACGCCCTTAGTTTGGGATAGTCGGTTTGCAGAATGCGTCGCAATATACTTTTGATGCTGGCAACCGACAACTCAGTGTCATCAACAAGTCCTAAAAACTCAAATATTTCAATAAACAACTGATAGGGATTACGGACTAAATCTTCAAACTTGATCTCCAGTATATTCGGCAAGGAATAATCCCAGCACTTTAATGTGTCAAACAAATTCAAATCTTGGCCATCTACTGGAAGCTTTGCCATAAATTTGATATTCTCCAGCATGCCCTCATCCTTTGGAAGTTTTTCCAACAGGCTTCTAAACTCCTTCAATTCTGGCCAGTATTCAACGGAATGGCTGTAAAGATTGGAAAAATAGGAAGAGACCACAATATCGCGTGGATCTCGGATAACATGTACCCCTTTAAACCTTCTGGCATCGCCTATATACTTAATGTCCGCACTTATGTATGATACAAAATCAAGGCCCAGGTTTTGCGCCACTCGGTCAAGCATTAAACCATTCTCATCGTACCCCCACATCGCCGGAGAGTGAAAGTGAGTATGTTTCAAGCCGAGATACTTGCAGGTCATCGTGACAATGTTCAGAATCATTGTGGATCCACACTTATGATGACCAAAATATGCTAAAACAAAATTATCATCTGTCATAGGATAAACTTCTTCTGGAAGAACATCAAGTCGATTGCTCCGTCGTCAGCTCATAGCCAACTGCTTTCATAACGAAGCCAAACTTTTTCTCCAGAGCCACCAGCGTTTCATGGCTAATCTCATCTCGCCAGGAGCCGGTTTTTCCCTGTCGGATAAATCCTTTCAGCGAGTCATTATGCTGACCTGATCCATATTTTTCTTCTAAAGACTTCATTTTTTCAAACCGGGAAGTGTTTACGGCATGCATAATCAATTCCTCGTCGTAAGGAAAATCAACAAAATCCAGCATCTTTTTTACAGTATCAACTGGTCCTTTTTTTAAATCCTCATATCGCACCACAAAAACGTTCCGATGACCGCCTAGTACCCACCCGGCTACATGCTCATGCCATGAGTTGGGCCAATGCTGGCCATTAACGATATATTCATCAATTGTAAGTTTGAACCATGGTTTCATGACTTTGGTATGATGCCAATAAGAAACCAAGACATCTCTTGGATCACGTATCACATAAATAACCTTTGAAAATGCCGGTTCATAGGGCGCATGAGTTGAGAAAAACCTTGGATCAGGCATGTCTGAATAGCAAGATAAATTGGACCCGTCAAAATATGAGTTATTAATATCGGGAATATATTTTAGATACGTACGTAGATTCAGAGGAGGCTCCTGCTTGCCGTGGATAAGATTAGCCAACAAGAAGCCCACCCAGGTCGTTCCAGACTTGGGGTAAGTCACTAGAAACACATCCGAAGGCCGAACAGACTCAACAAACCTTCTCCGGCGAATCGGTCTCATTAGTTCTTGAATTATGTTATTTCTTGTTGGTTTAGATGCTCCCATTTTTCTCCTGTTGCCATTCCAATTGCGGACGAATGGTCCCATTACGTTTGGTGATAGGCATGTGGGAGCCCACCGCGTCGGGGGCATGTTCCACATCAATTACTAAAGCATTCTCAGCGCCTGCAAGATACTTTATCCCTGGTATGCCAGCATACACCGAAATAAAATATGTCCTCGCATTGAGAAAATTACCCGGGATCTTACAACGGGTGGAATAGCTCCCCGGCTCCCGAGAGCCAGAGAAATTGGCATCATCTGAGTCATAGGATTCGAAAGCGATTTCGCCGTTGTCCGCCAGCATGGCGAAACCTACACGGCAGTAAGGAAGCTTTTTTCGAACCACATATTTCATGTTGATCCAATAAGGTTTGCGAATATCCATTACAGAAACAACTTGGTTATCGGCATCTGTAACATTGGCTTCATAAAAGGCAAACTCATCTACATTCGGCTCAGACAAACCCTCCGGCCATTCTTTGGATCCACCCAATACGGCCCCACTCGCCAAATAGGCAGACACAACGTCTGCAGGTGAGCCTTGCATCGTCAAACGTCCCTTTTCCAGCCAAAGCGTTTCATCGCATAGACGATTAATTGCGGCCATATTGTGACCTACAATCAACACTGTTCGTCCCTCCTTAGCCACAGTGCTCATTTTGCTCAGGCATTTCCGTTGGAATTCAGCATCCCCTACCGCCAGTACTTCGTCTACAATCAAAACTTCAGACTCTAAATGCGCGGCAACGGCAAACGCCAGGCGTACATACATGCCGCTTGAGTAACGTTTTACAGGCGTATCAATGAATTTCTCTACACCGGAAAAACTTACGATTTCGTCGAATTTTCGCTGGACATCTGCACGCGTCATACCCAGAATGGCGCCATTCAAGAAAACGTTCTGACGTCCGGTCAACTCAGGATGAAAGCCAGTCCCCACTTCCAACAGACTAGCCATCCGGCCTTTGGTTCTCACGATGCCGCTGGTAGGAGCTGTAACACGCGCAAGGATCTTCAACAAAGTGCTTTTGCCCGCTCCATTTCGGCCAATAATCCCCAATGTTTGACCCTGCTCTGCCGTGAAACTAACGTCCTGCAACGCCGAAATCACCTCGCCTTGACGATTGCCGTGATCTGCTTCCCCAATTTTTGCATAGGGATCAGCCTGGCCGCGCTGCCTGGCCCACCAGCGTTTCAAATCACCGTAAAATGTGCCCGTGCCAATGACCCCCAGTTGGTACGACTTTGAAAGATTTTCAACGGAAATTGCAATATTGGACATTCTACACCGTATCTATGAAAGTGTTTTCTGCACGATTGAAAATCAACAGACCGATAAAAAATGCCACAAGCATAAAGCCTGTACTGTAAAACATATATTCAGTTCCAATGGAACCGGCCCCTAAAAAGCCCAGGCGAAATGCCTCGACTACGGGTGTCATAGGGTTCGCAAGGATAAGAAAACGCCATTTCTCGGGAACGATTGTCAGAGGGTAAAGAATTGGAGTCACATATGTCAATAATTGCACCCCGATCCCCAATAAGCGCTGAAGGTCGCGGTATTTCGTTGTAAGTGATGAAATAATGATACCAAATCCCATACCCAATCCAGCCATAATCAGCAACAAGACCGGGAGAAACAATGCCCAGAGAGTGACATGCACTTCTACTCCTGATAGTATAAAATAAACAAGGAAGACAATAAACAATCCAAAACGGATACTGAATGAGATCAAGTTAGAAATGACCGCTGCAATGGGAACGCTCAGGCGATGGAAATAGATCTTGCCGAAGAGTCCTGCATTGCCAACAAATATGTTGGATGTACTCATTAGACAGGCCGAAAAAAAACTCCAAACTGTCTGCCCGGAAAGATAGAACAAAAAAGGTGGCACGCCATCCGTTGGGAGTCTGGCAATCTCCCCAAAGACCACGGTAAAGATCAATGCTGAGAGGATTGGCTGGAGGATGTACCAGAACGGGCCCAGGATAGTCTGCTTATTGGCTGATACAAAGTCGCGCCAAACGAAGAGCATGATCAATTCTCGGGCGCGCCATAGTTCTTTCAACCGCAAGTCAAACAACCCCCTTTGGGATCGGATTACCAGCGTCCACGGCTCTTCATTTTCTTGAATGGTCGAAGTCATGTTTATCCTTATCACAAATTTGACAATGTTATATTAAACATTTGTTCTATAAAACTCTATGCTTTCTGTCACTGCGAGCGAAGCGAAGCAGTCTCCTGGTGTGCGAGGGGATTGCTTTGTCGCAAAGAACGCTCCTCGCAATGACAACTATACGAAAATGTGACATTGTCAAACAAAGCACTTTCCTGGTAACGTGATTGCAATGGCACATTACCTCCAGGGTTCATATACAACCGGAAGGCCTCTCAAGGCAATACACACCGCCTCAATCTGCCTCATCTCCAACTCCGCATACAACGGCAGCGCCAGCAATTCCTGGCTGGCGCGCTCGGCCACGGGGAATTGCCCGGCCCCGTAGCCCAGCGCGCGGCAGGGATCGGTCAGGTGCAGGGGTTGGGGGTAGTAGACCTCGCTGGCGATGCCGGCCTCCTTCAGCCGCCGCTGGACTTCCTCGCGCTGCTCGAAGGCGACCATGTAGAGGTGGTAGACGTGGGTGCGGCCCGGGGCTTCCAGCGGCGGAACCAGCCCGAGCTCCGGCAAGAGGCGGGAATAGGTCTGGGCGTGGGCATAGCGGCGCGCGTTCCACTCATCCACATGAGGCAATTTGACGCGCAGGACAGCCGCCTGCAACTCGTCCAGGCGGGAGTTATAGCCCAGCATTTCGGGGAAGTATTTCTTCTTCCAGCCGTGCATGCGCAGCATCCGCGCCCGTTCGGCCAGGCGGTCGTCGTCGGTCGTCAACATGCCGCCGTCGCCATAGCCGCCCAGGTTCTTGGTGGGGAAGAAACTCAGGCAGCCCAGGTCGCCCAACGAAGCAGTCTTGCGTCCCTTGTAAGTCGCGCCAAAGGCCTGGGCGTTATCTTCGATCACGGCCAGATGGTGCTTTTGCGCCACGGACAGCACCTCGTCCATGTCGGCCGGCTGGCCGTAGAGGTGGACGGGAAGGATGGCTTTGGAGCGGGGCGTGATGACGGCTTCGATTTGGGCGACATCCATCAGGTAGGTGCGCGGCTGGACGTCCACGAAGGCGGGTCGCGCCCCGACCGAGAGGACTGCTCCCGCTGTAGCGAAGAAACTATACGCCGGGACGATGACCTCGTCCCCCTGCCCGACGCCGAGCGCGCGCAGGGCGATGATGAGCGCATCGGTGCCGGACGCCAGCCCAACGGCGTGTTTTACGCCCAGCCAGGCGGCTACTTCCCCTTCGAACGCGGCCACGTTGGGGCCGAGGATGAAGCGCCCCGATTCCAGCACCGACAGGACGGCTTGGTCCATCTCGACTTTGATGGAATGATATTGGGCCTGCAAATCTACAAGGGGGATACTCATGCTGCCTCCGCATTCAACTGTTGCACAACCTGGCCATTTTTCCGGTATTCCCGGCCGCATTCGGCGCAGCGCGCCTGCTCGATATTCCCGGCCCGCTCGAAGGCCAGGCGCAGGCCGCACTGGCACATCCAGCCCTGGACGCGCCCCGGGTTGCCATACACCAGGGCATAATCGGGGATGTCGCGCGTGACGACCGCGCCCGCGCCGACGAAACAATATTGTCCCAGCGTCACGCCGCATACGATGGTAGCGTTCGCGCCGATGGTTGCGCCGCGCTTGACGAGCGTCTGCTTGTACTCGTCCTTGCGGTTGACGTGGCTGCGCGGGTTGACCACGTTGGTAAAGACCATCGAAGGCCCCAGGAAGGCGTCATCTTCGATGGTGACGCCGGTATACACGGAGACGTTGTTCTGGATCTTGACGTTGTTCCCGACGGCCACATGGCTGGCGATGAACACGTTCTGCCCGATATTGCAATTTGCGCCGATGCGGGTCCCCGCCATGATATGGCAGAAATGCCAGACCTTGCTGCCCGGGCCGACCTGGGCGCCATCATCTACATAACTTGATTCGTGAACGAAATAGTCGGTCATACCAAGACTTTACACTTCGGAGGGCTGCTTGCGGCCAAGTCCTGTGTGATCGAAATCGCTATCGAAGCTCACAAGAGTAAAACCATACTTTCCAGCAGCCACGTATTGATAGGCATCATCGAAATCGAGTCGGTATCTCCGCCGAACAGCAAGGATCTCCTTGAGCTCTGCGGTCTCCAGGCGAATTCTCATCACGCCAGAATCCTCGATCGCATCAGATAGAAAATCTTCGAACACGTCATCCTTTTTCAGTCTGGTCAGGATGACTCCCAGAGAGTAAAGAGAAAACTCTGTAATGGCAAGGGATGTAGACTCCATGCCTTGAAAGAATTGGCGCGCTTCATCTGCCTTCGCTTGTTCCAAAAGCAGTTCCAACCACACATTGGTATCGACAAGGTACATTATTCACCCCACCATTCCAGCGCCTTTTTTTGGAGGTCCAGGGAGGTATATTGTTCACGAAACTCTCGTAAAGCGCCTGCCCAGGTCAAGCGCAATCGCTTTTGTTTGAAACGCGCCCTCTTTTCCAATAAAAATTCTACGAAATCTTCCACCTCCTGTTGAAGGTCAGGCGGCAATTGTTCCACAATCTCTGTGAGTGTTTGCATCGCTTCATCCTTTCCGAGAAATGTCTCGGCTGACATTTTAGCGCAAAACCATAGGAATCTGTGTTTATCCTGTTTATCTGTGGTCTGTGGTCAGGAACGGATGCGCCAGGCTGTCCATCGGCGATAAGGGCGCGGTGCGGATGCGATAGGTCAATTCGATAGAGGGCCGCGCCACTTCCAACCCGAAGCCGCGCCCGGCCAACACTTCCTGGTACGTAACCGTGTGCAGGTCGGTAAAGCCTTCGGAAAACTCGATCTCCTGCCCGTCCACCGTGATCGAACGGTAGGTGGTCTTGCCGCCCGGCTGGATGGGATAGGGCAAGTCAGATGAATCTACCGAAAGGAACCAGCGCACGCGCGCGCCTTCCAGTTCGATGAAACCGGACATGCGCTTGTCGTCTGCATGGTAGACCCTGATGTCGCCGGCTGCGCCAAACAGCCAGGTGAGCATATCGAAGAAATGCACGCCGATGTTGGTCGCCACGCCGCCGGACTTGTCCGCCTGTCCCTTCCAGGAAACGTGGTACCAGTTGCCGCGGCTGGTGATGTAGGACAGCACCACATCCCGCTGTCCCCGGCCTGGGTTCTCCGCAAGTTTGGCTTTCAACGCCAACAGCGCAGGGTGGACGCGCAATTGCAAGACCGAGTTGATCTTGCGCCCGGTCTCGACTTCCAACTCGGCCAGCGCGTCCAGGTTCCAGGGGTTGATGACCAGCGGCTTTTCGCAGATCACGTCCGCGCCCACGCGCAACGCCAGGCGGCAGTGGGCGTCGTGCAGGTAATTCGGGGAACAGATGCTCACATAATGGACGCGGTTTTCTTCCGGCCCGCGCCGCAGTTTTTCCAGGTGGCGGTCGAAGCGCTCCACTTCGGTAAAGAAGCGCACGTCGAAGCCGAACTGGTCCAGGATGCCGACCGAATCCTTCGGGTCCACCGCCGCTGCCAGGCGGTTGCCGGTATCGCGGATGGCGCGGAAATGGCGGGGAGCGATGTAACCGCCCGCGCCGATGACGGCAAAGTTATAGGTCATGGGTTGCTCCCTTCCGTTCAATGGCGTATTCCTGCCCGGCCTGTTTCAAGAGGATCTTGCCAGGCGCAGTATCGAAGGACAACCCGGCCTCCAGGCAGGTCAAACGCAAGATATCCATGATGTCATCGTCGCCGCCGTCCAGGGAAACATGCGTCACCCCTTCCGCCTTCAACTGCGCCGCCACTCGCCTGGCTTTCTGCCGGAAGGCTTTGTAGACGCCCAACGAATCCCTTGCATACTGTAGGGCGCGCTCGGCAAAGACCGCCATGCCCTCCGGCGTCAGGTCATATTGCAGGCGCGTGCGGCTCAAGTGCGAAACCTTGACCCAGCCGCGGTTGACCAGGCGCTTGATGTACCAGTTGACGCTGCCCACCGCGATCCCCAGGCGGCTGGACAGGTTGGCCTGCGTCGCCAGCGGGTCGTGCGCAAGTTCATCGAGGAGGGCGTATTCGTGCGGCTTAATTTCTGTCATGAAATTGAGCATTCAGTTTCTGAATTCTCATACAGACACAGGCATTTGTCAAGGGCGCAAATACCTCAAAAATATTACCAAGGAAACGATGTTAGAAGAACAAGTGAAGTGATGAGCGTCGCAAGTGGGATCGCCTTGTCTGAAACATGACATTTAGCACTAGGCAATGTTATATATTTTTTTTTATAATAAACGGCAAATAGAATTCGTCGTTTTCCTTCCGCCCCCAACAATGAGCGAGTACTCCACTCGTGACAAGAAAGATTATCGGCTAAAACGAGAGAAAGGAGGGTATGCGCGCAACCAGCCCAACCACATCCAAACCAATGTCGCTTTCGAATATCTGAACAAATATGAACAAATAAAGGAGGTCTACATGAAATTCAATCAGATCAAGACAACCATGTCGGTGATTTCCGTAGCACTGGTTGTGATTAGTTTAGCAATGTTGTTCGGTCTAACGCCTGTCGCTTATGCACAAGAGGAAACCCCGCCGCCACCAGAGATCGTAGGCGGCGCACCGGCCGACCCCGGCGAATGGCCCTGGCAGGTGGCGCTTGTATATGGCGATGCGACCGGCCCAAATTTTTGGTATGACCAATTCTGCGGCGGCTCGCTGATCAGCAACCAATGGGTGGTGACGGCTGCGCATTGTGTTACGAATGGTACGACGCCGAACAACGCCTCAGAAGTAGATGTGGTCGCGGGGATCTATGATTTATGGGCCCCAGCTGCCGGCTACCAGCATCGCAATGTTGCCAACATCGTTGTTCATCCCAAGTGGGATCCGAACACTATGGATTATGACATTGCCCTGCTCAAATTGGCCAGCCCGGTGACGCTGGGCGGTAGCGGCGAGACCAAAACGGCTGCGGTGCCATTGGTACCTTCGGGGATTGGCGCTCTCACCGGTACCACCTCGTGGGTGACTGGCTGGGGCAATACCGAATCATCCGTCGGCTATCCTGATGAACTCTATGAAGTCAGTGTGCCGGTCATTGCCAATTCGGTCTGCAACGATGCCAGCCATTATAATGGTGATATCACCGACCGGATGCTGTGCGCTGGCTATGACGCTGGTGGGAAAGATTCATGCCAGGGTGATTCTGGCGGTCCGCTGGTAGTCTGGAATTCCAGCCAATGGCAACTGGCGGGGATAGTGTCTTGGGGCGATGGCTGCGCCGAGCCTTACAGGCAGGGCGTGTACACGCGCGTGTCCGAATTTGTGGACTGGATCACAAATACAACCACCCCGCCATCGGCGGTCACGTTGTCATCTCCGACAGGCAATATCGGAGCGGTGGCCAAACCAGGATATACCTGGAGCAAAGATCCATACGCAACCTGGTATTACCTGTGGGTAAATGACCCGAACGGGGTTGCCAAGGTCAAACAATGGTACGAGGCCTCTGTGGTATGCGGTGTTTCCGATTGCTCTGTAACGCCCGGTGTGGAATTGGCAAACGGCACCCACACTTGGTGGGTGCAAGCCTGGAATGCGGCGGGATCTGTATGGAGCAGTGCTGCGACGTTTACGGTCCAGTTTACCGGCCCGGGTGCGCCGACATTACAATCTCCTAGTGGTAACATTGGCGATCAATATTACCCCACTTATCAATGGAGCAAAGTGACAGAAGGCAGTACAGAATCGGCTGCTACCTGGTATTACCTGTGGGTCAACGGGCCTTCTGGGAATGTGATCAAGCAGTGGTATAGTACAGCCGATGTGTGTGGTGTAGCCACTTGCCAGACGACGCCCGCAATAGCATTAGGCGGTGGCGTGCATACTTGGTGGGTACAGGCCTGGAATCCAGGAGGCTCTACCTGGAGCAGCGCGGGCAATTTTGAGACCGCCGTGCCTGCAAAGCCCGGCACGCCTACCCTGAGTGCGCCTCTCGGCTCTATCCACGATAGGTCGCCATCGTTTACCTGGAGCGAGGTTACGGAGGGCAACCCAGAGTCCATGGCTACCTGGTACTACCTGTGGGTAAATGGTCCCTCTGGTACGCCTATTGTCAAACAATGGTATAAGGCGGTGGATGTATGCAGCGGCGGTATCTGCACGGTAGCATCGCCCACGTGGTTTTCGGTTGGCGCGCACACTTGGTGGGTGCAGGCCTGGAACCCGGCCGGCGGTACATGGAGCGCAACCGGCAATTTCACCGTTGCACCAAATGGCGGATTCGACTCACAATTCAATGGTTCCTCTGCAGGTTGGCAGGTGGAGAATGGCAGTTGGAACATCGAAAGCAGCGCCTGGTATACCACCGCCGGCATCTATGATTCTTTCGCCTCGGTGAGTAACACGACCACTTATGGCAACCTGGACTACCAAGCCCGCTTGGCGCGCACCGGTTGCCAGGGCTGCTCCAATAGCCTGTGGGTGCGTGGGACGCCGGATCCGCTTTCCGGTTACGGCGAGTGGTATGACGGTTATCTGTTCAACTATAATGCATACGGCTACTACTCGGTCTGGGCTGCCGTGGATGGCGGTGAATATTCTGCTCTCCAGCCGTGGACATATACCTCCGCCATCAACCAAGGTTCGGCCTGGAACACGCTACGTGTAGTGACTCAGGATTCGCTGTTGTACTACTTCCTTAATGGCGTTCTGGTGTGGTCTGGCAGCGATTCCTCGCTGTCCTCCGGGCTGGTGGGAATTGGGATGTACAATGCCGGATATTCGAATGAAAAATTGTGGGCAGATTGGGCTACACTCTCCTCGTTCGAAAGCGCAGTGACCGATATGGTCAGCGCGGAGCAGCAGGCGCTCAATGACGCAGCAACCGACGCCGCCACTCCTTTCTATCATACACCGTGATTTCCAAGTAACGAATCTGTAAAGCGCAACTTTGCCTGTTTACGTAAAATCAATGCCGGAACCCTGAGTTCCGGCATTGATATACTAGACATTATTTTGTAATAACCGATGTCACTGCGATGAGCGCTCTTTGCAATAGCATCCCCTTTGGGGACGAAGCAGTTCCCTGTTGACACAAGATCTGGCCGATTTTGGGAGATTACTTCGCCGCTGGAAGAACACCAGCGTCTCCATTAAACTTGCAATGGCACCAGAATTATTGCGGATAATGTTTATTATTTGCGATTGTACCCTGCCAAACGCCCCGCTAATTCCCTGTTTGTTGCAGGTAAACCGTAGTAATCGGGAACGGGATTTCGATGCCATTCTTCTCGAGCGCTGCCTTGACGAGTTCGAAGGCTGCGTCTTTTGCGAGAATAGGGTTGGTCTTGGCGGTGTCAATCCAGAAATAAGCGGTCATATCTATGGATGAACCGGCAAAGGTGTGGAAAACGACCATCGGTTCAGGCTCGCTTACAAAACCGGGGACGTCTCGAAGGGCCTCCAGCATCACTTTCCGCGCCACAGTCGGATCGGATCCATAGGACACGCCTACGGGTAGTTCGACGCGGCGGCGCCTGGCGCGCGTATAGTTTACGATGGCGCCTGCCAGGATGTCGCCATTCGGCAAGGTGACAATGCGCCCGTCCAGCGTCTTCATCTCTGTGGTGCGCAGGTCCATTTGCATGATCGTCCCATCGAAACCGGCCACATTGACCACGTCGCCGATCTTGAAGGGTTGCTGGAGCAGCAGGATGATCCCAGCCGCAAAATTCTGCATGATGTTTTGTAGCGCAAAGCCGACCGTGAACCCCAGGATCCCCAGCCCTGCCAGGAAAGCGGTCACATCGAAGAAGCGCTGCAGGGCCGTGATGACGCCGAGAATGATGATCGTCCAGCGCACGACTTGCGCTAGCAAATGCGTGACGCCGGGCGCGGCCTCGCGCTTTTCCAGCACCCGGCAGAGCAGCTTGCTCACCAGGCCTGCCAGGTACAGGCTGGCCAGGAAAATCACCGCTGCAGTGATCAAATTGGGGATGGACGTGATCAGTGTGTTGACGAATTGAGAGATGTAATCTTGCATATTTATCCCTTCGAAATTTTTGCCAATCTTAATCGAAAGTGATACCCATGTCCATAAAATGTCTATTGCGCGCCTGTCAATATTTTACAAACTCCCGATTTCGGCGTGCGGGAGATTCGTTCCTTCGACCTCGAAATTTTTCCCTTCCACCTGGAATATTCTTCATTCTGGCTGGAATGATCTTCCTTCCACCTGGAATATCCTTCATTCTGGCTGGAATGGCCTCCCTTCTACCTGGAATAACCTTCATTCTGGCTGGAATGGCCTTCCTTCCACCCGGAATATTCTTCATTCCAACCCGATGCTTGTAGCCCCTGACCTTTACGTTTCGTCGGCGGTTGGACTACCGCCCGCCAGCAGCGCAACTGCTGAGGAAACGATCTCGGCGATTCCCAGGGACCGATAGCATAGATTAGTGGATTCCCATCCCAGCGCTTTGGCGCACTGACAAATGTTTTGGGGTAGAATCCGGGCGCTCATCCCGACTGCCTGATATAATTTCCCCATGCCCATCCTGGACGCCCATTCCCTGGAATTCTTCAGCCGCAGCCCCGAGCAAACGCGGCGCGTCGGGATGCGTCTGGGCGCATTGCTCCAGCCCGGCGACGTGGTTTGCCTGCATGGAGAACTGGGCGCTGGCAAAACCACCCTGGTACAGGGCG
>JBMOMP010000052.1:0-13071 GCA_049323115.1 Chloroflexota bacterium
CGCCAGATAGCCCATTTTCGGCAACAAAATGATGGTTTCGGGCACTAATTATAAAGATTCACGCCAATCATGCTTTGGCAAATCTGCAAATAACTCTATAAGCCGTCACAACTCAGTGAACCATCCCCATTCCCTCATTCCCTCATTCCCGCATAATTTCCTTTTAGCGGATGGTCTTTATACCTTGCCAAAGATTCCTCACGGACCAACGCTGCGATGACCGCGCTCAATTTTTGCAGGTCATAACCGCGTTTGGCAACGCGCCTGACATCTTTCTCGAATTGAACAGTGACTTTTGTGCTACGCACGGGGTAATCCCAGGTCGGCAAATAAGTCATCCAGGTTGTCGAAGGTTTTCAGGTTCCTACCTGCCAATGCGTCCTGCATGGCTGCCTCGGTCTCTGGGTTAGGGATATGCGGACGGAAGGGCAGGCCTTTTTCCTCGCTGATCTGGTTGAAATACATGGTAATTGCCTGGGATGCGCTGATGCCAAGCCGGTCGAGCACCTCCTGGGCTTCCCGCTTGACCCTTGGATCCAGGCGGACAGTAAGCGTGGCTGTTTTGGGCATGGTTGCTCCTTTTGTGCACTTCGATTGTAACACATCCCCAAGATTTGAGAAGCCCTTCCCCGCAAACGGGCTTGCGCGGCAGCCTCACACTTGTTCGAATCTTTGCACCGGGACGACAAACAGCGTGGCGCGGCTTTCACGCGGATCAGGTTCGCCCAATTGATCGCGGATGACCTGGATGCACGCCTCTACCTGTTCATCTTCGACGCCGACCAGGAGGGTGACGACCCCGCTGCGCAGGAATCCGCCGGTGGAGGCCACGCGCGTCACGCGGAATTCGGCTGCTGTGAGCGCCTGGATGACCTGGTCGGCGTCGGAATCTTTGATGATTGCGATGATCATTTTCATGGTTATATCTCCTCGAAGCGTTCCACCGGTAAAGCAAAAATGGTCGCCCCTCCTACTGTGACAGGGATGGGCGCAGGCAGGGGCAAAGGCGCGCCCTCCACCGACATGGTCATGTATTCCACGCGCTGGCGGCAGGTGCGGCGCAACTCTTCTACCAGGCGCCCTTCCATCCCTTCCGGCAGGCCGATCAGCAGGGTGACATTCCGGCGTCCCAGGAATCCGCCGCTGCTGGCGAGATGCACGACCGGCGCACCCAGGACTTCGATAGCATGGATGGACTGATCAACGTCCGCTTCTTGAACAACGGCCATTATCAGTAACTGAATAGATGCCTTAGATGACATATTTCTCTCCCGTTAAATTTGCTTAAATTGGTCGACCTTTATCACAAAAACCGTTGCCCGTTTGAGGCTTGGATCAATGGCTGGGGCGCTATAGTCGCGGATCAGTTGGATGGCGGTCTTGACGCGCTCTTTTTCGACGCCAATTAGCAGGGTTGTATTTCCCCGTCGCATGAAGCCTCCAGTGGATGCAATTCGTGTGACACGAAACTCAGCATCGAGCAAGGCTTTCAGTACTTCTTCCCCGGCCGCATCACGAAGGATGGCTATGATCAATCTTGCTTCAGAATTCATCGTAAGATTCTACCTCAAACAAAAAGACAGTTGCCCCTCCAACAGTCACTTGCGTAGGAAGTGGTAGGGGGAACGACCCGCTACGCATTGGGGATGAGACAAATTCCACACGCTGTTGGCAACTATTCTTGAGACCCTTGACTGCGGCTTCTTCACGTCCTTCCTGGATGCCAATCAACAATGTGACGTTTTTCCTGCCCAGGAAGCCTCCAGAACTCGACAGGCGCGCTACTGAGAACCCTAGTTTACTCAAAGACGCTAAGGCGTTCTCCATATCTACTTCCTGGATAACGGCAGTCATCAGGCGATTGACAGACAACTTCGACGAACCCAAACGCAACAGTTCCGGCCAATTGTAACTTTGTTCTGTTAAAGCCGTATCTACCTCGCCGACGAGTTGGGAGTAGGTCTCTTCCGAAATAACGCCGTCACGCAGCAAGCCGGTCAGTGCGCTGCGTTGAGCGCGCAAGGCTTCGCGGTGGGCAGTATCTAACTCTTCAGCCTCCACGGCAGGATCAGATGTAATCACCTGTTTGACGGCTTCCACCAGTATATCGTTCCGGCGTTCCATGATGGGTGCGAGGCGTTGCCAAGTATGCTCAGAGATCAGGCCTTGCTGGCTCATACGACGCAAATAATCGTGGGCGGCGCGCCCAGCCACAAAACGGGCATGGCGGCGTTCATATTCCTCCTGGAAGCGCGAGTGCTGCACCAGTTTGAGTTTTTTGATCAACCGGTCCATGGAAACACCCTGTACCAGCAATGTAAAAAGCACTACACCAAAAGCCATGTTGCGGAGCAGTGTAATTTGTTCCAACATCTCTCCACGCAGCGGGATAGTCAAGGCCAATGCCAGGGCGATAGCCCCGCGCAAGCCTCCCCAGTAGAGGACGTGTTTCCACTTGGCAGAAATTTCCCGATAAAACAGGGATAAACCGTAAATTCCCAATGCGCGCGTCGCCAGGACCGCCAGGACAGCAATGCCAATTGCAGGCAAGTTAACCAACAATTCTCGAATATCAATTGCCAGGCCAATCAACAAAAAGATAAAAGAGTTCGCCAGGAACGCAGCATACTCCCAGAAATTGAAGACCACCACGCGCGTGGTTGCAGACATGCCGCGCGGACCAACATTGCCGTTGACGATGCCCGCCACGACCACTGCCAACACACCACTGACATGAAAACCATGCTCACCGATTAAGTATGAGCCATAAGCCAGCACAGTGGTGAGTGTAGTTTCCACCAATGGATCATCTATGCGACCGATGATCTGCGATGCTAACATGCCCAACACGATCCCAACGAATACGCCGCCGCCGGCCACTTTCAGGAATTCTGCTATCCACGCACTCAACCCGGCGCTTGCTGGCAACGACGTTTCTTGGGTAGAAAAACCAGCAATCGCCAACATGATATTGAACATGACAATGGCCGTTCCGTCATTGAAAAGGCTTTCCCCTTCCAACAGGACTTGCAGGCGTTTAGGAACGCCCATACGCCTGAAGAGTGCAATCACTGCCACCGGATCGGTCGCAGCAATCAGTGCGCCAAAGACCATCGCCAGTTTGATATCTATGCCGATGCCAAATAAAACAATCAATCCGCCAACTGTCAATGTAGTCAGGACAACACCTGGTACAGCAAGCGTCAAAATCAACCCAAAATCGCGTTGTAAGTCATCCAGGCGCAGGTGGAATGCAGCCTCGAAAATCAACGGCGGCACCAATAGGGATAAGATGATATCGGGGGAAATCGGATTGGGCAACGGCGCAAAAAGCGCCGAGATCAACAAACCAATTCCCACCAACCCGACAGTATAGGGCAAACGATAACGACGCACAAAGATCGCAACCAACGATGCAATCAATAAAAGGGCAATGATAATTTCTTCAGCCAGTACAATTCCGCTTACTTCTTCACCGTTCATCGGCATCCTGTAAAGAAACAATGCAGGGTGCAGGATCATCCACAATCACATTTTTCCCGTTTGGAAAAATCACTTCCGTGCGATCCAACCCCCGCAAGATTTTGAGGCCTTTATATTGTACCGTCACCGGCCAGGGGAAGGGATTTTTCCCCTCCAGCCGCACGCGGGTAGGCGAGAGCACCTGCACGCCCAGCGCCTGCAAGAACAAGCCTACGGGCGCCAGTCCGCCCAGGGCATTCCGTTCCCCCAGCCCATTCCCGGTCTCGGCGTGGTAATACTGGTAGAAAGCGCGCTTCTGCTTCAAGTTCTGGATGACGCCGTGCATCAGGCGCGCGACCAGGCGGGCCGCCTCGGCGCGGAAGCCGTAAGCCAGCAGCCCCTCGCAGACCAGTTGGTTCCAGGGCAGGGAAACGGCCAGGTTTACGGAACCAGCCTCAGGCGTGGGGAGAAGCGGGCTGGCAGGCAGCCCGAAGGGTCGGTCGAAGCGTCCCGCGTCCAGCACGGCGCGCCCGATCATAACCTGCGCCTGCTGCAAGTCGGGGACGCCGGCCCACAACGGCAGCAACAGGGTATGGTCTTCGCCGGTATAGTCCAGCGTCCGGACGATGACTTTATCGGCCGCACCCACACCCTTGACCTCGATGCGCCCGATCTTCCCATGCGCCTGCTGGCTGGTAGCGACCATGCCGCCGGACTTCCACTGGAACTGCGCCCCGGAAATGACCTCGCTCTCGCCTTTGGTGACGTACTCGCCAATCGTGACCTGCGGGCGCTTCGCCGCCGGACTTTTGGTCTGCACCTCCACCAACAAGCGCACCGGCGGCTCGAAGGTCTGCTTCAGTTTGATCGTCCCGGGGCCGCGCTGGCGCGCCAGGATTTTGCCGGGGGCGCTCACGCCGGTTTCGCGGTCGCAATAACGATACAGCGCGGCGCGCGCGTCCCAGGCAGCCTGGAGGGCGGACTTCAGGGTTTCGGCTTGTTCCTGGATGAGCCGGGTCTCTTCCTGCCGTTCCAGGCGCGCGGCCATTTGCATGAGGACTTGCGCCTCGCGGTACAGCATGGACAGCAGGGCCGGGTTGCGCATACTGCCCACGTCTGCGCCCTGCGCCCAGGGATGCCAGAGACTGAACAGCAGGTTGTCTTCGTACCCGGTCTGGAAGGGGTCGCTCCATTCCGGGAGGCCGTCGCGGTCGCGGTCGTTGCGCGGCGAGAACCAGGCCCAGAAATAGTTCGATAATTTTGGGAAGACCTCGTCCAGGAACGGTTCGTCGCCGGTGACGCGGAACAGGTTCCAGGCCAAACTCGCCAGCAGCGGCATGGCGTGGGTGCGGGCGCGCTGGCCGCCCAGCCCGGGCCGGCCGTCCACTGAGCCGTCCTCCGTCTGCGTGGACAGGAAGTTGCGCAGCAAGCCCTGCGCCAGCGAAGGGGCGGCGGGCAGGAGCGAAGCCAGGTAATAGGCTTCCAGCGGCGACTGCCCGGCCCACGAGGCCGGGTGGTCGCTGCCGTCGCCCCGGCGCGAATAGCCCTGGTCCGCGCCGCGCACGCGGACGAAGGAGGAAAATGGCAGGTGTTCGTTGGCCGGGAAGAACAAGCCGTAGGCCGCGACCTGGCTGAAGGCCAGCGCCGCGTCCCAATCGGGGTCGCTGGTGTGGATGTCGAGCGTCCCGGCGGCGTTGACCAGTTCAATGCGGGCGCGTTCCGCGTCCCAGGGACGGGCAGCGATCAGGCGAGCGACGTCGAAGGAGGCCTGGTGCGCATCGGTGGAGGCCAGCGCCCAGGTCAGTTGGCGGGAAGCGCCGGGGCCGAGGTCAAGGTCAACTACCAGCGAGGGCTGCGGCCCGGGGCCCGGCAGCGGGCCGCCGGTCAGGAACAGAAGCGGGACGAAGCCGCTCGTCTGCCCGACCAGCACGTTGACCAGCTGCATCTGGGTGTGGGAGAAGGCGTGGCCGTCCAATGGGATGAGCGCGCCGCATATTTCCAACTGGAGCGTCCGCGCCGCGCTGGTGCGGTTGGTCACGCTCACCCGCCCGGCAATGGCGTCCGACTGGGGAACGCGCACTTCATACAATACTTCCAGGCCGGCAAAGGGGGAAAAGGCCAGTTCCAGGAAATTAGGGTAGAGGCAGCGGATGCGAGGCGCGGCGGCAAATTCCGCCGGGTTGCTGACCGCGCGACCGGCCTCGGTGAAACGGGGGAAAATGCGCATGGAACGGGCGCGCAGGCCATAGGTGGTATGCAGCACCACCGCCGGCGGTTCGCCGGCGCCGAGCGCTGCTTCCCAAATATGATCGTTGGCGTAGTTCGCCGCGGCGAGGCGCGCATCGGCTGCCAGTGTTAAAAAAACGGGATCACCCGCTCCCAGCGACCAGGTTCTCATGGTCTTATTTTACGGGCAGAATGTCAAGAGGTCAAAGGGTATAATTCAGTTCGATAGTTCATCGTTCAGTAGTTTGGCGGTTCTTCAGCCAGACGGGCAGTGTTTATTGGTACAATAACGAGCGAGCGCGCAAAAGGCGAATTTTCCCTATGGCCAAAAGTATTCATCCTGGAAATAAAACCAAGAAAATGGGGTGGTGGTCAAGTCGAAGTGAAAAATGACGGTTTTTCAGGCTATCACCACTTATTTCTGGACCACTACCGAAAATGGTATTACAGCGCAAAGTCGCAGGTCTTTCCTTTTTTCCTTTTGTGAGCAATGGTCAACGGATATTGAAGCGGATAAACGGATAGACAGCGCCTTATCCGCTTATCCGTTTTCGATCCGTTGGCCACCGTTTTGGCCTCTCGCCGACAACCTTGCGCTGTAATGTCAGGTAACATTTTTTTGCATCAAAGGAGGATGCCATGTTATTCCAGGATAGCAATGTTGATTTAAGACTCCGCAACAGTGACGGCACATCGTTTGAAAACTGGTGGATTCAAGAAATAGAAGTGGCGGCAGTCAGCCATTGCCCCGAAAATTACCCGGCCACGGTTATTCATTCCATGAAAGTGAAAGACGCTACCCGCGAGTTATCCGTACTGTTGAACACAGGATGGCTTCTAGACAATGTGTCCGACAGATTTTTTGACCTTTGCTCACCCCGATTGAAAAACCGAATCAGATACTTGCAAAAAACTAACTGACTTTTGCTAACATCCAAACAAGGTTACTGTAAACTGGTTACGATACACTTACAAACACTACCCAGGAGTTGACCATGCCAGGACTCTATTTCGAAGAATTCCAGGTCGGCCAAAAGATCACCACCGTTGGCCGCACCATCGCCGAAAGCGACATCTTCGCCTTTGCCGGCCTGTCCGGCGATTACAACCAGATCCACACCGACGCCGAATTCAGCAAAGGCACGCCCTTCGGCCAGCGCGTGGCGCACGGCCTGCTGGGGCTGTCGGTTGCCTCCGGCCTGATCATGCGCACCGGCGTGCTCGAAGGCACGGTCATTGCCTTCCGCGAGATCAACAACTGGAAATTCACCAGCCCGGTCTTCATCGGCGATACCATCCACGTCGAAGTGGAGGTCGCCGAGACCAAGGCCCTGCCGCGCATCGGCGGCGGCTCCATCGTCATCGCGCTGGATGTCAAAAAGCAAACCGGTGAAACGGTGATGAAGGGAACGTGGACGGCGTTGGTGTTGAGTAAGCCCAGCGCGTGAAACGTAATGCGTAAGGAAGGACTATGAGCGACGAAGACCCCCGTGAACGGCTGCGACGGTTGTTGGCCTCGGAAGACGAGACCCAGATGGACGTCCCCGTTCCGCAAGACGAAGAACCCGCTTCTTTCCCGGACGAGGGGGCTGTTCCCGTTTCCGAGCCGGACTTTGGCCCCGGCCTGACCCCGTACCCCGAGGAGACCACGCCCCAGCCCTCCCTGCCCGCGCTGGACAAGGACAACATGCCCCTGCCGCGCCGCGTGGACGAGATCGACGTGGGCGCCACGCGCGTCACCCCGGCGGCCTACAGCGTCCCATCCCGGCCTACGGCAAGCCGCCCGGCAGCGGGGGGGACGGGCACCCGTCCGGCGGCGACCAACGTCGTTTCCCGGCCAGCAAGTACAGGTCCAGGCATGAAGCGCGCGGGGAAAGGCTTCGATTGGCGCACAGGCTGGGGCTGCCTGCTGCGCGGCGTCATCATTGTCCTCTTCATCCTGGTGGGATTGGGGTTGATCGGCGGTTCGATTGCGCTGTACAAGTACTACGCCATCGCCCGCACCCTGCCCAGCGTGAGCGACCTGCGCGAGCGCGCCTCGCAGTTCGAGACCACGCGCATCCTGGACCGCAACGGCAACGTGCTGTACGAGATCATCGACCCGAACGCCGGGCGGCGCACCTACGTTTCGCTGGATAAAATCTCGCCCTACGTTGTCGCGGCCACGATTGCCACCGAAGATAAGGAATTCTACAGTCACCCCGGTTTCGATCCCTGGGCCATCCTGCGCGCGTTGTGGGAGAATTACCGCACCGGCGGGCAGGGCGGCGGCGCTTCGACCATCACGCAGCAATTGGCGCGCAACCTGCTGCTGTCGCCCGAAGAGCGCGTCCAGCGCACCTATACCCGCAAGGCGCGCGAGATCATCCTGGCAGCCGAGATCACCCGCCGCTACAGCAAGGACGAAATCCTCGAACTCTACCTGAACGAGAATTATTACGGCAACCTGGCCTACGGCATCGAAGCCGCCGCCGAGACGTACTTTGGCAAGAGCGCCGAGCAGTTGACGCTGGCCGAGGCTTCCTTCCTGGCCGGGCTGCCGCAATCGCCCTCGGTGTACGACATCTACACCAACCGCGACGTCACCCTGACGCGCAACCAACAGGTCCTGGTGCTCATGTTCCAGGCCAGCCTGGAGCAGGGCTGCATCCCGGTCAGCAACAGCGACCAGCCGGTGTGCGTCACCGCGCCGGACGCCACCAACGCCGCCAACGAGATGAAGGCCTGGCAGTTCCGCCTGCCAGATATCCAGATGCGCTACCCGCACTGGGTCAATTTCGTGCGCGCGCAACTGGAGGAGCAGTACGACTCGCAGACCATCTACCGGTCCGGTTTTACCATCTACACCAGCCTCGATCCGAATTTGCAAGATACCGCCCAACGCATCCTCAGCGAGCAGGTGGCTACCCTGGCCGCCAACAACGCCTACAACGGCGCGCTGGTCGCCATCGATCCCTCCACGGGCGAGATCCTGGCCATGGTCGGCTCGGCCGATTTCTACAACGAAGCCATCGACGGGCAGGTCAACATGGCCGCCAGCCCCACCCGCCAGCCCGGTTCGTCCATCAAACCCATCAACTATGTAGCCGCCTTCGAAAAGGGCTGGACGCCCGCCACGCTGATCTGGGATGTGCCGAGCGAGTTCCCGCCCTCCGGCGACCCGGACGACCCGCGCGAGCCGTACAAACCGGTCAACTACGACGGCAAGTTCCACGGCCCGATAACCGTCCGCACGGCGCTGGCGAATTCATTCAACGTCCCGGCGGTCAAGACGCTGCAATTCGTCGGCATCTACGACGACCCGGACACGCCCGAAAAAGAAGGCATGATCGGCATGGCCGAAAGGTTGGGCATTACCTCCTTTACGCGCGAGGATTACGGCCTGGCGCTCACGCTGGGAGGCGGCGAGGTCAGCCTGCTGGAGATGACCGGCGCGTTCTCGGTCTTTGCCAACGGCGGGCAGCGCGTCCCGCCGGTGGCCATCCTCAAGATCGTAGACCACACCGGCAACGTGGTATACGAATACCAACCGCAGCCCGGTGAGCAGGTCATCCGCGCTGAACACGCCTACCTGATCACCTCCATCCTTTCGGACAACCAGGCGCGCTCGTGGATGTTCGGCAGCAACTCGGCGCTCAACCTGCCCTTCCCCGCTGCCGCCAAGACCGGCACCACCAACGACTTCCGCGACAACTGGACGCTCGGTTATACCCCCGACCTGGCGGTGGGCGTATGGGTGGGCAACGCCGATTACACGCCCATGATCAACACCAGCGGCCTGAGCGGCGCGGCGCCCATCTGGTCGCAGTTCATGCAGGCTGCCGTTCCTGTCGTCACTGGTAGTAACCCTGCCGCCTTTGCCCGCCCGGCCGGGGTCGTGGACGAGGTCATCTGCGCCATCTCCGGCACGAAACCCTCCAATTGGTGCAACGAACAGCGGAGCGAAATCTTTGCCGCCGACCAACCGCCCCTGCCCGCCGGCAAAGACCTGTACCGCAAGGCTACGCTCGACACCTGGACCGGCCTGGAAGCCTCGGACGCCTGCGATGAGTTCACCGATGAGCAGATGGTCGTCAACACCGGCGGCGACTTGTGGGCCGAAAAATGGCTGCGCACCGATCCCGGCAAGGACTGGCTGCAAGCCCACGACTTCCCGCGCGACGCCGCCTTTGCCCCGCAGCGCGAATGCAAGGCCAGCGACCCGCGTCCCAGACTTGAGTTCACGAGCCTGGAAGACGGCGATGTAATCACCACCTACAAAGTGGACGTCGAGGCCGTCATCGACGCCGACGACGACATCAAACGCTGGCGGCTCGAATTCGGCGCAGGCAAAGACCCGGACCAATGGACCACGCTCGCCGACGGCAAGAACAAGGTCAGGGAGGCCGCTGCCCTGCTGGACTGGAATGTCGAAAACATCAACAGCGATACGGTCACTTTGCGCCTCTACCTGGAAGGCCAGAACGGCTACGCCGAGCGCAGGATTTCCCTGCGATTGCAACTTCCCGCGCCGACCCTGCCGCCCACCAGCACACCGTCCCCCACCCTGCCGCCCGCGCCCACCGACACCCCAACCCTTGCGCCGCCGCCCACCGACCTCCCCACCGATACTCCCACTGCGACGCCCACCGAGACGGCGACGCCCCTCCCTAGCGCCACACCATAGGATTTGCCCATGCGCCTCGAAGACTTGAACTGGATGGACGTAGAACGCTACCTGGAACGGGACGACCGCCTGATCCTGATCCTGGGCGCGTGCGAACAACACGGCTACCTGAGCCTGCTGACCGACATCAAAATCCCGCACACCCTGGCCGACCTCGCCTCCAACCGGACCGGGGTGCTGGTGGCCCCGCCCCTGAACTTTGGCCTCTCCCCGTACTTTCTCGCTTACCCCGGCACCCTGAGCCTGGGCGTTGGGACAATGACCGCCGCGGTCGAAGAGATCATCCGCTCCGCTCACGGGCAGGGATTCCGCCGCCTATTGGTCTTGAACGGGCACGGCGGGAACGAGCCGGTGCGCGCCCACTTGAACGCGGTCAACAACCACCTGCCCGACCTGCGCCTGGCCTGGTACGACTGGTGGGACTCCCACGCGGTCGAGGCCGTAGCCATGCGTCACGACATCAAGCCGGCCCACGCCAACTGGCTGGAAGCGTTCCCGTTCACGGTCGTGGGCGAATTGCCGGAAGGCAGCAAAACCCCGCCGCATGTCCCCAGTTCCATCATGGACGCCCGTACCACCCGCAATGTCTACGGCGACGGCTCTTTCGGCGGCCCCTACCGCGTCCACGACGAGATCATGGAAGAAATCCTGAACGCTGCGCTGGAGGATGTGCTGGCGTTGTTGCGATTCGAATCCCCTGCCCAAACGTGACCATCCCGCAAAAATACGGTATAATTTCCGCCGCTCGAATTGGAGAGGTCGCGTAGTCCGGTCTAGCGCGCACGCCTGGAGCGCGTGTAACCCGAAAGGGTTCGTGGGTTCAAATCCCACCCTCTCCGCCATAGAAAGCGCCCCTTCGCAAGAGGGGCGTTTTTCGATTTGGCGTCTCCTTGAAAGCAGGGTACTTCTCAGGCCTGCTTTCCCTCAGAAGTCTCGTTTGAAGATAGGATACGCCCCTTCTAACAGTTTTCTTTCCTTCAATCACAGCGCCGATTTCTTTTTTGATTCGCTTTACTGCTTCATCGCAATATTCCAGATTATTGTCGATGAGCAGGCATGACTGGTCCACCGATAAGGCTGCAATGCCTGTCGTTCCACTCCCAGAAAATGGATCGAGGACCAATCCGTCTTGTGGGCAAAGCAACTTAATAACTGATGTTACGCAGCCTTGAGTGCCTGGAGTTCATCAAAAGCGATGCGTGTCGCCTTGAGATACAAATGCGCCCGCAGGGCAAAATGAAAAGGGTGCGTTTCATTTGAGTGTGACTAAAAACAGTTGGTAGCCTATGGAGAGAAAACAAGGAGTTGAAAGGAAGGCGACATTCTGGGATGATTGGTTTGCACAAAACAGTCTTCTCAGGAGGTGTGCCATGGCTTTCAACTCCAGTCAAATGATACTCCAACTGCGGGAGGAATTCGAGCGCTTGCTGGCGTTCGTCACTGGATCGCAGGCGCAGACGGCGACGATGGATCAAATGGAGCGCAGTTTGTTTCGACAAGTGTTGCATCTGGGATATCAGTTATTGCGCTTGTTTGTGATGGTGCGCGTGGAAAGTGAGTCGCATGCTGTACTGGTGACAAAGGACAAGGTGGTCTTGCCGTATCATTCGCAGAAAGGGCGCGATTACTTTTCGATCTTCGGCAAGCTGAACATTGAACGCGCCTACTTCTATGCCTGGGGCGGCAGCGGGCAATGTCCATTGGATGAAGCGTTGAGCCTGCCGGAGCGTTGCTACTCCGATCTGCTGCTGGAGAGCGCCGAATTGCTGGGCGTGGAAGGGGCGTATGGCAAAGGGTTGCAGGTGGTGGCGCGGCTTTTGGGGTTGAACTTGCCTGAATTGGCCCTGGAGACGGGTGTGGCGGAACACAGCCAGAACGTCAAAGCGTACTACCACCAAAAAGCGCCCTTCCCCAGTGCCCAGGAAGGATCGATCCTGGTGGCCCAGGCGGATGGCAAAGGGGTGCCCATGGTGCGGCATGAACTGGATGTGAAGGTACGACGCGGCAAAGGGGATAAGAAAACGCACAAAAAAGAGGCAATTGCCACCGCAGTGTACACGATGGAGCCTTATTTCCGCACTCCGCAGGAAGTGCTCAATGTCCTGTTCAAGCAGGGGGAGCCTGCTGCGCAACGTCCAGTTCCCCGACACAAGCAAATCTTCGCCAGTTTGAGAGGCAAACGGCAGGCGCTCAAACGCCTGGCGGCTTGGGTGCAACGTCGCGAAGGGGAACACATCTGCCAACGTGTGGCGCTCACCGATGGCGCAGAGCCTTTGCAAAAGCAGATGTTAGCCTGCCTGCCAGGTTTTCCCCTGGTTCTGGATATCATCCACGCCCTCGAATATCTGTGGAAGGCGGGCACCGCCCTGTATGGAGAAACCGACCCCTCTCGCACACAATGGGTGGAGACGCAGGCGCTGCAACTCTTGTCCAGCCACACCGAGCAAGTCATCCAACTGTTGGATGACAAAGCCAATTCCCTGGCTCCCAACAGCCAGGCCGCCAGATCTTTGCGCTCAGTGACCAGTTACTTTCAACGCAATCTACCCTACATGGACTATGCCGCATACTTGCGCCGCGGCTGGCCCATCGGCACTGGCGTGATCGAAGGAACTTGCCGTCATCTCGTCAAAGATCGCATGGAATTGTCGGGCATGCGCTGGACCATCGCAGGCGCAGGAGCATTGTTGGCTTTGCGCGCCGTCAACGAGAACGGT
>JBMOMP010000053.1:0-79481 GCA_049323115.1 Chloroflexota bacterium
ACAGCTATGGTATGATTTGCCATGGTAATGGGTCCTTTGGCTACGATCTTTTGTCAGCGCAATAAGATTACCATGCTTTGGGCCCATTACTATCCTTTTCATCATCACCAGTTAGCGGAAACTAAAGAGTAAGAGATTTTTTACAGCAATATAAAGAAAAAGTTGAAAATCATCATGTAGATGATGATAGGATAATTGATAATCAAGTATATGAGGGACTTGCAAATGCAACGAACTCCTTCAAAAATGAATGTGACGATAAATACAGAAAATGTGTGCTTGTTATCTTCTCGGACTTAACGGAATGGAGACCGCAAGAACCTGATGGCCTAGAGATAGATTTGATGGGAATAGAAGTACTTTCAGTAATGCTAAATTGCTCTCCTTTGTATAGCCCTGAATGCGTTGAATGGCAGTCATTTTGGTCCGAGAAAATGAAATCCTTTGGCGCGAAAAACATAATTTATATTAATGGTGAAAATATTGAAAAAAATCTAGTTGAATTTCTAAGGAGATAAACATGCCTGCATTTTTTTATAATTTACTGAATTCGAGCACGTTTTACGTAACCGTTGGTATTTGGATATTAATTTGTCTCGCTTCTGGACGACGTATCCAATCGCTAGGTAACCGATTCGTCGATTTGACATTCAAACCCATCATTTTTAAACCAGACTCAAATCCCGAATCAGTACCTATTTACCCACGAGGTCTTTTTGAAGATGTGGCAGTTGGATTTAAAGATGCATTGCAATTGCCATTTAGGGGAATTATAAACAGCCTTAAGAGATGGAGAAACGAGCAGAGGCAAAAATATTCTGAGGAAGAAAAACCATTTCTGCCTGTTGGTAATGTGTTGTTTTTGCTACTTACGTCTCTTTTCATTTACTTGGACATAATTGCAATTACACAAGCTTTGGTATCAATCGGGCTAATTGACCTAGAAACCCTTTGGGAACCCTTCAACAACTATGCGTTAGCAATGGCGGGGGGATCAATATTTGCAATTCTTATCTCGGTGTTTGTTCTCGAGCAAATATCAA
Organism: Chloroflexota bacterium; assembly: GCA_049323115.1. Lineage (GTDB taxonomy): Bacteria > Chloroflexota > Anaerolineae > Anaerolineales > Villigracilaceae > JAABUE01. The sequence goes on from JBMOMP010000053.1 coordinate 1,044, forward strand.
GCAAGAAAAGTGATTTTTCTCATTGGGATAAGAGAGCAGGAGCTTGGGTGAACATTGCGAAGGCGTTGATTAATTATTTAATTATCTTTGGTACTCTCGCCGTTCTTTTATTAGGGTTTCAAAGATTGATTGCGCTCGGATTTATTCCAGATGTCAGAGAAACTGTTGAATTAGGTGTAAATATAGCTATTTCAATTTTAGTTCCGCTGAACACCGTACTAACAACCGCTCTAATCTTTTCAGATGGGATAATAGGTTTTATGGTGTTGGTAACTATGGGAGCAGGAATAGTCTCTGGCATTTTCTATATATTGGATTACATTGCCCTCATTTTAGGGTATGTACTACCATTTGTAGTCGATATTTCTTATAGAATAATTCTAATTGCTGTAAACTTAATCTGGTTTCTCATTTATACGCCGATTAACATGGTAACTTCTGGAATATCTGCTCCTTTTAGATCATCCTCTCCAGAAAAAAAGGACTAAGCGATTCGGTTTATATATGTCAACGTGCTCAGAGGGATGCGTAAGGGGTGGTTGCAGACACAGACACCAAGTACGCCGTTCGCGCTCTTGTGAGCGGCGTGTTCTTTTTCCAGGGATTTCCCGGCCTCAACCGGTAAACCACAATTCACTCTCCAAAGGAGGATTCTGGAATGGCAAAAAAGATACAAGCCTGGACAGCGTTCGGCCCGCGCCTGGAGCCGGCCACCCCGTTGAGCGGGGACGAACTGATCGAGCAACTGACGGAAGGCTCGAACGAGAGCATGAGTTCGGTGCTGGCGGTGTTGAGCGCCATGGACAAGGTCACGGAGCAGGCGCTCAAGGCCGGGCGTATCGTGCGGTTGCCCAACGGCACGCACTTCAAGCCGACCGGCAAGAAGGACGGCTCGGTAAACATAGACGCGCGGGTCAACCCGGATTTGAAGAAGCGCGTCAACGCCGAATTCCGCGGCAAGTGGCGCAACGCCGAGAACATCGACAAGAGCGAGGAAGACATGATCGCGCTGTGGAACGAAGCGCATCCCGATGACCTGATCGAGGAGTGAACGGTTGCGAACATCGAGCGGCTTAATGTCCGAATTAAGCCGCTTGATTCACACATCGAGCGGCTTAACTGCGCGGGTTAAGCCGCTCGATTCGCACATTAAGCCGCTTGATTCGCAAGTCGAGCGGCTTGATTTTTGAGGTCGGGCATGGCGTGGTCAACTGGGGGGGGGCTCTTTGAAGGCTTTAACGCGAATTGCGCGAATTTCGCGAATGTTTTTTCCTCTACCGTACAAAACCTTTTTGGACGCAGAAAAACGCTGATTCCGCTGATAAAAGAAGAAAAAAATCCGTGTTTATCAGCGTGAACTTGTGCTGAGTTCATCGAAGCATCTGCGTCCCGCTTTCGAGATGTACGGTAGCAAAATGTTTTTTTGATTTTCGCGTCACATCGTACCCGCGCAGTGCAGGGTATTTGCGTTAAGGTTTGTCACTTTACCTTAGCCGCTACCCGATCTTTTTGGTCCCCAAGATGAGCGCTTCGACTTCGGCTTCCGCCTCGCGGCGGAGTTGCGCCGCGCGCTCTTTCTGCCGGGCGATTTCGGCGCGGCTGGATAAAACTTTGTTCACGATTTGCTCTTGAATATCTCTTGGGGGCAAAGGAAAATGCAAATTCCAGATGTCATCCGATCCAATTGCATAATTGCCAACCGCAGTTCGGGCAGATGATTCAATTTGCAATCTTACCGGATAGATTTGCAAAATAAGCCATAGATATTCAGACAAAATGTTATCTTTGCCTCGTACTCGAATAACCTTATCAGGGAAAATCAAGTTTTCATAGTTCTGGTCAACTAAAGACGACATGCCAACATAAGCAAGGGTACCATTTGTACGGCACATTAAAACATCGCCCTTCTTCAAATCGAAATCGCGTCGGACTCTGGCGTTATCGTGAGCATATTTCTTTTCAAAAGGGTCAAAGACGCCTTTGGTTACGGCGCTAATTTTCAAAATTTCAAGGGTGGTGGGTTTTTCTGATGGCGGATTTGAGCAGCCGTGTTTTACTTCAATCAACACATCCTTGCCTGCCACGACTGGAAATTTACCATCCAGGAGAGTGTGCTCTTGTAAAACTACTTGATTGGCACGCACGTTCCAGTGGGGCAAATACTTGAAACGGGTAACGAAAACCTTTTGTTTTACAGTTTCGTCTTTTGGTTTTAATCCCAAATCGGCGAAAAACTGCGCTTCGGCGCTGGCTTCGATGTGCTTGACCTGCTCCTCCGCCTCCCGCGCGGATTGCTGCGCCGCCTGCCAGCGCGCCACAATCGCGCGCTGCGCTTCCAACGGCGGCAGGGGAACTTTCACGCCAAGCAATCTTTCTTCGCTGATTTCGCCTTTACCAATACCGCCAGTTTCGACATCGAATTGATTGCGGCAATACTCCGAACGCAAGGCCAGCCAAAGGTATTTGGTATCAACCGTGCTTATATCAGGAATCAATGCCCGGAAATGAATGGTCAGACCAACTTCGACGCCATCTGGCACAATGCCAATTGCCTTTTTGCGCGCATTGATTTTCGAGACCGCAATATCCCCACTCTTGGCGCGGTACTGTGTCATTTTGGTTTGTGTTCGATGGCCAAAAAAGACCTTTCCTTCATCAAAGGAAATGCGGTCGAGAAGTTGAACCTGTCCTGTTGCAAGCTCTCTTTCTGGCACGATTTCAAATCGGAGCGAACAAAGGTTGCTCAAAAGCTCTGTAGGCCAGTGACAACGATTGGTCAGGGCAATGCGAACGGAACGCACTTCCCAATACGTTTCAAGGTTCCGAAACCTGACGGCAAAAACTTGACGGGGAATCAGCATGTTATTCACTATCAAGTAAGAAAGGTTCGGGGTTTTCCCGGAATTCTTGATACCACTCCAGGCAGGTTTTCTCCATCCCTGGCGGCGGGTTGTCGTTGGGATAGAGTTCGTTGTAATCCGCTTCGCCGGTGGAGGAAATACCGACGTACTCGGCCTCGTACATAAAGACGGGGTAATCCACGCGCTCTTTCCAACGCTGGCGGGCTTCGCGGGCGAGCCGGGCGGCCATATCCTTCTCGAAGGCGGCAAGTTCCTTTTGCAGGGCTTTGCGTTTTGCGGCGTCGCCCTCACGCCTGGCGGATTCGATCCCTGATTTCAGGCGCTCGGTTTCGGCGGCGACCTGCCCGGCGTACCCGGCTTGGGTCTCCTCCAGCGCGGCGGCGCGCTGGCGGTCGAATTCGGCTTTCTCGGCGTCGGTGAATTTTTGCAGGAACAGCAGCGAGGCTTTCACGCTCGCGCCGGACGAGTAGAACGTCTCTTGCGGCAGGCTGACCACCGCCCGGATATAGGCGCGTTCCTCGCAGAAAGCGCGCACGTAAGCCAGGGATGGATTGTTGAACACACCTTCTGGCAGCACGATCCCCATCCGCCCGCCGGGTTTGAGCAGGCCCAGGCAGCGTTCGATGAACAGGATCTCGGTCTTGATCTTGCTCCTGGCGCTGCGCGGCAGTTCATACATGCTGGCGATCGGGCGGTCTTTGGCGGCCTCCACTTTCTTTTGCGCCGTTTCGTACACCGTCCCGAATTCGGCAATGTAGCGGCTGCGCAGTTCTTCCGAAACGCTCACTTCCGCTTCGAGGACGATATCGCCAAATTCCACGTTTGCGCCAAAGGGCGGGTTGGTCAGGACGATATCGAACCGCCCGTCGAAAATCCCGTTGACGTTGATGAAGCCGTCGTGGTGGTGTACCCCGCCATGCCCATCGCCGTGCATGATCATATTCATCTTGCTGGTGCGCGCCATGCGGTCGTTGGCGTCCGTGCCGTAGATACAGCGGTTCGCCAGCCGCCACAGGCGCGAACCGGCCTGTTTTGGGTCGAGTTCGGCCTGGATTTCCGTATATCTCTGGCGCAGCAACCTGGCCTGTTCTTCTTCGGGGAGTTTATAGCCCGATATTTCCGTTTTGTATTCCTGGTACTGCCGGTCCGCATCGGCCATGACCTTCTGGCGCACGATTTCGAAGAAGCGGATCAGGAAACCGCCGCTGCCGCTGGCCGGATCGCACACCACTTCGCCTTCCTGCGGATCGAGCATCCGGATCATGAATTCGACGATAGTACGCGGCGTGAAAAACTGGCCGATCTCGCCCCGGAACGTGCGCCCCAGGAAGCGCTCGAAAGCGATGCCTTTGATATCTTCGCTGGTATCCGACAGGTTGTAACTTTCCAGCAGTTTGACGATTTCCCTGCCGGTGGAGGGTTTCAAATCGATGCGGTCGATCTCTTTGAAAATCTGGTCGTCTTTGTAGAAACGCTTGGTCTTCTCGAACAGGTCATTCAAGGGATCGTCGCCAATCTGCTCGTCCAGGAACTCGACCGAGAAAATGTTCTTGCGGCGGCGTTTTTCGCGCAGTTCGCGTTCCACGTATACTTTGACGAACAAGACTTTGGCGATTTCATCGAAGGCCGCCGCCGGGTCGAGTTTCTGGCGATTGCGGATGACGTTATGGCATTTGTGGAGCAAGTCAGCGAACTCATCGCCCTTGAAAACCTTGAGTTTGTCCAACAGGGCGTCGATTTCCTTGTCGCTGGCGTCCGCATGGGGGATGTTTTCGATTTCTTCGAGCGCCTTGGGCATGCGCTCATGCACCATGCGCCAAAAGCGCGTTTCGCGGCTGTTGTGCGTGACGAAAAATCTCGCCCCGGTCAGGCGGGCGTAATTATCCCCCTGCCCGTAATCTTCGGCCCGGATGGTCACATTATCCGACTTGCATTCCACGATAATGAGCGGATTTTTGCCAGCGGCCTTGTCCTGGGCGCTGCGCCAGACGACGAAATCGGCGCGGGCATGGCCGGAGCCGCGCCCGGTCACTTCGATCTCCTCCCCCATTTGCTCCAATGTAAAGCCGTATTCATTGACAAGCACGCATAAGTATTCCTGCCTCACGCGCTCTTCGGGCGTCTCATTCAGCCATTTGGCGCGCAAATGACTCCAGATTTTGCCTTTTTTCTCGTCACGTTTTACCGCCAGCAATGCGTCAATTGCCATACCGTGCCCCTTTCAAGGATATCGGATGCCCTATTATAGCCGAATGGGAGGGCAGGGCGGGTCTTTGCCAGGGACGTTTTCAACGACAGGAAGCCTCGAAATTTCGGATGATAACTCCGAATTCTCACATTTCCAGCCGCTTCCCGCCACCCCGCAATGCCCAACGGCACGCACTTCAAGCCGACCGGCAAGAAGGACGGGGTTGCGCTGGCATGTTGAAAATCACTCTGTCCATGCTGTCTTTGAATAAGCCACATGTAGATTATAATAATCAGCATGTGGCTTATTTTCAGGAGAGAGTCCCATGTTCATTGACCGCCAGCAGGAACTTGCTTTTTTGAACAACGTTTTGGGCAGGCAGCATCCCGGCCCGGCGCAGTTGATCTTGTTGTATGGGCGGCGAAGGGTTGGGAAAACGGCGCTGTTGCGGCATTGGTCTGCCCAGGCGGGGCTGCCAGCCACTTACTGGAGCGCGGAGAAGGAACCCGCGGCACTGCAGCGGCGGAAATTATATGCCGCTTTATTAGGGATGCCGGTCAACCGCGCGCCCATCTTCGAGAGTTGGGCGGATGTGTGGAACGCGGCTGCTGAATTGATCAGCGACCAGAAGCGCATCCTGGTCCTGGATGAATTGCCTTATGCGGCTGAAGCCGATCCGGCCATGCTTTCGGCCTTGCAACACGCCTGGGACCATCACTTCAAGGCGTCGAACCTGGTCCTGGTGTTATGCGGCTCCCAGGTGCATACGATGGAAACGCTGCTCTCGCATCAATCCCCGCTCTTTGGACGGATGACAGGACAATGGCACCTACAGCCGCTCTCATTTTCGAGTTTGCGAGAATTCCTGCCGGATTGGCCTGTCGAAGAGCGTGTGGCGGCCTATGCGATTGTCGGCGGCGTTCCCGCTTACCTTGAGTGGTTGGATCCGAAGCGGAATTTAACGCAAAATGTCCGCGATGTGATGCTTGCTCCTGGAAGTATGTTCGTGGCTGAACCTGCCTTTTTGCTGTATGATGAGGTGCGGGAACCGAATATCTACCTGGCGGTAATCAAGGCCATTGGACAGGGAGCGCACACGCTGAACGACATCAGCAACGCCAGTTTGATTGGCAAGGCGCATCTCTCGGCGTACCTTACCCGTTTGCAGGCACTTTACCTGGTGGAGCGTCGCCTGCCCGCTACCGTCCCAATCAGCGCATCGCGTAAATCACGTATGGGACATTACTATTTGTGCGACCCCTATTTCCGGTTCTATTTTCGTTTTTTGGCCCCGTTCCACGATACGTTGACGTTCGATCCAGATCGTGTCCTGGCGCAGGTCAAAGAGGGATTGCGAGCCTTCGTCGGGCAAACCGCGTTCGAACAAATCTCGCGGGAATGGGTGGCCTGGCAGGGCAAGCAGGGACAACTTCCTTTCGAGCCGGAGGCGGTCGGCAGTCATTGGAGCGCCTCCGTGCAGGTGGATGTCGTAGCCGTTAATTGGCATGAAAAACAAATCCTGTTGGGAGAGTGTAAATGGGGGGTGGATGGCATTGACCGCCAGGTTGTGCGTGAATTGCTCGAACAGAAGACGCCGAAAGTGATGGCAGGCTTGCCAGATGGCGGCGTTGGCTGGCGGGCGCATTATGCGATCTTTTCGCGCGGCGGGGTAACACCAGCAGCGCTTGCGGAACTTCGAACAGTTGGCGGCCTCTCGGTAGATATAGGAATGCTGGACAGGGATCTGGCAATGTCGTGACCGGCGAAAAGCGTCCTGTCGCTTGTGCGCTCGTCATGGTATTTGTCACGCAGAAGGGAGCGCCTCGATCCGCTCCAGGTGTCGCCAACTAATGAACGCGCCTGCGCTGGTTTGCATGGACTGGTCGCCGCCGTAGACGACATAGCCTTGCTTCTCGGCCCTGCCGGTGAGTTGGCGCCAGTATCCCAGGTTCTCGAAGTAATTGTTGGCGATCGTCTTGCCAGGTTTGATCTCGATTGGCAGGATCGTTTCCCCCTCCACGAACAGACAGTCGATTTCCTTGCCATGGTGATCCTGCCAGAAGTATGGCAGGTGATGTTCGCCGCGATGGAAGTGGCGCTTGACGAACTCCGTGATGACCAGGTCCTCGAACAGGGCGCCTTTCATATAGTGCAGGTTGACCTGGCCCTCTTCGCGGAGGCCGAGCAGGGAACAGGCCAGGCCGGTATCGTAGAAATAGAGTTTGGGAGACTTGACCGGCCGCTTGTTGAAATTGCGATGGAAGGGTTGCAGCCGGTAAAGGATGTAGGAACTTTCCAGAACGGAAAGCCAGGCTTTGGCCGTGTTGGGGCTGACCCCGGCGTCGTTGGCCAGAGCGGTGTAATTGAGTAATTGCCCGATGCGCCCGGCGCATAATTGGGTGAATTGGATGAAGGCGTTGACGTCCCCGATGTTCTTCACCAGGCGCACATCCCGTTCGACGCAGGTCTGGATGTAACTGGGATAAAAATCGGTCGGGGCGATGTCGCGGTCGTACAGGCGGGGATATTGTCCTTTGAAGATCAGGCTCTCGTACTGCTCGAACGGAGGCACGTTGGGTTGCAGTTCCGCCATGGAAAACGGGAGCAGGCGCAGGACGGCGGTGCGCCCCGCCAGCGTCTGGCTGATCTTTTCCATCAGGAGGAAGTTCGATGAGCCGGTCAGGATGAATTGCGCCTGGCGGTTCCCGTCTACGATGCTTTGGATGTAAGAGAACAGGTCGGGCGTGTGCTGGATTTCATCCAGGATGACGCCGGCGGGGTAGTTGGAAAGGAAGCCGCGCGGATCGGCAAGCGCGATCTGGCGGATATCCGGTTCTTCCAACGAGACGTAGGGCAGGGCCGGGAAGGCGGCGCGGACGAGGGTGGTCTTGCCGGACTGGCGCGGGCCGGTCAGGGTGATGACCTGGAATTTCTGCGCCAGGGCGATGATTTTCGCTGTGAGGGTTCTTTCGATCATGATCTTGCTCCGTTCGTTGCCTTGCAACAATGTCATTATCATAGCATAGGTTTGGAAAATTCGCAATCCAATTGCGGATTTTCCAAGCGCTAACGGCAAAAGCAGCGTGCAAATCCCTGTCACTCCGTTGAGGGGACGTTTTCAACGACAGGAAGCCTTGAGGTAGGATGGCACTTAACCGTGGAGTCCTGTTCGAGGCCTTTGTCAAACCGCAAAGAGCGCAAAGGAAACTTTTTTGAGTCTTCGCGTTCTTGGCGGTCTTCGCGGTAAACCTCTTTGGTTTCGGATTGTCCGAGTTAGGAGTCTCCCTGGTGGAGAACCTTTGGTACGCGGATTAGACGGATTACGCAGGGGTGCACGGATTCTTTGACTTTTTCCGTGACATCGCGCCCACAGGGTAAAATCCGTCAATCCGTGCAAGCCGTGTACAGATTTTCCCAAAATTGAAGCAACATCACTCCATTGATTTACGCTTCCACGCCCTTCAACGCTTTCTTGAAACTCTCCAGCGCGTTCACCGGCGTCGGATCCACCTCATACGCCATCGCCAGGTAATAGGCCACATAATCGCCGAAGTGCAGCGTCGTCCAGATATTCGCAATGGGCGAACTGCCCTGGGCAGTGTACCCGTCCACGTTCATGCCTTCGAGCATGTAAGCCTGGCGGGTCATGTCCAGCCGCAGCCGGTTGCGCGGGTGGTCGCACGGCGCGCGCAGGAACAGCGTCATCGCCTGCGCCGTCAGCATGGCTTCGGGATGTTGCAGCCCGGCCAGCGTGTTGTGGTCGGCTTCGGGGATGAACTCGAAATTGGCGCCCGCCTTGGCGATCTCGTTGACCTGTCCCTTCCAGCGGCGCGCCACCGGCGCCAACACGCCCGCCCCGAAGACCGTCACCCAGCGTCCCATCAGTTGACCGGCCATGCGTTTGGCAGGGTTTTGGACGATGGGCACTCCTGCCCGGATCGTCTCCTGCTGGGAGCGCATTGCCGCAACCGCCTCGGCCACCTCCGCGCCCGCATCTGGACCCAGCCCCAGCCTGGCCAGCGCGCCCAACAGCAGCCCAAACGAAAAACCGACCGCCGTGCGCGGCTGTCCCTGGTGGTCGAACTGCCAGACCGGCGCCCCTGCTGCCCCAGCCTTTTCGGCCAGCTCCCCGCCCGTGCAGACTGCCAGGATGCGGCAGCCGCGCTCCAATGCCTGTTCGAACGAATCGAGCGTCTCTTCGGTGTTGCCCGAATGGGACGAACAGACCACCAGCGTCGCTGGCCCGCTGGCGAAAGCGGGCAGGCCGTAATCACGGTGGACGATGAGCGGCGCAGGACAGGCCTCCATAACGGCGGCAGATACCAGGTCCGCCCCGATCGCCGAACCGCCCATGCCGGCGATTACCACGCGCTGGATGCCCTCCCAGGCAGGCAGCGGCAGCCTTTGTCCCAAGTCCCAGGCGGTTTCCAATTGACCGGGCAGCCCGTCCATACAGGCGAGCATATCCTGAGGGTCGAGGTCTTTGAAGTGGGAAAAATCGTCCAGGTTCATGGCGCAATTATACAAGACCCGCTCGCGCGCGAATACCCCTGCCCCGTGATAAAATAACCCCCATGCAACCTGCCTTAGAAAAACTGCGCAAATTCTTCCGTCTCGAACACCAGAACGGTTACAACGACACCGCCATTATCGGCGGCCTTGCCAAGATGCTCGATTACTGGGAAAGCGAAGCCCGCAGCGACGGCATCACTGAAGAGATCATCCAGGCCGTCGTCCAGCGCCTGCAATCGTACGGTAAACTCTCGCCAGACTCGCGCGCCGAATCGCTCAAGGGACTGTGGAAACGGATCGGCGACCAGTACCCCGAAGCGACCCAAAAAGGGACGCGCGCGCCTCGTCCCCAGCCTGGGCCTGCTTCCGTTAAACCGGCATCTCCTCCTCCTGAAGCCAATCGCCCCGCCCCCCTCCCGCCGGAACGCCGTTCCACGCCTGGCCGCGCCGAGTCCGCCCCCGGCGGCGTGACCTCTGCCACCCCCGCCGCCCTGCACGCCGAACTGACCGTCTTGCAGGGCGTTGGGCCGCGCCACGCGCAGACGCTGGGCAAACTGGGGCTGCACACCCTGGGCGACATGCTGTACTACTTCCCGCGCCGCTACGAAGATTACAGCCAACTCAAGCCCATCAAGGAACTGTTCTACGGCCAGCAAGTGACCGTGATCGGCGCGGTGCAGTCGGTGACCAGCCGTCCCATCCGCGGCGGCAAGGCGCAACTGGTGGAAGCCATCCTGTCCGACGGCACCGGCGCGCTGCGTCTCTCCTGGTTCAACCAGCCCTGGATGGCGAACCGCCTGGACCAGGGCGACGCCATCGCCGTCTCCGGCAAGGTCGAGCAGTACCTGGGGCGGCTGGTGATGAACAACCCCGATTTCGAGCCGGTCGAGGCCGAGAGCCTGCACACCAATCGCATTGTCCCCATCTACTCGCTGACCGAAAAGATCACGCAGAAGTGGTTGCGCGGCCTGATGAACCAAGTCGTTTCGCACTGGGCGCCGCGCGTGGCAGACCACCTGCCCGAAAGCGTGCGCGCGGCGGCAAACCTGCCCGCGCTGGGCGAGGCGCTCTTGCAGGCGCATTTCCCCGATTCGCAGGACAGGCTGAAAGCGGCCCGCAAGCGCCTGGCGTTCGACGAAATCTTCTTCTTGCAAATGGGCGTGCTGCGCCAGAAGCGCGATTGGCAGTCGGTCACGGCGCGCATCTTCGATGTTCCGGACGAGTGGATGGAGGCGCGCATCCACGCGCTGCCCTTCCCGCTCACCGGCGCGCAGCAACGCGCAGTCTCCGACATCCTGGTAGACCTCGGCTCGGGCCGCCCGATGAACCGCCTGTTGCAGGGCGATGTTGGTTCCGGCAAGACCGTAGTCGCTGCCTTAGCGGCATCCATTGTCGCTAACGCGGGCGCCCAGGCAGCGGTGATGGCGCCCACCTCCATTTTGGCAGAGCAGCATTTCCGCAACTTCTCCAGCCTGCTGGCGGGGGAAAACGGGATCATCTCCCAGGATGCGATCCGCCTGTTAGTCGGCGACACGCCCGAGGCTGGGAAAGAAGCGGCGCGCGTCGGCCTGCAAGACGGCAGCGTCAAAGTCGTCATCGGCACGCACGCGCTGCTGGAAGAGCCGGTCCAGTTTGCGGACCTGGAACTGGCGGTGATAGACGAACAGCACCGCTTCGGCGTCGAACAAAGGTCTGCCCTGCGCACCAAAGGCCGGACCCCGCACCTGCTGGTGATGACCGCCACCCCCATCCCGCGCTCGCTGGCGCTGACGCTGTACGGCGACCTCGACCTGAGCATCATGGACGAGATGCCCGCCGGGCGGCAGCCGGTTTCGACGCACGTGCTGAGGCCGCAAGAGCGCGAGCGCGCCTACACGCTCATCCGCTCGCAAGTCAAGGGCGGACGGCAGGCGTTTGTCATTTACCCGCTGGTCGAGGAAAGCGACAAGATCGATTCGCGCGCGGCAGTGGACGAGCACGAGACGCTTTCGAAGGAAATCTTCCCTGACCTGAAACTGGGCCTGCTGCACGGGCGCATGCGCCCTGACGAGAAGGACGCGACCATGCTCAAATTCCGCGACCGGGAGTTCGACATCCTGGTCTCGACGACGGTGGTGGAGGTGGGCGTGGACATTCCCAACGCGACCGTGATGTTGATCGAGGGCGCGGACCGTTTCGGCCTGGCGCAACTGCATCAACTGCGCGGGCGGGTGGGACGCGGCGCGGAGCAGTCCTACTGCCTGTTGATCCCCAATCATGAAGACGCGGTGGAGAACGAGCGCTTGCAAGCCATGGCCGAGAGCAACGACGGTTTTGTGCTGGCCGAGCGCGACTTGCAGCAGCGCGGCCCCGGCGAATTCCTGGGCACGCGCCAGTCGGGTTACGCTTCTGGCCTGCGCATGGCCAGCCTGACGGACGTAGAACTGATCGAGAGCGCCCGTTCCCACGCGCAGAAATTGTTCGAGCAAGACGCCAAACTCGAAGCGCCCGAAAACGCCCTGCTGGCTGAGGCGCTGGAGCGCTTCTGGGGGAATGGCAAAGGGGATGTCAGTTAGGACCTGGAGGCCTATGGTACGCGCATTATTCCCCGGCACGTTCGATCCCATCCACTACGGCCATATCGATATTGCCAACCGCGCCTCGCGCCTGTTCGACGAGATCGTGGTGGCGGTCTACGATAAACCGCTCAAGTCGCTGTTTTTCTCGCCGGAAGAACGAATTTCCCTGGTCGAAAAAGCCTTACGCGATAACCCCAAGATCAAGGTGACCGGCTACAGCGGCCTGACGGTGGAATTTGCCCGCAAGGTCAATGCCCAGGTCATCGTGCGTGGATTGCGCGTCTTCTCGGATTTCGAGTTCGAATTCCGCATGGCGCTGGCCAATCACCGCTTGTCGCCGGACATCGAGTATATGGCGCTGATCACGGCCGAGGAGCATACGTTCCTGTCGTCCACAACCGTGCGCGAGATCGCTTCCCTGGGCGGGGATGTGTCGAGCATGGTGCCGCCGCACGTCGAGAAGGCGCTGGCGCAAAAGTTGAGCAACATGGGCGACCAGCACCTACCCAATGCCATCCGGGATTAATTGTGCTAGAATAATACAAACTGCCCCTGCAAAGCGACTGTCTGGACTGAGAGGCGACTATGGACATCCTGCAATTGATCGACCGCCTGGAAGAACTTTTCAACGAAGGGAAAGCCATTCCTTTCACGCATAACGTGGCCGTGGATGAAGACCGCATGTTGGACATCATTGACCAGATGCGGATTGCCATTCCTGAGGAAGTAAAAAAGGCCCAACAACTGCTCAGTCAGCGTGACCGCGTGATGGCCCAGGCGCAGGAAGAAGCCAATCGCACCCTGCAATTGGCGCGCGACAAAGCCGACGGCGTCATCAGCAAGGACAACATCGTGGTGGAAGCGCAGCGCCGCGCGGAGCAGATCGTGGCCCAGGCGCGCGCCGATGCAGACGCCACCCGCCGCGATGCGGACGATTATGTCATCGAGTCTTTGCAGCGCTTGCAGGATGAATTAGAGCGTTCCCTCAACCAGGTGCATAACGGCATCCGCACGCTGGAAGAGGAACGGATGCGGCGGACTGCGCCAGCTGCCCCGCCGTCTAACCCTGGCGAAGAGAAATAAGCCAGGGTTATAGTTCTGACTTATGCAAATCAAAGACATTATTTTTCTGCCCAATATTGTAGACAAATTGGATTGGAAGCATAATGTCAATCCCGATGAAGTTATAGATGCGCTATTTGGTCAACCCTTGTATCGAAAAGTCCAGAAAGGCCACATTCCTGGTGAAGATGTCTTTGCTGGACTGGGACGGACAAAGGCAGGACGTTACTTGGTAGTGTTCTTTGTCTATAAAAAGACTCGCGAAGCATTGGTTTTAAGCGCCCGTGATATGGATCGGAAGGAGCGCAGACAATATGAACGGAAGTAAATCCATCCCTGAAATGGATAGTTACGAAGAAATTGCTGAGTTTTGGGACACACACAGTCTGGCAGATTATTGGGATCAAACTGAGCCTGCTATGTTTGAAATTTCCCCCGAACTTCATCGCCGCTATTTGGTTGCGGTCGAGCCTGATTTGCTCAACCGTCTGCGACAAGCGGCTTTTGCGCGCGGCGTCAGTACCGAAAGCCTAATCAATCTCCTGTTGGAACAACGTCTCCGCGAAATTGAAACTGCATGAACAGTGGGGCGCCCTTTTAGCGACAAAGGCACATCATCAGATAGACAGTTATTTTGGTTCTTTTGGGGGCAGTTTCGCACTCCTCCCATACCAGAACAATGCGATGGGGTTATGTTCCACAAAAACTTTATAGAAGCCCAGTGAAATGAGAACACTGATGACGAAGGCTGAAAAAATGGAAAGCGCCTGCATATTCGTCACAAAGTAGATCTTTGCGCCCCAGTATTCCTGGATCGGCACGTGAAAGATCAGGATGAACAGGGATGCCAGGCCAATATATTTGAGCGCAGCCGCCAGGCGGACAGTGCGCAACTCGATCTGTTTGGAGAGCGCCAGCACGAACAGGATTCCCAGTATGGCTTCGAGGGTATTCAGAGGGAAAGACTCGAACATCCTGGCGTTGAAGTCCACGCGCGGCTGGAAAAACCAGGTCAGCGCGACCAATGTTGCACCTGTCCCTGCCAGGAACCAGCCATCGCCGAACAATTTTTCCAAAGGCGCCTGCCTCACTTCATTCCCCAGAATGTAAAAGAAACCGCTCAAGAGCGCCAGGTCCAGGCTGAAGGGCAGGCCGAACAGTTCGTATTCCTTGCCCAACAGGGTGAGCGAAAACGGATAGAAGGCTTTCAACGAGTAGACCGCCGCCGCTTGCAAGCCCAGCAAAACCAGCCAGCGGACGATGCGGTTTCCGATCCGCGCCAGGATGAGGCGGTAGAACAGGAATGCAAACAAACTGGTGACAAAGAGACTGGGCAGGAACCACAACTGCACCCAGTCAATGTAACGCCCGGTGCCATACATGGCCTTGACGATCCGTCCCAGCGCGGTGACGAACCCCATATTGGTGAATGAGACCGAGGTCAGGTAGATCAAGAAAATCGTAAAAAGGTAAGGCTTCAGGACGGCATTGAACCGTTTCCTCAAGAGCGCCAGGAACGGGGTATCTGGGTCGAAAAAATACCCCGACAGAAAAAAGAACAATGGCATGTGGAAAGAATAGATGAGTTTGTGCAAATAGGGCGCCACCAGCGACAGCCCCGTATGCGCCATCGCTACCAGCAAAATACCAATCCCTTTGGCAATGTCGATGTACCCGATACGCTCTCGATTCATGCAAAAACTCCAGGTTCGAACGACCGTCCCGAAGGCCAGAAAACCTTCGGGACGGTTTGTTATGACCGCAGCCCAAACCAGGCCGCCAGGCGCGGATTGTCCTTCAAAACCAACCGGTGAACCAGCACGGGCACACATACCGATGCCAGGAACGCAACCAGTCCTGCCAGGAGAGGATTGTGGCTCAAACTCAACACGCGCTCGAAAGTGATCCGCTGCGCCGGCTGGTGGAAGATGAGCAGCACGATCGTGATCTGCCCGAAATAGGTCAACAGGGACAACAGCCGGCCCGGCCGGCTGGCGATCCAGTTCGAAAGGGACAGGATGAAAGCGCTCCCTGCCAGCGCTTCCAGCGTGTTGACCAGGAAAGAATCATAAGTGCGGAAGAAAAAATCCAGCCGGTAGGAGAACAGCGCGTTGAGCGCCACCAGCGCCGCGCCCGAAAGCAGCAGCGTCCACCGGGAACCGAAAAACCGTTCGGGGATCACCCGTCGCACCTCGTAGCCGAACAAGAAGTACGCCGTCGTGATGAGCAGCAGGTCCAGGCTGGCAGGCAGGCCGTCCAGCACCAGGGTCGCCCCCAGAAGCGAAACTTCTTTCATGTACAGGGCGGGCAGCAGCGCAATCCCCGCCCCCAGCATCCCGGCCAGGAAAACCAGCCGCAGCCACAGCCATTTGATCCGCCCGTAAAACGCCAGGAACAGTACGGCCGCAAACAGGTTCAACAGGAACAAATGCGGCAGGAACCATAACTGCGCCCACTCCAGGTAATTCCCCGAAGCATACAGCGAGCGCGCCACGCGCCGCAGGATCGTCATCAGGGTCATCTCGGCGTAGAACAGGTAAACGAAATACAACAGGAAAATTGCTGCCAAGAACGGGCGGATCAAGGTCGCAAACCGGCGTTTCAACAATACCAGCAGGGGATAATCCGGTTTGAACAACATGCCCGACAGGAGGAAGAAAAAGGGCATGTGGAAAGAGAAGATGAACTTCTCCATCCCCGGCACGGCCGCTTTGACCGAATTATGCCCCAAGATGACCAACAGGATACCGATCCCTTTGGCAACGTCCAGGAATGCGATTCTGGGGGATGGGGGATTTTTTTCCACGCCCTTGATTTTACCCGAACTCGAAGGTTGGCATACCCTTGAACCGGGTACGCACGCGCATCAGGCTACCCGACAGGCTGTATGCCGTTAAATCGGCCTCATCCAACCCCACGCGCGCCGAGGTGATGTACAGTTCGTCCAGGTCCTGCCCGCCGAAAACGCAGGAGGTGACATTCTTGGCCGGCAGGGGAATCTGCGCCAGCAGCCTCCCCGTGCGTGGCTCCCAGCGTGTGACCTGTGCGCCGCCCCACATCGCGATCCACAGGCAGCCGTCCTCGTCGGAGGTCATGCCATCCGGCCAGCCCAGGGATTCAGGCACGCTGATCACCACACGCGGGTTAGCGATCCCCCCGCTCGCCAGGTCGTAGTCGAAGGCTTTGACTTCGCGCGCGGGCGTGTCGATGTAGTAGAACGTTTTGTAGTCGGGACTCCAGGCCAGGCCGTTGGAAATGCGGACGCCGTCCAGCAGGCGCGTTACTTTCGTGCCGTCGAAAGAGTAAAGCGCGCCGCTGGCGGCTTTTTCGTCCATGTCCATCGTGCCCGCCAGGAAGCGCCCAGCCGGGTCGCATTTGCCGTCGTTGAAGCGATTGTTGACGGGTTCGCTCACGGAGGCGAGAAAGGCCGTTTTAGCAGTAGCAGGCCCGCCCTGAGTTCGACCGAAGGGTCTCAGCGTCAGGAATGAGGCGCGGGCGGCCACGACCAGGTTCCCATCCTTGCAGGGCGCCAGGCAGCCGGGCATCTCGTCCAATTGGGTGAAGCCGTTCTCGCCGTCGCGGTGAAAATGGACGCGCTTGCTGAGGATGTCCACCCAGTACAGGGTGTGGGTCTTGGCGTCCCAGGCGGGGCCTTCGCCGAGTTGCGCTTGCGCTTCGTGGAGAAGTTCGGGCTGCATTAGAACCAGTCGCGTTTGTAGAAGATGTAGGTGGCGATGGCGGTCATGCCAATAGCGATACCAAAGACGGTCAGGAAGGCCAGGGGATGTTCTTCGCCAGGCAGGGCAACATTCATGCCGTAGAAGGAGGCCACGATGGTGGGTAGGTTGAGGATGATCGTCAGCGCAGCCAGGGCCTTCATGACCACATTGAGATTGTTGGAGATGATAGAGGCGAAGGCGTCCATCATCGAACTCAGGATCTCGGTCTGGATATTGGTGGTTTGGATGGCTTGCTGGTTTTCGGTCAGGACGTCTTCGAGCAGGTCTTCGTCTTCTTCATACTGGTTGAACATTTTCATCCGCTGGAGGCGTTCCATCATAACTTCATTGGAACGCAGGGCGGTCGTGAAATAGACCAGGCATTTCTGGTATTTCAGGAGTTCGAGCAATTCGCGGTTGCGGGTGGACTTCTGGAGTTGGTCTTCCACATTGTCCACGGCGCGGTTGATGTCGCGCAGGTGGGCCAGGTAGCGCGTGGCGGTTTCCAGCAGGACGTATAGCACGAAGCGGTAGCGCTTGGCGGTTTTGAAGCCGCGATATTTCCCGTTGGTGAGGATGCGGCTGATGTCGTTAGGATGGCGGCAGATGGTGGCGATGAAATTGTCTTTGATAATGATGCCCATCGGGATGGTGATGTAGGGGATGTCCTGGTTTTCACCCTGCAGATATGGGATACGCAGCAGGATGAGGGTGTACCCCTCATCGCGCTCCACGCGCGCCATTTCATCCAGGTCCAGGGAATAGGTGATCAGTTCGGGTTCGACTCCCCACTCTTCCAGTTGCGCGATCTCTTCCGGATGCGGGTCAATCGCGCTGATCCAGCAACCGTTGACAATGCTTTGGATCGTCTCCAGCCCTTCGGGGGTGGTCTTGAAAATGGTCAGCATAGCAGCCTCCAATGCGTGACATCACATCACGCAGGAGACTACAAACCTACGTGATGCAATCAGCTAAACTTATTACTCGCTCTCCGCCTGGATAACTGGGCGGCTGACTGTCCTCAGGAGAACAGTCACTCTCTGCTTGGGGTAACATTACAATTCATCCTTGCCAGTTTCCAGTGTTTCCTGGCGTGTCTATTTTACGCCCGTTGGGTGAATTGCACAACAGGAGAAACTCCGCGCAGGGCTTTCTTAAAGTCGCAACCCCTCAACGCGAAAGCCGCGAAAAGAGCGAATACCCTGTGGGTACGATGTGACGCGAATTTTTCGTTCTTTTTCGCGCTTTTCGCCCCGTTCGCGTTATTCGCGTTGGAGAGGCGCGGTCAGCGTCGAGACCCGCCAAGACTTTAAGAAGGCCATGAAGCTCCGCGCAACATGGCTTGGCGCGCCTGCCGGATAATGCTATAATCCCCGCCATCAGCCCCGGTAGTTCAATGGACAGAACAGGGCACTCCTAAGGCTCTGATGTGGGTTCGATTCCCGCCTGGGGCATTGGCAAAAATTCTAATCATTTTTTAAGGAAAAAGGTATTGCCTTTTTTTGTACGATGTAGTATTATGTATTTGGCAGACGCTAGGGTGCCCCCCTCACCCTGGCGTTTGCCGCTTAATACGACAGACGACCCGGCGATGGACTATAATTGGACAGTCCATCGCTATTTTCTTCCTGGAGGCCGCCATGTCGCTCGACCCGTCTATTATCCGCAAACAGTTCCCATCCCTCGACCGCCCCGCCATTTTCTTCGACAACCCCGGGGGGACACAGATCGCCAGGCAATCCATCGACCGCATGACCCGCTACCTATTGGAATGCAACGCCAACCACGAGGGCGCATTCGCTACCAGCAAGGCCTCCGACGCTGTCCTGGACGAAGCCCATCGCGCCATGGCAGATTTCTACAACGCCGCCGGCCCGGAAGAGATCATCTTCGGCAACAACATGACCACGCTGACGCTGCACATCAGCCGCTCGCTCTCGCGCAACTGGCAGGCGGGGGACGAGATCGTTGTCACCCGGCTCGACCACGACGCCAACGTCACGCCCTGGCTGCTGGCCGCGCAGGATCGCGGCGTGAACGTCCACTGGGTAGATTTCGATGTGGAAGACGGTACGCTCCGGCTGGACGACCTGCAAAAAGCCCTGGAGCGCAAACCGCGCTTGCTGGCGGTGGGATACGCCTCCAACGCGCTGGGGACGATCAATCCGATTGCAAAAATTACCAGGATGGCGCACGAAGCAGGGACGCTGGTCTACGTGGACGCCGTCCAATACGCGCCGCATGGCCCGATCGACGTTCAGAGACTGGGATGCGACCTGCTCGTCTCTTCGAGTTACAAGTTCTTCGGCCCGCACGCCGGTATCCTGTATGGACGGCGCGACCTGCTGGAGGAATTGTTCGCCTACAAGGTCCGCCCGGCCACGAACCGCATCCCAGGCAAATTCGAAACCGGCACGCAAAACCATGAGGGCATCGCCGGCGTCCTCGGCGCAATCGAATACTTCGAATGGGTGGGGAAAGAATTCGGCGGCCGGTATGCCGAAGGCCTGGCCGAAGACGGCTACCAGGGTCGCCGCATGGAACTCAAAAAAGCGCTGACTGCCATCCGCGCCTACGAATTCGAACTTGGACGCGCGCTTCTTTCTACGCTGCAATCTGTTCCCGGCCTAACGATCTTTGGCCTCACCGACGTCCGCCGCCTGGACGACCGCGTGGCGACCTTTGCCTTTCGCTTGGGAGACCTGCACCCTCGCGCCGTCGCCGAAAAACTGGCCCAGGCAGGCATCTACGTTTGGGACGGCAATTACTATGCTATCAACGTCACCGAACGGCTGGGGCTGGAAGATAGCGGCGGCATGGTGCGGGTTGGCGCGACACATTACAACACGATAGAAGAAATCCAGCGCCTGGGGGAGGCGCTGGGGAAAATTGCTGGCTAAGAATGACCGTCCCGAAGGTTTAGAACCTTCGGGACGGTCATTTACAGGTTAGAGTCGGCAGTAACGCTCCACGCGCCTGCCGAAGACGGCAATGCTGTCTTCCCAGAACTTACGCGCGCGGATGTCAATGCCGAAGCGGGCCGCCAGGTCCGCAGCCGAGGCTTCCCCGGTGGAAGCCAGCAGCGCCTTGTAATCTGTCACAAAATCCGCGCCGCGCTGTTGGTAGATGGCGTACAATCCGGTACCGAATAGCAATCCAAAAGCGTAGGGGAAATTGTAGAAGGACAGGCCGACCGAGTAGTAGTGCGGCTTCCAGGTCCACATGTATTTTTGCAGGTAACGCTCATCCAGGCCGTCGCCATAGGTGGTCTTTTGGGCGCGTTCCATGATCTCGCAGAATTCGTCGGCAGAGAGTTCAGCCTGCGCGCGGCGCTCGAAGACTTCCTGCTCGAACAGGAAGCGCGAGTAGATGTCCACGATGACCTGTGAAGCGCCGTTGAGTTGGCTTTCCAGCACGGCCAGTTCTTCTTGCGGGTCGCTCACCTGCGTCAGCACCGCCTCGGTCACGATGGTCTCACAGAAGGTGGATGCGGTCTCAGCCAGCGTCATGGGCGTCAACTGTTGCAGGGGGGTCTTGCCGAACTGGTAAGCGCACTCGTTGTGAAAGGCGTGGCCCAGTTCGTGGGCGATGGTCGAGAGTTGGTCCTGCGAACCGTCGAAGTTGACCAGGATGCGGCTCTCCTTCACGCCCTGCACTTCCATGCAAAAACCGCCGCCGCGCTTGCCCTCGCGCATTTCTGCGTCTATCCAGTTGTTCTTGAAAGCCCTTTCTGCAAAAATGCGTAGTTCCGGCGAGAATTTCTCGAACTGCGCCAGGATGAAATCGCGGGCTTCTTCGAAGGAATACGTCTTGTCCACCCGGCCGACCGGGGCGAACAGGTCCCACCAGGCCAGTTTTTGTTTACCGAGCAACCTGGCCTTGTGGTCGAAATATTTGCGGAACAGGGGGAAGGAGGCTTTCATCGCGCCCATCATGGCGTCCAGCGTCTGGCGGTCGATGCGGGCGGCTTCGAGCGCGGAATGGAGCGCATCTTCGCGCTTGCGGCGCTTGTTGAGCGTCACCACTTCCCCTTTCACGCCGTTCAGGCAGGCCGCCAGCGTCTCACGGACGGAATCCCAGGCCTGGTTTTCGGCCTCGTAGGCGCGGCGGCGGGTGGCTTCGTCCGGGTGGGAGCGCAGGTTGATCAGCGCGGGCATGGGCAACTTTTGGGTCTCGCCGTCCAGTTCGAAGTCCACGGAAAGTTGCGAGGTGACCGTCCCTTGCAGTTTGTCCCAGGCGTTGCCGCCGCTCAGGCTAAGTTCGGCAGCCAGCGCTTCTTCCGACTCGCTCATCAGGAATTTACTCTGCTCGGCCGCTTCCTTGAGCATGAAAGTATGCGCCCTGGCAGAGGCGTTCAGTTCCAGCGCTTGCTCCAGAGTGGGAGCCACTTTTCCCAGCCAGCCTTTCAGTTGTACATCCAGGTTTTGCAAGGGCAGTTTGACCTGTTCATATTCGGAAAGCGTCCGGGCGGCCAACTTGTCGCGCGAGTCGGTGCTGACAAAAGAGTAGATATACGGCTCAATCGTGGCAGACAGGGTATAGGCGGCGTTGAAGCGGTCAACAACTTCGCCCAGAACAGGCGCCAGGTGTTCCGGCGGCGTACCTGCATCCGCTTTCTGGACAACTTCGACAAAATAATCGCCCAGGTCAGCGACCTGCATCTTGAAAATGTCAATGGCGGTTTTGAATTCTTTGGATTCGAGCGAGGGATAGACGTTAGAAAGGTCCCAGTGTGGGGCAGGAATAGACATGTGATTGCTCCTGTTTCGTCAAAGATAACCCTGATATTGTACCCTACGGGATAGCGGTCACCACAGGCAAGATGGAGACGATGATCTTGCCCGGCCTGCTATATGACGCGCCGGGGCTGGGCTGTTCTGCCGCGATGGCGCCGTATCGTTAATCTGGTGCGTTCGGTTGTGCAACCATTCACACAACCACAACAGATCAAGACTTGCTTGCAAAAAGGTCGCTTACCAGGCATATTACTTCGTTCACTGCAGCACGAACAGGAAAGTTGAGCACCATGTCAATTTCATTTTTTGCGGGTTGAATACCCAATACCTCAACCTGACAGCCTAGATCAGAGATGATGTAACTTGCCAACATCGAAAGTGGAAGGGAATGGGATGATGCGCTCATCCCGTCGAGGGTTTCAAGAGGAATGAACTGGATAGCGCCAGGCGGTTCGTCCATCTGGGCCGCATCAACGAACAGCACCAGTTCAGGCCGGAAGGCGCGTATTTTGCCGGTCTGATTTTCGGGCGCAAGCCCGCCCTCCAGAACGAGGAGGTCAGGCGCATTGCGAAGGCGTTCATCGTCCAACAATGCACGCGCCACGGCCAACCCGGCGGAGTCGTCTCCGCGCAGGTCACTGCCGATTCCTACGAGGCAGGTCCGGGTGAGTCTGATGCGGTCATCATTCCTTGACCGCGTCAGCAGTTGGGACAGCGAGTCCTTCCAGGAGGGCGGCAATGTCCTTTTCCTTTCCATAATACACATTGAACGGATCTTTATTCAGGGAAGCCAGTTCCCAGTCTTCGTTTGACAGGCCCAAACATTTGAACCTGCACGACAGAACCGGCACTAGAGTGCCGGTTCGAAAATCAAAGTTAGAGGCAAAACGAAGAGGGTTAGCTGACTTCTGTGACTGTAAGATACGCCATTGTCTGGTTCAATAATTGATAAACCACTTCACCAAACGTTGCAGGTCCCGTAATCTTTCCTGTCCGTTTCCCTTCCAGTTTTGAATACAAGTAATTTAAGATGCAATTACATGAGAACGCTGGATGTTCACTCAGGTGTAGTGGAAGCATGGAGGTAAATTGCTGGACATAGTCACGCAATGGTTTCGCATGCTTGTAAGATACACCCGCAAAGACAGGTGCATAAAATCGAACTTCGCGCTTCGAAGTATCAACGTTTTGAAAACTTACGTTCACCCTGGCTCCAAAGTAATCAGCCACCAAGGGGAGTCTCATATCTAAATTCTGTTGAGCAACGTAATCCGCGAAGTTCGTCTTTACGCCATTGATATAGACCTCGGATGCGCTAAAACCGTCCTGAAGAAATGTGATCGTGTCCCCCTCCCCTTGTTCAAAGATGTTCACGTAATTGATTTCAGCGACATACCCAGGTTGCAATGTCGCGTGCAAAACAACCGCTGCATTTTCCAACATCGTCTGGCTCGGACCGTAAAATACCTTGGGCGTTATCTTTCCCAGATCATCCAGATGAACACCAGCGATCCAGCCGATCAGGGGACTGTGACCAAAATCCTTGTATTGTGGCGCATGTAATGCAAATTCAAAATGGGTGTTTGAAGAGCCGGGCATGATGATGGCACTAAAGCCATTTTGGGCTGCATCGGTGTAAACATTCACAAGGGTTGCCACATCATACACTTTAATAGATATGTCGGAAACTGAATGTGGTAATTCCGTTACATAAATCTTGTGTCGTGTGGTCAACCCCCCCTCTTCTGTCATAAAATATGGGATCGAGCCGCCAATCCAATTGCCAGGGGGCAACATTTTAAGAAGGTTTTCATCCCCTGCCAGCAGCAGTTTGTCACCGTGTGTGATCTTGGATTTGACTTCGATCACATCATACAAGTATCCACTCAATGGAGTCCTCCCGAAAATTTTTATCAGGTCGCGTTGTACAGAACCAAGATCTGCATTTCTCACAAAAATATCATGGAGTTCCTGGGCACACTTCTGGACGATCTCTGGAGATGAGTTCCTCTTTACCTGAAGTGTCAGGTATCCCAGAAGAAGGTTCGTGGCCAGGAATTCAAATTGACGCCTTTTCTCGCCAGAAACTATTTCTTTCCACGCAGGATGTGAAACGGGCGGTACATCCATAATAGTATTCCTTTTGAATGGATTGTGGAACGAAGGTTGTTGGACAGCCTATAATAACTCCAAGAAACTCGTCGTCGTTGCACTCTGCGCGCAATTATAGATTCTTACCACCCAAAAAGCCTGATGTCAAATGACATATGACACAAACGCATCGTTAATTTCGACTAGTTCCATCTGTTAAACCAGAATTAGAATAATCAAGAACACTGATAACTGCTGCATGCTTACAACCGGGACACTGGATGTTATATCAGGCCCGCTTTTGCACATCTTTTTTTGGACGCGTTGACATTGCCACCAAACCTTCCCGTAGCGCCAGGGAAACCGCCTCGGCCCGGTTTGATACATTCAACTTGGCAAGAATCCTGCTGACATGAAACTTAGCCGTCGAAAGGCTGATCACCAACTCTTGAGCGATCTCGGCATTGCTCAAACCGCCCATAATACAGGCAAGCACCTCCCTCTCACGCGTCGAGAGGCCATACTTTGAAAGATTCGGTGAAGTCAATTGTCTCCCACGAAGCAGGTCCTGAATTTCTGGCGAAATGGTAGGTTTACCATTGCTTGCGTCGCGTATGACTCGCGCCAATTCAGTGGCTGAGATGCTTTTCAAGAGAAAACTGATTGCCCCGGCATCCAGCATTTTTTGGATCATTTCCGATTCATAAAAACTGGTCAGGCCGATCACCTGCGTCTGCGGAAAACTATCGCGAATCTCCCTCGTGGCGCTCACTCCATCTACTACAGGCATCACCATGTCCATCAACACAACGTCGGCTTTTTCGCGGGCACAGAGGCGAATCGCTTCCTCTCCATTGGCAGCTTCTCCCACCAACTTAAGATCCTCGAATGCCAGCAAAAATAGACGCAGACCGCTGCGCACCATCACATGGTCATCGGCTATAATCACGCGGATTGGTCTCCTTTTCATAATTTGTTTTACCTTCCTAGCAATCAAGTTGTGGCCAGCGAAGTGAAACTTCGGTACCTTGGCCCGGCTTACTTTGTATCAATAAATTAATCTGCGAATTGGTTGCCCGTTCCTTCATAATTCCCAGTCCAAGATGTCCGCTCGCGACAGACTTCGGCTCGAAGCCGCAGCCGTTATCACGGATTAACAGGGAAACGGATTCGGAAAACGTCCGTTGACGCGAAGCCATTCTCCCTCGCTTGTGCGACGGTGCAGGGGGAGCCGATTTAATTTCAATTTCGACTTTATCTGCCCGTGAGTGTTTGGCAACATTATTCAACGCCTCCTGGGCAATGCGATAAAAGGATAACTTAACCTCCGGGGGCAAAACGGCGTCGCCTACAACCTGAACTCCTATCTGGGCCCGGATACGCCCTGAAACGCCTTCAGCCAATTGCTTAAGCAAGTCTACGAGTCTAGCTTCACCCAAACCAATTGGACGAAGTTCAAGTAACAACGTACGCATCTCAGCAAGAGCGCCGCGCGTTAGTTTACGAAGATCGTCCAAGGCGCCTTCGACCTCAAGCGGGTCACGTTTCCAGATGGTTGGCAAGACATCAGCAATCAGGCTGGCAGAGAAAATCGTTTGGGTGACAGAGTCATGTAGTTCCCGTGCGAGGCGATTCCGTTCTGCAGTAACCGCTTCTTCCTGCGCTTGTTCCCGCAGACGGGCATTTTCGATAGCCAATGCGGTCTGGTCGCAGAAAGAAACGGCCAGGTCTATATCCTCCTGGCTAAACACGCGAGGGGTTTCATAGTAGAGATTCAATGTACCCACAATATCTTGTTTGATAATGAGCGGAACAGAAAGTTCAGAGCGAAAATTCTTGGATAAGATCTTCAACAGTGACTTCATTTCTGGATCAAATGTCTCCACCACAGTAGAATTGTCAACGTTGGTAATCGCAACAGGCTTACCTTGGTTCACAGCCTTCCCAGTGGGGCCCTGCCCCAAGACGACTGTAGAATGTGCAAGATATTCATCGCTTAAACCATGTGAAGACTGTATCTTCAGCAGATTAGTCTCAGGCTGCAGGCGATAGATTGCAACGGCGTCGGCTTCCAGCAATCGACAAGCATACAGCGTGATGTAATCTAGAATGGCGTCAAGCGGTTTATTGGAATTTAGAACTGCCAAGATACCGCGCAGTCCTTCGGCTATATCCCGACGGCGTTCTCGTTCCTGAAGTTGCTCATCCACGAATTCAGTCATCCAGAAGGACTCCTTGTTGAATTTCTCCTGGATTTTACTCCACAAACCAGGGGCAAAAAACTTGAAGAAACGATTTTAATATCAAATTCGGCGATCTGTTTTCTTAACTTCA
Source organism: Chloroflexota bacterium (assembly GCA_049323115.1). Lineage (GTDB taxonomy): Bacteria > Chloroflexota > Anaerolineae > Anaerolineales > Villigracilaceae > JAABUE01. The sequence goes on from JBMOMP010000053.1 coordinate 27,105, forward strand.
ATCATTTTCATTTGGAGACTTTATATTTTTCCTGAAAGCCTTCCCGGGATCTCGCCGTATGGCTACAATGTGAGTTCATGGATGTTTTTGGGATTGCACTCATTATAGTATACCGAAAATATTTTCCTTGCTATTCAGACTTAGGTTTAGGATTTACATCGGTCTGGAACTCAATAAACAATACTTTCGACCAGTTAGATAATATTTGGTGTTACCGCAGTTAAACTTATGCTACTTTGCAAGAATTCAACCCTGCGCCCTCGGCCGCGCAAGGTGGGCAACTCATAATAGGCAATACCTGACCAAAAGTACAGGTTGTTTACACAACCATGAGGGTAAAGACCATACTTTAGGGCAGACTACACTGAGAATGTTTCACGTATACTAGGATTGGAAAATCCAAACCTTGAATATCCAATAAAAGAATATGGCGCGATCACAAAGTCCACTTTCCCTCGAATACATTCTTTTGGGTTTTCTCTATCAAGACCCAATTCACGGCTATGATCTTTATAAAAAGATCAGTCATTTTGAGTCCATTTCCCTTGTTTGGCATATAAAGCAAAACCTGCTTTACGCCCTGTTGGATAAACTGAAGGAAAATGGCTTGCTAATCTCAAATATAGTCCCAGGTGAGGCTTACTTGATGCGCAAGGAATACCGGATCACCTCGGCTGGGAGACGAGCGTTTTTGAATTGGGTTACCAGTCCTGTCAGGCGTGGACGAGACATGCGCCAAGAATTCCTTGCAAAATTGTATTTTGCCCAAAAATTAGGCGCTGACAAGAGCCTGGCATTGATTGAAAAACAAAAGGCGGAATGTGCAGAGTGGCTGTCAAGCCTCCAAATCAACTTATCCAAAACAAAGGATGAACAAGATTTTGAGAGGCTGATATTTCAATATCGAATATCCCAAACCAAAGCCATGATTGAGTGGCTTAACGATGGCGGTATTGCGATTCATCATAACCTCACACCGAATTCCCGGGTTGAACCATCATGGAATTCTGTATGAAGCAGATTGAAATAATTCACGTTCTATAGCAGAGAAGTGGCCGGCAAGCCCATCTAATTTTCTTTGCGGGAACGCGCCTTCTTGCATAGAATTGTATTACTTGATATACTCACTCAGTGAGTATATATGACAAATCACAAACCCCATCACATTGGCACGCTCTCGCCAGAAATGGCCTTGCTCGGCCTGCTGTATGGCGCGCCAGGGCATGGCTATGACCTGCACCGCAAAGTCGGTAACGACTTGGGGCACGTCTGGCACCTCAGCCAGAGCCAGGCCTATGCCATCTTGAAGCGGCTCGAAGCGCAAGGCGATATTTCCATGGAAGAAGTCTCACAAGAGAAGCTGCCTCCTCGCCAATTGTTGCATCTGACGCCGCAGGGACACGAACGCTTTTTGACCTGGCTGGACACTCCCAACGGAGGCAGCACACGCGCTATCCGGCTGGAATTTATCACTCGCCTGTATTTTCTGAACCAGTATTTCCCGCAAAAAATAACAACCGCCTTTGACCGGCAACGGGTTGAGGCTGAGACACACATCCAGCGGCTCGAGGAAATGCGCGACCACCTGCCTGAGGACCAGATCTACAACCACATGAGCCTGAACATGCGACTGGAACAGTTGAACGCCGTACTGGCTTGGTTAGACGAATGCCAGAAACACTTCCAGGAAAGTTGATCGGTTTACAAAGAATATCTGGAAACAACAGTATGGAATTCAGCGTGAAACCGATCGGTGTGATCCATACGCCATTCAAAGACAAATCGGAGACTCCCATCCAGTTTTCGCGCTCGACCGCTTATGGCAAGATCGAAATGTTCCCAGGGTACGAAGCGGGTCTCGAAAGCATTGACGACCTTTCCCATTTGATCCTGATTTACATTTTCCACGAGGCGCTAAACTGCCCGGATTTAAGGGTCAAGCCCTTCCTGGACAATAAAATGCACGGCGTCTTTGCCACCCGTTTCTATCAGCGTCCAAACCCGATCGGGTTTTCGATTGTCCGCCTGGTCGAACGGAACGGCTTGTGTCTCAAAATCCAATCGGTGGACATGCTGGATGGGACGCCGTTACTCGACATCAAACCATATGTCCCCGAATTCGATACTTGCAACCCCGACAAACTGGGCTGGTATGCCAAACGAGCGCATCCATAAAACTGGCCAAGGAAAAACGAGTATGACAGAAAAATCCCTCAGCCTTTCCATGCCTTCATTACCTTGGGGAGTTCGTTCAGGTTGGCTTGCCAGAATGACAAAGTTATCCTGGCAATTGTTAGCGCTGCCGTTCTTATTCTTTATCGTCCTTCCAATCACTGCGATCTTTCTGCGCATTTCGCTGGCTGGCCTGTTGGAAAGCCTCAATCATACCCAGGTCGTCCAAGCGGTCAAATTGAGTCTGCTGACTTCGCTAATTACTACTATCGTCACCTGGATTGTGGGGACGCCGGTGGCGTATTTGCTGGCGCAGCGCCGGTTCCGTTTTCGCCGGCTGGTGGATACGTTGATCGACCTGCCGACTGTCTTGCCGCCGGCTGTGGCGGGAGTTGCCCTGCTGATGGCGTTTGGGCGGCGCGGATTGTTCGGGCCCTGGCTGGATAGTTTGAACATCAACATCCCTTTCACCACACTTGCCGTTGTCATTGCGCAAACATTTATTGCGTCACCGTTCTACATCAAAGCCGCCGCGCTTGGATTTGGCGCAATAGACCCGGAATTGAAACAAGCCGCCTCGTTGGACGGCGCCAGTCGCGTACAGGTTTTCCGCCACATCACCTTGCCTCTCTCGTGGACGGCTTTATTGAGCGGCAGTGTCATGACCTGGGCGCGGGCGTTGGGCGAATTTGGCGCGACCATCATCTTTGCGGGCAACTTTCCAGGCAGAACGCAGACCATGCCCCTGGCAATTTACGTTGGCTTCGAGATTGCACAGAGCGTTGCCCTGACCCTGGCAATTATCCTGATTTCTTTTTCATTTCTAACCCTGTTAATTATTAAAGGGCTTCTGTACAAACGTCTCGACTCAGATTCCTGAAAATAACAAGCGGACTCCGCTTTTGTTATTCGATGCCAGGTCAACGGCATCCAAGTCACTCAATTTTCATAAGGAGAAAATCATGTTACGTTCCAAAATACTCTCGCTCCTGTTGTTGATTGTCATGCTGGCGGGCGCAGCCTGCGCGCCGCAGGCAACGCCAACCGAGGCCCCGACGACTGCTCCCGCTGCCGAAGCGCCAGCCGCCGCCGAAGCCCCGGCCACCGAGGCGCCCGCAGAACCAATCACTCTGACCGTGCTGGCTGCCGCTTCCCTGACCGAATCTTTCACCGAACTGGGGAAAATGTTCGAGGCCCAGAATCCCGGCGTGATGGTCGCCCTCAGTTTTGCCGGCTCCCAGGAATTGGCGCAGCAACTCGACCAGGGTGCTGACGCGGATGTCTTCGCCAGCGCCAGCAAGAAGTACATGGACGCGGCCGTCACCTCCCAACGGGTGGTTAAATATGACGCCAAAACGTTTGTATACAATCGCCTGGTAGTCATCTTCCCCAAAGATAATCCTGCTGGGGTGACAGAATTAAAAGACCTGGCAAAAGAGGGACTCAAGTTAGATCTGGCTGACCAATCTGTCCCGGTTGGGCAGTACTCTTTGGATTTTCTCGATAAAGCCAGCGCAGATGAAGCATTTGACCCACAATTCAAGGATAATGTCCTTAAGAATGTGGTGTCGTATGAGACCACTGTCAAGGCAGTTGTAACAAAGGTATCGCTGGGCGAAGCGGACGCCGGCATCGTCTACGTCTCTGACATCACCGCCGATGTTGCAGACAAAGTTGGCAGGTTGGATATCCCGGACGCGCTCAATACCATTGCCACTTACCCGATTGCTGCAATTTCCGACAGCCAGCATCCTGACCTGGCAAGCGCCTTTGTGAACTTGATATTGTCTCCGGATGGCCAGCAAGTCATGGGCAAGTATAATTTTATTCCTGCTGTGACGGGGTCGGCCTCCACCGAAGGTTTCATGGTGACCGATGCCCTTGGACGCGCCGTCCGTTTCGAAAAATCGCCTGAAAAAATTGTCCTGGCGGGCAAAGCCTTGTTCATGGTTGCTGATGCAATTTACCTGTTCCCTGAGGCAGGCGAGCGTATCGTTGCCCTGGGCTCCACCCAGCAGGGCACGGGCAACTTCATCCCCATGATCGACCCGTCCTTCAGCGCTAAAATCACCCTGGATAGCAACGCCGGGGCAGAGCAGATCGCTGCCGCCCAGCCCGACTGCGTAATCATGAAAAGCAGCAATGCGAACAGCCTGGGCAAGCCGCTGGAAGCCCTCAAAATCCCGGTCGTCTACCTGGACTTCGAAACCCCCGATCAGTACCAGCGTGACCTCAAGACCCTCGGCCAGCTTTTCCAGAACCCTGACCAGGCCGCCAGATTGGCCGCTTATTACAATGACAAGACGGATGCCATTGCTAAGACCGTTTCCAGCCTGAGCGATGACCAGAAACCGAAGACGCTGGTGTTGTACTACTCCGAAAAAGACGGCGCAGTGGCTTTCAACGTCCCGCCCATGGGCTGGATGCAGACGCTGCAGGTAAAGACTGCCGGTGGAACCCCGGTCTGGGAGGATGCCAACCCCGGCAGCGGCTGGACCAAGGTCAGCCTGGAGCAGGTGGCCGCCTGGGACCCCGATGTCATCTTTGTGGTGGCCTATTTCAATCCGGTCAATGAGGTAGTCGCCAACCTCAAGGCCAATGCCCAGTGGCAGGGATTGAAGGCCGTCAAAGACAATAAAGTGTATGCCTTCGCAACCGATGTCTACAGTTGGGATCAGCCTGATACCCGCTGGATATTGGGCTTGACCTGGATGGCGGGCAAATTACACCCCGATCTCTTCCCCGACCTGGACATCACCAAGGAAGCCCAGGCGTTCTACCAGGATCTGTACGGCATGGATGCCGCCGCCTTTGAAAACAATATCCAACCGCTCTTCACTGGAGACATAAAATAGACTCTGCAGAAGCCCTCTCCGTCGTGAAGGCTTCGACCCGCACGGTCAGCCGCAACCAGGCCCTGGTGTGGCTGACCGTGTTCCTGGTTGCAGTCTTTGGAATTTCAGTCTTCCTCGGTCGTTATCCCACGCCCGGGTTCATGCCGTTGGAACGCTTATCCAGCGACGAGATGGCGCGCTCCCTGGTCTTGAACCTGCGCCTGCCGCGCCTATTGACCGCTGTCCTGCTGGGCATGTCGCTGGCTGCGTCGGGAGCCGTGTTCCAGATGATCTTTGGCAACCCGTTGGTCGAGCCGGGCTTCCTGGGAGTTTCCCAGGGAGCGTCGTTTGGCGCCGCCTTCAGCATTATCTTCCTGACTAACTCGGCCTGGGCAGTGCAGATTTCGGCGGCCCTGTTCGCCTTCCTGGGACTGGGATTCTCGTACCTGCTGGCGCGCCGGGTGCGCTATGGCGGCTGGGTGCTGCGCCTGGTGCTGGCCGGGATTGCGGTCTCGGCCCTGTTTTCGGCTGGCGTGGGTGTGCTGAAATATATTGCCGACCCGTTCAGCCAACTGCCCGAGATCACGTTCTGGTTGCTGGGCGGCCTGACCAGCCTGACCTGGCCGCAGTTCTGGGCGATCCTGCCCGCCGTGTTGCTTGGCCTGCTGGTAGCCTACCAGATGCGCTGGCGCATCAACTTGCTCTCTCTCAACGATGAAACCGCCTTTTCCCTGGGCGCAGCCCCGGGCCGGGAACGTACGTTGCTATTGTTCGCGGCAGTGATTGCCACCTCGGCGGTCATTTCAGTGGCTGGGATGGTCGGCTGGGTCGGGTTGATCATTCCACATATCGCCCGCCGTCTGTTCGGCGCGGATGCCCGCTATGGGCTGCCAGCCTCGATGCTGATTGGCGCCATCTTTGCGATTCTTTGCGATGACCTGGCGCGGGTACCGTTCCCCGGCGAGATTCCGCTGGGGATTCTGACCTCCCTGATCGGCGCTGCCATATTCATGATCTTGATGATGCGTCAGATGACGGGGAGAGAACGATGATGCCGGGCGCGCTGTTACAGTTCGAGCAAATCCGCTTTGGGTATCCGCAAACGACCCAACCGGTATTACGCGATTTTCACCTGGAAATTGCCCCAAACACAGTGACGGCCATTTTGGGCCCCAACGGGGCAGGAAAAACCACCTTGTTACACCTGGCCCTGGGTTGGCTGAAACCCCAGGTAGGACAGATTTGGCTCGAGCAATCTCCACTGGGCGGTTACAGCCGGCGCGCCCTGGGCCAGTGGATCGGGCTGGTGCCGCAGAGTGAACATATTTCCTTCGAATATTCGCTGTTGGAATTTGTCCTGCTGGGCCGCGCGCCCTACTTGCCAACCCTGGCCATGCCGGAAAAAGCGGATTACGAGATCGCTCAGGATGCCTTAAAGCAGGTGGGACTGGCCCAGTTAGGGCATCGTTCTATCTTGAGTTTGAGCGGCGGCGAGCGCCAGTTGGTGTTGATTGCGCGCGCCCTGGCCCAACAGCCGCGCCTGCTCCTGCTGGATGAACCCACCTCGCACCTCGACCTGGGCAACAAAGGCCGCCTGGTGCACCTGCTGCGCGAATTGCAGGAACGAGGCGTTACCATCCTGTTCACGACCCACGAGCCGGAAGTAGCCTCGGCATTGGCTACACACCTGGTCTTGATGCAAAAGGGACAAGTGCTCAAAACCGGGCCGCTGGCCGATGTCTTCACAACGGATGACCTGACCTGTCTTTATCAGTTGCCCGTTTCGGTCGTTGATCTCGATGGCCGCAAGGTGGCCTTGTGGACTTGAGCGATCTGTCCTCCCCGGCAAGTGATGGCCAGGTCACGGTCGTCACCGGCTGGCGCTGGTAAACGGTCATAAACAGTAACTGCCTACCTGCCCTCACCCCCGGCCTCTCTCCCAGCGGGAGAGGGGAGCAAAAAACGGACGATTTTGTAGTTTTCGGCAAGGAAATCCGTTGTTTGTGTCCGTTTCCCTCTCCCTTTGGGAGAGGGTCAGGGTGAGGGTAGGTAGTTACCATAAACAAATCTTGTGGACATGACTTCGACTCTTCACCTGCTCACTGCACCGCGCGGCGCTGGCAAGACCACTTTCTGCCGCGCCCTTGCCGACCGGGCCCGCACAGCAGGCTGGGACGTGGCCGGCCTGCTCTCGCCCGCCGTCTTCGAAGATGGCGCCAAAACAGGCATCCTCGCCCAAGACCTGCGGACGAGTGAAACCCGTCTTTTGGCCGTTGCGAACCAGCAATTCAATCCGGTTCAGGGCAAGTCTTCCAGCTTTCCAACCCTCGATCTACCTCTCGGCGACTGGCTGTTCGATTCCTCCGTTATTGCCTGGGGCAACCAAATTCTCGAAACCTGCCTGCCCTGCGATCTACTGATCGTGGACGAAATCGGTCCCCTGGAACTGAATCGCGGTGCAGGTTGGGTAAACGCGCTCGAAACCTTGCGCCAGCCAGGTTACCGCGTTGGGGTGGTTGTTATCCGGTCAGAATGCATTGACGACTTTTCGAAGTTGGGCATCTCGTTTCGGGTCAAGGGATTGTCCGGTTCGCAGGCGATATTGGGCGAGTTACATTAAGAAGGCTTATGACAACCGTAAACGAGAATTTATTGCAATCATTATTGCCTGGCGAAATCCTCGCTGTTCAAGTTGGCCTTTCAAGGACAGCGATTCTGGCTGAAACGGACGATGGCATCCGATGTGGCTTGGCAGCCACCTTGTCGAATCCTGATTTCGACCATCATCACCGGCCATCTGTGCGCAATGCCGGCCATTTGCACGAGGTGAACTATATTGACCTGGCAGGCTTGATCGAGTCCCCCAGTTTCACCGAAGTGAGCATTGGACTGGCAACGATCAACGCGTTACTGCCCCGAGAACCCGCCCAGTGGGTAGACCTCAATGCAGAAGATTACCTTGCCCAATGGGGGGTGAACAAGAACATCGTGGTGGTTGGTCATTTTCCATTTATCAAACGGCTTAAACCCCTGGCGAAGAAATTATGGGTGCTTGAATTATCCCCAAAAGATGACGATTTGCCTGCATATATGGCTCCGGAAATTATCCCCCAGGCAGACCTGGTAGCGATCACCGCCACAACGCTGATTAACAAAACATTTCAAAGCCTGATCGATCTTTGTCGGACAGATGCCAGGGTAATCTTGATCGGCCCAAGCACCCCCCTTTCTCCGGCTTTGTACCATCATGGCATTAACGTTTTATCTGGTGCAATTGTCACAAACCCAGAGAAAGCCTTGCGGGGGATTGGACAGGGAATTTCATTGCAACAACTTCGCCAGGAAGGAATTGTCAGATTGGTTACAATGAAAAAGGATCAGGCAAATGGAAAATAATGAATTCTGGGATGGTTCCCTGAGTTGTGATATGGTAGAGATAATTGTGGGCTGAACTTTGACAAATATGGGCTGTTTCTGGTAAAAACCGTGAGCGACAATCAGGGTTTCACCAGGAGGCAGCCCACGGCAAACAGGATACGGCGATTGGATGAAAAAGTCAAGCCTGTCAGAACGGCGCTCAAGCAGATCAATGTGGAACAGGCGGCGCGCGAAGCGGGGGTGCCTGCCAGCACGCTGCGCTACGATTTGCGGAAGTTGGAAGTAGCGTTGCCACAAGTATTGGCGAACCACAGGCCCGGTCCCAAGTTGTGCGAGACGGCCAGCGCTGTTTCTACACTCACCCAAGCGGCGGAGGCAACCACAGTGTGTTCGCAGTGTGGCGGGAAGGTGCGCAAGAATGGTACCTATTGGGTGCTGATGTTGACGATGGGTTGGTTGGGCATCCGGAAAGTGCGCATTCAACGCCGTCGTTGCCAAGCCTGCGGGCACGAAGTGGTATCGCCGGAACGGGCGCGTCAGGCGACCGCGCGGCGGGCATGGTGGCAGCAAGTGGCCCGCTTGATTGGCTTGAGCCGCTTCAAGCTGGGCTTGTCGGTGCGCAAAACGCAACTCCTGGTAGGCTTTGTGTATGCACGGGGAGTCTCGGTGGGCTACATCGAGCGGTTGACCCAGCGGGTGGGTCAGCGTGCGCAGGCTGTGCTGGACAAGTTGAGCCGGTGTCGGCAGAAGGTGGCCCAGTTCTTGATGTATGACGAGACGTTTCCCAAGATGTGCAAATGCGTCTACAGTTTGGGGGTGGGCATGTGTGAGCATGGCTTGACCCGCAGTGTACGCTGTATCCGCCAGAAGACCAAAGACATTCCGGCGCAATTGGGCAGTATCGTCAGTGAACATTTCCATCCGATGTACTTCCTGACCGATCTGGATGTGCTTTACCATGAATATCTGATCCAAGCCGGATTGACCTTGATCCATCTGCGCGATAAAGTGCATCTCATCCGGCAAATGGTGCGCTTGTTTGCAGAGGCGGTGCGAGAGGTCACCCTGGAGGCACCCAAGGGTCCGCCCACGAAAGACCGCAAGCACCAACTCCAACTCAAACGTCGCCTGCTGGGGAAAAGACTCCAGCCGCTCTTGACCTTGGTGTTCAAAGCCTTCTCGCCGGGATATGAAAGCGTGTGCATCTTGATGTTAGAAGGATTGGTCCCGCAACTGCAAGACCCAGCCATCATCCTCCAAACGGCCAGTGTGCGAACCTTGACCCGCCGCATGCAGCGTTTCCTCAACAAACATGGCGATGCGATCAATCGGCTGCTCCAACTCTCGGTGGAACACAACACGCCCGCCACCACCAATGCACTCGAAAGCAAGAACAGCATCTTCAAACCCTTCAGCCGGATCGCCAAGTTCTTCTCTGACTTGGGACACTGTGAAGCTTTCTTCGCCGGTGCGGCCTTGATGGAAAACTTCGACGTCAAGGCACGCGGCTCACACCATGGAACCAGCGCCATGCAACGCGCCGGGATCAACCTGAAAGATTTGGGCGCAACCGACTTTTTCTCAGCCGTCAGTCTGCCCAAGCCACAAATATCTGCCACCTATGTCACGGATTAGGGAACCGTCCCCACTTTTTAGAGAGATTTGACTTGGTTGTGCTTTTGCCATTAGCAGAAACTATGCTTTTGCAAATAGCATAGTTGCGTGACAAAAATCGGGCTATCTCCCCGTCATTTTCCATTACAATACCCCCATTCCCAACCCAAAGGAGGTTCGCTGATGAGACCGGTTTACGCAATCTCAGGCGGGGTTTCCAAGTTCGCCAAAGCCCGCCCAGACAAGACCTTCCAAGCCGTCATCAAGGAGGCGTACGATTACGCCATTGCCGACATTGGCCTGGACTTCCCGACCTTCACACGCATCGTGGACGGTTCGGTGGCATCGTACTTTTCGGATCATTTCGCCCGACAACTGATGGCGGGCATCATGGCGCAGGATTACCTCGGTCTGTGTCCCAAGCCAAGTCACCGCGTGGAGGGCGGCGGTGCGACGGGCGGACTATGCTTCCAGGAGGCGTGGAAGAATATCGCTTCGGGTCACATGGATGTGTGCGTGGCCTACGGTTTCGAGACCATGTCCCATGTGGAAACCTGGAAAGGAAATGAATTCATCGCCCATGCCTCCGACGTGTCGTTCGACTATCCCGTCGGGGGGTTTTATTCGGGCTACTACGCCATGATGGTGACGCGCCACATGAAGGAATTCGGCACCACCGTGGAGCAGATGGCGCACGTCAGCGTGAAGAACTACATCAACGCGGCGCACAACCCATACGCGCAAAAGAGCCAGCGCATCACCATCCAGGACGTCCGCAACGCGCCGATGGTGGCCTGGCCGCTCACCCGCCTCGACATCTGCGTGATGTCCGACGGCGCGGCCGCCACCATCCTCGTCTCCGAGGAGGGACTCAAGAAACTCGAAGCCGCGGGCGCGAAGATCGCTCGTCCGCTCGTGAAGGTGACGGGCATCGGACGCGGCACGGACGCCATGCGCATGGCCGACCGTCCACACGTGGACTACGACACCTTCATGGAAAATTACGCCACCGAGCAGGAGAAATCCTCCGATGACACAAAGGCGTATTACAAAAAACTTTGGGATCATGGAACCCGCTATCCCGGCGTCCATTCCTTCCGCGCGGGACGCACAGCAGGCAATATGGCCTACAAACACGCGGGCGTCAAAGACCCATTGAAGGAACTCGATTTCGTAGAACTGCACGATGCGTACACGTCAAGTGAAATCCAAACGTACGAAGACATGGGCTTGTGTCGTTATGGCGAAGGCGGTCCGTTCGCGGAATCGGGCAAGGCCTTCCTGCCGAACATCGACTACGGTTTGAAGTTGAAGGACAAACCCGTCTGCGCGGTCAATCCCTCGGGCGGACTGATCGCCTGCGGACATCCCGTCGGCGCGACGGGGCTCATGCAGGCCGTGTTCGCCATCTGGCAACTCCAGGGGACAATCAAAACCCATTTCCGCGACGACCAGTTACAGGTCAAGGATGCGAAGCGGGGCGCGATCCATAGTCACGCGGGCACGGGCACCTACGTCACCGTGTCGGTGTTGGAGCGGGAAGGATAAGGTGGCCTCGATACGGCGGCGGTTGAGCAGCCACGAAGTGGCGTATCGAAACCCCGCCGCCTACTCGACCACCGAAAGGATGATCAACATGGCTAAGTTACCAACTCAACGTGAAGAAACTTTGGGCGGGTTCGTCGTGCATGGCGTCCCGTTCCCAACCAGCACCGACGAAGAGGCGCTGGAATTCCTCAAAAAGATGGCGCCGATCCAGATCGAGCAGGAATACAAGATCACGTACCTGCACTCGTATGGACAGGATAGCCCGTGGTTTGCGGCGCTGACGAATAAGCGATTGCTCGCCTCGCGCGACCCCGAAAGCGGCTACACCACCGCCAACCCGCGCGGCCACGACATGTATTCGGGCGCGGAGACCAAGTGGATCGACATCACGGACGTCCCCGCGAAAATTCATGCCTTCACCGTCTGCTACTTCGGCTCGGAGGAGTTCCTGCCCGAAACGCCATTCGTGCTGGCGCTGATCGAATTCGAGGGCGTGAACACGCTCCTGCTGACGCGCCTGATGGGCGTGGACATCGACTCGCCCGGCCTGGACTGGATCGGGATGGAAGTCAAGCCGCGCTTCCTGCGCAATTCCAAGTTGAGGCCGACGGATGTGTATTTTGTGCCGAAATCCAGTGATCAGTGACCAGTGTTCAGTAATCACTGAGTGAAAGCAGAAGGGACTTTGCGAGTGCGGAGTCCCTTTTTGATTCTCGATTCGCTACATACTGTGTAGCGAATCTGACTCAAGCCTACTTATAATTGGCTTATGAGTTCCCAATCCCTCGTCACCGACATTCAGAAGATTTTGTACACCGCGCGTACAAAATCCTACGCGGCGGTCAACTTTGCGATGGTCGAGGCCTACTGGCAGATCGGCAGGCGCATCTTCGAGGAAGAACAAGAGAGTAAAGATCGGGCTGATTGTGGGACAAAATTGGTCAAAACCCTATCCAAATCGTTGACTGATGAATTTGGCAAGGGCTTTTCTGTGGCTAATTTGAAGAGTTTTCGTCAGTTTTACCTGACATTTCCAGACGATGAAATTGGCTACGCAGTGCGTAGCCAATTGACCTGGTCTTCTACAACTTCCTGCTCAAATGCTTCGTGCTAATCGACTTGAAAGTGGACAAACTCGCCCATCAGGATGTCGGCCAGATGGACATGTACATCCGCATGTACGATGATCTCAAACGGGTAATGGTCAAATCGAAGTGATGTATAGTACACTATAGGCATGATCGCAAAACTGTGTGTATGTCGAAAGTGCAACAGCACAAACATTGTCAAGAATGGACACAATGCAAGTGGCAGTCAACAATAGGGTTGTTCCCGAATAGCATCAAAGTAAGAGGAAATTCCAGGGACCGGCGCAAAGGGCGATGACATCATCTTCCATGTTGGCCTTGCGGTTGCGAAAAGCATGGACCAGGATGTTGAAACGCTTAATACCCGCAATGGCATTCTCGGCGAAAATTCGTACACGGCTCAAAGCCCAATACCCGTGAATGAAAGTTATGTTCATGCTGTTTGAGCCACTGACAGATTTCTCGGTGAGATCTCGATGATTTTCAAATGGGTGTGTTCCATTTTCACAAATGATGAAAAAGCGACTTCCTAAACGCAAGAACGAAGACGAAGAACGGGATGTTTGGAGCGAGAACGACTGCTCCGAATACCTGGACTGGAAAAGCGCCGGAGGCGCAGGGTATGAGGGAGTTGGGCTTTCGATACACCATGAAATTCGAACTTGGGACCTTCGATCTTCTCGCAGTTATGGTGACATAAGGTAAACCTGGCTATAGAATCAAAGAGACCGGCTTGTCGCCGGTCTCTTTTGGTTTACTTCTTCGGTTTTGGTTCGGGCTTCTTTTCCATATCCTTGCGGATCTGCTGGCGCAGCGCCTCGGCCTGTTCCGAGCGCGGCCCCTGGGCGGTCTCGTTCGCCAGCGCGCCGAAGCGGTCGGAGAGCAGCATGGTGAGCAGGGCCTCCATGATGCTGCTGTTGGCCGTCCCGCCTTCGCCTTCGCCCTTGCCGCCGCTGACCACCACGCGCGGCACCACGTCCACGCCGGATTGCTGGATGGCCTCGGCAAAGCGGTTGAGCACCTGCTGCGTCACCTGGAACTGCGGTCCGCCATACGCGCGCACCTGCTCTTCCGTTGCCAGCGCCTGGGCGATACCCACGCGGGCGATCTTCTCGGCTTCCGCTTCTGCCAGGGCGCGGATCTGGGCCGCTTGCTGGATGGAACGCTGGTACTCGGCCTTGCCCTGGTCGGTCTGGATGTTGATGTTCAACTCGGCCTCGGTCATCCTGGTCTGCATCTGGGCGCGCGACTCGGCTTCGCGCAGTTCACGTTCCTTCACCGCCGCTTGCTGCTGCCGCCCGTAGGTCTCTACCTGCTCTGTGGCGATCTGCCGCGAGCGCAATTGGGTCAGGATGGTCTCGATTTGTGTGTCATCCGCCGCTGAAGAGGGCGTGCCGATCAACACTTCTTCCAGTTCCAGGTTGTAGTGGGCGAATTTTTCCTTCATCTCGACGCCGGCCTGTTGCTGGATGGCGCTGCGTTCCTGCAATAACTGGATCAGGGTGCGGGTCTGGCCGATGTTCTTGAAGTAGGCCGACACCATCGGGTCGAGGGTCTGTTCCACCAGTTTTTTGATGTCGCCAAAGCGCTGGATCACGAGCGGGGCCTTCTGGTAGTCGATGTGGACGACCACCGAGAGCGGCAGGGAGGGCTCGAAGGCGTCTTTGGTGATGAGCGAAACTTCGGTCAGGTTTTCGTCGAAGCGGTGCGAACCGACCTCGGTCCTGATCCACTTCAAGATGATATTGGTGGTCGGGACGGGGATCACCTTACCTGCGTAAGTGTTGAAGGCGTACTTGCCGGGCAGGAGCGGCTCATTCCAGACGCCCCGGTTGCCTTTCGAGACCAGTTCGCCGTGCCGATATTCCATCCCTGACAGGTCGGCGCCGGCCTCCCCTGTGTATGACACCACCACGCCGACGTTGCCGACCTCGATCACGGTCTTGGGGATCATCTCGACGGTGGCAAACAGGCGGTTGATGTAATAGGTGCCTTCCACCAGCACCTGCAACTGGCGGCCGCGATAGCCGCCCGCCGCCAGGAAGTGGTCGGCGTCCTGGAAGTTGTTGTGATATGTGTCCGTTTTCCCCGATTCGTCGCCCACAATGGGAGCGATGATCTCGCCCTGCACCAGGGACGGGCCGTCATGCACGGTGACGATCCCCACTGTGTCGTCGGTGTCCTTGATCACCACCGGGCGGAAACCGCCGCGCTGGGCGATCACTTCGGCCATGTTGCGGATGGTCTCGGCTTCTTCCTTGCTGAGCGAAATGGTGTAGATCCGCTCCTCGGTGATGACGATGAATTGCACCAGGTTGATGGCATACGTACCTTCGCGCAGGATGCGGCGCTGCGGGCCGCGCTGCCCGCCGTTTTTCAGGAAACTTTCTACATCCTGGAAATCCTGGACTACTGCGTTGGATGCCAGTACCTGGGCCGGTTCCAACTGCTTGCCGTCGCGGGCAAAGACGTAGCCGATCTTGCCCTGGGAGATGGTCACCAGGGGCATGGTATGGACGACATATTGGATCGGCATCAAGTAATGCAGGCCGCCGCGCAAAATCCGGGGTTGATAACCGGCCTCGCCGTTCAGGGCGATCAGGCCGGATTTCACCGAGCCTCTGCCGCTGAAGCGTTTCTCGACGATGCCGATACGGTTGTTAGGGATGAAGCGTATCCCGGACAGGATGATGAGGAATAGGATTCCCAGCAGCATCACCCAAAACAGTGAGGATAGCGTTGTTGCAAACATATTTTCTCCTTTGTTCATTACATGGGCAATACAACCTTATATACGTAGATTTCGACCCTGTGTTGCGCAACAGGCTCTGGTGTCTGATTGTATCAGCAGGAGGTGAAAAGGGTATAGAGTTTTCTGGCAGATTGTTACTGAGTTAGTGGTTTCCTGTTAGCCTTCGAATAGGAAGGAAAGATCATCAGAAGGTAACATCTCTTTTGAAACTTCGATGCGCCATGCCAAAGTGTTTATCAAAGGAGAGGCCTGTTTATGCTCTTTGAAATGCTCTATCGTGTCGGTCGCGCTGTAATTGGTAGTTATGCCCGCCTGATGCTCAAAATGGATGTTCACTGGCACGCGTCCCTGCCAGAGGGCCCGTTGTTGTTTGCCGCCAACCATCCCAGCACCACCGACCCGATCTTCATCCATCTCATCTCGCGCCAGCCAATGAGCGTGATGATCGCATCCAAAGTCTTTTCCATCCCGCTGTTGGGCGTGTACATGCGCAAAATGCGTCAGATCGAGGTGATTCCCGGGAAAGGGGAGCAGGTCCTCGGTCAGGCAAAAGATGCGCTGGAAGCCGGCCGCTCGGTGACCATCTTCCCGGAGGGCGCGATCAGCCCGGCCGATGGCTTTGCTCCCGTCCGATCCGGCGTGGCGCGTTTGGCGCTAAGAAGCGGTGTGCCGGTGGTGCCAATCGGCATCCACCTGCGCGGCGAGAATTGCAAGCGCGTCCCGACCACCCTAGAAGGCCGGCCAGACATCATCACCTGGTACCTGCGCGGACCGTATTCGATTACGGTCGGGAGGCCTATGCAGTTCCAAGGGGATGCAAGCGACCGTCCATTGGTGACGGCGATTGCCGAGACGATCATGGAACGCATCCGCGCGTTGGCGCTGGAAAGCAAGACCAGGATGCAATTATGTGGTTGAATTATGCTGAATGCTACGGCTCTTTTTTGCCTGTAGGCTCGCCAGCGGTTAACTGTTCCAAGCACCACAAGGCTTTTTCCTTCTCACCCGGCGCCTGGAGGGCATCCCCCTCAAGCAGGGATTGGATATGAGGTAAGGCCGGGAGCATCGCCTCCTGGGCGGTCTGCGCAACCCGGCCGATTGCCCAAAATGCCCCGGCGCGAAAACGCGGGGCGTCTTCTTCTTCGAGATCCAACAGGGAAATAAGCATGGGGAAGAATTGGTCGAATTGCGGGCAATTGTATAGAATTTCCCCGATCAGTTCGGGCGCTCGCCAGCCAATGCCCCCCGATTCGTCGTTGACCAGCCAGAACAGGCGCAGCAGGGTATTACGGATGAATTCGGGGTCGCGCCTTGCAATGACCTTTGCCGCCAAACCGGAAACGATGAGCGCATGTTCGCTGACAGATGGGTCTTGGTCGTACGTTAGCGCTGTCAGCAGGCTCAAGGCGCGTTTCTTGCGCCTGGCAAGTTCGAGGATCGGCTCGTAGTCGGTTGCCAGGAGCCATTGGCGGATGGTCAGCAGGTCTGTGGGCTTGGTGTTCATGGCGGGAACGAGGGTACTTTCGATTATACTTGCGTTGCTGCCTCGCTGTTTGGGCATGTACAATCAAACAATCGGAGTACAACATGACTAAAAAAGTTTCCCGAAAAGGGAAAGAGACGCAAACCAAACAGGCCTCTTCGCCTGGGAAAAACGTTTTTCTCTCCCTCACACTGGTACCCCTGGTCATTGGAATGATCCTGATCGGCGCCTGGGTTTTGGATATCGAACTCCTGGATGACCTGCAATCGCAGGTTATCGCAGGCGTCTTTTTTTTCTTGCTCGCATTTACCGCATCGAACGCCATCCAGAAGCGTTGGAGGCTTGCGTCTGGTTGGGGATTGCTGGCAGTTGCGGATATCGTCACGTTGGCCTGGTTGAACCTGGCAGCGCAGGTCGTTGCCCTCAGCGCCGGTGTGGTCGGGGTGGTCTTGCTTGGGATCGAATTTTATACGCAATTCAAGCAGGATAAAGGAGGGTGAGGCCAGTGAAAACACGGCTCCCGCTGCCTGCCTGGATATTTTCCGATTTGCTGAAACTTTACTTCCCGCTCTAATATCCTCCTTCAGGCTTCTGTTTTTATCTTGACAGCGCCCGGCCATCGTCTTATACTCTTTTACGACAACCGAACGGGGAGTCCGTGTAACGGGCTGAGAGGAGCGTGTGACGCTCGACCCGCAAGACCTGATCCGGATCATGCCGGCGGAGGCACCATAGCGTTATCCTTGCATCCTCCCCGGCGGAGGATGTTTTTTTGCCCAGAACCGTCATCTTTGCCAACGGCCACCTGCCAGACCTGGATTCCGCCCGCGCCTTGCTGCGCCCCGACGATCTGCTCATCGCGGCCGACGGCGGCGCGCGTCACCTGCTAGCAATGGGACGCATGCCCCACCTGCTGGTCGGCGACCTGGACTCAATAGATGCCGCCTCGCTCGCGCAACTGGAAGCCGCCGGCGTGGAGATTCGCCGCTACCGGACCGACAAGGACGAAACCGACCTGGAACTGGCCTTGCGTCACGCGCTGGAATGGGAGGGCGATTCCATCCTCGTCGTGGGCGCGCTGGGCGGGCGGCTCGACCAGACGCTGGCCAACCTGTCGCTGCTGACCGATCCGGCCTTCGAGGGCCTCGACCTGCGCCTGGACGACGGGGCCGAGGAAGCCTTCTTTTGCCGGAGGCAGGCCGAAGTCTGCGGCAGAAGCGGGGAGGTCGTCTCGCTCATCCCCTGGGGCGGGCCGGTCGAGGGCGTCGTCGCCGAAGGGCTGCGCTGGAAGTTGTCCAACGAAACGCTGCATCCGCACCAATCGCGCGGCGTCAGTAACCGGCTGCTGACAGGGGCGGCGTCTGTCCAAATCCGGAGCGGGTTGTTGTTGATCGTGCACAGGCGTGATGCGTGATTCGTAATCCGTAAAACGTAATGTAGAAATCGCAAATCGACTTGGAGTTACCATGAAAAAGATCCCTATCCTTCTTTCCTCTTTCCTCTTCCTTCTTGCCGCTTGCGTCCCGCAGGGACCGGCGGCCGAGGCCATGACAGGGCCTGCTTCCCTGACCGTGATGACGCACGATTCATTTGCGGTCAGCGAGGATGTGGCCAGGGCCTTCGAACAGGCGAACAATGTAAAGGTCACGTTCCTGGCCAGCGGCGACACGGGTGCGGCACTCAACAAGGCCATCCTGAGCAAGGACGCGCCGCTGGCAGACGTGTTCTACGGCGTGGACAACACCTTCCTCTCGCGCGCGCTCGAGGCGGGCATCTTTGAGCCGTACCCATCGCCGGCGCTGGATGGCATCCCGGCCGAATTCCGTCTCGACCCGTCGGACAGCCTGCTGCCGGTGGACTACGGCGACGTGTGCATCAACTACGACAAGGCCTGGTTCGCCGAGCGCAACCTGCCCGCGCCGCGCTCACTCGAAGACCTGCTCAACCCCGAACTGAACGGCCTGCTGGTGGTGGAGAACCCGGCCACTTCGTCGCCCGGCCTGGCTTTCCTGCTTTCTACGGTGGCGCATTTCGGCGACCCCGGCTATCTCGCTTTCTGGGCCGACCTGCGCGATAACGGTCTCGTCGTGGTCGGCGACTGGGAAACGGCCTACTACACCAACTTCAGCGCCTCGTCGGGACACGGCGAACAGCCGCTGGTGGTCTCGTACGGATCCAGCCCGCCGGCGGAAGTGATCTTTGCCGAGACCGCGTTGGAGGACGCGCCCACCGCCTCGGTCATCGGACCCGATACCTGCTTCCGCCAAATCGAGTTCGTCGGCATCCTGGAGGGGACGCGGCAGCGCGCCCTGGCCGAGAAGTTCGTGGATTTCATGCTCGGCCAGCAGTTCCAGGAAGATATGCCCATGCAGATGTTCGTCTTCCCGGTGAACCCGCAGGCGCAATTGCCGGAAGCGTTCGTCAAGTTCGCCCAGATCCCCAGCCAGCCGGCCCGCCTCGACCCGGCCGTCATTGCCGCCAACCGCGAGCAGTGGATCGCTGCCTGGACGGAGACGGTGCTGAGATAAAGTGGTAGAGAAGCGGAGGAGAACGACTGCCCCCTCCAGGGATGAGAAAGTCGTTACTACGAAATTTCCATTTGCCGGTAGTAGCGACTTTAGTCGCTTTGTGAGCGGACGACTGAAGTCGTCACTACTGGCCTGGCTGCCGCCGCTGGCCTTCCTCGGCCTGTTCTTCTTCTACCCGCTGGCGCGTATCCTGGGTACCACCTTCGACCCGGCCGTCCTCACCCCTGAAAACCTTCGCCTTGCGCAGCAGGCATTACGCTTTACGGTCTACCAGGCCGCGCTTTCTACGCTCCTCACCCTGCTACTGGGGATGCCCGCCGCCTGGCTGTTCGCCCGCTTCGACTTCCCCGGCAAGTCCTTGCTGCGCGCTCTCACCGCCGTCCCCTTCATGCTGCCGACGGTGGTTGTCGCCGCCGGCTTCAACGCCCTGCTCGGCCCGCGCGGACTCGCCTCTTTCCTCTTTCCTCTTTCATCGTTCCAGTTCCCGAACACGCTCACTGCCATCCTGGTTGCCCACGTCTTCTACAACACCACCATCGTCATCCGCATCGTGGGGAACGCGCTGGCGCAGCGCGACTTGCGCTTGGAACAGGCCGCCCGTTCCCTGGGGGCAGACGGCTTGCGCGCCTGGCTGCACGTCACCTTGCCGCTGCTGCGCCCGTCCCTGCTGGCGGCGGGGATGTTGGTCTTCCTGTTCGACTTCACCAGTTTCGGAGTCATCCTGCTGCTGGGCGGACCTGGTTTTGCCACCCTGGAGGTGGAGACGTATATCCAGGCGCTGCATATACTCAACCTGCCGCTGGCGGGGCTGCTCTCGGCGGTGCAACTGATCTGCACGCTGGCCCTCTCGGCGCTGTACACGCGCGCTACGGCCAGGGCGCGGGTGCAGGTCAACCCGCGCGCGGTATTCGAGTCCGCCCGCCCGCCTCGCAACAGCCGGGAAAGACTGTTCGCGGCCGGGCTGGTCGCGCTACTGGCGTTGTTCTTCGTGCTGCCCATGCTGGCGCTGCCGCTGCGCTCTGTTGCCCGCCTGGAAGCCGCGCGCGGCGAACGGAACAGCGTGCAATACGCCCTGACCGGGGATTACTACCGGGAGTTGTTCGTCAACCGGCGCGGATCGCTTTTCTACGTGCCGCCCATCCGCGCGGCGGCCAATTCGCTTGGTTACGCCGTGCTGACGGTGGCGCTTTCCCTGCTGCTGGGATTCCCGGCCGCCTCTGCACTGGCGCGCCCCGGCCGGCTGGAACGCTGGCTCGATCCGCTGTTGATGCTGCCGCTGGGCGCTTCGGCGGTGACGCTGGGGCTGGGCTTCATCATCACCTTCAACCGCCCCCTTTTCCCTGAACACTGGTCACTGGTCACTGAACACTGGACCCTCCTGGCCTCGCCCTGGCTGGTGCCGCTGGCGCATACCATCGTGGCGCTGCCGTTCGTCATCCGCACGCTGCAACCGGCGCTGGCCTCCATCCCGGAACGCCTGCGGGACGCGGCTGCGTCGCTGGGCGCTTCGCCCGTCCGCGCCTGGCTGGCGGTGGACTGGCCGATCATCTGGCGCGCTGCGCTGGCGGCAGGGACGTTCGCCTTCACCGTGTCGCTGGGCGAGTTCGGCGCTACCGCCCTGCTGGCCCGCCCGGAATACCCGACTATCCCGGTCGCCATCTACCGCTTCCTGTCCCAGCCTGGCGGCTTGAACTATGGGCAGGCCATGGCCATGGCGACGCTGTTGATGGCGCTGGCAACGCTGGGCATCCTGCTGATCGAGCGGTTGCGGGCACCCCAGGCCGGGGAGTTCTGACGCGGGATGTACTTTTTACGGAATGAAATTCCTATTATTTGCGTTATAATTGGGATTATGATCCCAAGATTGATAGAACATGAAATCTATGAGCGGTTGATGTCCTTGCACAAGGCCATTCTCTTGTTCGGCGCACGGCAGGTTGGTAAGACAACCTTGCTGGGCGTGCTGAAAACCCGCTTGACTCAGGATGGTAAAGTCGTTCGCTATCTAAATTGCGATTTGGAAGAGGAGCGAAAGGCTGTCAATACGACTTCCCGCACCCTATTGGATCGCTTGGTAGATGGGAAAGATGCCATTTTCATTGACGAGGTCCAGCAATTGGACAACCCCGGCCTGACGCTGAAAATTCTGGTAGATCTGTATCCATCATTGCTGATTTTGGCTACCGGCTCCTCGAGTTTTGATTTGCGTAATCGCATAAGCGAAGCCCTGACAGGCCGTTATGTGGATATTTTATTGTATCCCTTCTCTTTAGCAGAGGTTCTCCAATCGGCTGGTGTAATGGACGACGTGGCTTTGCGCAAACCGGCGGCAGATGCGCTGCTTGCGGATATTCTCTGCTATGGGCTGTATCCGGAAATCTACCTGGAGGCAAACCCGGCCGTCAAACAACTTCTGCTGTCTAAAATAGTGGAGAGTTATCTCTTCAAAGACATCTTGGCTTTTCAACGTATTCGCTATTCTCGCACAATCGTAGATTTGGCGCGCGCCCTGGCGTACCAGATTGGCAGCGAGGTAAACGAAAACGAACTTGCAAATCGCCTGAAGATCGACCGCAAGACGGTGCTAAATTACATGGATATTTTGGAAAAATCCTTTGTGGTCATGCGCTTGCCGCCATTTTCTCGCAACCCGCGCCGCGAGATTGGTAAACAATGCAAGATTTACTTCCTTGATTTAGGTATCCGCAACGCGCTGATTGGTGATTTCAATGATTTGTCCCTACGGCCGGACCGGGGCGCTGTATGGGAGAACTTCTTGATTATTGAACGAATGAAGGCATGTCACAATCGCGGTCGCGCTGTTAGGGGCCGCTTCTGGCGCACATATGGCGGGGCAGAAGTGGATTACATCGAAGAAGTTGGAGCAGGTCAGATTCAGGCTTATGAATTCAAGTTCGGCAGTTCGCCCCAGACGCGCGGCAGCGCAGCGTTCAAGAGGAATTACGAGGCGGATGTTCATCTCATCAATCATGAGAACTACCTTGATTTCCTCTTGAACGACTGATCAACAAGATGAGTTGAGCCGCACCGCTCGCCGAGGAGAAAGGGGGCAATAGATATGCCTGTTCCAGAAGAGGAGCAAGCAAGGAGTAATTTGTGTTGGAAGTAGCCAATATTCACAAAATCTACGAGGGACAACCGCTGCTAACGGGAGTTTCCTTCACCGCCGCGGCTGGCGAGACGGTCTGCCTGCTGGGCGCTTCGGGCAGCGGCAAGTCCACGCTGCTGCGGATCGTTGCGGGGCTGGAGCGCGCCGAATCCGGGCAGGTCTTGTGGGATGGGGAAGACCTGGCCCCCCTCCCGGCGCACCTGCGCAACTTCGGGCTGGTGTTCCAGGATTACGCGCTGTTCCCGCACCTGACAGTGGCCGGGAATGTGGCCTTCGGTTTGCGGATGCGCAACCTGCCGCGCGAGGAAATCCGCGCGCGTGTGGCAGCCGCGCTGGAACAGGTCAAGATGGGCGCGTTTGCGTCGCGGCGCGTGACCGACCTTTCGGGCGGTGAGCAGCAACGGGTGGCGCTGGCGCGCGCGCTGGCGACCCGTCCGCGCCTGCTGATGTTCGACGAGCCGCTCGGCGCCTTGGACCGCGCCCTGCGCGATCACCTGCTGGACGAGTTGCGCAGCATCCTGCACGCCAGCGGGATACCCGCGATTTACGTCACCCACGACCAGGACGAAGCCTTTGCGATTGCAGACAAACTCGTCCTGCTGCACGAGGGACGGGTGGAACAACAGGGCGCGCCTGCGGAGGTGTACGCGCGTCCCGTTTCAGCGTGGGCGGCGGGTTTCCTCGGGCTGGGGAATGTGCTGGCAGGGAAATGGCTGGGCGGGGGGCGGGTGGAGACAGCGCTGGGGGTAGTGGAAACGGCCCGTGAAACGGGGACCGGCCCAGGGGAGTCGGTGGCGCTCCTGATCCGCCCGGAGCGAGTGAAGATCGGCGGTAACGGCGCCAGGCTGAAAGGCCGGGTGGCCGATGTCCTGTTCCAGAAGAACGGCTATCGCGTCACATTGGAAAACGGCTTGTACTTCTTTGCCCCCGCTGCGCCGCAGGTTGGGGAAGAAATCTCGTTTTCGGTGGAGGCCGAATGCCTGGCATGACCGATGTCACCATCTTGAAGCGCGGACTGGACGGGGCGGTGACCTGGCAATATGAAGGCCGCATCTTGAAGCGCGAGGCCAACTGCGTGGTGCTGGAGGCTTTTTTCAACCGCGATGACCTGCCGTTCCTAGATATGGTCTTGAAGCGCGGCGACCGCTTCGTGGAGACCTTTTACAGCGACCGTTGGTACAACATCTTCGAGATTTACGACCGCGACGACAGACTGCGTAAAGGCTGGTATTGCAATATCGGCTATCCGGCTGTCGTGGATGGAGGGACGGTCTCGTATGTGGACCTGGCGCTCGACCTGTGGGTATCCGCTGATGGACGGCAGACGGTGCTGGACGAGGACGAGTTCCTGGCCTTGCCCCTGGACGCGGCGACGCGCGCGCAAGCGACGGCGGCGCTGGACGAATTGAAACGCCAATTCGCCCAGCGCCAGACTTTCACAAAGTAATTTGGAATCAGGCGGCTTGCCGCCCGAGATCAAGGCGGTCAGCCTCTACGCAAGCCGGGGCAACCACCCGTAGACGCCGAGCGGGTCGCCGAGGGAGTCGTAGCCAAAATACAACGCCGTCGCCGCGATGACGCAACAGCAGCACAACACCAATAGCGCGACCACAACGATGAGGACCGTTTTATTCTTCTTGGCAGGTTCGACAGCGGGAGTTCCCATGTTCTCGTCCATTTTTCATCTCCTTTTGATGATTAATATCCGCCCTCCAGGAAGGGCAGGGAAAGACCGAAACCCAGCAATGGCAGCACCAGGAAGAAACATACGGCGCATACCCCCAGGGCAATGCTGGCATAGCCCAACACCAGCCCGGCAGTCGCCATGCCGTCGCCGCCCAGCGCGCCCATGCTGTTCTTGATCTCGCCCTTTGCCATGTGACCGGTAATGATGGCGGCAATCGAACCGATGCCGGGGATCACGGTCCAGCCCAGGATGCCGAGGATCAGGCTGGCCAGCGCCATGGTGCTGTTCGGTTTGACAGGTTGGTAGGGTTGGTTGGAATAATTGGTCATCATATCTCCTTGTATAACAAAAATGGGGCGAATGCTACGCCCGTTCCCGGGCGTTTTCGCGTCGTCGCTGCATCCACCAGATGAGCAGCGCGACCAACAAAACCAGGATGACCGCCATCACAATCGGAAGGACGATTGCCAGGATGGAGGTCAGCGTGGAAATGATGTCCTCGGCAATGCTGACCGGCACGTTCCCGGCCCCGCCAGTGGTGGCCGTGACCACTGGCCGCACCGCGCCGGCCTTGACGGCATGGACGCTCCCGGCCACCAGCAGGCCGCAGATCAGCGCCAGAACGGGGTTGATATCCGTGATCACCTTGGCGCTGGCTGCAAAGGCCACCGCACCCGCCGCCGGGCGGATGACCGTCTGGATGACATCGTTGATGTGATTGACAGCCGGCACCTTATCGGCCAGCATTTCGATGATGACCAGCACGCCCAGCACGATCAACACCCAGGGGTTGGACAGCAAGTCCCAGGGGGTGTTGAGCGTGATCCAGTCGGTGTAGTGCGCCACCACACCGACCACCAGCAGGGGGATGTAGGCATTCAGCCCGGCGCTGGCCGAAAGGCCGAAGGCAGTGAAAACACCAAGCAATAGTTCCATCTTTTCTTCTCCTAGCGGAGCGGGAACCCGCCCCACGTGCCTGTCAATTGCAGGCGGAACAGGTCAATCGCCGAAATCATCAGCAGCGCCAGCGTCACCCCGGCCAGCGCAGGCAGCCACAATTGACGGTAAGACTCGAACGCGTTCTCCTGGCGCATGATGATGATCCACAGGATGCCGAACACCATTGCCAGCAGCGCCAGCACACCCAGCACGCTCGAAAACGCAATCGGGTACAGCACGATCACAGACTCACCCAGGATCCCCAGATCGACCACCAGCAGGAGGCCCAGCAGCGCGCCGAACTCCTTCCAGGTCAAGGCAGGGCGCTCGTCCGCCGTCCGCCACAAACTCTGGTTGACCACCGGGTAGAGCATGGACGCCATCGCTACGCCCATGCCGGTCCCGGTCAGCAGGCGCAGCGCGTTGTTCGGCGTGTAAAGATTGGGCAATTGCGGCAGGAAGCCCTCGTAGGTCTGCTTGAGCAGGTACAGGTACGAGTTCGACCCGTCCAGCGCAAAGGCCAGGAAGAAAGCCGCCAAGGCCGCAATGATCCCCTTAGGCGGCAGACCGCTGCGCTTGCGGCTTACGATCCCCAGGAAGACCAGCGTCAAGCCTGCCGCGTTGAACTCGCCCGTGCAGCGCGCGCACAGCGGCAACTGCCGGTCGTGGATGTGGAAGGAGCGTTCATCGATGCGGTGGCAGATCGCATACCCGATCCCGTCTGCCTTTCCGAGCAGCCCCGGCGGCGTGATGACCAAAAAACCAGCCAGCACCAGCAACGCCGCCACAGGCAGGAACCAGCGCGCCAGGTTACCAATAAATGAAACCGTCTGTTCGCTTTGCATAATGACATCATTATATGGGTTTAACGGATGGAACGCAAGAAAAAGACCACGGAATCAGGGTATGATAGGAAAGTGAAACAAAGCCACAAAACGATCCTGGTTGCGCTTCTTGCCCTGACGTGGGCCTGCCAGCCGGTCAATGGACCTGGTGCGCAGCCCACAACGACCCCGCTGCCCCCGCCCGTCACAGCGACCGCAACGACGGCAGCGCCTTACGTCTACCTTACGCCCACCCCCGGCTACCCGGCGGCCGGCTTCGGCCCGCACGGCTTCCCGGTGGACATCAATCCGCTGACCGGCCTGGGCGCCGACCCGGCCCTGCTGGAGCGGCGTCCCATTATCATCAAGGTCTCGAACCTGCCGCGCGAGGTGCGCCCGCAATCCGGGTTGTCGCAAGCGGACATCGTCTATGAATATTATACGGAAGAAGGCACGACTCGTTTTGCAGCCATCTACTATAGCCGTGAAGCGGAACAGGTCGGCTCGATCCGCTCGGCGCGCTTCTTCGACGAGCACCTCGTCCGCATGTATGCGGCCTGGTTCGTCTTCGGCAGCGGCGACGAGCGCGTCAGGGACCGGCTGTGGGACTCCGGGTTTGCCAACCGATTGATCGTCGAGTGGCAGGCCGAATGTCCGGCCTTGTGCCGCCCGGACCCGCTCACGAACCTGCTGTTCGGGAACACGGTCGCCATCCGCGAATATATCCGCCAGCGAGGCGTCCCTGACGAGAAACAAAACCTGGAAGGGATGCGCTTCCAACTGGGCGCGCCGCCGGGGGGCGTCCCCGCCAGCCAGGTGTACGCCTGGTACTCGGCGGCCATCTACAACCGCTGGGATTACGACCCGGACAGCGGGCGCTACTTCCGCTCCTCGGACGCCGGGAACGCGCTGGAGGGCCAGCCGGAAGTCTACGCCCCGTTGACGGATGCGCTCACCGGCCAGCCGATTACCGCCGAGAACGTGGTCATCCTGCTCATGGAACACGAATTCTTCTCTGTTTCGCCGGAGATCGTGGAAATGGATTTTTCCGGCTCCGGCCCGGCCTACGCCTTCCGCGACGGGCAGGCTTACGAATTGGAATGGGTCCGCCCGGCGGAGGATGCAGTGGTGTATCTGTCCAGCGCAGATGGAACGCCGTTCCCCTTCAAGCCGGGAAACACCTGGTTCGAAGTGATGGGCGTCGATACCAAGATCAAGCAGGACGATAATGCCTGGCGTTTCGAGATGCGCTTTCCATAAAAACCAGAATGCCGCCCATACGGACGGCACTCGTGGCGCGCTGTGGCTTCTCGCAGATGCAGGCGTCTTTCCTGCCTTACCTACTTGAGGAGGGATGCCACAGCGCTGGGTTTGTTACTACTATCCATGTTAGACATCACCTCCTCCTTTCTTAAGGATGGCGATTTGAATGGCATCCCCCGCCTGTGATGACAGTATGGCATACTTCAATTTGGATGTCAATAGTAAAAAATACCTTCTAAGGAAATTGTAATTTTTGTGAATTTGATACCTTTTGACAGCCTTCGCAAGGCTTGCGCGGCTATGATTATGTGAAATTCTATAGCATTACCTTTGAGAATCTATTGCAACCGCGAAGATTCTTTGGACGCAGAAAAACGCTGATTTGCGCTGATCTTTCTTAATCTCTGCGTTCATCAGCGTGAATCAGCGTCCCATTTTGGCTGCGGCCAAAAGCCGCGCTATGAGGAGGCAGGCATGAAATCCAACCCAACCCGCTTTTGGTGGACGGTCGTTGCGCTCGGCTGGGCCTTCGACTTCCTGTTCTGGCGGCAGACGCCTGGCGTCAATTTTGCGCTGTACGCGCTGTTGTGCCTGGTCACAGGCTTCCTGTTGCTGCGCAGCGACGGCCATCGTCCGGCGCGCAGCGTCTGGTGGCTGCTGCCGTTGATCGCGCTTTTCGCAGCCATGGTCTTCCTGCGCCAGGAGCCGATGACGGTCTTCCTGGCGGTCATGATGTCCATGTTCCTGATGGGGGTGACGGCGGTCTCGTTCCTGGGCGGGCGCTGGCCGGCTTACAGCCTGCTGGATTATCTGGGCAAGTTCATGCAACTGGCGGGGAGCATGGTCTCCCGTCCGTTGGGGTTCAACGCTGAGATGAAACGGGATCAGGCCGAGGCTGGGTCCAGAGGCGAGGCGGAAGCGAGGCGGGGGGCATCGCGGGTCTGGCCAGTGGTGCGCGGCGTCCTGATCGCGCTGCCCATCGTAGCCGTCTTCGCCAGCCTGCTGGCCTCTGCCGACCTGGTCTTCAGCCAGCGGCTGGAAGAGTTCATCGAACTGTTCAATCTCGAAAAACTGCCGGAGTATATCTTTCGCCTGGTGTACATCCTGATCGGCGCGTACCTGCTGGCGGGCGTTTTCCTGCACGCCGCCGCGCGCAGCCAGGACGAGAAACTGGTCGGCGAGGACAAACCGGCCGTGCCGCCCTTCCTGGGCTTTACCGAAGCGGTCATCGTGCTGGGCAGTGTGGCGCTGCTGTTCGCAACGTTCGTGGCAGTGCAGTTCCAGTATTTCTTCGGCGGGCAGGCCAACATCCACATTGAAGGCTACACCTACTCGGAATACGCCCGGCGCGGTTTCGGCGAACTGGTGACGGTAGCGATCTTCAGCCTGCTCCTGATCCTGGGCGCCAGCGGCGTGACGCGCCGCGAGACGGAAACGCAGCGCCGCGTATTTTCCGGCCTGGGGATCGGCATTGTGGCGCTGGTGCTGGTCATGCTGGTTTCGGCCTTCCAGCGCCTGGTATTGTACGAAACGGCCTACGGCTTCTCGCGCCTGCGCACTTACACGCATGTTTTCATCATCTGGTTGGCGCTGCTGCTGGTTTCTACGGTTGTGTTGGAAATCCTGCGCCGCGAGCGCGCCTTTGCGCTGGCGGCCGTACTGGCTTCGCTGGGCTTTGCCGCCAGTTTGGGCGTGATGAACGTGGACGCTTTCATCGTCCGGCAAAACGTAAACCGGACGCTGGCCGGGGAGGAATTCGACGCCGCCTACTTGATGAACCTTTCGGATGACGCTATCCCGGCGCTGGCGGCTGCGTATCGGACCCAGCCCCTGCCTGCCTCCGTCGAAGAGGGAGTAGGCGCGGCCCTGGCCTGTTACGCCGCCAACCGCCGCCCACAGGATGGGCCCGTTTCCTGGCGCTCCTTCCACCTGGCGCGTTGGAACGCGGACAGGCTCCTTGAATCCCTGCGTACAGACCTATACCAATATAAAATAGAGGGAGATACCTGGTCGCGCCAAATCATCTCCCCTTCCGGGCAGCTCTATTATTGTTACCGCTATTGGGATTGACGTGAACGACGCCAGGGCGTTTTGGCGAGGTCGGTCAAAAGGGATCGACCTCGCCCTGGCGCTTACTTCTTGTTCTTTTGGAGCAGGCGGGCGGTCAGGTCTCTCAATTGCACGAACGAGATAGGCTTGACCATGACGAAGTCCGCCATGTTGCCATACATCTCTGCCATGCGTGCGTCGGCTGTCGTGATGATGACAGTCACCCCTTTCAGGCGCTCGTCCGTTCGAATTTTGCCCAACAGGTCTGCCCCAGAGACGTGCGGAAGGTGCATGTCCAGCAAGATCAGGTAGGGGACGACCTCATCCAGCCTTTGCTGCGCCCGTCCGCCGTCCGCAATCGTCTCTACCTCGTAGTCGACCGCCCGCAACGCCTCCGCGAAGATCAAGGCCAGGTCTTCGTCGTCTTCGATAATCAAAGCCAGTTTATTCATAGCCTCTCCTTTATGCGTTTATGGAACTTCGAGTGGAAATGTAACCGAAAATGTGCTGCCAGCGCCCAGTTCGCTTTTGACGGCGATCTCCCCCTCCATCAGGCTGACCAATTGTTTGACAATCGAAAGCCCCAACCCTACTCCGCCATGTTCGCGGGTTGCGGCGCCTTCGACCTGCCGGAACGTATCGAAGACGTACGGCAGGTCCTCCTGTGAGATGCCCCTGCCGGTGTCATTGACCTCGATCTGCCAGTGTTTCGCCTTCTGTTTCGAAAACCGCACGTGGACGGAACCCCGGTCGGTAAATTTGACGGCGTTGCTGACAAGGTTGACCAGGATCTGTTGTAACCGGACATTGTCCCCTATGAGCGTTTCGGGCAAGGACGGGTCCAGCGTGGTGGTAAGTAAAAGACCCTTCTCGGCGATCAGGTTGTCCATGACATCGTGCATGTTCTTGAGCAAATCCGACGCCTTGACATTCTCTTTCTTGATGGCAAGTTTACCAGCCTCGATCTGGGCCTGGTCGAGCAGGTCGTTGATAAGGCCGAGCAGCCTGCGGGTGTTGGTCATGATGCGTTCCGACATGTTCACTTGCTTTTCATTGACCGGCCCGTAGACCCTTTCTTTGAACATCTCGGCGTAACCCAGGATGGCATTCAGCGGCGTGCGTAGTTCATGCGAAACCATGCCGATGAACGTGCTTTTCAGTCTCTCCACTTCCGCTTCGCGGGTGAAATCGCGGAAGACCGCCACTGTTCCCAGAAGGCCGCCTTCGGCGTCCAGCACCTGCGACGAGGTGACCGAAAGGGTCTTGTCTCCCCATTCGATGCGCTGGCTTGCCAGGCTGGTGGGCCTGCTCAAGATGTGCGCCAGTCTCTCACGCTCCCTGGCCTCCATCGGGCTGGAGCGGATGAGTTCATCACTGGTCGAATCGGCGATTCGGTCGAGGGGAATGCCCAGCAGGTTCGAAATGGCAGAGTTGGCCAGGATGGCCCTCCTATGCAGGTCGAATACGATGACGCCGTCGGCAATGCTTCCCAGTATGGCCTGGCTCTGTCCTTCCTTGATTCGTTCACGAGTGAGGGATTCGGCCAGTTCACGCGTGCGCTCTGTAACGACCTGGTCCAGGTTCGTGTTGATGACACGGAGTTCTCGTAGAGCCTGATCGAGACTACGAGAGGAGAGCCAGGAAAGGAGGGCGAATATGAAGAAAGCCGCAATTGCTGGCGCGTTCGGCACGATGGATATCGAAAGGGCAAGCCAGGAGATGATCGCGCTCCCCAGCGCTGCAAAGATAAAACTGGCAGCCGGAAACAGGATCAGGCTGGCGGTGGCGATCGGGATCGTAAAGAGGAAAAGTGAGCGGCCATCTGCCAATTGTTCAGGGGTATCGCTAAAGGTGAAAGCAACCGTCAAAAAGAGGAGCAATAAAAAGGCCGCGGCTCTCCCGGAATAACGATTGACGAAATACAGGCCAACGCTCCCAACCAGGAAGGCGACCACAATCCCCCACAGCCAACGGCCCTCCTCTGGCACGATCCTCTTTTGCGTAAGGGAATCGATTGCCAGGACGAAAATCCCACCGATCGCGGCCAGGAAAAAACCGAGCAGCAGGATGTTGAGCAGTCTTCGCCGGCGGATGTCATCCGGATCGGTCGTTGGGCCTGCCACGTGTGGTTCGAGGATAGATTCGAGCATACGAATTCTCATTTCGATCAACCTTCGAAATTTGGAACCCAAACTCGGTTTGCTATGCTCCCTGTTCCAAAGGTGAAGTGTCGATGTTCCTGGTAGAACTGACGCAAATTTTTCCACTCTTCCATGGAAAACGTACTGTATTCTGCTTGGACTTCCTTACGTGTATAGAGATGATCGTAAAGTATAGCGCGAAGTTGCAGGTCTGTCATGTACAAGGAGGGGGCAACCGTAAAATAGATGTCCTCTTCTCCCCACCCCAAGAGCGGGTAGTCGTAGACAGCGAATTTATCGAAGCCGATGAAAATATCCACCGGCTTGACAGGTTCTCCATAATACTGCTGTACCAGGGCATTCTTGTCGGGAGGTGTTCCATGCTTTTTGTGGTATTGGACGGCCAGGTCTGCAATCGTATCCGTAGCATGATCGGCAAACACGCCATAGAACAACCGGTAACGACCATTTTGGTTTGTTTTTTCGCAAACCTCGTCGAACGATGTGACCAGTTGGGCATAGGGTGTATGCGACATCTTCTTTCGATAATCTCCGTAGAAGCGGACGCGAATCCCGTATTCCCTGTAAAAGGACAGGAAATCGGGGTGGCTGGCGATGCGCGCCAGCCCCCTGGCGCCCAACTCCTCCATGTAATTCTCGCGCGTTTCCAGCATCTCATGCCCGATGACCGGGATCAGCAGGGTATCGATCCCGTGCTCGAAGATCAATTTCGAAAGTTCGATGGTTTGTTTCCCGACAATATCCAGGTAGGCTTCGACAGGGTCGTCCCATTGCTCGTGGCTGTGTTCCAGCATGAACCAGCGCCGGGTGCCGTTGATCGGGAAGACAACCACCTTCGGCCCGGATGCCCTGACCAGGCGCGCAATCTCTTCGGACGACAACTGCAAGAATTCATCGAGGCGGATCATGGACGCCTCCAAAGGCGGGGCAAGAAGCGCGGAGTGCGCGCAGCGTAGGCGGCATAACCGGGCAGTTGTTCGCTCAGTAATCCTTCTTCCTGGCGAGCCGCCCGCGAAAAATCCCAGATGGTGTAGGCAAGCAAGATCACCGTCAGGATGGACGGGTTGAGGAGCAGCAAGCCAACCGCCATACCGAAAAAGGAAGTAATCACCGGATGGCGCACCAGGGCATAAGGCCCTGTATCGATCACCTGGTGGCCGGGCTGGACTTCCACCCGCTCGGCATAATAGTGCCTCAGGTGCAAGCGTGACCAGGCATGCAAAACCAGCGCGGCCACGAACAGCATGACCCCAATGCCCTGGATGACCAGTCCCAGGGTCCCTGGAATGCGCCACCCCAACCGTGGAAGGTAGACCGGCTGCAACACCAACAGCGCGCCAGCCGCCAGCATCATCAAGGTAAAATCCCAGGCCCGCCCGCTGCGCTGGTCTTGCCGCTGGCGGTCGTAACGTTTTATCAAGAGAAAATCCAGCCCGTAATACAAAAGGGCTGCAAGCAGGAAACTGATGGATTGATAACTGCCGGTCAACATACGTCACCCTTATCGAAATGTTTTACACACCAGGCGCGGGAAAAACCCGATCCCTGCCAGCATGGCGTGGTTGTTCCGCTCCAATGTAAAACCCAAGCGCCGTTTCACTTCATACGCGCCGCTGCCCCAGCGCAGCCAGCGCACTTTTTTTTCGAAAGCCGCTTCCAGGCTGGTGTACAAAAGAAGGAAATACACGTAAGGCACATCTTCCACCAGGCCGAGTGCGGTGATCATCTGCGCAGCGTTGTCTTCGAAGATCAGGTTGCCGCCCACCAGGCGCTCTCCAATGCGCGCTTCGAGCCAGGTACCGTCTATCCAGGCCAGGTTTTCCAGCAAACCGCGCGCCCAGGGGTTGGGCATGTTGCCATGCCGCCGGTCCACCGCGCGGATGAGCGCCAGCGCCGCCTCTACGTCCGGCGCATGGGTGTGTTTCGTCACCCGAACGCCCCGATCTTGGGCTTCGCGCAGGGCGCGCTTGTAGTGCCAGCGGACTTTGCCTTTGCCAGATGCCAGGAAGTCATCCAAATCCTGCCAGCGGTTTTCCAGGATCGCGCCGGGATCGGAGACCGTCACCGGCCGGAAGCCGGACGGCCAGCCCTGGAGTTCCTCCTCTTCGAGATAGTCGAACAGCGCAACGGACGCGCCCTTCCGGCCTGCTTCCGCTATGGCGGCCTCTCCCAACGCGGACAGGATTTCCGCGCGCCCCGCGCCGTCCCGCAGGAGCAGCCCGGTGGTGTTCGCCAGCGGCGACCGGCAGATGAACAGCGGCCAGCGCCGAAGCAGGGAAGCCGCCAGGGCGCGCAGGGCAGGCGGCAGGTCAGGGAGAGGCTCGTTAGCGACGCGCCAGAACGCGGCGCGCGCAACCAGGTCGTCCCCGTCATAGACCAGGAAATAGGTCGGTGGGCAATCCGCCATGACGCGCTCGCCAAACGCATACCAGCGATGACTTTGGAACGGGCGCATCCCGCTGAACCGATCCCAGGCGACAGGGTCTATTTCATGGATACTGGAGGCTGTAATGATATTAATGTCCGTCATGTCATCATCTTGCCCAATACCATAATTTTACATGATGGACGGGATTTTTTACGTTCCTTCCCTGGGACCTTGCAATTCTGTAAAGTGATTGCTTGTATAATACGGCCTGGAGGTTCCCATGCAGGCAATGACCGTTCGTCTCAAACCCGGACAGGATCTATTCGATCAAATAGAAAGGCTCGTAGCCGAAAGGGCCATCGAAGCCGGTTGCGTGCTTTGCGCCGTTGGCAGCCTGACGCACGCCACGCTCCGCCTGGCAAACCGCGATTTCCACTCGGAATATGACGGTCCCTTCGAGATCGTCTCGATGACCGGGACGGTATCCGTTCACGGCTCGCACCTGCACATCTCGATCTCGGACGGGGACGGGCAGACCATCGGCGGCCACCTCGCGCCGGGCTGCAGGGTGTACACAACGGTCGAGTTGGCGCTTGGGATATTCGAGGAGGTGGTCTACACGCGGGAGATGTGCGAACAGTCGGGGTACGAGGAACTGGCCGTCAGGCCGCGCGGATCATCGTCAGCAGCATCTTGAACGGAGTGGTCGCCTTGACGGCGTGCGGCTCATTCGCGGGCATGAT
Source organism: Chloroflexota bacterium (assembly GCA_049323115.1). Lineage (GTDB taxonomy): Bacteria > Chloroflexota > Anaerolineae > Anaerolineales > Villigracilaceae > JAABUE01. The sequence continues at coordinate 61,667 of JBMOMP010000053.1, forward strand.
GATGGCCTGACCCGCTGTCAGGGAAAAGGATTTGCCGGAGATCAGGATCTGCGCTTCGCCCTCCACCACATGCACCAGCGCGTCGAACGGGGCGGTATGTTCGCTCAGTTCCTGCCCGGCGTCGAAGGCGAACAGGGTGACGTTACCCGCCTCCGCTTTGGTGATCTGGCGGCTGACCACCGAACCGGTCTGGTAATTGACCAGATCGGCCAGGTTGAGGATTTCGGCTTTGGGGGCTGTGGACATGGGGGCTCCTTTCTACCAGAGATGTCTTCCGGGTCTATCAAACCTGATCCGTTTCATCCTTTTCATCTGTGGTGAATTCTTCACGGTTTTTCCAGGCCATGCGCTTCGAGCAGGGCTTCGTCATTCATCAAGTCGACGGTCAGGCCGTCGGCCACAATTTTACCCTCGTCCATGATGACCATGCGCGGGAAGAGTTCGTGCACCATCCGCAAGTCGTGCGACGAGACCAGCATGGTGATGGGCAGGTCGCGCAACAGGTGGATCAGGCCGCGCCGCGCGCGCGGGTCGAGGCCGGCCGAGGGCTCGTCCAACACCAGGATCTGCGGGCGCATGGACAGCACCGTCGCGATGGCGATGCGCTTCTTCTCACCTACGCTCAGGTGGTGCGACAGGCGGTCCTTGTAGGCTGTCATGTGCACCATCTCCAGCGCCTCGTCCACGCGGGCATGGACTTCGGCCTCGGGCAGCCCGATATGCAGCGGGCCAAAGGCCACGTCCTCGAACACGGTCGGCGAGAAGAGTTGGTCGTCGGGGTTCTGGAACACGAGTCCCACCATTGCGCGGATGGCAGGCAGGTTGTCCGGTTGGAGGCGCAGGCCGCCGATGCGCACCTCGCCCTGGCCGGTCAAAATCCCGTTCAGGTGCAGCATCAGGGTGCTTTTCCCCGCGCCGTTCGGCCCCACCAGCGCCGCCTTGTCGCCCTCGCACAACTTCAGCGAGACGCCGTGCAGGGCTACGTGGCCGTCGGGATAGTGGAAGTGCAGGTTCTCGACCGAGAGGACGTCGCTCTCGCAGCCGCCCAGCGGCGGCACGTGGATCGGGGTGGTCTTGTGAGTGACAGGCATTACAACCGTCCGGTGAATTGCAGGAGCAAGATGACGAGGGCCGATGACGCGGCAAACAGCCAATCGCCGGGTTTCATGACGTGCGGATGCAGCGTGCGCAATTGACCGGTATAGCCGCGCGACAGCATGGCGTTGTAGATGCGGTCGGAACGCTCGTAACTGCGCAGGAAAAGTTGACCGGCCATGTGGCCGGCGACCCTGGCGCGCCAGACCACGCTTCTTCCCGCCCTTTGGCCTGTTACCGCTGCGCTGCGCGCTTCCCGCGCCCGCAGCAGGCGTATCACCTCGTCGGTCAGCACGAACAGATAGCGGTATAGGAAGGCTACAATTGTGGTCAGCGCTCTGGGGACGCGCAGATGCTCGAAGGCGTGGATCATGTCGGGGAAGCGGGTGGTCGCCACCAGTAAGATGGCGGCCTGCACCGAAAGCCAGGAACGCAAGAGGATGCTGCCGAATTTGGCCAGCCCGTAATCAGTAGGGATGAGCGTCAGCGGGCCAATGGACCAATCGGCCAGCGGATTCCCCAGCGGCGAGAAGATGGCCGAGACGGCCGCCAGCGCGAAAGGCAGGGCGATGAACGAACGCCTGAAGGTGAACTCTATCCCCAGGTTCGATAATTGGTTGGCCCACAACAGGGCGATCCACGACAGGCCAAAGGCGGCCCAGGCGCCATCCGGCAGCAGGGCGTTGGACAGGATGAACAGCACCGTCACCACCACCTTAACGCGCGGGTCGAGGCGGTGCAGGCGGCTCTCGGCTTCGTGAAAACGGTCGAAAACGTCGGCGTGCATAGCACTGTTCAGACAACGAATACGCATCACGTATTACGCAATACGTGATGCGTACTTTTTAGCACAATCTCGGAAGGGATGTCAAGCGTCCCGTTTGCGCAGGCTTTGGCCGATGACGACCATCAGCCCCAGCAACACCAACGCGCCGACCGCGCCAGCCACAATGGTGGAAAGCGCCGTCTCGCCCAGGAACGGGATGGTGTAATCCGGCAGGATTTGGTATGGCGCGGACTGTCCCAGCTCGAGGAAGCCCATATCCTCGGCCACGCGCTCCAGGCCGTCGGGAGAGGCGGAAGCGAGCGGCGAAAGCAGCACAGCCAGCAGGGAAATGACGACGCCAGCGTACACCCATCCGCTGCCGCCCTTGGCGGCTACTGCCTTTTCTTCCAGCAAGTCGGGACGGGTCTGTTCGATGAAGGCCAGCGCCGCCACCGTGATAATTGCCTCGCCCAGGCCGATCAACACATGCACGCCCAGCATGGCCGGCAGGACGATCTGCAACTGCGACGTACCGCTCAACCACAACTGGAGCGACGCGACCAGCGAAGCGGTCACGGTGGAAAGCCAGGCAGCCACGCCTGCCACTGCCAGGCGCGTGCCTTTGCTGCGACCAATGGCAGCGCGATACAGGCCAAAGCCGATCATGGCGGTCAGCAAGCCCATGTTGAAGATGTTGGCGCCCATTACCAGCAGTCCGCCGTCCTGGAAGAGCAATCCCTGCACGGCGATGACAGCGGTCATCACCAGGATGCCAGCCCAGGGTCCCAACACCATAGCCGCCAGCGCGCCGCCCAGGAAGTGACCGGACGTGCCGCCCGCCACCGGGAAGTTGAGCATTTGCGCGGCGAAAATGAAGGCCGCCATCACGCCCATCAGCGGGATCTGTTTCTCGCCAAGCGATTTGTTGGTCTTGGAGATGGCAATCCCAATAGTGACGATAGTAATCGCCCAGAAGAGCAGGGACATTACCAGGCTAAGGAAACCGTCGGGGATGTGCATGGGAGCAGGGGAATAGAACATATTTAGCCTCCTGAATGAAGTTTTTGACACTCCGGGCATAGCCCAAAGAAAGTCACATGGCTATCAATGAAGCGGAAACCGCTGCTGGTTTCCAGTTCGGCGTAGAGTTGTTCGAGCGGGGCATGTTCGATCTGGATCTCTGCGCCGCATTTGCGGCAGACCAGGTGATGGTGGTCCTGTTTGGCGATCTCATAGACCAGATGCCCGCTGCCCATGTGGGCGGGGTGCGCCAGTCCATTCTCGGCCAGGAATTCGAGCGTGCGGTAGACGGTCGGCTCGGTCAGGCCGGGCAGGTCGCTTTTGGCGCGCTCGTACACCTCCGACGGCGAGAGATGCTCACCGGAATGGTGCAGTACGTGCAGGATCGCCAGGCGTTGGGGCGTCATGCGGAAGCCGCGCGCGTGCAGTTGGGGAGTGTATTGGTTGCCGCAAGTCATGTCGTCCTTATTACAAATATTTACAATAGTAACTTATTATATTATACACGATAATTACCTCCCTTGCACTTTCAAAATGTGGAATCTGATTCACGCTGAAAAGAGCAGCAGTGTCTTTTTGCGCCCCCGAACTGCCTATTGCACCAAATGCGCTGCCGTTCCCTTGCCGCCTGAACCCGCTCCCGGATCGAGGCCGAGGTCTCGCCCAGGCGGTCGCTGCTCAACTTCTCGTGCTCCACGCGCGGGACTTTGCGGTCAAGCATGGGATCAGAGATGCATTTCTGGTATTTGGTCACAGTCAAGGGGGCGCGGGTGTAGGGTTTCTGCGCGTCGCTACCAACCGCACAGGCAGGGTTTCAACCAACGGACTAATCCTAACTTATTGGTTTTTTTATTGCCAAGATCAGATCAAACTGAAAGTCTGTTTTAAAGCCGGATACAGATCGCGATACAGGGGATAGAAACGCTCGTAAAAAACCTGGTTCCTTCCGGGAAATATCGACTCTGCAATTTGGATGGTCGTATCGCAGGCAGCCTCCACGTCGCGGAATACGCCTGAGCCTGTTGCCGCGATAAGGGCCGCCCCGAAAGCCGCGCCTTCCTCCGTATTGACAGTCACGATCTCCGTCCCAAACACATCCGCCAGGATCTGCCGCCACAGTGGACTGCGCGCCCCACCGCCGGTCACGCGCACCTGGGTGACATTTTCCAGCCCAGCACCTTTCATCAGTTCAAAGCTATCCCGCAAGCCAAATGCGACACCTTCCAGCACAGCGCGCGTCAGGTGCGGAAAAGTATGCCGAATGGTCAGTCCCACAAAGGCGCCACGCGCCAGCGGGTCGGGATGCGGGGTGCGCTCGCCAGTCAGATACGGCAGGAAGAACAAACCGTCACTGCCAGCGGGAATATCTGCTGCAGGTTTTAGCAGCGTATCGTAATCGACGCCGGGCGCAAAGGTATCGCGATACCAGCGCAGACTGCCTGCCGCCGAAAGCATCACGCCCATCAGGTGCCACTTTCCCGGCACGGAATGACAGAAGGCGTGCAGGCGACCTTCGGGTTCGATGAATGGGTTGTCAGTAGTAGCAAAGACCACGCCCGAGGTACCCAGACTGAGCGAAACCACGCCCGCTTCCACAGCTCCTGTCCCCACTGCCGCCGCCGCCTGATCCCCGCCGCCGCCAAAAACTGGAATTCCCGCAGGCAGGCCAAGTTCAGCCGCCACAGCAGGCGATAGAGTGCCAGTCACATCTGTCCCTTCGTAGGTTTTTGGAAGATATTCGGCTGGGATATCGAGTAAAGACAGCACCTCGGGTGACCAATCCCTCTTGGCTAGATCGAACAGGATCGTGCCCGCGCCACCGGCACGGTCGCTGGCGAATTCGCCTGTCAGTTTGTAGCGAACATAGTCCTTTGGCAACAGGATATGGCGCGCCCGCTTCCAAATTTTGGGTTCGTGTTCCTGCACCCACAGGATCTTCGGAGCGGTAAACCCTGTCAGCGCGTCGTTGCCGGTGATCTGGATCAGCCTCTCTCGTCCGAGTTTGAGGCGGATGGCATCACATTGCGGGCCAGTGCGCTGATCGTTCCACAAAATCGCCGGGCGCAGCACATCGCCTTTTTCATCTAATAAAACCAGGCCGTGCATTTGTCCGGTCAGGCCAATGCCCTTGACGGCCGTCGCGTCCACACCGGTTTTGGCCAGCACCTGGCGGATGCTCTCGGCTGTGGCGCGCCACCACAGGGCCGGATCCTGTTCGCTCCATAGTGGCTGGGGGGTCTCATAGGGATATTCGTTCGAGGCCACGCCTAGCACCTGCCCGCTTTCATCGATCAGCAGGGCTTTGGTGGCGGTCGTCGAGGTGTCGATGCCGATAAAACAGGCCATTTCTCACTCCAATCCCAGTTTTTCGATGATCCCCTGCGTCATGTCTTCATCTGCCGGGAAATCGACATCCGCGTAAAGCTCCCAGGTTTCGATATGCGTGGCAGATTCTCCCGGAGCGAGCTTGCCAATCGGCGCAAGCGTTTCCAATTCAAGGAACTGGTCGTTGCAATAGCATTCGCTCGAACTGCCGAAATCGCAATAGGCAGCCTGCGCGTCAAAGGCTGCCCGTTTGACAAACAGCGTGCCATCCAACCAGTAGGCCAGCCAGCCGCACGGGTTGGGAAAACCAACTTTGAATGGGATATCCATCTCCACGCGAACCAGGATGTAGCGATTGCCCCAACTGACCTGTGGACTGGCAACATCAGTGTAAGGCCAAAGCACCAGCGAGCGGTTCGGCAGGACTTCGGACTGCTCCCGTGACTGGGGCAAAATCGCTACCCCACCCGTTCTAAACTGAGTGATGGCCCAGGGCGCGCACTCTACCGGCCACAAGCCGCGATTGGTCAGTGTATGGCGGAGGATAGCCTGCGGTTTATCGTCCGCGAGTGAGATTTGGATGGACTTCTCGATCCCGGTCTCGGCTTCGACCTGCTGTGTGATGGATAAGCCGTTGCGCGTTGGGACAATATCCACAGGTTGGTCGTCTGGAACGTAGGTACGGGGCATGTGTTCGGGGGCGTGCCACAGGCGATGTCCCCCGTAGAAGTGATACATCTCGCCACTGGGATGTTCGGCCGCAAAATCCGGCAGTTCAGCGAACAGGTTGTCCCCGCCGTTAAAGCGTAGGGAAACAATACGCGGCCCCACCGATTGGGCAACCAGCAAACTAAGCGAAGCATTCTCAAAGGGAACGCAATCGAGATCAAGAAATTTCGTAGTGTTCATAGGGTTTTATTATGAAAAAGGGAGAGATGCTACGGAACACCTCTCCCTTTTGCCTGCTCTAGCAGGCTGTCGGAGAGAAACTTATTTTGGTTGCAACCCACGATGAAAACCGCTAAGAGCGCAAAGATCGCGAAATTTTCAGGTTTTCTTAGCGTCCTTCGCGCGCTTTGCGGTTCAAAAATGAATGCCATCGGGGTTCTCCGACAAACTACTAGCGTGCGCCGAGCAGCAAGTCGACGGTCAATTGGTCGAGGCGCTCGTATTTCAATCCCCTTGTACTGATGGCCGAACGGTCGAATGGCTGGGCCTTGAGCGCTTTGGCTTTTTCGGCGCTGTATTTGCCAAAATACTGGCTCATCGAACCATCATCAGCGTTGATTTCTGCCAGCAACGCTTGGATTTCCTTATCGGCGTTAAACTGGGCAGCCTTCTCTTTCAGGATGAGATAGGTGTGCATGCAGCCGCGTGCAAAGTCCTTGACACCTTCGAAATCTTCGGTGCGGTATGCATGTGCGTCGAAGTGACGGGAACCTTCATAGCCGACATCTTCGAGGAATTTGACCAGGTAGAAGGCAGCCTTGATATCGCGTGAGCCGAAGCGCAGGTCCTGGTCATAGCGGCCGGGATACTGGTCGTTCAAGTCGATGTGAAAAAGTTTCCCCGCTTCCCAGGCCTGGGCCACGCCGTGCATGAAGTTGATGCCCGCCATGTGCTCGTGCGCTACTTCGGGGTTGACGCCGACCATCTCGGGATGGTCGAGGGTTTCGATGAAGGCCAGCATGTGACCGGTGGTGGGATTGTAGAGGTCGGCGCGCGGTTCGTTAGGCTTGGCTTCGAGAGCGAATTTCAAGTCATAGCCCTGGTCGAGCGCATATTCGCAAAAGAAATTCATGGCTTCACGATTGCGCTTGATAGCATCTACAGCATTCTTGGACGAATCTGTCTCGGTACCCTCGCGCCCGCCCCAGAAGACGTAGACTTTAGCGCCGAATTCCACACCCAGGTCAATGGCGTTTAGCGTCTTTTGGATTGCGTAGGCGCGAACTTTGGGATCATTACTGGTGAAAGCGCCATCTTTGAAAATCGGGTCGCCAAACAGGTTAGTGGTCGCCATTGGAACGACCAAGCCTGTGTCGTCCAATGCCCTGTGGAAATCTTTCTTGATGGCTTCGGCTTCAGCGGGTGTGGCGTCAATCGGGATCAAATCATTGTCATGAAAATTGACGCCATACGCGCCGACTTCGCCGAGCAGGTAGACCAGTTCAGCGGGGGTCTTCGAGGAGCGCACGGGTGCGCCAAAGGGGTCACGGCCTATATTACCGACCGTCCATAATCCAAAGGTGAATTTATGTTCCGGTTTTGGTTGATAAATATCAGACATAGTGCTCTCTCTAGAAAATAGATATTTTGAAACCGGATGCCGGTTTCCTTCGTGTCGGAGATATTAGCCAGGTTGGGATAGCGCTTGAGAAAGTTTCGGGACAGTGTGTTGGAAATCTCTGGGTCATAATCAAGCAACAGTCGGCCATACATTACTCAAGGTGCTCTATCGGACCGCTAATTTACTGACTGCGGCGTTTGCGATATTGGTCCAACATCAACGTAATCACGATAACCAGCCCAATGGCGGCCGGCTGCCAGTAAGCCGGGAACCCCAGTAATACAAGGCCATTGCGCAGAACTTGCATGATGGCAGCCCCCATTAAGGCGCCAAGAATGGAACCTTCGCCGCCGGTAGTGCTCGCCCCGCCGATAAACACCGCTGCAATGACGTCCAATTCATATCCGTTAGCGGCGGTGGGCGCGGCCACTCCCAGTCGCGCGGTCATAATCACGCCGCCAATGCCGGCCAGCAGGCCGCCGAGGGTGAATACCAACAATTTGAGCTGGTCCGTGTTGATGCCCGAAAGGGCCGTGGCTTGCTCGTTGCCGCCCAAAGCATAAATCCGATACCCCCAGGTGGTCCGATGTAAAAACAAGCTCATAATGACCACAAACACCAACATGTAGATGACCGGCAAAGGGATAGTGACCGACAGGAAAGGAATATCGTATTGGCCAAGCAAGCGGAATGAATCGGGAATTTCCGTCAGAGGCTGGGCGTTCGTCAATCCATAACACAATCCGCGACCGATGCTCATCGTTCCCAATGTGGCAATGAAAGGCGGCAGTTTGCCCCGGCTAACGAGCAGGCCGTTTAAAAGCCCCCCCACCAGACCGGTTAGGATACCAGCCAGCAATCCCACTCCCATGGGTAGCTCGGTGGTGAAGACCAACCCGGCCACCAGCCCAGACAAAGCCATGATGGAGCCCACTGAGAGGTCAATGCCGCCTGATATAATCACCAGGATTTCCCCAAACGCCGCAATCGCAATCCAGGAACAGGCCCGCAAGACATTGAAGATATTAGTGCTGGTCGAAAAATTTTTGGTTGTAAACGACAGAAACAGGCACATCAAGAGCAAGATCAGGAATACCCCAAAATCCTGGCTTCTAACAATACGCCGCCAATTGACTGATCTGGTAGTTGGAGTTATTAGTTTTGATTCGGTAGACATGTCGATCTTCCTCCATGTTAAGACTGCATAACAAGCCCACTGGCAAGCGCCATGATTTTTTCCTGGGTAGCTTCCGCGCGCTCCAGTATTCCAGTTATCCGTCCCTCATGCATCACCAGAATCCGGTCACTCATCGCCAGAATTTCAGGCATTTCAGATGAAACCATGATAATCCCCACACCCTGCCGGACTAATTCGTTCATGATAGCATAAATTTCCGCTTTGGCGCCCACATCAATGCCGCGCGTTGGCTCATCCAGGAGCAACACTTTCGGTCCGGTCGCCAGCCATTTAGCCACCACTACTTTTTGTTGGTTCCCGCCGGAAAGCTCCAGCGTTCGTTTATCCATGTCGGGGGTACGGATTCTCAACGCGTCAATGTAATGTTGAGCCTGGGACCGCATCGCCGCCCGGCTGACAAATTTGCCGCGCGCCAGCGCATCTAGCGTTGGCAAAGCAATGTTATTTTGGACGGATTGGATCAACACCAGCCCCTGCCGTTGACGGTTTTCCGGAAGCAATGCCACGCCCGCCCGAACTGCCACGGCCGGGGAAGCGATCACGCTTGGTTTTCCCTCGATCAGAATTTGACCGGCGTCAATCGGGTCGGCGCCAAAGATGGCGCGCACCAGTTCGGTGCGCCCAGCTCCGGCCAGTCCAGCAATGCCAAGAATCTCTCCGCGAGCGACGGTGAAGCTGATATCGTGGAGGACCTCGTGGCGGGTCAGGCACTGCACCTCCAGAACCACATCCTCGCGTACGCTCTTCACTTCATGAACCAGGGTGCGGTCTAACTCTCGGCCTACCATGAATGAGATGATTTTGTCTACCGTCGTTGCCTCGCCGATCGGCATGCTGCCCACACGGCTTCCATCTCGAAAAATAATGACCCGGTCCGCAATGCGAAAGACCTCCTCCAGGCGATGGGTAATGAAAATGACGGCAATACCACGGGCTTTCAGGCTGCGGACAACATCAAACAAAATATCCACTTCCTCCGGACCTAGCGCGGAGGTCGGCTCGTCCATGATAATGATTTTGGCTTCCTCACCCAGCGCCTTGGCGATTTCCACCATTTGCTGTTCAGCCACTGATAAGTTCCGCACCAATTCGTCGACCGGGAAACGTGCCCCAAGCTGTTCGAGCAACTTAACTGCTTCAGCGCGCATGTGAGCCCGGTCGTTAAAGCGCAGCCAGCCCAAGCCCCCCCCGCGGTGCACCTCGCGGCCCAGGAAAATATTTTCCCACGCCGATTGATTGGGAGTGAGACAAAATTCCTGATAAATAATCGAAATGCCTAATTCGCGGGCATGGTGCGGGTCATGGAGGTCAATAAGGTCGCCGTTCAACCAGATTTGGCCATCATCCGGTTCGTAGACGCCGGCGAGAATCTTCATCAGCGTAGACTTACCCGCGCCATTTTCGCCTACCAGGGCAACCACTTCCCCACCGTAGATTTCAAAATCCACTCTATCTAGGGCCACAACGCCGGGAAACTTTTTTGAAACATTATGGATTTTTATCAAAGGCGTTTGGTCAACTTGGGCTTCCAATTTTGACCTCCAGATAAAAATGCACTCTACCAAGGAGAGGGGCAAGTAAGCAAAACCTGCCCCTCTCCCTCGTCTGTAACAAGTCTGTTCACACACCCCGAGGGGCAAGCCGAACTGACCCCTCGGGCGAGTGTCTACACAAGTCTATTATTTGCACTTCCAATCGGGCAAGGGCTGGGTGAAGTCGTTCTTCTCCCAAGCCTCCGCCATTGCATCCACATTGCAGGAGGTGACGATATCCATGCCCGAATTGGTGAAGGATTCGTAGGTCTTGCCAGCGGTCATCATATCATAAATCATCTGGACCGTGTCGTAACCCCAGCCCCAGTATTTCTGGCCGACCAGACCGTACACCATGCCCTTCTTCACGAAGTCGAGTTCGACCGGCAAGGTATCAAAAGAAACGGTCTTGAGTGTGCCTGCTTTGGAGGCTGCTTCCCACAACGGCATGGAGCCTTCCTTGGCGAAGAGCGGCCACAACCCAACGAAGAACCAACCCTTCAGATCCGGGTATTTCTGCAGGGTCTCTTCCACCACTTGTACGCCGGTGTTGATGTCATCGTTGCAGGCTACCGTCGTCACAATCTCCAGGTTGCTGCCCTCAACGCTTTCCTTGAAACCCTTAATCCGGGCTTCCAGGTTGGCCGCACCGGGCACGCCGGTCAACAATGCGACCTTGCCGCCGTCGGGCAGGGCTGCCATCAACAGTTCGGCCGCTGCCTTGCCGCCTTCCTCATTGTCCACGCCCAGGTAGGTGAAGCGCTTGCTGTCGGGCGAGTCGGAGTCCCACGTCATGACGGGAATGCCAGCATCTACCGCTGCATTGATGGGCGCCTCGCAGCCCTTGGGCTCATTGCACGAAATGCCAATGGCGTCCACGCCCTTCGACACCGTGTCTTCCACCACCCGCGCTTGCTCTGCAATGTCGGAGTTGACCGAGCCGGTGTAGACGATCTCCACCTTGTAGGGACCTTTCTCCGTCAGCTCCTTGGCTTTGGTCTCGGCGCCTACCTTGCCGGTCTCGAACACCGGATTGCCCAACGCCTTCGGGATCCACGCGATTGTGATAGTATTGTCTTCCAACGCCTTGGCATACGGATTGGCCGCCGGCGCAGCGCCCTGTTCGCACTTCCAATCGGGCAAGGGCTGGGTGAAGTCGTTCTTCTCCCAAGCCTCCGCCATCGCATCCACGTTGCAGGAGGTGACGATATCCATGCCCGAATTGGTGAAGGATTCGTAGGTCTTGCCAGCGGTCATCATATCATAAATCATCTGGACCGTGTCGTAACCCCAGCCGTAGTACTTCTGACCCACCAGACCATACACCATGCCCTTCTTCACGAAGTCGAGTTCGACCGGCAAGGTATCAAAAGAAACGGTCTTGAGTGTGCCTGCTTTGGAGGCTGCTTCCCACAACGGCATGGAGCCTTCCTTGGCGAAGAGCGGCCACAACCCAACGAAGAACCAACCCTTCAGATCCGGGTATTTCTGCAGGGTCTCTTCCACCACTTGTACGCCGGTGTTGATGTCATCGTTGCAGGCTACCGTCGTCACAATCTCCAGGTTGCTGCCCTCAACGCTTTCCTTGAAACCCTTAATCCGGGCTTCCAGGTTGGCCGCACCGGGCACGCCGGTCAACAATGCGACCTTGCCGCCGTCGGGCAGGGCTGCCATCAACAGTTCGGCCGCTGCCTTGCCGCCTTCCTCATTGTCCACGCCCAGGTAGGTGAAGCGCTTGCTGTCGGGCGAGTCGGAGTCCCACGTCATGACGGGAATGCCAGCATCTACCGCTGCATTGATGGGCGCCTCGCAGCCCTTGGGCTCATTGCACGAAATGCCAATGGCGTCCACGCCCTTCGACACCGTGTCTTCCACCACCCGCGCTTGCTCTGCAATGTCGGAGTTGACCGAGCCGGTGTAGACGATCTCCACCTTGTAGGGACCTTTCTCCGTCAGCTCCTTGGCTTTGGTCTCGGCGCCTACCTTGCCGGTCTCGAACACCGGATTGCCCAACGCCTTCGGGATCCACGCGATTGTGATAGTATTGTCTTCCAACGCCTTGGCATACGGATTGGCCGCCGGCGCCTCGGTAGCAGCCGGCTTAGGAGCGCAGCCTACCACCATACTGACTATCGTCAACAATGCGATAATCGCAAACAATTTGCTTTTCATTGGATTTTCTCCTTTCCTCAAATGTGAGTTTGGGTCTAAAGGCAATTAGAGTCTGTGAAATATATCTTGTCGAGAATCTCCTTTCTATAGTTAGTTTTGCTCGAACTATCAAATAAGAGCAACCTCTCGCAGAATGTCATCTAACACAACTGCAATTGCGCCTAAAACGCAAGCATCCGCGCCGTGCTCAGAGAATTCAACACACAAGTTCTGCTTTACAGCAGGTAAAGTTTCATTTGATATTGTCTCTTCAAGAACAGGTAATATGATTTCCCGTGCGTAACTAAAAGCGCCTCCAATCACCACCATTTGGGGATTGAAAATGTTCGCCAGGTCTGCAATCCCTGTTCCTAAGTTTTTGCCCACTTCTTCCAACGCTGAACGGCAAAGCTGGTCCCCCTGCAATGCACAATCCACTACCTGGTTGAATGTTAAATTATCTAAATCACCATTAACATATTTAACGAGTAGGTTGCCAGAGTCGGCTTCTATAGAGCGTTTAACACGCTGCAATACGGCACGTGGACCAACTTGGGTTTCCCAGCAACCTCGTCGTCCGCAGCCACACAATTCTCCCGCAGGATCGCGTTGAATGTGACCGATTTCGCCGGCGAGACCGTATCCGCCCTTAAAAAGTTTACCATTGATAATGAGGCCGCCGCCCAAGCCAACGCCTGAACTGAGGTAGATAAGATTGTCTATATCGCGGCCAACACCGAAGTAATATTCTCCTAGAGCAGCAAGGTTCGCTTCATTTTCCACGTAGAGAGGCAGGCGAAAGCGCTGGTTCCACATAAGGCGCAGGGGCACATTTTTCCATCCAAGGTTTGGCGCAAAGAGCAATTCCCCTTGTTTCGTATTGACCAGGCCAGGCACGCCCAATCCTATGCCCAATAAACGCAAGTTTTTCTCTTCTGCAACAGAAAGCGCCTGATCGATCAGTTTTTCTGCTTCAGAAATAATCTCTATTTGTGCTTTTGAGGGGGGGATTTCGATCCACTCTCTCCACAGGACATTCGCAACAAAATCGGTCAAGATGACCGAAATAAAGCCTACCCCAATCTCCACGCCCACAACTGCACCGGCCTCCGGTTTTAATGCAAGTGCAATACCGGGTCGACCGATTTTTGATTCCATCATATCTAGTTCCAGAACCAAACCATCATCAATCAGCGCGTTAATAATATTTGAGATTGTGCTCCGATTCAGATTTGTCTTAGCGGCTAATTCAGCTCGAGAAATTGGCGCATATAGTCTCAATACATTCAATACAATAGACGTATTCACTTTGCGTATTGATTCCTGGTCGGCTGTCTGTTGTCGAAGCATGGTATTGTGGGGAGCACGAATTAGTTTATTGCATGGATAAACAAATACAATATAAGTATGCAACTTTTGGAGAAAAGTTTCAATTATGATAAATGTCACATAAACCGGGTGATATTTGTCATCGAGTTGCCCCTACTGACATCATTCTATACCTGTGAAAGATAAAAACTGGCATTTTTTGCTTACCGGTAGGCAAAAAAGCGGTATTTCTTATCCTTCGCCAGTATATATCAAATGGCCTGTGTTATTGATTTTAGCAGAATCCACAACTTTCATCTGACCGTGGATGGCAACGATGGATCGCGCTATTGGTTTTAGCCAATTGTAGAGCAGGAAAAATATCGTTGTGATATCTAAGACACTATCAAACCTGACAAACTTTCCCCCTCACCCTAACGTCAACTTTGGCCTGTACCCCCGAAGGACACCGGGACGGTGTGCAACGCCTTCGCGAAGCACACTGTAAGTGCCGCCAGGTGCGCCGCTTGGATGCCTTCGCTCCTTGCCAAATCCGCAATCGCCTGCCCTATGCGATCTTCATAGAGTGCGCGTCAGTTTCAAGGCCCGTGATAGCCACGGGCATGTCGAAATTGCAAGTATGGTGGACTGTAAAGTCTCCCGACTTTGCGCCGAAGTCGGGAGACCCTTCGACGAGCCCAGGGCAGCGCTTCGGACTCCGAAACGCGCACGCTGCCGTTCCCTTGCCGCCTGGACCTGCTGCGATGGAACCGAGGCGGATAACTCGCCCACACATTTACAAATATGTCGCCTCGGCAAACTTGCGGTTGAAGTTTGGTACTTTCGCCAGTTCGATATACCCATCCCGTCGGGCGATTTCGTTGGCCTTCTCCCGTTCGGTCTGCGAGATCAACGCCAGGCGCGCGCCCATCCCGGCGGCGTTGCCGACCTGAGAGAAACGCTCCAGCGGCAGGTCGGGCAACATGCCGATGGTGATGGCAGATTTCACGTCGATGAACGTGCCAAAGGCCCCGGCAATGATAACCCGCTCCAGATCATTCTCGGCCAGGCCTTCTGCTTCTACCAGCGCCCGAATCCCTACCCGGATGGCGGCTTTGGCCAATTGCAACTCACGCACGTCCTTCTGTGAGAGTGTGACAGCCTCCAGCCCTGGACGTTCTGCCAGCACGAACTCCGGTTTGCCTTCGGGCATTTGTACCAGCGGGTGCACCGTCATCTTTCCACTACGATCAATAACATCGTTCAGGCGCAACTGCGCGACAATATCCAGCAGACCGGAACCACAGATGCCGACCGGCGGCTCGCCTCCGATGGTCTGGACCTCCAAGCGGTCTTTCTCCAGCCGGACATGCTCGATGGCCCCCGGCGCTGCCCGCATCCCGAACTTGATGTGCGCCCCCTCGAAGGCCGGACCCGAGGCGCACGAGACGCTGGTCATCTTGCCCTTGTGGTTGAGACAAATTTCGGTGTTCGTGCCGATGTCTATAGCAAGGCTGGTCTTTTCGGCCTCGGCCAGGCGCGTGGCAAGCAGCATGGCAACGTGGTCTGCGCCAACATAGCCGGCGATGTTGGGCAGCAAATGCACGTATGCGCCGGGAGCGATTCGCAACCCGACCTCCCGCGCCTTGATATCAAGGGCCGTATCCACGGCAGGTACATACGGAGACAGCCCTAACTGCTTGACTGGCAATCCCAAGAAAAGGTGGTGGATGGCAGTGTTGCCGACAACAACCGCATCAACGATCCCAGCCGGTTTTGCGTTGATCTCAGCGCACAGGTCGGCAGCGAGTTGACTGAGCGCTTCGGTCAGCAGGGATTGCAGTTTGGCGGCGTCGGCGGGGGATTTGCTGGCAGCCACGATGCGCGAGACCACATCTTCGCCATAGGAAATCTGCGGGTTCATCAGGCCTTTGGATGCCAGCGTGTGGCCGGTTTCCATGTCGAGCAGGTAGCCAGCGATCTTGGTGGTTCCAATGTCCACGGCCAATCCCAGCCAGCGGGTGATGGGCGCGCCGGCCGCAATGATCTCGTCTCCGCGCAAGGCCACGCGCAGCCGCCAGTCATTGTCGCGGATGACCTGCGAGAACGCCTGCTGGACGCGGAAGTCAACCTGCCCGGCGGGGATGCCCTGTGCGGCAAGGGACTGCCAGAGATTGGATACATCTGCCTGCGGGGAAGCAAGCGTGGGCTGGGTCAGATGCGCATCCAGTCCACGCACGAGGGGTTCGGGTTCCACGTCAACTTCCAGCCCTTCGACCTGGGTGCGCTGGGGCGCGGTCAGCGATTCGGGCGGGACGTGCAGTTTGACGTCGCTTCGAGGATAGGTCATGCAGGCCAGGCGATGGCCCTGCTCGATCTCTTTGGCGGAAAGGGAGGCTTCTTCTTCCAGGGTGAGGGCAGAGACCTGCCCGGCGATGACTTGCACCTTGCAGTGTTCGCAACTGCCGACGCCGCCGCACAGGTTGACCAGATCAACGCTCAACTGACGGGCGCACGCGAGCAGGGATCGATCACCGGTGAATTGGCCGCGGCGGCCAACGGGTTCGAAGTCAACAGTGAACAAGACGAAATGCTCCTTTCTTGGCGAGAGCAAGGGGGTTAAGCAAAACTCGGAACGACAGGCTTCGATTCAGCCCAACGCACGACAAAGATCGATAGACCGGCCAAAACGGCGATGCCGATGACCAGTGGAATTATCGTGCCATTGTAGTTTTGACCGATGATCGTCCCTAGCGGCATTTGGATCAGGGTGGCGAGAGAACCCACCACCGCGGAGCCGATGCCAGCCATGTGCCCGAGCGGCTCCATCGCCAGGGCGTTCTGGTTGCCAAACAAGATGCCGATGAAAAAGAAGGTCAGCATGAGGTAGGCCATCACCAGCCATAGCGGCGGCCGGCCAGCGGTCCATTGGAAGATGACGAGCGCAACGACTGCCAGGCCTAAAATGACGCGCAATGGCCATTGCACCAGGAAACGCATGCCGAAGCGCATCACCAGCCGGGCGTTAAGGAACGATGCCAGCCCAATCGAAATGGAAATGACCCCAAATACGATCGGGAAAAACTTTCCCAGAGCATACTGTTCTTGGAAAATCTGCTGGGCAGAGTTCAAATAACCGAGGAACGCGCCGCCCACCAGGCCAGCGGACACGGTATAGCCGAGCGCGGCGCGATTTTTGACGATCTCGAAAGTCGCATCCAAAATTCGCCGCAGCGAAAAAGGAGAGCGTCGTTCGGGGGGCAGCGTTTCGGGCATGCGCCAAGCAAACCAGACCTGCGTGACCAGGGCGATGACGACATAGCCCACAAAAATGCCGCGCCAGTCGGCGAAGGCCAGGATGGCCTGTCCCAGGCTGGGGGCCAACATAGGAGCCAGGATGAAGACGGTCATGACAAACGACATGACGCGCGCCATCATACGGCCCGCGTAAAGGTCGCGGACCAGGGCCATCGTAATGGCCCGCGGCGCGGATATGCCAATTCCTTGCAATAACCTGCCTGCCAGCATCATTGGAAAACTGACTGCAAAGATCGATAAGAGAGATCCGGCAATGTAAATTACATAACCAGCGTAAACGGTGGGCTTGCGCCCGGTTTTATCGGAAAGCGGACCAAAGAATAACTGCCCGACCGCCATTCCCAGGAAAAAGATCGAGATGATCAACTGCCGGTCGTTCGCATTTTGGATATTTAGTTCACTTCCAATTTGGGGCAGGGCTGGCATCATGGCATCAATGGATAAGGCAGTGATTGACATCATCAGGGAAATGATGGTGACAAACTCTGCAAAGGATGGTGCTTGGTATTTCGTTTCCAAGTTCAAAGCTGGGTACCTTCTTGTAAAGATTTTCCAAAGTAAGTTTGTACGCAATTCGATCTTGATTCAAAAAAAGGCGATGGGTTCATAGTATATCTTGAACTCCATCGTTTTTCGGGAAAGAGGAAGACTCGGTAGATGAAAATTTGACGACAAAGGCACGTTGGGTATCACCGCAGTTAAACGTAGTCAATTTGCCCATTGTTGAGCCAGTTGAAGGATAGCCATTGAAGGTCTTCCGCGTTGTTTAGGTGGCTCCCAGCGAGGTGGGGGCACCTTGAAATGGAACAACT